>JAPVTA010000117.1:0-11197 GCA_047519465.1 Thermodesulfobacteriota bacterium | reverse complement strand
TTAATGACTCAATAACCAAGTTACCAATTACTCAATAACCAGGTTATCAATGACCCAGTGACTCAATTATTTAATAACCCTTCTCAGTTAAGCGGACATGGTCGATCCAGACGGTGCCGCTGATGTAACGATCAAATTTGTCGGTCTTATCCCTTCTGACTCTCACCAGCCCACCCTGTAATTGGGCCGGGGTCCGAAAGCCGACGACCAGCTCCCTCCACGCGTTGTCCCCCGTCAACGCCTCCGATTGTTTCTGAAAGGCCTGACCGATCCCGATGACCTCTATCTTCAGACCGCTCTTCGTCGTTACGGCCTGTGTCTTCACATTCGCCCGGAGGACATATTCCGCACCGCCTTTTATCGGCAAGAACTGAAAGACGTGATGGAAATCGACGTTTTCCTTCCCGTCGAACACGATCTTGAGTGAACGCTTTCCCTCGAGGACGACGGAAGGGTCGAAGGAGACCTCGGCCCCGGCGACTTTCTCCAGCTTCCAATCGAAACCTCCCCCCAGGACTTGGTCCTTTTCAAAATCACCATTGGTGACCAGGTTGCTATCGGAGGACGCGGATAGACCCTCTTCTTGAAGTCTCGCCCCCCAGACCTGAAATGCCTCGTTCAACTCGCCCTGGGAGATGAGAAATTCGACGTGCCGGAGCGTCTGGACTCGATCGGCTTGATAGGCGAAGGAAAATCTTTTTGCCCATGCCTTTCGAACAGAATCCTTATCGCCCGTCTCATACAGGTAGGAAAGGTATTGCCTGAAGGACGAAGGATCTTTGGGGACGATTTTTTCCAGAATGAAGTCAGGGTCGCTCACCGCCTTCTCTAAAACCTCATAGACCGCGGCGCCTTGATTCGGGTAATGAGCGAGTAAATAAGAGAAGTGGGGGAGGGCCTTCTCGAAATCTCCCTGTTGGAGAAGAAGATTTCCGGCCACCCATCTTCCCCGATAGCTGGTGGGAAAGACCGAGATGGCATTTCCCAAAGCACCCTCGGAGGCAGTCCTTTCACCCATCCGGTGTCGCACCTTGGCCAGGTTAAGCCAGTATTCCTGCTCAAGGGGATTTCGCTCAATCGCTTTCGTGAAATACCGGGCGGCTTCCCTTAAATCGATACGGCGGATATCCCACTGATAGAAAAGGCCCAATCGATAATAGGGATCGGGGTTGGACGGCGCAAACCGGATGGCCCTGAGAAGATTTTCCTCAGAAAGGCTGGTCTGGTAGAGGGAGATTCCACTCCAGACGGTAATGATGGAATAACCCGCCGCCAACGAAGCGATGACAGCGAGAACGGAAAGGAAGATCCGCTTCATGAAGAATAAAGATCCTTAGGTTAGGTTGTGACCGATTCTTCTTCCGATACGTAGGGAATTTCCTTCTTTTTCCCTTCCTTGCCGTAATAGGAATGGTACCGGTAGTAGTAATATCCATAATCGCTACGGCGAATATCCACCCGGTTGATCACCACCCCAAGGATTTTGACGTTGACCTGCCGAAGCACTTCTTTAGCCCTTTGGAGCGTCTCCCTGGGTGTCTTTCCACCTAACACCGTGAGGATGACCCCATCCACTGAATTCGATAAAATGATCGCGTCGGCGAACCCCAGCACGGGTGGAGAGTCAAAAACCATATGATCGAACCGGGCTTCCAGAGATTCCACCATCTTTTTAAAAAGATTTGAACCGAGGAGCTCCGAAGGGTTGGGAGGAATGGGACCAGAGGGAATGTAAAAAAGGTTCGGCACCTCTGACTTCTTGACGACCGACTCCAGGTCCCCGTGCCCGGACAGGAAGTTCGAGAGACCCATTCCGTTCTCATGGTTAAAGATCTTGTGGATCCTCGGCTTCCTCAGGTCTGCATCGATGATGAGCACTTGCGCACCCGTCTGAGATAGGGCGATGGCTGTATTGATGACGGTTGTGGTCTTTCCCTCGGCCGGGTTCGGGCTGGTGATGGCAATCTTTTTCGGAGGTTTCTCCGAAAAAGAGAGGAGGATCGAAGTCCGGATGCTCCGGTAGGCCTCGGAGAGCATCGACTTGGGATGGCCGTAGGTGATGAGCTCGACCGGGTAAGAGGTTCCCTTCTCCAATCGCCTGCGCCTGCCGTTGGAGATCTCCGGCACCATTCCGAAGGACGGGAGTCGAATGAGCTGCTCTACGTCTTCCGGAGTCTTAACGGTGTTGTCAAGGTACTCGAAGAAAAAAGCGAGACCCACCCCGAGGAAAAGGCCGACCACCGCGGCGAGAAGAAGGTTGAGTGTTTTATTCGGCTTATACGGTTTTGTCGGTAATTCGGCCTGGTCGATGATCTGGATGTTGCTCGCTGTGATGCCCGCCGAGACGCCTGCCTCCTTCATTCTCTGGAGGAGACCCTTATACAGCTCTCGATTCGTATCCGCTTCCCGCTTCAGGATGTTATACTGAATCCCTTTCTCTTTCATCGCCAGGGTCTTTGCTTTTTGCTGCTCAAAAGCTTGCCTGACTAAGGATTCTCTGCGGAGGCTCGATTCATAATCGCTACTGATACCGTTGATAATCTTATTGATCTCACCGTTCAGGCGGTTCTGAACGGTCTCCATCTGACTTTTGATTCGCACCATCTCTGGATATTCTGGTTTGAAGGTCTCAGAAAGTTTCATATATTGTGCTTCAAGCTGGATGTAAGCCTGTTTCAAGTCCATGACCAGCTTGTTCTCAAGAATGGTGGGCAGGGAATCGAAATTTCGAGCTTTGGTCTGCTTATGAAGGGCCTCCTTGGCCATCCGTTCTGCTTCGGCCTTGGTCAGGGCTTCATTCAGCTCGGTGAGCCGCTGCATGGTCACGTTTTCTTTTTCCTCGAGAGAGATAATATCATGCTTGGACCCGAATGCCTGGAGGTCCTCATCCGCTCTCTCCACCTTAGCTTTCAGATCTTCAAGCTGCTTGGTCAACCACTCTTTGGCTTGCTCTGTCGAAACAAAACGGGCCTCCAGATTCTGCTGGATGTATGTCGCCGCCAGAGTGTTGGATACCTGAGTTGATAACGGGGGGGAGTTCGAGTCGAAATGGATTTTGACAAGCCGGGAATTCCGGATGGGCTCGATCTTTAACCTTCCTAAAAACTGGTTGATCAGAGAGGTTTCCTTTACATTTTCAGAAGGATCGATCCCGGAAGGGCTCTCAGAAGAATTGCTCCCGGAGGGAGCGAAAAGGGTTGACAGAGAATGGGAGAGTCCGGACTTCCATTGTTGAAAGGGTGTCGCGGGTTTTGGCTGGAACTCAGGATGCTCCGAAAGCTTTAAGGCCTGGATGACCCGTCTCGCAAGGCTCCGGCTTTCGAGGATCTTGTACTGAGTTTGATAGTAGTCCATGTCCATGGTGTTGACGGCAAAGATCTCTTTGAAATCGACGATCTGAGGGTTCTCTTTATTGATCTGGATGGTGGTCGTCCCGCGGTAGATGGGTCTCATCGTAAATGTTCCCACTGCGGTGGCGATCAATACGATCAAAAAAAAGGCGATGATCGTCCATCTTCTTTTCCGGATCACTTTCCAGTAATCCCTGAGGTTCACCTCCTTCTCCTCCTGAACGACCACATTCGAATATCCCGGAGGCGGAGGGAGCTGATAATATCCTTCCGGAGGGATCTGTCTGATATAATTCATCTGATTCTCCTCGCTCTAAAGAGCCCCCATGGAGACGCCGAACCCCATTAACCCTTTAACGGTATCCCGCAGCCCAAACAGAAAGGCTTTCACACCGCTTTTGGGAACGATGACGATATCGTTTTCCTTAAGGTAGGGGTCGTCGCTTTTTCCTTTCTGAATGGCATAGACATCGACAGAAAAGACTTCGCGCTCGCCCCCTTTTGCAGCGTAATGAAAGATTTTGGTTTCTCCACCTCTCGCTTCGGGTTTTAATCCCTCTGCCATCGCAATGGCTTGACTCACAGTGACTCTCTTCCCCTTGAGAGGAAACCCTCCTGGCTTATTCACTTCCCCGCCGACAAAGATCTTGCCGGATACCGGAACGTTAATGACATCGCCGTGATTCAAGGTGAGGTTGAGGGTCAGATCCCCTTTGACCAATAACTCTTCGAGATCGATCACAAACGTGCTGGGTTTCATCGCCTCGGATTCTTCTTTCCCCTTCGAGACTTCATCTTCTGGTTGAGGCGGCCGAATCAAAAAGAGCAAGGGCCCGGCGTCTTCCTTGAGACCTCCTGCCAAACCCAACACATCCAGGATCGTCTTCTTGCCGGTGACGTCGAAGGCCCCCGGTTTCTCCACAGCGCCGATCACCGAGATTCGTTGATTCCGATACTCTTTGATGAAAATACTGACGTGGGGATCCTGGAAATATTTTTCAGCCAGAAGATCCCGCACCTCCTTCTCCAATTCATTGGCCGTCAGACCCTTCACCCTCAATACCCCGAGCAAAGGAAGGCTGATATTTCCCTGGGAGCTGACACGGACAGTCTTATTCAACTTCTCTTCCTCGAAGACAGAGATCTCGATCAGATCCTCCGGTCCGATTTTATAATCGCGATAAAAATCCCTTCCCGAAGAGAGGCTCCTCATCAGAATCCTCTCATTCATGGCCTTCACTTGCTTGGAAGACTCCATCTCCTGGGTGGGCAAACTGGAGTGGTCGACATCTTTTTTGAGAGAAGACTTGGAAGCGCAAGAGAGGGCAACAACGAGACAGACCAACCCCGCAACAAAGAACGTGAATATCTTTGAAATCATTTTACCCTACCCTTTTTAAAGAAAGCCCGATCAGGATTTCGCGACTTGAACCGATGGGTTTTGTTCCTTTTTGAGAGACTCACCTCATCACGGGCAGACCGGTGTCGGTGCCGCCGCGGCTGCTTCGTGATGACCTCCTCCCCTACTGGCAACCACAGCGACGATCGCTGCAATAGCGGCCACACCTGCAAGAATCCCTATCCATCCCCATGTGGAGATCCCTAAGAATTCCCACTTTTCGGCTTCGGGACCGCCGGCTGTTGTCTCACCGGCCTGGGCGACCATGATCTTCGAAGGACTCTTGACAGCGACAGAGGGAATCGTCACCGTGTCTTTGGAAGCAATGGAAGCCAAGACCACATGGTCTTGATTGGTAATGGAGAAGGCGCCCTGGATGCTCTTCACGGTGATCGCTCCGTTGGGATGGACGGAGATCGACCCAATGGTCTCTCCATTCTCCCGGACTGCCGAGAGATTTTTGGAGGCGTGAAGGGATCGATATTTGCTGACCGTTAAATCTCCTACCTTGACACTCAACTCAGCTGTGGAAGGAAATCTAAAAATGAGGGTGCCTTGGCTGAGATGGATTTGATCGCTTCGATCGAAAGAGAGAAGACTATTTTGCCCTACTTCAACCTGACGGTTGTCTTGTAGCGTCATCAAGGAGACGCCTTTTTCAGTCTTAATTTTCAAGCCCTGAAAGATTGGGAAGGGTGAGGATTCCACATTCTTCCATACGTTCTCCCTGGACTCAAACTTCACCTCCCCCCGGGAAACCATTTCACCGAAGGGACGGCCTATCTCTTTGGCCTCTGCAACCGTTGTGTGAAATCCGCTCGTCAGAAGCAAAAAAGATACGCAGAGAAAATAAACGAATATTTTTCTCATTGCCACTCCCTCCCTTTTTTACGATTGGTTAATTGTGTCTCACCCCACACTCAAGACCTGGCTGTTTGGTTACCACACTCACAAAAATTTGTCAATAGAAATTTCCATCTCTCTTCACCATGATTCTCAAAATTCTGCAATTTTAGGAAAAGCTTTTGAAATGATAAGGTCTTTGTACAAGTCCTGCGTGTTTTCGAAGGGAGGTTCAGATAATACTTTTCTATTGGATCATTTGCGTCAAAGGAGGGCAGAAAAAAAACGCGGCGTGCTGCTAAGACCGTTTAGGGACAAACCGGCGCGACCCGGCGGTGATGCCCCTTATTGTTCTCATAAATCGCGATACCCAAGCCAACGGCTGCTGCGTCAAATGCAGCTGCAACCCCTATCCAAAACCACGTATTTTTTGAGAGGCCCAAGAATTCATCTCCGGAGGAGGAACTGCCAGACCCTGTATCTCCGGCCCGCGCAACCATCACTTTTGAAGGACTGTTCGCTGCGACAGAAGGAATGGTCACCGTGTCTCTGGGGGAAAGCGCGGCCAGAACGACATGATCCTGATTTACAACAGACAGAGAACCTTGAAAGCTTCTCACTGTGAGCGAGCCGTTTGGATGCGCGGAGATGGAACCGATGGTATCTCCATTTCCTTCGACTGCCGACGGATTTTTCGAGGCCTGAAGGGACCCATATTTCATCACCGTAAAATTTCCAACGTTGACAATCAACGCAGCAGTGGAAGGAAATCTGAAATGGATGGTCCCTTGAATGAGGCGGATCTGATCGTTTCGATCAAAAGAGAGAAGACTGTTTTGCCCTACTTCAATCCCACTATCGTTTGATAATGTAACGGCGGAGTCCCCTTTTTCAGTTTTAATTTTTACTCCCTGAAAAATTGGAAAATGCGAGGGTTCCACATTTCTCCATACATTCTCCCTCGATTCGAACTTCACCTCTCCACGGGAAATCATTTCACCAATGGGAAGGCCTATCTCTTTGGCCTCTGCCATCATGTCAAATCCACTGGTCAGAAATAAGAAGGAGATAGAAAGGAAATAGATAAAAGTTTTATGGGCAAATCTCTTTCCCATTTTTGCGCCCTCCTGCTTCATTTGTCTGACTATTCTAAAGTCTATCCTGGAACCGCTTCTTGGTCTCCCACCCTAATTAAATGACAGTTAAGCACAAATGAAAAACCTTGTCAAGATTTTTCTGGAATTGCCCAGATCTGCCCCGATTTTACAGGAATATTCTTTCGGCAACTTCAGGTCTTTTAAAAGGTTTTCATTTTTTGAGGTATTTTCGACGATATCTCGCCTATGCCCTCACCTCTTCTGGGGCTTCGCCAAACATCAGCTTCAACCCATAGATCAGCTGGGCCTTGGTAAAGGGCTTGGTCATATAATAATTGGCGCCGAGATCGTATCCTTTGAACATGTCCGAATCTTCATTCTTTGCTGTCAGGACAATTACCGGGATGGCCTTCGTCTTGGGGTTCGATTTCACCTCTCTGATCACTTCCCATCCGTCCTTCTTGGGCATCAAGATATCGCAGATGAGAAGATCAAAATCGTCTTTCCCCAATTCTTCCGTGGCCTGCACTCCGTCGGCAGCTTCCGTCACCTCATAGCCCAGCTTGGTGAGGTGGATTCTTAAAAACTTCCGGATCACCTCTTCATCGTCCACGATCAGTATCTTCTTTTTCATCCTTCAACCCTCCTTATCGGAAATTGAATGGTAAAGGTTGTCCCTATCTGCTCCTTGCTCTCCACATCGATTGTCCCCTGATACTTGCTCACGATGCGGTAAACGATATTCAGGCCAAGGCCTGTTCCCTCGCCCGGGTTTTTGGTGGTAAAGAAGGCATCAAAAATTTGGTTGAGATGTTTCTTTGGGATTCCCATCCCATTATCGCTTACCTTGACTTCGACAAAATCCTCTAAGGCTTGGGTGGAGAGGACCAGTTTGCCTCCTTTTCCATCCATCGCCTGATACGCGTTGGTGATCAGATTGGTGAACACCTGTTGAATCTCGCCAAGGTTGGCCTGTATCTTTTCGCCGGACCGAAACTCCTTGACCACCTCGACCGACCTCGCCTTGACTGCCAATTGAACCATCCTCAGCGATTCTTCAAGAACGGTATTGAGGTCCACCTGACCCGAATCTTCCTTCTTGGCCGCTCGGGAGTAGGATCTCAATCCTTTGACGATTTCGTTGATTCGCTGGCCACACTCCAGGATATCGGTTAAATAGCCCTTCTTCTTCGAGGGATCTTCCTCCTCCAGCGCAATCTCTGCCATCCCGATGATGCCGCTCAAAGGGTTATTGATCTCGTGGGCCACACCGGAGGCTAAGACTCCTATCCCTGCCAACTTCTCCGATTGGATGAGTTGCTCCTGAAGGCGTTGCTCTTGGGTAATATCTTTCACGTATTCAATCGCCGAAAGGAGCTTTCCCTTCTCATCGACAATCGGGTAAGAGAAGATTTGCAGGGTCGTATGATCTTCTGAAACCTTCATGATGAAGGAAGCGGGTTGTTTGGTTTCAATGCATACCGAAACCGGGCATCCCTCGCAAGGTTCCGACCTCTTGAAATAGGCCTCGTAACATTTCCGGTTGATCAATTTCTCAAAAGTGGTTTGATATCTTTCAACGACAGCTCGATTCACACGGAGAATTCGATAATCAGGGGCCTGGATGGAGACTTGGTCGCGGATGCCGTCGAAGATGGCCTCGAGGTTCCTTTTACTTTCTCTGATCTTCTTTTCCAGCTTCTTCTGCTCGGTCAGATCCCGGAAGATGATTTGATAGAAGGACTCATCGCCCAAATCGATCCTTTTGATCGAAAAATCCACTTCGAGGGAGGAGCCATCCTTCTTCATTAAGGACAGGTGATCCGTCCTTCCTTCTTCTTTCTCAGCCACTTCCCTAAAATAATCTCTCGCCTTCTCCACTTCATCGCGTTCGAATAAGTCAAAGATCTCTTTTTGAAGCAGTTCTGCTTTCGTATAATGGGTCGCTTTCTCCACTTCTCTGTTGACGTCGACAATTTGTAACTGAGGGTTTCTCAAGAGGATGATCCCGTCGTTGGCATTTTCAAAGAGGCCGCGATACTTATCCTCAGAGATGGTGAGCTCACGGCGTTTCTCCTTGGTCAGGGTTTGGACGATGTATCCGTAGAAAGCGGTCATGATGAATATGAAGGGGACCCGAAGCGTATAACTGCTGCTCTCCTCCTTCGTCAGGAGTCCCCATGAATAGAGAAGAACGCCGTAGAGGAGCGCCGTCACTCCTCCGATGACCATCAATAGTTTAAAGTTACGGCTGATCGAAGCAAAGATGATGATCAGAAAAAAAACAAGATAAAAATCTGTTGTCATTTTTTCCGAAAGATACATTCCGAAGGAAACAACGCCCGTATCGAAGAGGACCAGGGGATAGAATAATTTTAGATTCGAAAACCATCTTTTCGGAAAAAAAGCGAGCAGCACATTCGACAAGAGATAGACAAAGATGAGGGTGTTACTCAGATGGAAATCTGTCACCCTGCCTTTACCGAACAGGATAAGGTAAGAAGTGACGATGATGGCGGTCCATCGGAGTGTTAAAATGATTCTTTTTCTGTCTTGATCTTCCATCTGAATGAGACTCGGATCAGCAATGAAACAAATTGAGCAAGAAGCATACCAAATCAAAACCTTTGAGAATACGCTTGCATAAATTGTTCTTAAGCTTAAGGAATTTGCCGACTTATATTCATCCTTTTCTTGCCTCACTTTTCTCCATTTTAACGGAATAGTACCGATTTTTTTAATTCTCTGACATTTTGTCCAGGGTTAAAGAACAGCGGAAGAAGAAATAAAGTTGAAGTGCCCTCCTTGACTTATTTCCCGCCGTTTAGTAGGTTTTTATTAATAAGCCTTACGTTAAAAAATTGAGGCACGCCTCAGTTTATCCTTAGGGAGCGTATGTACAACCAATTTTATAGCCTTTCAGAAAGGCCCTTCGATTTAACTCCCAATCCCAGATTTCTCTATCTCACACGCAGTCATCGAGAAGCACTGGCTTCCATGATTCATGGGATCGAGAATCGAAGGGGCTTTATCTCCGTGACCGGGGAGGTGGGTACGGGGAAGACAACTCTTATTCACTCTTTACTCGACCATCTTGACCAGAAGGTAAAAACAGTCCTGATCTTTCACACCACCATGACCTTTACTGACTTGTTAAAGACCATCCTTCAGGAGTTGGACCTGGCCACTGTGAAAGAGAGGAGAACGGATCTCTTACATCAACTGGTTCAACAGTTAGCCCTAATGGGGAAAAGGGGCGAAACCCTTGTGGTCATCATTGATGAAGCCCACAAGCTTCCACAGAGGACGCTGGAAGAGCTCCAAATGCTTTCTAACTTAAAATCGAAGGGACTTCAGATCCTTTTCGTTGGCCAGCCAGAGTTTGAAGAGAAACTCAATTCAGAAAATCTAAAGCAACTCAAACAGAGTATAGCGATCAGGCGTCAAATCAGGGGACTCAGCGAGGAGGAGTCCAAGGAATACATCGATCACAGACTGAGAATATCCGGAAGCAATAGCTCTCGGATATTCTCCCCAAGAGCTCTTTCTTTGATCTGTAGCTATGCTCAAGGAATTCCGCGGGCGATCAATACCCTTTGCGACAACGCTTTGCGGATGGGCTCCGGTTCGCCCGAGAGAAAGATCGATGTGGACATTGTTCACGAGGTCATCAAAAATATGGAGGGTCCAAGCCTCCGGAGGAGGATTCCTTATTCAGCCGCCGTTGCAGAGAAATTTCGTGTCCTGCCCTTTCGGTTACGATTTCTCCTGAAGAAAACCTCCCTGGTCATCATCGTATCCTTCCTTTGCCTGGGGACGCTCATTTTTCTAACCCGCAGACAGACGGAGAAAAAATCGGTCAAAACATGGGATATCAAGTCCCTTGGGGGTCGTTATGTCGACATGGAATCACCCTCCACATCCCCTTCGTCTCGGGCTATCCCCCCTTCTCCTTCCAAGGCTGCCGCCAGCAGACAATATAAACTGAATGAAATGATCACCGTTAAAAAAGGGCAAACCCTCTCCCAGCTGACGCAGAAATATTATGGGGTCGTCAACGAGACTCTGATCGATTTGCTAATGGAGGTGAACCCTGAGATTACCAATATCCATGTCATTATCGTTGATCAGAAAATTAAGATCCCTTATGTCACCGAAGAACTATTGATGATCCAGTCCGCTGATCGTACTTATAAAATTCACGCGGGAGCGTTTGAGACCCGGGATTCTGCCAGACTTTACAGCAACGAACCGATATTAACGGGAAAAGAAATTGAGATCCTTCCCCGGAAAGTATCCCCCAAGGAGACTTGGTACCGTGTGGAGATCGGGAAGTTTGAAACGAAAAATGAAGTGTTAAAGACGATATCTCTCCTCAGAAGGAAAGGATTGCTGCCCGCTTTTGGAACGCCTTCCAAGGGTTGAAAAGACTTGTCGGGTCGGCCCTCAGCCCGATCGTTTATCTTTGGAAATGGTTGGGAAAGAAATGGTCGGGGCGAGCCGATTTG
>JAPVTA010000116.1:0-63168 GCA_047519465.1 Thermodesulfobacteriota bacterium | reverse complement strand
TGAATATTTTGAACAATGACATGGCAAAGTACCGTGCTCAGATGGATGAGGCTAACGAGATGTTGGAAAAACTTTCAAAGGAGGCACAAGAGAGCAACGCGGATCCTGCATGGCTTGAATAGGTTCATCAAAATTTCTTAAAGGAGGTTTAAGGAATGAAAAGGATGATTTCGATTATCGGTGTGTTTGTCTTCTCTTTCTTTATGTATGTATCGGTAACCCTGGCTCAACATTCACACGGAGGAATGTCCATGGGGACGCCGATGAAGATGGAGACCAAGGAGGTTCTTGTTGAAGGAGTGAAAGTCAGTTTTCAGATTATGGCAAACGATGAGCATAAGAAGATGCTTAAAGACATGAGGATGAAAGAGGATATTGAACCGGGAACAACCCACAATATCACGGTGACGTTGAAAGACGAAAAGAGTCAAAAAGAGATGACCGACGCACAGATCAGCATGAAAGTGGTTGATCCCAAGGGCGAAGATCAGATCAAGCCATTGAAGTATGAGGGTGATATGAAAAGTTACGATGCCTATTTTAACCTTCCGGAAAAAGGAAAATACCAGGTCATGATCCTTGCAAAGACCGGGGAGAAAAAAATAACTGCCGGGATATATTATGAGATAAAATAAAATTTCAGATTTCAAATTGCAGATCGAAGATTGAAAAATCTGAAATTTGAAATCAATCGTTAAATGACTGTTCATGGAAACAAAAAATCCAAAAGAAGAATTGACGCGCATTGACGTTCCCATTACAGGGATGTCGTGTGCCAGTTGTGCCTTGAAGATTGAAAAAGGGTTGGCCGGCGTGGAAGGAGTTTCGAAAGCAACGGTCAACTTTGCTGCCGAGAAGGCCACGGTTGTTTTCCATCCTGCTCAGACCGATGTTTCCCACTTAATCGACAAGGTGAAGGACCTGGGGTACGGAGCAAGAATTGAAAAGGTGCTTCTTCCCATTCAGGGAATGACCTGTGCCTCCTGTGTGAACAAAGTCCAGAAGGCTCTCAGCTTTGTCAAAGGTGTGGTTCACGCAGACGTCAACTTCGCCACAGAAAGGGCATCGGTCGAATATATTCCTGAAGAGGTGACGATTAGGGATCTAAAGAAGGCCGTTGAAGAAGCGGGTTATCAGGTCCTCGAAGTGAAAGTCGGAGACTCGACTCTACGAGAGGAGGACATCGTTGAAAAGGAAAGGCTTGCCAGAGAGGCCGAACTCTCTCGATTAAAACTTAAATTCATCTTCGGGGCGATCCTGCTCGCTCCCATCCTGTTGCTCATGTACGGGGGCTCTTTGTTCGAGAGATGGATCGGTCTTTCGGGGCAGACAAATTTCTTCATCCAATTCTTATTAGCCACTCCCGTGCAATTTTGGTCGGGCTGGCAGTTTTATGTCGGGTTCTGGAAGGCGACGAAGCATAAGACCAGCGATATGAACACATTGATCGCTGTCGGGACTTCTGCGGCTTATCTCTACAGTCTCATTGTGACTTTTGTTCCTCACCGGATCATGGTCAAAGGCCTGATGATGGACGTCTATTTCGATACCTCTGCGGCCATTATCGTCCTCATCCTTCTTGGAAGATTCTTGGAGGCAAGGGCAAAGGGGAAGACTTCAGAGGCGATCAAAAAGTTGATCGGACTTCAGCCCAAGACAGCCAGAGTCATCCGAAACGGAAACGAGGTAGATATTCCGGTAGAAGAAGTTGTTTCAGGAGATATGATCATCGTTCGTCCCGGCGAGAAAATCCCTGTGGATGGCGTTGTTAAAGAAGGCTACTCCTCCGTTGACGAATCCATGGTGACAGGCGAATCCTTGCCGGTTGAAAAGAAGACTGGGGATTCGGTCATCGGGGCAACGATCAATAAGACCGGAACGTTTAAATTTGAAGCAACAAAAGTTGGAAAAGATACGGTCCTGGCCCAGATTGTCCGATTGGTTCAAGAGGCTCAAGGGTCGAAGCCCCCGATTGCACGGATGGTCGATGTGATTGCAAGCTATTTCGTTCCGGTGGTCATCTCCATCGCGGTCGTCACCTTCATTGTCTGGTATTTCTTCGGTCCTCATCCGGCGCTCACCTATGCCTTCCTCAACTTCGTAGCTGTGCTGATCATTGCTTGCCCTTGCGCTTTGGGATTGGCGACCCCCACCTCCATCATGGTTGGGACAGGCAAGGGTGCAGAAAACGGAATCTTAATCCGTGGGGCTGAGGCTCTGGAGACAGCGCATCAATTAAATACCATTGTCCTGGATAAGACGGGAACATTGACTAAAGGTGAACCTTCTGTAACAGATCTCGTTGAATCGGATCGGTTTGGTAAGAGGGAGATCCTGACCCTGGCGGCCTCTGCCGAAAAGGGATCGGAACATCCTCTGGGCGAGGCGGTGGTAAAAAGGGCAAGAGAAGAGAATCTAAGTCTTTTGGATCCGGAAGAGTTTCAGGCCATTGCAGGGCATGGGATTGAGGCGACCGTCGGTTCAAAAAGAGTCCTCTTTGGAAATCTAAGGCTGATGGAAGAAAAAAAAGTGAACTTGGATGGTATGTTGAGCCGAGCAGAAGAGCTTTCGGTTAAAGGGAAGACTCCGATGTTTTTGGCCGTGGAAGGAGAAGTGGTAGGGATCATTGCCGTAGCAGATACACTGAAAGAGAATTCGAAGAAGGCTGTAGAAGCTCTTGGCCAGATGGGATTGGAAGTGGTGATGCTCACCGGGGATAACGAACGAACCGCCAAAGCCATTGCGGACCAGGTTGGAGTTGACCGGGTCTTGGCGGAGGTTCTTCCGGAAATGAAGGCCGAAGAGATCAGGCGGCTTCAGTCGGAAGGAAAAAAAGTTGGTATGGTAGGGGACGGCATCAATGATGCTCCTGCCCTGGCGCAAGCCGATGTGGGCATCGCGATTGGGACAGGAACCGATGTGGCGATGGAGTCCTCGGATATCACACTGATCGGCGGGGATTTAAGAGGGGTCGTGACGGCCATTGCCCTAAGCAAGGCGACCATTCGGAATATCAAACAGAACCTCTTTTGGGCCTTCGCTTACAATACGATCCTTATTCCAGTGGCCGCAGGTGTTCTTTTTCCATTTTTCGGAGTTCTCCTCAATCCCATTTTCGCCGCAGGGGCTATGGCGGTTTCATCCGTTACAGTGGTTTCCAACGCACTGAGGCTTCGGAGGTTTAAACCTCCGGGGTAACCCCCCACTTTCCTGTCTCCCCGACGGGGAGAGGGATTGGGTGAGGGACATAGAAGGGAGAGAAATATGACTCGTTTTTCTGACGATAACTCATTGTCCATTGGCAATACTCCGATGGTCAAAATCAACAAAATGGCCCAAGGACTTAAAGCGACTATTCTTGGTAAGATCGAAGGTCGTAACCCTTCCTATTCGGTGAAGTGCAGGATAGGGGCGAGTATGATCTGGGCCGCCGAAAAGCAAGGGTTGCTCAAGCCCGGGATGGAGATCATTGAGCCGACAAGCGGAAATACAGGCATTGCGCTGGCTTTTGTGGCCGCTGCAAGAGGATATAAGCTCAATGTGACCATGCCTGAGACCATGTCGATGGAAAGGCGGAAAGTGCTCGCGATTTTCGGTACAAACATCATCCTGACACCGGGGGCCAAAGGAATGAAAGGGGCGGTCGAGGAGGCCGAGCGGATTGCGGTGTCGAGTCCTAA
The DNA here is from genome assembly GCA_047519465.1 of Thermodesulfobacteriota bacterium. Lineage (GTDB taxonomy): Bacteria > Desulfobacterota > BSN033 > BSN033 > UBA1163 > UBA1163. Next base: position 59,488 of record JAPVTA010000116.1, on the reverse strand, counting down.
TTACTACATGCCTCAGCAGTTTAAGAATCCTGCTAATCCGGAGATTCATTTCAAGACCACAGGTCCAGAGATCTGGGAGCAGACAAACGGCAAGATAGATGTTCTTGTTTCAGGGGTAGGCACAGGAGGAACCATCACCGGGGTATCACGGTATATCAAGGGAGAAAAGAAACGGAAGATCATCAGCGTTGCCGTCGAACCTGTCGAAAGCCCTGTCATCACGCAGCGTCTTGCGGGGGAGGAACTCAAGCCCGGGCCTCACAAGATTCAAGGGATCGGTGCCGGGTTCATTCCAGACACTTTGGACCTCTCTGTCGTGGACCGCGTAGAACGGGTGATAAGCGAAGAGGCGATCGAACATGCAAGGCGACTTTCCCGCGAGGAGGGAATTCTTTCGGGTGTCAGTTGTGGCGCAGCCATTGCCGCCGCTCTGAGGCTTGCAAGAAATGACGAATTCAAAGGGAAAACAATCGTCGCTATTCTGCCTGACGCGGGCGAACGATATCTCACTGGACCGCTTTTTGAAGGAATTTTTGACGAGGCCGGTCTCCCAAGGATATAGAATGAAGTCTCGGCAAGACACTGTAAATCTTAGTGTCGCCTTCGGGGATACCGCTCGCCTCGAGGAGAAGCGTAGACTTTGCGAGACGGTCGGTCCTTATTGTCATTCCCGTGAAAACGGGAATCCAGGACGCTGAAGAGGAATACTGGATTCCTGCCGGAGTTTACCCCGTAAAGGATACGGGGCGGAATGACAGTTTGAGAAATAGAGTAGAGAAGAGTTGGGCGTATTCTACTTGGGTTTTAGACACCACAGGTTTGATTTAAGAAGCGGAGGTTACCATGGAAGAGATGAAGGGATACGCCTTTACCAGGATTTTGAACACCTCCTATGAGGATGCTATCTCAAAAGTCACGGAGGCTTTAAAGGAAGAAGGCTTCGGGGTCCTTACGGAGATCGATGTGAAGGCGACCTTAAAGAAGAAATTAGGTGTGGATTTCCGGAAATATGTAATTCTTGGAGCGTGTAACCCGCCTTATGCCCATCGGACCCTTGAAACCGATCTCGATGTGGGGCTCCTCCTTCCATGCAATGTGATTGTCTACGAGACGGATGATAAGAAAGCGTATGTTTCCGCTATCAATCCGGTATCTGCCTTACAAGTAATTAAGAACCGAGAACTCCGGAAAATCGCAGAAGAAGTTTCTGAAAAGTTGAAAAAAGTTGTTGACAAAGTTGCTAAGAGCCGATAGGTAAAAAACTTAATAATCCGGATCGTGATCTGAGCGGGAGATTAGAGAATGTTGAAGATTTTCATGATCCCTTTCATACTATTTTGTCTCAGTTCAGATCTCGTAATAGCCAACGGAGAGCATCAAAAAACCCTGGCCCAAGAGACGCATCCGAAAGCATTCAAACTCCTAAAAGAAAAGTCCATCGACCCCCAAACGGGATTACCAAAGACCCTTGACCCAAACCTTTTCCGAGGAAAGGCAAAACAGGCCTATCAGATCGCTAAGGAAATTCCAGAAGTCTTAGCACAAATGCCCTGTTTTTGTGAATGCGAGGCCTTTGGCCACGAAAACCTCTTAGACTGTTTTATTGATAACCATGCTGCTGAAGGCTGAAGGGAATGCCAAGAGGGGGCCCTCTTGACGAAAAGACTTTATGACCAAAAGATGCCCATTGAAAAGATCAGGGAAGAGGTCATAAAAAAATTTAGGTAACTCACCCCTTTAGGATGGATAAATCAGGACAGATACACGAAAGGGGGACATGATAATGGTTTGTGGACAGAGACTCATTTTGAAACGATTTTTTGTTGGCTTTTTTATCTTGCTCGTCACTTTTTTTAGTGTTGGACAAGCCTTCTCGATTACCGAGGACGAGAGGAATAATATCGCCGTTTATGAGAAGGTGGCGGACGGGGTGGTCAATGTTACGAGTACAGCTATTCAGATGGATTTTTTCTTTAACGCCTTTCCAACCCAGGGGTCAGGGTCTGGTTCTATCATTGATACAAAAGGTCATATCCTGACCAACCATCATGTCGTGGCGAATGCCCAAAAGCTCGAAGTGACTCTGGCGGATGGGTCGAAGTGGCCTGCTAAGTTGGTTGGGTCCGACCCGGACAATGATCTGGCGGTGATCAAGATCGACGCTCCGAGGGAAAAGTTGAAGGTTGTTTCCATGGGAGATTCGAAGAATTTAAGGATTGGGCAGAAAGTCCTTGCCATTGGAAATCCCTTTGGTTTGCAGAGAACATTAACAACAGGGATTATCAGTTCACTCGGCCGGACGATTCGTTCCGAAGCGGGGACTATGATCGAAGATGTCATTCAGACGGATGCTGCCATTAACCCGGGAAATTCCGGAGGGCCTCTCCTCAATTCGGATGGAGAGATCGTTGGGATCAATAGTGCCATCCTCAGTCCATCCGGGGGAAACGTGGGGATTGGTTTTGCCATTCCCGTTAATACGGCAAAACGCGTAGTCCCAGAACTCATTTCAAAAGGGTATGTGATGTACCCCTGGATCGGTGCAACCATCTATTCTCTCATTCCTGAGATGGCAAAGCATCTCAAACTTAAGATAGAACGAGGAGCAATGATTTCGGAAGTGGTGAAAGGTGGTCCAGCGGATAAGGCCGGTCTGAAAGGGGGCAATCAGAAGATTCAGGTGGGCAATATGATTGTGCTCGTAGGCGGAGATATTGTGGTCAAAGCAGATCAACACGAAGTGAAGACCAATGACGAGTTGATTCATTACATTCGTGAGAAAAAACCGGGGGATACTATTCTCCTTAAAGTCTATCGAAACGGAAACTTCATTGATGTGAAGGTGACTCTTGGCGAAAGGCCGAAAAGAAAGTAAAAATACCGGACCGAATGATTGAATTTCGTCAAAGAGTGATTATCTTAAGATCGAAAGAAAAAAGTGGTGAGAACAACGAAACCGTATTCATTTTTATTTTTATCTTTATCTTTATCTATCTTTCTTTTTGCCTGCGCTCCGGTTATTTCCGAAGAAGTCAGGAAAGAGACGGATACCTCACTCACTTTTAAAGAAGTGGCTCAAAGCCCGGATACCTACGCGGGAAAAATTGTCCTGTGGGGCGGGGAGATTATCCAGACTCTCCCTCAAAACGACGGAACCACCCTTATCGAAGTCCTCAATTGGCCTTTGGGTTGGACGGAAAGACCCCGAAGGACCGTCTCCTTCCAGGGAAAATTCTTGGTTCTCTTAAAGGAACCGTTGAAAACTTCCCTTTATAGAAGCGGTGCTAGGCTCACGGTAGCTGGTAGGGTTCAGGGATCGATGGAAGGTGAGAAAATAGAATCGGTAAGTGATCCAACTTATCGCTATCCTGTCCTCTTAAGCAATGAGATTCGTGTCTGGAAACACCGCTCCTATTCCTATTCAAGCGTTCCAGATTATCGTGAAACCTGGGAATATCGCCGCAAGGAGGGAATTTTGCGTTATTAAACGCATGTCAGCGTTCTTCCTGAGTCTGCCTTCAACCCGTTGAAGCCTTTGATATTTGTTGCGGATGGACGTAACCAAAAAGTAGCAAGAAGAAAGGGGAATTCAGAATGACCAGATGGGAATACCTTTATTTCACCGAAGCCGACAAAGAAACTTCAACATTGCATCCCCCTGCACACAAGGAAAAACTCAACGAACTCGGAAGAGAGGGATGGGAATTGGTGAGCGTCGTCTTTGACCAGACGGGCAAAGTCCAAAAGTTATACTTCAAAAGGGAGAAAAAGACTGGCTCCTAACGATCACTCGACGATTCTCACGCAATTGCTGCTTCCGAATTCGTTTGGGACACAGCCAGCGCAGGAAGGATCGTTTTCCCAGTTGCCATCTTTAAGAAATCGATATTCATACCTTCCCGGTTTCAAGGATACGGTGGTCTTCCATGTCCCCTTTTTGTCCTTCTTCATCAGGTTTGCACGGAGATCCCAGTTATTAAAGTCCCCTGCCAAGTACACTTTCTGCGCATCCGGTGCCAGGAATTCAAATTGAACCTTCCTTGTTTTATCCTTTCCTGCCATTTGTCTCCCTCCTTAACCTTAGGAATTTTAAACCGCTTTTTATTATATTGAAGTTGTGTTGAAGAGTAAATAGGGTAATTTCTGTATTTTTTACGAGAAAATGCTGTAGTTCTTTGGCCGATTCAATCAGAAGTGCGCTGACCATGTTTTCCCTAAACGGTTAACTTCAAACGGTCAGGTCCATTCATACGCTCGGTTTGTGATTCCTATGGGACTTTGGGTACTAAGAATGTCTAGTCTACCATAAACATTCCCGCCATACCCGCGCGGCGATGCAGAAAACGGTTGCAGTAGAATGTATAGTTGTCTTTTTCGAGAGGTTGAATGACGACAATCGTAGTATCATTTGGCATGACATCTACGTCCATTAGAATTTTCTTTTGGCTATCTATTAATGTGAAATTGTGTTTTATTGAAGCAGTGTTTTTCAAATAAAATGTAAAGGGAGATTGGTCTTTGAGGATCGCAATGTGATCGGGATAGAAAGAAAAGCTCTTTAGTTCTATGTCGATGGGTTCAACCTTCGGATAGAGGTAAACTGGTCCGAGAGCTACCTTTTGGGTACAGTTTTGGAGAACTAATAGGGTTACAAAAAAGCAGATGACAAACGTCCACCTTTTCGGTTTGCCAGTACGGAGATGGTTTCTTTCTTCAAGTTCCAATTGATAAGAAATACAGGGAATTAATAGCTTAGTACCCTTTCTTCTGGACCTCAGCCAAACCTTCATCCACGGTAAAAATAGCGCCGCATTTGGGACATTTGACCTTTGCATCTTTGGCTATGCCGGCACAGCCCAAAGAGAACGATCCCAAGATCAACAAAGCCAATACCAAAGTAACCAAGTTTTTCATGGCTTACTCATCTCGTTTCAAAAAAATGGGGAGGGAAAAACCATTTTTCCCCTTGAAATCCTTTTCTTGAGGTGCGGGGGGTGTTCCGCACTGAGGAGGAAAAGAGATGAAAGGGGTGGAGGAAGGTTAATCCCTCTCCTTAACTTTATCTATTCGATCTATCGGTATCATGCCTTTCATCCTTAGACAAGAAGAAGTAATTATGAATTCCTTCATTTTATTACAATTACCAGAGTTAAAGAGGGGGGCCATTTTGGCCACCCCTCTTATTAAATCCCGGTTAGAAGGTATATATTAACCTTGTCCTGACGGCCCAAGGGTTGATCATTGAGAAGTTGGTTGTTGAGGTCCCGCGTCTAAGATCTAAGGCGGCCCCAGGCCAGAGGTATCCGGCGGCAACCCAGAACCTGAGGTTCCTATAGATTTGAAAATCATTCATCAGGTTCAACTCATAACCAATGTCTTTGTCGTCCCTCCGGAGTGTCGTTCCACGCCTCACCGCAGTACCCAAAGTGTTTCCGTGGCTGGTGGTATCACCGATATAAAGGCCCTGGAGGGTTACTTTATACCATGGTGTTACCTTAGCACTTCCGTAGGCTTTGGCAAACCAGGTCCCGCCGAATGCGCCTCTGCTCAGTGCTGCATAATTGGCGCTCATGGCCAAGCCAACACCCCCGGTGGCTGCTGGCTCCGTACCGTAGACAACGACCGACTCGAAAGTAACTCCTGCTCCTTGTTCCGAACCAGGCGGGACGACAAAGCCTCGCACTGCTTTGGAGAACGTTCCTGCAGTGGTCACGCCCGATGTCGTACTTCCCGGGAGGCCATTGATTGAAGTATGTTTGGCATCAGAACCCGAAGCATACATCCCAACCGCTCCGATGTTGAATTTATCCCATGGATAGTCAACCTTTAGCCGCGTTGCCCAGCCTTGGTATTTGACATCGGGGATATTTGGGGTATTTCGCTCTTCAACTTTCCCATAGTCATATACAAAGTCGAAGTTGAAATCGACCGGGCCAAGCTTACCGTCCGCATAAGCCCCAAACCACCACATATGGGATTTGTTGGTTCCTGGATTTTGGACAGCTATACCGGTGAAGCCAGCAGTTTGGCCTGCAGAGGGGACGATAACAGGACCGGTTACCACAAAGAACGGATAGGTGTTCATTCGGTAATAAACGCCATAGCCGCCAATGGTGACAGCACCAAATTTAGCTTTTGCCTGAAGGCCCCAGACATCCACGTCATCGTCCGCAAAATCAAGCCCTTCAAGAGCCTTGAAATAGTACGGGATCAGCTCAACCGGGTCAATCTTGATGCCTCCCATTACGCCGGTCCCGTCTGAATAAACGAACATGTTCGGTCGGATAGCAAATGTCTGAGCATCCACTCTTACCGTAGCAGGTACCGGGATCCCGAAATAAGGAAGGCCGATATCCATATAGACGTTCTTAACCTCGATCCCAGCCCGGTCCGTAGTCCACGCCCCAATATTGTTCGCCTCTCGCGTGAGCGCGCCCCCTGCATTAAATGTGCTGCCCCATCGGAAAGTGTCTATCTCAAAGTAGATGGTTCCGCTCAATTCCTTACCCATCACAGCATCGAATTTGAGGTGAGCGCGCCCTTCCCACCAAGAAACCACCCGGTTTAATGCGTTAGCGGGGGTGTTCGCGCCCGGTGTAAAGGCGTTTAACGTTGGCGATGGAGTCGCCAATAACCCGGTGGCAGCATTATAAACCGGAACATTCTTATCCCAAACTGTTTGCGTATCGATAAACCCAGATGCCCTGAAGTCCAATTTTGGTGCTTGGGCATATACCGTGGTTCCAAATAGAAACAGGAAACCGACAATGCCAAAAAAAAGAAATTTTCTCATATCCCTTCCTCCTCTTTACCTCGTGATAGGTGATCCGTGGATCGTGAATCCAACTCGTTTGCCTCCTTGAGAAGAATAGAAACTGTTAACCCCCTTTCACCTCCTTTCGTTAGAATTTCTTAATCTTGACCTACCGATACCACGCCCCCTTTTAGTAAGACAAGAAGAAGGTGTTATGAATTTCTTAATTGTGTTGGAGATCCCCATGAGCCGGTTATGTTTTTCTCGTTTATCTTTTGACTTGCCGGGTCGTGTGGGCTGAACGTGGAAACATATAAACTGGCAAAAGGAAGTCAATGCTGAGGACGTGTTGAAGTTTTAGACTGAACGGAATTTGGCCATCGTTTTTGACTATCCGCTTTCAGACCGGATGACATGAATAATGGTTCATTTGCAGTCGAGATGTGCAGGTACTTTGTTTTGCGGCCATATTGGAAACGCGAGTAATTCGTCCATCATCCACCGACCGTAGGAAAGGGGGCAGACTTCATCGCCTGCCCCTTTCGTCTCTTTTTTACAACCTTTCAAAAGCAGTAACTCCTCCTAAATCATGATTCCTGAGGTTCCGGACTTGCCTCACTCTCCAATTCGTCGGACTAAAGCCTATCTTTTTTTTGAAACTCCGACAGAAATAGTTTGGATCGGAAAACCCGGTTTCGTGAGCAACTTGTTTGATCTTAACATCGATGTTTGTGAGGAGATGTTTCGCTTTCTCAAGACGAACCTGGGTGAGATATTCCTGCAATCGCATCCCGGTGACCTCCTTAAATACAAAAGATAAGTAGGTACGGCTCAATCCTGAGAAAGAGGCCAATTCTGCGAGGGTGGGCGGATCCTGGATCCTCTCTTCGATCATGGTGAGCGCTTTTTGAACAGCCATGCGATGCCTTAAGATCGTTATGGTGTTTTGAGGATTGGCCTGAGGAAAATCACTAATCATAAAAGTTCTGTTATCAAAATTATCCTCGTTGCCCCCGGATTGTAAGGACTTCATATAAAGCGACCCCCTTTGGACAAATTGTTCCCGATACATTCTGAAACGATAAAGATTGGATTCAGATTAACGATAAGGAAACAGATTCTTTAAAGAAGGTGTGTTCGAGGGGGGCGATAAAAGGATTTAGCAATTTCCGATGGTTTAAGGGAAATCTCAGCAGGATTTAAGTAGTAAGAATCTAAAATAAGGAGATACGATATTGTATTCCCGGTAGCCAAACTACAGCAGGAATGGTTGTCCGAGCAAGGGATTTTGTTGGTACAAGAGGATTTTTCATGACTGGAGTGATCCGTTCCATTCATGTATTTATTTTGACACATTTGGGGTGAAAAGAATTCTAATACTGAACAAAGTTCGGCCGATACGGGAGAAGAGAGAACGAGTAGAGAAAGAATGACAATTAAAAGTCTTTTGATCAAGCCCATCTTCCCATCCTCAAAAAGAATTCCCGAAAATAGCGATTTTTAATATACTGCCTTTCGTCTAATAACAACAAGAAGAAGAAGTTATGATCTTCTAACTAATTCGTAGATCATCTATGTTTTCTTGGGTAAATTTCTCAATCTCCAGTCCGTTGGATTCAAGCCGGTCTTCTTTTTGAAAATTCGGCAAAAATGATTGGGATCGTTGAAGCCGCTTTCATGAGAGATGTTTTTTATTCTGAGATTAATATTTCTTAGAAGGTCTTTTGCTTTGTCCAGCCGGATTTCCATCAGGTAATCTTGGAATCTCATCCCAGTCACTACTTTAAATACATGTGAAAAGTAAGTGGAGTTCAGGCCCGAGCAGGACGCCAATTCGCCAAGGGTAGGTGGGTCTTGCACCCTCGCCTCGATCATCTTTATAGCGTTTTGAACTGCGACTCGGTGTCTCATGACCGTTATGGCTTGTTGATTTTTTTTTGGATAGGTATGACGTGGATTGTTGGAAATGATGGCTTTATCGCGTTCCACTCGCTTCATACGAAAATCGCCTCTCCGACCTGCCGAGAATTAGCATCCTTTTTGACAAATCCGTATCTGGTTAACTCTACTCCTTACTTTGTTGGTAACAAGACGAAGAAATTATGATTTTCTGGCAAATTCACTGATTACTATACCTTTCCTAAGCTCGCCCGTATCGTATTTCGGAGGTTATACTTCATCGTCTTTTCCCTTCAAGGAACCACTCTCCTTTTCATTCGTGTGGCACTTGGAGTAAGCTTCTTCTTCGGGCTTGGCTTTCACCCGACGCTACGCTAACTTCTCTCGGACGCAAGACAAAAAAGGGCAGGCCAGTTGGCCTGCCCTTTTGTTCAGCGTCCTGCTCAGGGTAGTATGACCACAAAGTCGTAATCCGCATAGGGTCGAAGCCCATAAGCTGGTTTCCCCCATCATTCGAACGCGGTCAAGGGCGACATTAGAAATACGTCCATTCGAGGGGTCGATCACTAAGTGGTTGATCTCAGCCAAATAATCTCCCTTCGTAGTCCTCAGTTGACTTGAAATCATTGTGCTCGCCGGAACTACATCGAAGTTATAAGGAGAGGAATCGGAATAACCTTCTATTGGTGCCCCGGGCCCTCTATCGTAGAGGGCTTTCCTAGCAAACAAAAGCAAATCCTCACCCAGTCCTGCTGTGAAAGCGTTCCAGGGCAATGGGGTCTGCTTCTGTGCGAATGAATTAGCGGCGACCAAAACAACGGTAACAATGAAGAGCCCTATTACGGGATACTTGATTAGCTTCATTTTATTCTCCTCCTTTTTTGATTTGGGTTTAAGTCCACTGGCAATTTCCAAAACTGGGTTAACCAGTGTTCGATTGGGCTTTCACCAATCCCGCGTTTCCCTATTCTGTTATAATCCTTTTGGAAGAGAATTTTCGATATCCATCAATTTCCAGCTCGTCGGAGTTATCCCTGTCTTTTTTTTGAAGGTTCGGGAGAAGTGATCCGGATCTTTAAAACCAACCTTATAAGCGATTTGTTTGATCGTTAAGTTTATGTCGCCTAAAAGATCTTTGGCTTTATTGATGCGGGCTTGGAAAAGATAATCCTGCAGCCTCATCCCTACCACTTCTTTAAATACCCGGGGAAAATAGGTCCGACTCACTCCTGCCAAACGGGCTAAGTCGCTGAGCGTTGGAGTCTCATAGAGCCTATTCTCGATGAAATCCAGGACCTTTTGAACAGCCGTCCGATGTTTTATAGTCGTAATGACTTTCTGGGAATCGATCCGGTAGCGAAGATTAGGCGTAAAGTTATTTTCGCCAAAACCAGGATTAGTGACCAGGGATTCCATGAGATCCTCCTCCAAATGGTTCTTCGGCCATCCGCTTAGCTGAAATAGTCCGATTTGAGCAGATAGCATCTCAACAAACGAAATTTAGATTATCTTTTGACGTGGGAAGAAGCAATTAGACAAGGGGTCGAGGTGGGTGAAAAAGGAATTTGGAAATCTCAAATGGCTGGAAGAAAATCTCAACTGGATGTAGTAGATATGAATCTAAACGGGAGAGATAAGCTATTGTGCTAAGAGTGGCCAAGTGACAACAGGAGTGATTGTATTGACAGGGAGACTTACCATCCACGCAATTATTGCAATCGGTCCGATGGTGATCGGGATGATGACCAGGATGATTCTCACCATAAGAATAAGAATTCTTGCTCATGCTGCTTGAGAAGTGATTTTCTGGACAAAAGGCAAATGACATCGGGGCAAAGAGGAGAGTCAGAGAAAGCAAAGGAGCTAAGATTTTCTCGATTATAAACATCTTTCCCATCTTTCCCACCTTTAGTAACAGGATAAAGGTAAAGACAACAGAAATCAAGCCGTATTAACTGTAAATTATTATGGTTTACCGTAAATTGTTATGATTCTCGAAACATTCCACAGTTTCGTTCCTCTTCACCATCCAGATACTTCGTCATCCCTCCCAGTTCTATCACTCTTTCATCTCGCCGGTACCATAAGCATTCACTTCGAACAATCCAGGCCTCTTGAATCCCAACCTTTCCATAAAATCCGGAATCTCCGGAGAGAACTGCCAGTTTGAGGACGGTAAGGAAACCTTGAAAGGATACCGAATTCCATTGAACGTATTTCCTTCAATTTTTCCTACAGGAAGAGAGGAATCGACCTTAACTTCCTTCCTGGCAGGTATTCCGGCACATCCGACCAAAAATGAAACGATAACCAAAAGATTAAGGGAACCTCTGATAATTCCAGATTTGTCACTCCCGCCCCGTATCCGAGTACGGGGTAAACTCCGGCGGGAGTCCAGGATTATTAAGAGCTTCTGGATTCCTGCTTTCGCAGGAATGACATTTTTAGAGGTGGGTTTAAGTGAAAGAATCAGATTTTTTCTCATAAGTCCCCCCTATCCTTTTTAGTGTAGGGAAAAGAGGAGTCCGGCCAAAGCAAGGAATAGTATTGCTGTTAAAAGCTTGACCGTTCCGGTATACTTTTTTGTTACAAGCGCCATCTTCTCGGAGGTGACTCCAAAAAAGGTTGACACAAAGACCCCCACCAGCGGAACAATAAACATGATGTTGTAGAGGAGGAGATTAAAGATCGCATTGGTTCGCAACTCAGGGATCCGCATGATGAACCCGATGGTGGGAAGGTAAACCTGAGCCGTGCAGATCACCGTGCAAATAGCGATGACGAAGCCGGCACCGAACGTGGCCAGAACACCACCCTTAAACTTAGACTGTTCCCTGATGATTCCGTGGATCTTTTTCTTCATACCCATCGGCAGTTGAAGTTTCCATTTGGCCACCTGCCCTCTCCTAAAAAGAATGTAATCATAGATGCTGATTATCCCGAGGGTTAAGGCGAAAAGGGCGATAACGAGATAGACGCCTTTGCTGATTAAGGGGAAACTCCTCAACTGGTGGAGAAAAGTCATGAGACCCATTCCTGCCAGGAGGTAGGCAATAAAGACACCGGAGGTGAAAACGATCCCGTATACGAGAATTTCCCTTCCTTTCTTTCCCATAAAAGTAAGGTAGGAGACGAGAAAGATGATGGTTGCAAAGGCACAGGGGTTGATGCCATCGATCAAACCTGCCACCAGTACGGCGGAAAGGCTCCATTTTTTGAATCGCTCTACGATGCTTTTTTCTCCCTTTTCAAGACCTTCCCTGGTAACCTTTTCCCAGGGAGGAGGTGCGCCCTTGCCCTGATATTTGGAAATCAGTCTCTGAAAACTCTCCTGATGAAGCTCGCTCGACCAGAGATAATCTTCTCCCATATAGAGTTTGTGATCGGCCAGTCGTTTGGACACCGGAACCTGATAGATTTGAGAGAGGGCTTCGTCCAGCTTCTTGTTCTCCTCGTTGGCCAAGTTAAACATCCGAATCCTCAAGTCAGGAACTTGAGGAGCCCACTTTCTTAGATCAGCCTTCATCTCTTCGCAATGGAGGCAGCCTGGCATATAAAGAAACGCTGCATAGATTATTCTACCGGAATTTTTCTCCTCCTCAGTCGGAGGTTTGGGTATCCAGCCTTCCTCCTGGCCAACCTCTTCCCTCAACGCCGGCCAAGTGGTACCCCCCTTCTCAGCATAGAACTTGACCACTCCCTCCAGATCTCTTTTAATCTCTGATTCTCCCGCCAGAATCTTATCCCCAATAATGACGGCCGGAAGCTCACTTTCCTTAACTTTCCACTCCTTTTCGAATTTGATCAAAAGGTCATAATTTCTCAATTGATCGACGGAGAAGGATTGCATTTCTACGGGGTATTTCCTGGAAAGAGGCTTGATGATCTCCTCTTCGACCTTCAATCCCCCTGTCTCCTGCGAATAGAAAAGATAGAGCCTCACCGGGCCCGTCGAAAAACTGATTTGGGGAAGGATGAGTACTAAGAAGAGGATTAAGCTAAAAGTCTGGACTTTTTTCATCTGATCCTCATTTCTTGGGCGATCTCTCTTCAAACCCTTTCTGGACCTGATAGGCCCATTCTGTCTTTACCCTCGCAAGGGATCGGGAAAGATACTCTTTTCCATTCCGCTCTGCTTCAGTGACATCTTTATCCTTCCCCGTCTTCTTGTAGATGGTAATCAACTTTAGGTAATTGTCGGCCATCAAAAGATTGGGAAGGAAAATCACGACAGTATCACCATAAATATTCCGATAGGCTTCATCTTCCGGAAGATATCTCAGGACGACCTGCAAGAAACGATTGGACTTTTCAAGAGGGATCTTGGCTTCTTCCCACTTTCCTTCCTTCAACAGCCTTTCTCCTTCCGCTTTCTACTGCACTGCTCCCCGATAGTAATCGTGGACTGTTGTGGCATTCTCCACCAGAACTTTCAAACCCCGATTCTCATTGATCACCTTATCGAAATTAATCTCTGTTAGGGGATGGACGTAGTCTTTGGGGTATGTCTTAACAGGTGCCATGCTCCCATGAGCGTGAGTTTCTTCCTTTGTAGCAGCGCATCGGGTTCCGAAAATGCCGAAGATAATGATAAGAAGTAACCAGAAGATTCCTTTTGAGTCAAAAGCGCTCATTTTTTCCCTCCCAAAAGGTATTGGACGAGATTTTTCATGCTTTTTGAACTCCAGTCCATTTCCTTTAATGCCCTTCCGACGATCTTTCCTTCACGATTGATAAAGAAGGTTTCCGGATGGCTCCACACGCCGTACGAATTGGCTACCTCTCCATTATCGATGATGATAGGGAATGAAATCTTGAAGTCGTTCTTATACCTTCTGACATCCTCTTCCTTATCTTTGATAGCCACTTTGAGAGGGACCAGGTCCTTACCCTTGAATTCTTCAGAAAGTTTGACAAAGGAAGGAGACTCCTTCCGGCAACTGGGTCACCACGATGCAAAAAAGTTTAAGAGGATGATTTTGCCCCTCAATTCCTTGAGAGAGACTTTTCGTCCATCCACGTCTGTTGATACAAAGTCAGGGGCCTCGACAGGTATCCTGAATTTTTCCACGCCTGCTTCTACAAATTGAGTTTGTGCACTTACAATAGGAATTTTCCATACCAGTAAAATAGCTGCGAGAAATATAATTGCTGTCAGACGTTTCATACCGTTCCTCCTGGATTCTTCATTTGTGTTTCATAAAGGTATTGTAGTAGTTAGCCAGATGCCCTATTTTGTCCTAGCCCTGGCTCTTTGCCAGAGAGTGATCTCTTCTGATACATTTCCAAAATAAAGATGAATCTTAAATGAGACCCGCATATCCCTGGCGGACGCCATAGACCTCCAGGCTTTTATCCAGCCCAGTCCCCACCGAGGCCCGGATTGCTGCGTTCATTCCAGAGGTGTCATATCCGCTTGTCAGAACAGCGTCCATTTCATGTTCATCCGGAAGATGCTATTCCTTTGCCTTTTTCAAGAACTTCTCCAGATTCTTGGCGAATTTCTCCTTGCACGCCGGTGCACAGAAATAATATTTTTTATCCTTGTATTCATAAGTGGCAGCAGCCTCTCCTTCGTTGACGTCCATTTCACATACTGGGTCTTTTTCCATTCTGTTACCTCCCTTCAAATCGTCAGATTTCAGCCAGATCCCTATTTCGAACGAGTCAGTTCCACGATGTCATCCTTTTCCGCTTTCCCGGAAATAACGGTTGCTTTTGCAAAGTGCTCATCGATAATTTCGGTGATCTTCACCTTCCCGGCATATTCTCGTTTGAAGGTTGGCCTTGCTCTCGTGAGCCGAATGATCTTATAGACATCCAGTTCCTGGCCCACAGAAGCGCCATCCTTGCTTCCGATGCAGAGGTAAAGATCGGAATCGGAGGCTTCTATGATGCTCCCCTTCATAATATAACGATGATAAACCGTAGCGCATGAAGACATCAGAAGAATTAGAAAAGTGGCCAGAATTAAGGATACCGCACTCTTACGGCTTATTTTTCTGTACACCACGTCTGCTCCCTCCTTATCAGGTTAAGAAGTCCTCGGGATTATTACTTTCTTAAACTTTCACTTTTTAAGCAGGCTCTAATTGTCGGAGTCTTACAGCGCGGCCTTCCGAAGCCTAAAAGAATTGCTGATCACCGACACAGAGCTAAAACTCATCGCGGCAGCCGCAATAATGGGCGATAATAACAATCCGAAAACAGGATATAGAACCCCCGCCGCTACCGGCACACCGACCGAGTTATAGATAAAGGCGAAGAACAGGTTCTGACGGATATTGCGCATGGTCGCCCGGCTAAGGCGTCTGGCACGCACGATGCCGCGCAGGTCGCCTTTAACCAGGGTCACTCCAGCACTTTCCATTGCCACGTCCGTACCTGTACCCATCGCAATGCCCACATGAGCCTGGGCCAGTGCTGGTGCGTCGTTAATGCCGTCACCAGCCATGGCAACTACCCGTCCTGCAGCCTGGAGTTGTTTGACCGCTTCCGCTTTCTGATCCGGCAGCACTTCTGCCTGAACCTGGTCAATCCTCAGCTTGTTCGCAACGGCTTCGGCTGTCCTGCGGCTGTCACCAGTAAGCATGACAACCTTGATCCCTTGAGCGTGTAGATCCCGAATTGCCTCAGGTGTTGAAGCCTTGATCGGATCAGCGACACCTAACAGACCCACGGCCTTACCATCAAGGCTCAAAAACATGACGGTTTGACCTTCGGCGCGTAAATGGTCAGCCTGTTGAGGCAGATCGCCAGCGTCAATACCTATGCTCTCCAGGAGATTGAGATTACCCAGGGCAACCTTGCGCCCATCGACATCACCGGTAACGCCCTTGCCAGTCACTGAATGGAAGTCCTTAACCTCGGCCAGCCCAATGCCTTTCTCCTGCGCACCTCGCACGATAGCCTCAGCCAGCGGATGTTCGCTGGCCCGCTCCAGACTGGCACCCAGCCGCAACGCCACTTGTTCCTCGACACCGTTGACCGTTTTTACAGTAACCAGCTTTGGCTTTCCTTCCGTGAGGGTTCCTGTTTTGTCGACCACGAGGGTATTTACCTTTTCCATGATCTCCAGCGCTTCGGCATTTTTGATCAACACACCAGCCATGGCCCCGCTGCCGGTACCCACCATGATCGAGACGGGCGTAGCCAGGCCCAGCGCACATGGGCAAGCGATGATCAGTACGGCCACGGCATTGACGATGGCGTGGGCCAGTCGTGGCTCTGGTCCCAGCAATCCCCAAATCGCAAAGGTAACAATGCCAACGATTACGACCGCGGGGACAAAGTAACTCGCTACCACGTCCGCAAGTTTTTGAATGGGAGCGCGTGACCGCTGTGCTTCGGCGACCATGTTGACAATTTGTGCCAGAAGCGTATCGGCGCCCACCTTCTCGGCTCGCATCAGCAGGCTGCCTGTACCATTTATGGTTGCACCGATCACCTTGCCCCCAGGGGCTTTTTCTACCGGGACGGGTTCGCCGGTGACCATGGACTCGTCCACATTGCTTTGACCTTCGATGACCGTACCGTCTACCGGTATCTTTTCGCCGGGACGCACGCGCAGTATGTCCCCCGGCTTGACCTGTTTCAAAGGAATGTCTTCTTCTTTACCATCATCGCGGACGATGCGCGCGGTCTTGGGTGCTAACCCAAGCAACATCTGGATAGCGGCATTGGTGCGTGATCGGGCGCGCAATTCCAGTACCTGGCCCAGGAGTACCAGCGCTGTGATGACTGCAGCCGCCTCGAAATAGACGTCGACCATTCCACCTTCCATTTGCATGATAGGAGGAAAGATTTGTGGGAATAATAGTGCCACTACGCTGTAAACCCAGGCTACAGACACGCCAAGACCGATCAGGGTGAACATATTGAGGTTCCAGGTTCTTACCGACTGCCAGGCACGTACGAAGAATGGCCATCCACCCCATAGAACCACAGGCGTTGCCAGGACGAACTCTATCCATTGAACATAATGCATGGAAAGACCCTCCGGCAGCAGAGATGGCAAAAGATCGACTGTCATGGCAAGCAGAAATACCGGGACCGCCAGTACCGCACTGACCCAGAAGCGCCTTGTCATATCGACAAGTTCGGGGTTCTCTTCTTCCGTAGGGATCGTGCGGGGCTCCAGCGCCATGCCACACTTCGGGCAATTACTCGGATGATCCTGTATCACTTCCGGGTGCATCGGGCAGACGTAATCAGTTTTGATTGCAGGGCGGGCTACTCCGGCGGGCTCAAGGGCCATACCGCACTTAGGACAGTTGCCCGGGTTGGGCTGTCGGATTTCTGGGTGCATGGGGCATGTGTAAATAGTTGCCCCGTCACTCATATTTTCAGGTGCCGGGGCTTCTTTATTCAGATATTGTTCCGGGTTTTCGGCGAACTTGTGCAAGCAGTGTTCGCTACAGAAAAGAAAAAGCTTTGCCCCATACTCGTAGTAATATTGAGAGTCGCTGGAGATTTCCATTCCGCAGACGACATCTTTCATCTTACTCTCCTCTTCCGGAGTGGCTTCCCTTATAAAAATCAGTGAAGATATGCATTCAAGACATATTGCTGGACCATCCGTTGAGTATTGAAAAAAGAGGCATTAAAAGCGATGCTGTGTTGCATAATATCCATCCATCGTTCCCTATCCCTGTAATACATCGGAAGGATGATGCTCTCCAACTTATCGTAGATCTCTTTAGCATCGTCAGATGTCTCAATTGATTTTGACCCGATGGACCATCCGGTGATCCCTTCAATATGTCCTTCGATCCACCAGCCATCGAGAACACTTAGGTTCGGGATGCCGTTATGCACCGCTTTCATACCTGAAGTCCCCGAGGCTTCCAAAGGTTTTTGAGGCGTATTGAGCCAGAGATCGACCCCAGAGATCAGCATTTTGGCAATCTCCATATCGTAATTGGCCAGATAAGCAATCCCGACCTCCTCTCTGAGTTGATTCGAAACACTGATTATTTTCTTTATCAGCTCCTTGCCCGGCCAATCCCTTGGGTGAGCCTTTCCGGCAAAGATGAACTGGATCTTACCCACGTCTCTCGAAATGCGTCTAAGCCTTTCGACGTCCGAAAATACCAAATCCATTCTCTTATAAGGCGTCGCCCTTCGAGCAAATCCGATCGTAAACGTGTCATAATCCAATCCTGCGTTCGTTTCCTTATTGACGTAGTCAATGAGTATCTTCTTCGATTCTGCATGGGCCTCCCAAATCTCTTGCTTCGGAATACCTAAGCTATATCTTAACGTAAAAGCATCTGTAGCCCACCCAGGAATATATTTATCGTACAAACGCCTGAAACTCTCCGAAGTCCATGTATACGAATGGATTCCATTGGTAATCGAATCAATCGAGTATCCTGGAAACATCCCCCTTGAAACCTCGCCGTGCTTTTTGGCCACGCCATTCACATAATGGCTTAAGTTTAAAGCAAGATACGTCATATTTAAGCAGTCATCGCCTCCAAGCATTTTAATGACCTCAAAGGGCAGATATTCTCTCAGAAGATTCTTGACTAAATCGTAGGAGAAACGATCGTGGCCAGCAGAAACCGGGGTGTGGGTGGTAAAGACACAAGATCTTCTCACCCCTTCAAAATCCCAGGGGGCCTCTTCCTTCTCTTTTTGCTCCCTTAAGAGTTCCAGGACCAAAAGACTGGCATGCCCTTCGTTCATATGATATCTCTTGGTCTCGATATAACCCAATTTCCGAAGCATCCTTATTCCACCGATACCCAAGACAATTTCCTGTGCAAACCTGTATTTCTCATCCCCGCCATAAAGGTAATGGGTAAGTCCTCTGTCAAAATCGCTATTCTCTTTTAGATTCGTATCTAAAAAGATGACAGGAAGGGGACATCCCGTTATGCCTACGATATCGTATTGCCATGCCTTCACTCCCACTGA
This sequence comes from Thermodesulfobacteriota bacterium, assembly GCA_047519465.1. Classification (GTDB taxonomy): domain Bacteria; phylum Desulfobacterota; class BSN033; order BSN033; family UBA1163; genus UBA1163. The sequence goes on along the minus strand of JAPVTA010000116.1, from coordinate 40,914 downwards.
CCTACCCTCGATCTGAACTTCGATCTTATCAGACAAAGGCCTTAAATAATCTTTAGGATTCCAGTGAGCAGGCAGTTCGTACTGGTTTCCCTGGTCGTCCAATTTTTGATAAAAATAGCCTTTCTCATACAATAAAGTGACCGCGACGATAGGCACCTTCAAGTCTGCACACGATCTAAGAGTATCGCCCGCCAGAATGCCTAAACCCCCACTATAGGTAGGTATCCTTGGGTCGACCGCCATCTCCATGGAGAAGTAGGCGATGTTTCTCTCCTTCTCCGTACCCGGGGCAAAACAGGGTTGTGCCACAAGAACATACTTTTCGGGATCCCTCTCGAACAGATTCTTGCAAAAATCTGAACAAAAATAATAAGTTTGGCTCTTGTAATCAGACTTTAACCCCCTCTCTTCTTTGACGGTCATTCCGCAAATCGGATCTTTAGCCATTTCGAACTGCCCTTAAATCACCCTATGAATTTTATTGAAGGGATCTGGATAGCTCCCAACAGTATGGTAGCGGAACAGAGAAGTGAATAGGGTGAATCATGTATTTTTTAATGACAAGGCCGTATTTTTGGAATCACTCTTCCAAAAGATACTGAATAAGATCCCTCACACTCTGTGATGCCCAGTCTCTTTCAGTGAATGTCTTCCCTACGATTTTTCCTTCACGGTTAATGAAGAAAGTTTCATGGTGGCCTACTCGGACCTCGTAAGCCTTGGCAATTGATCCATTATCATCCATGAGAATAGGAGCGAATTTTCTGTACCTTACCAAATCTTTTTCTCTTGCTTTGACTGCCACTTTAAGAAACACGATGTTCTTATCTTTAAACTCTTTACTAAGCTTATCAAAAGAAAGAAACTCCTTCTGGCAAACAGGACACCAAGAAGTAAAGAAATTTAGAACAATAATCTTTCCTCTTAATTCTCTTAGCGAGATCTTCCCTCCCCCTAACACCTCCAACGTAAAGTCAGGAGCTTCCACAGGGACCTCTAATTTTTGCACCCCCGCCTCTTGAAATTGGGCAATCGCCACAGGGATATTCCGCAGAAAAAGGTTGACAATAAGAAACATGGACATCGTCAGTCTTTTCATTTGAGCTTCCTGTCTCCTTTGGTTCTTCTCTTCAAACCGGGATCCATCGTCGAGATGCATGCATGCCATAGGGATCAAGAGCGCTATTTGAGCCTTGCACCATTATTCTCCACTCTTCCATCTTTAAGGAAAAGAGTCCGAGTCGAAAAAGCCATGTTCTCGGGATTATGGGTGACCATGACTATCGTTTGTCCCTCCTTATTTAATGTCTTAAAAAGTTCCATAATTTCTTTTCCAGTTTTTGAGTCCAGATTGCCCGTGGGTTCATCTGCCATGAGAATGGGCGGTGAATTCACCAGGGCCCTGGCAATAGCCACCCTCTCTTGCTCCCCTCCTGAGAGCTGATCCGGAAGTCTTTTCCCTTTCCCTCTTAATCCAATTCTCTCCAATATCCCTTCAGCCATTTTCATCTGTTCCCGGTTAGATCGCTCTGTGATAGAAAGGGGGAGCATCACGTTTTCAGATACCGTTAGATAAGGGATCAACTGGAAAGATTGAAAGATAAATCCCATATACTCCCTTCTGAAATCGGCTAACTTCTCCAACGAAAGTTTGTAAATGGGGATATCATCCACAACCACATCTCCCGTCGTGGGATGGTTCAGCCCTCCCAGAATGGTCAGGAGAGTTGACTTTCCCGATCCGGAAGGTCCCATCACAGAGATAAATTCACCTCTCTCGATATTCAAATCCACATCACAGAGTGCCAGTACGCACTCCTGCCCGCTTTCATAAGTTTTGTTAAGCTTCTTGATTTCAATCAGACTCATGATATCCTCCGATAAATCGTGTGATTGAGTCATCAAGTAATTAGGTCGTTCGGTACTTGCTTTACGCGATGTTAAGGAACAAAGAGAATTACTCAGTGACCTAATAACCTAATGACCGCTCTTGGCGCTTATAGCGCTCTCAGCGCCGTTGTGGGGTCCATCTTCGAGGCATGGATCGCCGGATAGGCGCTCGAAAGAATGCCGATCAAAGAAGACAGAAAAATGGCGCCAATGGCCAACAGGGGATCGATAACCAACGCCCCGCTCTTCATTCCCGTAATCATCGGCGCAATGACTTGGGAGACCCCTAATCCGACCAGATATCCAACGATTCCCGCAATGAAGCCAACGATCAGGGCCTCCAAAAAGATAATCCGGACAACGTGGGATTTCCGAAATCCTATTGCTCTGAAGATTCCTATCTCTCGCTTTCGCTCGTTCACCGAAGCCATCATATTCGTGAAGACGATCAGGCTTCCGATAAGAAGGATGATGATCGATATCCCCACTGAAAACTTTTTGAAATGATCCAAGGCCTCCATCTTGGTCAGCAGGGTCTGCTTGATGGCTGTGACTTTGGCCTGGGGCAGTTTCTGCGAAATCTGTTTCACGATCTCCTCAATCGGGCAGGTATTGCAGAAGGCCGAGACCTCGATCAAGCTCAATGCTCCTGGTCTCTTCATCGCCTCCTGGACAAAGGCCAAATCACCCAGGATAAGAAAATCGTCCTGTGATCCCGTCTCATCCAGAACACCTGAAATCCTGACCGGTTTTCCGCTGATCGACAATGTGTCGCCAGTACTCTTGAAGAGCCGAACCGCCACCTCACTTCCCAGCAGGACTTCATCCCGATTCTTTGGCTCTCTCCCATGAATCTTCCACCACTTCTTAAGCCTCAACTCTTCATCGAAACGAACACCCATTAACGGGACTTTTTTCCCTTCTATTTCCACCACTCCAATCAGCTTGGGAGAAACAATGCTGACGTTTTCCCGAACTTCGATCTGCCGAATCTTTGGGATATCGGAGTCCTTCAGAGTTTGAGCATCGATTGAGACCCCGCCGATGTTCATCCCTCCGTAGGAGAGGGAGAGGTCATCTGATCTAGGGATGATGAGGATGTTTGCTCCGAACTCGTCTAATTTTTTGGAGATATCTTCGTTCATCATCCGGGTGATGGAGATGAGGGTGACCACGGTTGTAATACCGATGGTGAGCCCCAGGATGAGAAAAAAGACCTTACCCTTTCGTCTCCGGAGATTGTTAACGGAAATGTCTTTCAGTCGCATGTCGATCACCTTTCGCAAGTCAGATTCAAGTTATTAGGTTAATGGGTCACTAAGTCATTTAGTGACCGAATCACTCAATGACTATTGACTTATATCATCAAACTCTGGGTCTCCATTGAGTAACGATTTTCTCATCGATCTGGATGCGATCTTTGTCAATCGTGCTCGGAATCACATCGGGTGGGTAGTTGAGGCACCCTCCCTGGATTCCTTTCAGGGTCTCTAGATTCCACTCGGTAGCACATGCATTGCAAACGATTTTTTTGTCATTGATATGAAATCTGGTGGACCGGCATGGCTCGCACATGCTTACAGCTGTAACGACCCTCCCGGACGGTGCCACATACGCAAGGACGGGAATCCTGTACCCATTCTTTTCGTATTCGAAACGGACCATCTTCTTCTCTTTCACCACATCGAGAGGGATAGAAATGATCCCTTTTTCTACGCTTGCCTGAATATCCGTCATGCGTACCGACTGCCCGGCATAGTCAACCTTACCGCTCACCTTTGGCTGCGAAGAGACTTTTGGATTGGCTCCCGTATTACCCTGAACGACCCAGTAGCCGACGACCACCAATATAGCGGCAATAGCAGCCAAGGAAATGGGAACCCAATAGGGTTTCTTTTTCTTCTCACCCAATACCTTCTCTTTCTTATCCTGAAATGAAGAACCTGCAAGTTGAAATCCACACTTCTTACAGAAATTGTTCGAATCCTGATTCTTTGTCTGACACTTCGGGCATGCTTTCATTTTATGATCCTCCTTTTTCACTGAGAAAATCGCTTAGCGCATGGGGCATAGCGCATAGCGTGACTACTCAAAACCTCAACCTCAATCTCAATCTTGACCTTGTGTTGTTAGATTTCTTGAACTTCTCCCTGTTTGTATGTCAGAGAGACTATGACCTTTCCATCTTCAATAATGTCCACTTGAATATGACATCCGAAGTTAGTCACTCTGGCACTTGCCCCCTTCTTTTGGGTCTTCTTCTCATAATATTCTAATCCTTTAGCCTTGGCGTCCGCTTCAACCTTTGGATCAAGAGGTTGAGCTCTTCCGCCTCCGCAGCCGCTTCTGCAACACGATGCCCTTGCTGTTGAAATAGGTTGTAATTTTTCATACGTCTCGATCCGGGCCTTTGATTTTGTTTTCGTGAACCACTGCGCGAAAAGAAGTTCGGCGTTTTGTTGGTCTCCTTTTAGAACGGCTTTCTCAAGGAATTGAGATATGATCCACCCCTTTCGAAGCTCCTCTTTTAAATCTTCGATACCTCCACCCATCTTTTGCTTAAGATCCGCATCTGATAAGCCGTACTTTTTCTTAACAGCCTCCACCTGTTTTCCAATCTCCTCTTCAGGTGCCGAAGCATAGCCAGCGCTTTTTGCTTCCTGGAGGAGGATCTTCTCTGTCGTTATCTCATCGAGGACTTCGGTTTTGAGACGATTCAGATTTTCCTTTCCTTCTTCACCCTCGAAAAGGTTTTGTCCGTAGCGACGTTCATAAAATTTCTTTGCTCGTTCTAACCTCTTAGAAAATTCTTTGCGGGTGATTCCTTCGCCGTTTACCTTTCCTACCAGTCTGGATTCGAGGCCACCGAACAAGAAATACCCAGTTGCTCCTACGATGAGAAGACCGATTGCTCCGAAGAGAACAGGTCGATTCTTGAACGAGAATCTTCTTTTTCTGGGTAACGAATTTCCACAGTGGACACAGAATCGAGCCTTCTTTTCATTCCCTTGACTACAGAATGGGCATGACGCCATGTCGATATCCTCTGAATGACTCTCCATCCCTTCTCCTCCTCTTGTTATTCCGGCGTCTCGTTTTTAGGCATTCCTATCTGACATAAGTTCCATCCAGGTATGCATCGTAGCTTTTGATTCCGTGATAGAAGCTCCTATGATGCTTCCGACCCATGACATAAAGAGGCCGGAATTCTAACGTATGCGGCTCGCCTTCTCTCAAAGATACTTTAACCTCTGTAAAATAATTCTCGTCGGGTACGCCAAAGACCACATGATGGAAACCAGGCCTAAGCCGGATTTTCTTGTCCAGGATGTATCTGATTCCTTCGCCTCCCTCCGGGATTATCCTCCCATTTTCATCCCAGCGTGGCGTAGTCTCAGGTTTTCCCTGTACCTTCCACACGATCTCCTGTCCGTCTATATTCAATTCAAAAGGATAACCCTCCTTCGCTTCCCGAGAGGGTCTTGACTCAAGGAGGTAGTAGCCTTCAGGAGGGATCTTGATAGAACCTTTTATCGTCAAATCTGCAGTCCCCTTTGGAGGGGGTTGTTGGTCATTGACCTCAGCGAACACATCTGTTCTCATACTGTGAGGTTCTGCGGTTATCTGCTTTACTGCGCTCCCACATCCACCAAGTCCAAATAGCAACGCTATGCCGATGAAGACACTTGTCAATGCTCTCGTTTTCATATCATTTTCCTTCTTGCCATTTTTAAACTCTATGGCCATACGTTTTATCTAACTGTTCGATAACCTGTTCGACGGTGAACCCTTCGGCCAGTTTGTCGCGGATGAACCTCTTCTCCTCGACCGATCCTCTGGGCATTTCGCACTGACACGTTGCTAAGGGAAGCTCACCGCACCCGCCACAGGCACATTTAAAATTCTTGGCCACGGCGATCACCTGTGTTTCATCGACGTTGACCGCGGATCTTGAAGCTTGAAAAGGTGCTGAATTTAGTTTAGGAGGGCTCTCCCTTTTGGATAAGGTGATGCCAAGTTTCACAGAAATTCCCGCAAGGAAAATCATTCCTATTACCAGAGCGATTGTTCTGTAGGAAGGGCCAGTGGATTGTCGCTTGAGATTTTCTCTCGGGATGCTAACCATTTTTTCGCCACATAGAACGCAGTGGAAGGCATCCAGTTCATTGAAATGGCCACAGTTTCTGCACTTCCGTTGTGTTCCTTTACTTGATTTTCGAATCCTTAATAGTTTCGCTCCACATTGCGTGAAGAAAGTGGAATCTCCCGGATTCTCAGAGCCACACTGAGGGCATCGGAGACGAATCCCCAAGGGCTCCCCACAGTTTCTACAGAATTTTGCCTGCTTCGGATTTTCTAACCCGCATTGAATACATTTCATATATTTTCTCCTTAGAGAGGATCTATTCTCTAAAGTTGAAAAATGGAATTGTTAATTTAGAGCTTTCCATGCCCGCAAAAAGGGATCGGAAAATTAGATAAAGGAATATGAAAAGCTGACGGCGGCTTTAAGAAAGGGATGTGGGTGGGTGGAATATCGTTCTTACAACCCCTTGATCCGACATGGTATCCATACTAAGAAAAAGGAAAGATGAACTAAGCAGTGGGAGATAGGATGCAGACTCGTGAAAGAGGTAGAGGTTGTTGGAACGGAAAGAAGGGCAAAGAGGACATTTCGGCATATTGGGATTGCAGTCATCCATATCGCAAGTTTTTTGAAGGGAGGGGGAAGCATGGCTGACTGTCCGGAAAAACCCGGTTTCCCCGGCAAAGAGGGGGAACAACAGGAGAATTGCGATGAATATATTCAAGCCCTTTCTTAACATCGAACGAAGCATAACATACCCGTTTTTTAATTGTCAACAAAAAAAATAAAGATTTTTAGAAAAAATACTTGACAAAATTCATGGGATATGTAAAATGAATGTTAACAACGAAATTACGGAAATTAGAAAAACTCAGATTAGCCATGAATAACTTAATAACTGTTCAGAATTATTCAGAAAAAATTAACGAGCACTCTATTATGATGATGTGTTGCATGGCCATGTGTCGTTTGACTGGTGTGGGAGGTCCGCCCATGTAAACATCATCTTAAAATTGTTTGCAGTGTTGGCAACCCACTACCCCAAAAAGACGGTCAGTGGGTTTTTTATTTTTGTAACGGTTTAAACAAAAACCCATAATACTAAGGAGGTAAAGAAAATGACAACAAGGGGAATCGAGACATTGGCGCTTCATGCGGGGCAGGAAAATCCTGACCCCGCTACAGGAGCAAGGGCAGTGCCCATCTACCAGACTACATCTTATGTATTTAAAAGTACAGACCATGCAGCAAGTCTTTTTGCCCTCAAGGAATTTGGAAACATTTACACCCGGATCATGAACCCCACAAACGATATTTTTGAAAGAAGGATGGCAGCCCTTGAAGGAGGGACCGGAGCATTAGGAGTCTCTTCAGGACAGGCCGCCCAGACCCTTGGTCTTCTGACAATTACACAGGTAGGGGATGAGATCGTTTCAGCGAACAACCTCTATGGTGGGACGTATCAACAGTTCCATTACACCTTTCCCAAATTGGGGAGAAATGTGAAGTTTGTTGAATCCACAAAGCCGGAGGAATTTAAAAAAGCGATTACGAAGAGGACGAGAGCGGTCTATGCTGAGACCATTGGCAATCCAAAATTAGACGTCCCTGACTTTGAAGCGATTGCTCGGATAGCGCATGAGGCGGGTATCCCTTTTGTTGTCGATAATACCGTCGGTGTAGGATTGGTAAGACCGATAGACCATGGGGCAGACATCATCGTCGACTCTGCAACAAAGTATATCGGCGGGCATGGGACGTCGATCGGCGGGGTGATCGTTGATTCAGGTAAGTTCGACTGGAACAATGGAAAGTTTCCTGAATTTACCGAACCAGACCCGAGTTATCACGGATTGAAATTCTGGGATACCTTTGGGAATGTTCCGGAAATGGGAAATGTGGCATTTATTATCAAGGCGAGAGTACAGTGGCAGCGGGATTTGGGGGCAGCCCTGAGTCCCTTCAATGCCTTTCTTTTCCTTCAAGGGTTAGAAACATTACCCTTAAGAGTAAAGCGACATTCCGAGAATGCACTCAAGGTTGCTCAATTCCTGAAGGGGCATCGTCTGGTCACCTGGGTCAACTATCCCGGCTTAGAGGAGCATATCAGTCATAAATTGGCAGTCAAATATCTAAAGGGTAATTTTGGAGGTCTAGTAGGTTTCGGAATAAAAGGTGGATTAGAGGCCGGAAAAAAATTTATTGAGTCGGTCAAGCTCCTTTCCCATCTTGCAAACATCGGAGACGCAAAAAGCCTTGTCATTCATCCCGCTTCAACAACCCATCAACAATTAACCCGGGAAGAGCAAGAGGAGACAGGAGTAACGGAGGATTTTATTCGGCTCTCTATCGGTTTAGAAGATGTGGAGGATATTAAGGAGGATATCGATCAGGCCCTGAAGAAGGCAGCGAAGTGAGGTGGAAAGAAATGGGAGTAGAAAGTCTGTTGCTTAAGAAAGTCCATAAAATAAAAGAGGGATCCCTGCAAAATACCGCACCCACAGAGCCCGGGTTAGATGCAAAAATGGGGCATAGTGTGGGGGTGGTGGACACAAAATATTTCCATTTTGCCCTTTCGCCACATGAACTTACCCTGGAGAGCGGAGAGAAGCTCGGTCCGATCACAGTGGCTTATGAGACCTACGGCAAACTGAATGATCAGAGGTCCAATGCCATTCTCATTCTTCATGCCCTTTCAGGAGATGCCCATGCGGCTGGCTTTCACAAAGGAGATGAAAAACCTGGCTGGTGGGATGATATGATTGGGCCGGGCAAGGCGTTTGATACAAATAAGTATTTCATTATCTGCTCGAATGTCCTTGGAGGTTGTAAAGGGACCACCGGTCCTAATTCCATCAACCCGAAAACAGGGAAGAAATATGGTCTGGATTTTCCTGTCATCAGCATTTCGGATATGGTCAATGTGCAAAAACATTTGATCGACCATTTGAAAATTGACCAACTGCTTTCGGTGGCAGGCGGTTCAATGGGTGGAATGCAAGCCCTGGAGTGGCTCACCGCTTACCCGGATAAGCTGAAAAGTGCGATTGTCATTGCAACTGCGGTGAAACATTCACCTCAACAGATTGCATTTCATGAAGTGGGCCGGCAGGCGATCATGGCTGACCCTCACTGGAAAGAAGGTCATTACTATGGGGGGCTTCCTCCGGCCAAAGGGCTTTCCGTTGCCCGCATGATCGGTCATATCACCTATATGAGCGAAATCTCAATGGCCGAGAAATTTGGAAGACGCCCCGGAGACGAGAAACCGCATAAATTTAGTGCCGGCTCTGAGGTCGAGGATTACCTTTACAACAGAGGGAATCACTTTGTAAAAAGATTCGATGCCAATTCCTATCTCTACATTACCAGGGCGATCGATTCTTTTGATGCCTCAAGAGGGAGAAATCTTTATGAAGTCTTTAAGGGGATAAAGGCCAAAGTCATCGTTCTGGCATTTAAGTCGGATTGGCTCTATCCCGCTTCTCAATCCCTGGAAATTGTGAGAGCCTGTAAATTGGCGGGGGTTGATACGACCTATTGCGAAATTGATTCGACATACGGCCACGATGCATTTCTCCTGGAAGTTGAAGAAGAAACGCACCTCGTCAAATATTTTTTGCAAAACGTATTTCTTGAGAATGAAATGACAGGTGACGGTCAGGTGCTGCGATATGACATCTAATGCTCTTCCGTCAGAATACAGGGTCATCTTGAAGTGGATTCGTCACGGTTCATCCGTTCTGGACCTTGGCTGCGGTGGAGGAGAATTATTGGATCTCCTTGTCCGTGAAAAGAGTGTCAAGGCTCAAGGCATTGAGATTGATGAGCAGGCGATCTATCAATGTGTTGCCAGAGGATTGAGTGTATTTCATGAGGATATTGATCATGGCCTTTCCGGTTATCCGGATAAGTCCTTTGACTATGTGATCCTCAATCAGAGTCTCCAGCAGGTGAAGAAACCTGACGTCGTATTGAAAGAGGCGTTGAGAGTTGGGAAGGAGGTGATCATTGGTTTTCCCAATTTTGCCCATTGCAGCGCGCGTTTACAGATATTCTTTAAGGGCAAAACGCCGGTGACGTCGTCTTTGCCGTATGAATGGCACGATACGCCTAACCTTCATTTCTTAAGCATTTCAGACTTTATCGAGTATTGTCATGAGAGAAAAATTAAAATAGAAAAGTCGTTTTTTATCGGGAAAAATAGAGGGGTGAGGATACTACCCAACCTATTTGCGATGACAGGAATATTCCTTATTTCAAACGGAGTCTCTAAAGACACTTGAAGGGTTTCCAATAAGAGGCTTGGTAAGGAGTTTTGAATGAGAACTCAAAAGATTTATCTCGATTTCAATGCCAGTACCCCAATTGCCCTTGAAGTGGCGGAGGCGATGAAACCCTTTCTCACCCAGCACTTTGGCAATCCTTCAAGTCGTCACTGGGCAGGAGAACCTGCGAGAGAAGCCGTTGAAAATGCACGGAGGCAAGTGGCAGGCCTCCTCCGGTGCCATCCGAGCGAGATCGTCTTCACCAGTGGAGGTAGCGAGTCGAACAATCATGCGATCAAAGGCGTCTTCTACGCCCGACGCGAAAAAGGGAATCATATCATCACAACGCAGATTGAACATCCAGCCGTCCTCAATCCGTGTCGATTCCTCGAAAAACTTGGAGGAAAGGTGACCTATATCGGTGTGGATCGGTTCGGGAGAGTCGACCCTAAGGAGATCGAAAAAGCGATTACTTCAAAAACCATCCTGATCAGTGTGATGCATGCTAACAATGAAGTGGGAACAATCCAGCCCATTGAAGAGATTTCAACGATGGCGAAAGAGCATGGAATACTTTTCCACACCGATGCAGCCCAATCGGTGGGAAAGATTGAAACGAAAGTCGATAAGTTAGGAGTAGATCTCTTATCCGTTGCAGGCCACAAGGTGTATGCTCCAAAGGGCGTAGGAGCTCTCTATATCCGGGAAGGAACACCGGTCGAGCCGCTCATTCACGGCGCGGGCCACGAGTCTGGAAGAAGGGCAGGAACCGAAAATGTCCTTCTTATTGTTGGCCTCGGAAAAGCTTGTGAAATTGCCAAGAAATATTTAGAGGACGATAAAATCCGTGATTTCAGGGATCGCTTCTGGAAGCTCCTCGAAGAAAGCTTCGGAAGCGGTATAATCCTCAATGGCCATTCTGTCCATCGTCTTCCCAACACGCTCAATATCAGCTTTATTGGTAAATCGGGGGGAGAGATATTATCCCAATTGGGAGGAGTGGCCGCCTCCACGGGCGCAGCCTGCCATTCGGGTTCGGTGGAATTATCGCCGGTTCTCAAAGCGATGGGAATCTCTCCTGAAGTTGGAATGGGGGCAATCCGGTTCAGTCTTGGCCGGACTACAACAATCCATGAATTGGAGAGGGTCGTTAAACTGCTCAAGGATGCCGTTCCTTCCGTGGCCTCAATGACCTGCTAAGGATACGCTCTTTGGCGATTTGGAAATTAGTATCTGAACCGACTGAAATACGTGGATTGAGAGAAAGTAATTGTAAATTTGCTAATTATTTAGAAAAGTTATAAAAATTTTTAAAAAAATACTTGACAAATTTTTTTTAATGTGTAAAAGTCTACTCAATCGATAGACTTTATAGCCTTTATATCCTGGAGTCTCGTCGTTTATTCCAAGGAGGCCGAATTATGGGGTCAATTTTAGGAGGAAGAAGGAAATGAAGAATGGAACACTTTTTGCCGCCGCCATTTTCGCTTTTTGGCTGATGAATGCATCAACCATTGCTGCGCAAGGAGAAAAACTCACTTATTCCAAGCCGACTGCTGTCGCCATTGACCATAAAAATAAGTCTATAACATTCGTCGGCGTTGTCATGGCCGAGAAGTGGCAGGCCTATGTCCATCCTGTTAACAAGGATGCCGAGAAAGGGTTTGATCCCGACCACTGGCATCTGATTATTAGTGGAACACAGGCCAATCCTGGTGTAGGGAGAATCCCTGTATTTGTGGCATGGGCCACAGATGTTGAGGTGTCGGAAGCCCTTGCACTCATAGGCGCTAAGGCGGAGAATAGCGAGTTTGGTATTAAGTCATACGGTGAAAGGCTGAACAAGGATTCTCCTTATCCTGATTACAAACCCAAGGGCACGTCCATCTCAGTCTATGTCACATGGAATGAAAAGAGCGGAGGAGAAAAGACGAGAGAGGCAAATGAATTCCTGGAGAATTCGACGGGGAAAAGATTGGAGTTTGTCTACGTTGGGAAGATACATCCGTCACACTGCATAGCCTGCCTGTATGGCTGTCCGGGCGGTAAAATTGCTAACTCCTCTCTTTCGGTAAGAGATTATTTTGATAGAGGCGCTGTTTGGAAAATTAAGAGTGGTATATTACCGCCCGATGGAACTCTTGTTTGGATTACGTTCAAGATAAAAAGCTAAGCTGAAAAAATAAGCCATCGTCTACGGAGAAGCTTTAGCTTTATCGACTTTATCTCAATTGAGGTTGGAAAGTTATGAAAATTACTAAAAAAGGGGAATATGCATTACTTGCTTTAGTGGACCTTGCTTTGAATTATAAGAAAGGCATGAGGCAGATACAGGATATTGTTCGCAAGGAAGCTATTCCGGAGAAATTTTTAGAGCAAATCTTGGTGACACTTAAGAATGCAGGATTCATACAAAGTAAAAGGGGAATAGGTGGTGGGTATTTTTTAAGTAAATCCCCCGACGAGATTTCGCTCGGGGACATTATCCGTCTGATTGACGGGCCGTTGGCTCCCTTGGGGTGTGTGGATACAGAACATGTCAATTGTCCGAAGGAGATAACGTGTGGTATCCGGAGCGTGATGCTCGATGTGGCAAATGCGACAACGGAAATCCTGGACCGTGTTACTCTGGCAGATGTCTGTAATAGGACAAAAGGGATGGCTGAACGCAGAGCCGAAACTTTAATGTATTATATCTAATTTTTTTTTATTAAAAGCCTATCATAAATGATTTGTTTTGATAAGAGGTCTTTAAGGCAAAAATGGAAAGAAATGTATCGAATATCGGGAAGGAAGATGAAAAACTCCTCTCCCAGATATTAAAGGCCATAAAGAGCATTCGATACGGCTATGTCCAGATCATTGTGCAGGATTCTAAGGTAGTCCAGATAGACAAAACTGAAAAGATCAGGTTCGATAAGGAAGATTATTCCATATGATAAGTGTAGACTGAACTCCGAGGATAGATATGATTAAATTTTCGATGTTCGGATCTATTCAATAAGGAACTTGTAATTTATCCAATTTAATAGAACAGCGAGCTGACCAGACAACCGGAGGCTAAAGAGACTTAGGTCTTTTAGCCTCTTTTTTTTTGCGAGTCAGGAATTCAAAGGCGTTATGTATGAATGAAAATAATCAACAGCCGATTAGGTCTGATTTTCTGTTCGGGATTCGTTTTTGAGGTGCTGTTGATCCAATGAATCAGGGCTCGCTGTATTAGAAGAAGAGTCCATGTTGAACAAAATCAACGAAGGCGACAGGTTCAAGAGTCCTTTTTCTCAAGCGATCTTCAAGGTCAAGAAGCTTTACACGAACACAGCGCTTTTGGAAGATATGGAGAACAACGAACATTGGCTGATAACCGAAATAGCTACAATTGGTAGCTTTTATCAAAAAGCTGACAGTCGATCATTCGAAGATTCCCATTCAAGGAAGGGAAACCATGAAAACAGAAAAATTTGAATTAAATGTTGAAGAACTAAAAAAAGGGGGAATTGTCAAGTTAAAAGGGAAAGATATGTTTTCGGTCTGGGTGAGGGCGGTGTGTGACAATATGGATGCGCGGAAGTTACGCAAAGTTGCTGACCTGGCTGAAAAATATGGTAAGGGCTACATCCTTTTCTCCACCCGCCAGTTTCCCATCATACCTCATGTTCCTCTTAAAGAGGTGTGGGTGGTAAAGGAAGAGTTGGAAAAGGTCTATCTGATGTTAGACCGATGCGGGAAACGAGTCAGGAATACGGATGTCTGCTACGATGCGAATCTTTGCCCGTACGCGGTGATGGACCCTATCCGCTTAGGAGAAAAGTTGGACCAATTCTGGAGAGAGGATCCGGGTGGCGTCAAGATCAAGATTTCCATTGCCGGGTGCGAAAAACAATGCACTTCGCCGAGGGTGCTGGCCGATGTTGGTTTTGTGGGGTCGAAGCGCCACGGAAAGGCCGGCTATGATGCCTATCTCGGAGGAAGGTTGGGTCTGAACCATTTTGTTGGCGTCAGAATGGTTGAACTCCTCACGGAGAGCGCCTCTGTCAGATTCCTAAAGAATTACATCGATCTCGTAAGAAAGGAAGGACGCGATGGCGAAAGGTCTGCTGATCTAATCCGCCGCTTGGAAGTGGATGTGGTCAGGAAGGCCGTAACCAATAATCTGAAGGAAGATTTTGAAACGGAACCTTTTCAGTGCGAAACCAAACAAGAAAAGAAGACCGATCGAACCATATTGCGAATTCGGGCCACAAATGGGGAGGTGAGTTCAGACCAAGTTCGAAAGATCGCAGATATTGCGGAAAATTATGGGTTGGGCTTTGTGCATTTTTCCGTAAGGGGTGGGCCGGAGATTCCCGGCATTGATAAGGAAGCAATTGAAGGGATAAAGGGAGAGCTTAAGGAGGTTGGCCTGGCGATCCTGGACGGAGGCGTCGACAATCTCCAAACCTGCTTTGGAAGCTACTGTATCAATGGAATTTTTGATGCTCAAGCTTTGCTGAGGAGGGTAGAGAAGATTGTTGAAGGGTTAGGTTTAAATAATCTGAATATAAAAATTTCAGCATCCGGATGTCCTAATTCCTGCGGCATTTCTCATTTATCCGATATCGGGTTTATGGGAGTTGTAGAACCCCTGGTAGATCAAAAAAAATGCAATGGTTGCGGTATCTGCGTCAAAGCATGTAAGGCGAATGCGATCGAGATGAAGGACAAACTGGCAGTAATCGACCTGAGGAGATGTAAGAATTGTGGTATGTGTATCAAGACGTGCCCATTCGATGCCGTTTATGAAAAGCGGAAAGGAATTTCCGTTCTGGTTGGCGGAAGGGGACCTCACTTTATGCACGATAACCAGACTGGGGAGCCACATTTGGCTGAGATGATGGTCGATTTCATCAGTGAGGAGCGTGCACTTGAGATTACGGAGAAGATGTTGAGGCTCTTAAAAGAAAAGAATAAGAATGCTGCGGATCTGATCGAAGAGATCGGTTTGAAAAGTTTCAAGGAGACAATAGTGGGTTTGGCTCCTCCAGCGCTTAGGGAGTCGGAACAGGGTTCGCTCAGCATTTCGAATCTAAGATGATCAGTGAAATGGATGGGGGGTGAAGGTGTTTCTTAGGAAGATTATGGAAGGGATAAAGGTTGACCGGAATGTTGACTTGAGAGGGGTTAGCTGCCCCCTCAATTATGTGAAGACAAAGTTGAAACTTGAAGAGATGGAAGTTGGAAAAGTCCTCGAGATATTGCTTGATGACGGGGAGCCAATTGTCAACGTTCCGCGAAGTGCTAAAGAAGATGGACACAAAATTCTGGGAATAGAGCAGATCGAAAGTTACTTTAAAGTTCTTGTCAGAAAAGGCAATTCAACGACCGGAGGTACAGAATGAGTCTCAATGATATTCAGATCGAAAGATACAGCCGGCAGATCCTCTTGCCGGAAGTGGGAGGGAAGGGCCAGGAAAAGCTTTTGGCAGCCAAGGTGCTTATTATTGGCGCGGGTGGCCTGGGTTCTCCAGTTGCTTCTTATCTTGCCGGAGCGGGCGTTGGCACGCTGGGAATTGTCGATTCAGATACGGTAGAGCTGAGCAATCTTCACCGGCAGATGATTTACTCTTCCGACGATATTGGAAAGAAGAAAGCCATTGCAGCACAGGCTCGCCTTCGGAGTGTAAATCCTGATATCAAAATTGTTCCTTATGTTTTGCGTTTGAGCTCAGAAAATATCATGGAGGTCATAAAAGATTACGAGATCGTAGTAGACGGAAGCGACAACTTTCCGACCCGGTATCTAGTCAATGATGCTTGTGTCTTGGCTAAAAAGACCTTGGTATTTGGCGCATTCTTCAGATATGACGGTCAGGCCATGGTCATTAAACCAGGAGAGGGCCCCTGTCTTCGTTGCATGTTCCCGGAACCACCACCGCCTGGACTAGTACCTTCCTGCCAGGAAGCTGGTGTTCTCGGTGCCTTAGCAGGTGTCATAGGGTTGATACAGGCGACTGAGGCTTTAAAGCTGGTTTTAGGGATTGGAGAACCATTAATCGGGAAATTCATTCTGTTCGACGCCTTGGAAATGGGTTTGACGAAGTTGGATGTCAGGAGGAGGGAGAACTGTCTAGTCTGTGGTGAAAAACCGACGATTAAGGGATTGGTTGATTATGAGGAGTTTTGTGGATTGAAGTCCTCTTCCCTGCAAACGTCTCCGTGAAATGGAAAGAGGGGGCGAAGAAGAGAGGTCTTTGATATTAGACCAAGAGTATCAGCGTACATTAAAGACACGGAGGTAAGGAGATGAGTAATCAAAAGGGTCTTTTAAAGACTGAAGACTGGTGGGCGGTATGGATTGGTCTGTTTATTTTTATCTTGGGCCTGGTTTATATTGGCGGTCTGGATATTCTCGGATGGGTGGTCACCCCGAAGATGTGGACGAGCTTGTCAAAGTCAATAGCCCCCATCTCAAAAAACTATGCAGGACTACCGGGTCTGGTATCGCTCTTCCTGACATATCTCGCGCTTCTTGGGATCCTAACCGTTGGAGCAAAAGCCATTGGTTTAAAAATCAAGAAGTTCGTATATGGGTTTACGATCATCTTCTGGCTCACCTATATCTGCTTGATCGTTGGACATTATGCTAACGTTGCTGTCAACGCTCCGGGAGATTTCAAGAAATTTGGCATCTCGTGGTCATTGAAACTCACAGGTGAGGCAGGGTTAATCGTCGCTCTCCTGGTGGGTCTATTCATCTGCAATTTCATGCCCAAATTTGCGGATTCGCTAAGGGAGGCGGCCAGGCCCGAGTGGTATATCAAAACAGCAATCGTCATCCTTGGAGCCGGAATCGGTGTAAAGGCAGTTGGTGCCATGGGGCTGGCAACGACCGTGATGTTCAGGGGGCTCTGTGCAATCATAGAGGCCTATCTCATTTACTGGGCGCTGGTTTATTGGATGGCCAGAAAATATTTCAAATTCAGCAGGGAATGGTCTGCCCCTCTGGCCTCTGGCATATCCATATGCGGTGTCTCGGCGGCTATCGCTACGGGGGCAGCCATTCGGGCGAGGCCGATCGTGCCCATTATGGTCTCTTCCCTGGTGGTCATCTTTGCCGTGGTCGAGCTTATCATTCTCCCTTTCCTGGGGCAAACCTTTCTCTACCGGGAACCCCTTGTCGCCGGTGCGTGGATGGGATTGGCTGTAAAAACAGACGGGGCAGCCGTGGCCAGTGGTCAGATCGTAGACTCTTTGATCAAGGCAAAGGCTCTGGCCGTCCAGGGGTTGAACTATGAGGCAGGATGGCTACTTTCCACTGCAACAACGGTGAAAATATTTATCGACATCTTCATTGGTGTGTGGGCATTTATCCTTGCTGTTGTGTGGTGCACCATCATTGAGCGCAAGCGGGGAGAGAAGGTCAGGGCTGTAGAGATATGGACCCGTTTCCCCAAATTTATCGTCGGGTATGCCCTGACATTTATTCTCATGCTGCTTATTTGCCTTAAAGTTCAGGGTATCCTTCCAGTGGCTCGGGAAGCAAGTGGGGAAGCGGATGTCTTCAGGTCTCTCTTCTTTGCCCTCACATTTTTTTCTATTGGACTTGTATCGAACTTCAGAAAACTCTGGGAGGAAGGGATCGGTAGGTTGGCCCTGGTGTACGTGGTAGCCCTCTTTGGATTTGTCATCTGGATAGGGCTGGCGATCTCGTGGATCTTCTTCCACGGAGTGAAGCCACCGATCATTGGTGCATAGAAAATCGAGAAGGGAGGACACGTTATGGCTCAAGAGCAAAAAATCGCTGACGAACTTAAGAAGATGGAATGCGAACTTTTCTTGCCGGTAGAGAAGAAACTGATCGTTATCAGTCTTATTTCAGGATTGGTGCTTCTTGGTTTCTTTATCTGGACAAGCTACAGATTCTTTCCAGGAGGTCATTAGAATTCGTTCAACAGAGAGAAAAAAATGGGAATCAAAATTCTTGATTCCCATTTTTTTCTCGATATTCATCCTGCAAAAAATGAGTCTACTTTGCTTTCACATGGCACTGAGTGCACATCGTTGGACCAGCTGGTTTGCTGGCCTTCTTCAGTTCATCATGGCAGCCCTTGCAGGTTTTATGAAAAGCATCCTTTAAGGAAGGCATATTCCCCTCTGCCGTCGCCTTATGACATTCTGTGCATTTTTTGCCAGATGTCTCACCTGCTTTCCAGGTGTGATGACATTTCAAACAATTGATCTTGAGTGTTTCACTGTGCTTCTTATGGTTTAATGTTACTTTCCCATTCGGAGCATCAAAGACGACTTCGTCTTTAGCGGCGAAAGCACCCGTCACCATCAGACCGGAAAGCACAAAACCCACAAGAACTAAAACGCTAATCAACCTCTTCTTCATCTCTTCTGTTTCCTCCTTTTTTGGGATTTTAGACAAAGTGGTTTTTTTGGAAGTGATCCATACTAAAATATTGAACGGGAATTTTCAATAGGCGAAAAACATTTTTAAAAAATCCTCTTAAATGACACAGAGGCATGGCTGTGGATGACTTACGACTTCCCCAACGCGGCCTGCAGCCTCCGTACCCGCCCTTTTCAATTTGAAAAAAGAATGAGAATCCATGGACTCCCAATGAGCATCTTGTCTAACCAAAAAGGACTATCTTGACAAATTTTGTAAAGAATTATATAAGCAAAATGAAACAGCCTTTATGGGAATACGGCAGAATACGGCAGTATAAGGAAAGTTGATACGAAGACGGGACAATTTTCGATATTGCCAACCATTCCGAATAGTTAGTAGCGCAGGTCAATGATATTTCGAGAAGAGAAGAAATCTATCCACGCTACCTTAGAGCAGATATTTCAAGGAATGAAGAGGGCACAGTATTATTGTAGTTAAGCCTTATAGCCTTCTAAAATTATCGGAGGAACCGGATGAGCGAGAAGACATCAATTTTCACCCCAATAAGTGAAAAAGAAGTAACAAAAGCCATTGTGGCCGGGTTTGCAAAACAGTTTATTGAATACGTGGAAAGTGACTGCCTCATTATTGGAGGGGGACCAAGTGGACTAATGGCTGGGCGGGATATTGCCCTGAAAGGGGTGAAGACCCTAATTGTGGAGCGGAACAACTATATCGGAGGAGGGTTCTGGATTGGAGGCTATCTGATGAATAAAGTGACCGTCAGGGAGCCCGGACAGAAAATCTTGGAGGAGTTAGGTATCCCTTATGAAAAGGCAGTGAAAGGCCTCTATGTAGCAGACGGTCCTCATGCCTGCTCAAAGTTGATCGCCGCAGCCTGCGATGCCGGAGTGAAATTTGCGAACATGACGATCTTTGACGATGTGGTGTTGAGAGAGAGGAACCGGGTTTGTGGTGCCGTGGTGAACTGGACTCCTGTTCAGGCTCTCCCTAGGGAGATTACCTGTGTAGACCCCATCGCCTTGGAATCCAAATTTGTGGTCGACTCGACCGGCCATGATGCTTGTGTGGTGAAGAAACTGGAAGAGAGAGGACTTCTGAAAACATCCGGTTTCGGTGCGATGTGGGTAGAACAGTCTGAAGATCTTGTGGTTGAACACACAGGAGAGGCTCATCCGGGTCTGATCGTGACAGGGATGGCTGTAGCGACCACCTATGGTTTGCCGAGGATGGGACCCACCTTTGGGGCAATGCTGCTTTCTGGTCGCCGAGGGGCTCAGGTCATTCTTGAGAACATGAAGAAGAAGTGAACAAATTCATCCATCACATTCCAACATTCATCGATTTGTATGAAGAAGGGGATCTCGGAGGCCTGAACCTTCAGAATTTGGGTCGGTATCTTTCGGAAAAAACCGGGGTTCCTTTCCGTAACCAAGGGAATATCTATAAAAGGCTTTCGCAGGAGAGGCTCGAGACCGTAGCTCAAGGGATGGCCAAGATCAAAGTGAAAGATCCCGGAAGCAGGGTTGTTTTAGGAGTACCGCTTCAAGCTGAGATTGACTATGAGAAGAGGAGGGTCAGTAACCCTGGTTGGAAAGTTTTTGGAATCCTTTACGAAGGGGGCTCGTATCAAGAGATCGTATCGGATTTGATTTCCGGAGATGGGCCGATTTTGGACCACTGCTCCATCCTTTTCACCAACCAGCTCTTTGGGACATGGGACCGATATAATATGCGATATCATGCAAGAGTCAGCCTTTACGGATTTCCCAGTCTGATCTCTATCGTAGGGCTTGTAGAAGCACCAGCAAAACCTAAGGAATTCTACCTAAGAAAACGGATGGGTTCGCCGGTAGAGCTGTTAAAAGAAGAATATCATGACCGGCTTCTTGACCATGATGATTTGAGGATAACGGAAGTGCTAAAAGGGTATGCCGTACAAGCATTTTTTTTCCATGTTACGGGAGAACCTTTCTGCGAAGATCGGGACTGCCGCCTCTTCAATAGTCACTGGCAGGAAGAGGTTCTCCATTCGCAGATGGATGGTCGATATGAATTCTGTCCAAGGCACGAAGCCATTTTAAAGGAGTTGAAAAGCCGATCACCTTCTTCATTTCTGCCCTCCTCTACAGGGGAGGCAAGTGATTTTGCCAAAGAGCAAGAGCAGAGATAATTAATTAGCAGTTCTTTTTTTGTTACCACAAAAGAGCCTATACGTTTCGCTCTCAGTTGATTTCTCCTTGTAGTGATGCTTGCCGGAGGATAAGACTTTCCCATTAAACGACCCATACACATGGTTGCGGAGTGGCTACCACTTCGCCAACGCGAGCAGCCGCCTCAATGCCTGCCCTTCTTAACTCTGTTATGAGTTGATCTGCCTTATCCGAAGGAATAGAGAGCAAAAGCCCTCCGGATGTTTGAGGATCAAAGAGTAATTCTTCTTCCTCCCTGGAGAGCTCCCTCATTTTCTTGAACAACCCTTCGGCCAATTTTCTGTTGGCTTTGTTGCTTCCTGTTGTCTCGCCTCTGCGATACATAGAAAGTGCATTTGGATAGAATGGGAGGTTTTCATAGAATAGCTTGATCTGGACGTGACTTCCCTTTGCCATCTCCAGGGAATGGCCAACGATTCCGAAGCCTGTGATGTCGGTGCATGCGTGGACATCAAAATTCAAGGCAGTTTCGATTGCCTTCTTATTGAGAGAAGCCACTTCGGGGAGAATCACTTGTAAATCATGCAAGGGCAGCTTCTTGGAACGGCAGGCATTGAAGAGGACACCCGTCCCCAAGGGCTTAGTTAGAATCAAGGCATCCCCTTCTTTGGCACCACAATTAGTAAGAATATGGTCAGGATGAATGACGCCTGTCACTGCCAGGCCATACTTCGGCTCATTGTCGTCTACCGAGTGGCCGCCTGCAATCGAAGCCCCTGCCTCTGAAACCTTATCACATCCTCCCCGGAGTATCTCCCTCAATATGCTCGATTCAAGTTTCTTCGTCGGGAACATGACAAGATTCAAGGCGGTGAGAGGTTTGCCTCCCATGGCATATACATCTGAAAGAGCATTGGCAGCGGCAATCTGGCCAAACCAATAGGGATCATCGACCGGAGGCGTGATAAAGTCCACCGTACTAATAAAGGCAACAGTATCCGACAGCCGATACACTGCCGCGTCATCACAGGTCTCAAAGCCAACCAAGAGGTTTGGATCCTGGGATGGGTGCAGTGCTTTGAGTGCGTCCGACAGATCTGTCGGACCGATTTTCGCCGCTCAACCGCACGTGCGGGAGAGACCAGTTAGGGTCTTCTTTTTTCTTAGGAAAGGCATGCTGTGCCTCCCAACCGATGGGTCACAGAAACGTTTTCCTCCGTAGTCTCAGATCCAGACCACCCACGCGTCCTGGATGTTTTTCATAAGCCAATCCCCTCCGGCTAATTCTACCCAATCATACTTGTCACTGCCAGTCGCTCCAAAATAATCGGCGCAGGGTGGGCAAACCCCGAACCACCCACCCTTATCTTTTATTTTTTTCATAATTTCAAGGGCATTTCCGAATTTCTTATAAATTGGGGATTCTATCCTTTCTGTTTTCTTCTTGTTGACCAGATCAGCCCCATCCAGTGTCACCCAGACATGCACTTTTCCCCATCCCTTATCGGCCACCGTTTGGGCCAGGAGAAGACCCAATATGGCTCTGTTGGGATCGTTGCCGCCATGAGTAATCACAATAACATATTTTCCCTTTTTTTCTTGTGCAAGCGATGGTCCTCCCATCATCGACCCGAGGCCTGCAATCCCAAGTCCTGCCCCAAGCACTTTAAGAAAATCACGCTTACTCGCTCCTTCGCTCTCCTCCACAATCCTCTTTTCCTCTTTCTCTTTCATCTTTGTTCCCTCCTTTAGAACTCTTTGAATGTGATCGTATACCCTAAATTGAATCCAAATAAATCGTCGAGTGCTTTTCCATCTGCCTCAGCGTATGGATACATGAAGTAGTTCAGCTTCCCATCTTTCTGAGGAGGCTGAAGTGTAATATCTCGACCCATTCCGTAGGCTATCCTGCTTTCATCAATGGCGCCGAAATAGTATTCCCTGTACTCCTTCTCTTCTCCTAAATTCAATTTTTTCTCAAGTATGATCTTTCTGACGTCAGCCGCGTCGATCGGCACCCATCCATATCCTGGGAGATAGAACTCTGCCCAGCAGTGTTGCGCCTTTGTCATCTCCCCTTCTTTTCCACCTGGAATGCGGATTCCAAAAATTTCTCTTGAGGGAACTCCTATGCTTCGTGCCAGGGCGACATAGACAGAATGAATATCTCCACATTTACCGCCAAGACTTTCAAGAAGCTTTTCCACTTCCCCAATCCCGCAGCCTTTGATTTGGGGGTCTCGGTACATATTATCCACAATCCAATCATAAATCGCCCTCGCTTTCGGAAGGATTGTCTTCTTATCTCTTGTAATATTCTCTGCCGTCTCTTTGACTTTCCCACTCGTGGGGCCCAGGCTTGTTGGCATGAGATATATTTCAAATTCTTTTTTATTGAGGGGCGATTCATTTCTGGGAAAGCCCTTCCTGACAAGCTCTTTCCTCCTGACATGAAAAGAATACGTGAGCGTTCTGTTATTCGTCGGGTCTTTCCACTCTGCATAAAGAATCGAATTCCCGAATTCCTTTTCCTTGTAAATCCCGTAGGAGGAGTAATTACCTTCGATCTTTACATCCTCTATGGTTTGGTTTTCGTCAGAAACCGGATGGGGAATCCAGAGTCTCACATTCTTCGAATCCTCGGGTGCTTTAAGGTCGATCTTGAAGACGACCTCTGTCCTTCTCTCTTTTGCTTCCGAAACGGTGAAGAAAAAAGGGATGAATGCTAATGATAAGACCAAACATTCGATCTTAGTCCTTTTCACAAGATTACCTCCTTTTAGTTGACCCATAAATCATGAATCCCGCCCTTCGCCCGCATTGCAAAGCTGAGGGGATAATGGATTAGATATTTGTTAAAAAGATTAAAAAAGGGATTTTCGTGTGTCAAATCGGAAATTTCTATGTAGGTCAATCAAACTATCAAATTTTCTTATGAGTTTTTGGAATCCGACACTCACTATTTCTGTTTTATTTTGAGGGGACAGGGCTTTGCTGAGAGAGTAGACCTATTGGATTTACACGCAGGTTACGAATAATGAATGGAATTTTACCTACACTTCTTCGAGCATCGTTGTAAATAAATCATGATGCTCTTCTTCAACTTCAAGGATCTCCTTGACCATAAAAGCTGTCGTAACATCTCCTTCTTTTTGGGCCTGATCGATGATTTTCCTGTAGAGGCGGATACCTTCCTCCTCCATCTTCGCGTCGATTTCGAGCATGTCCTTCAAGTTCTCCCCAACTTTAATTGGGGCAAGTTGTGTCGTTGGAGTTCCCTCAAGGTACCAGAGCCTTTCCGCAATTTTCTCCGCCTGTTTCATCTCTGCGATAGCGGTCTCCTTGAACTTAGTAGCCACGGCTTTTCCTTTCGTTCCTATCAACTGGACATATTGCCACATGTACTGAATGCTCGCGGCAATCTCAATGGCGATGGCATCGTTTAACATTCCCTTCAATTTGTCACTCACTTTGGTTGCTGGTTTTAGATGATGTGTCATGCGTTCACCTCCTGATCGATTAAAATAAAATCTATACGCCGCTTTCTATAGAATCTTTCACAATCTGAGATTTATTCCCTCCTCTCACCTCCTTTACCGGACGGATCGATCTCCTGATTCATCTTCGATGACGAAATTATATTGATGTAGGTTAAGAAGCAAATAGGGTGAACCGTGTATTTTTGGCTCGAAAACGCTGTATTTTGGGGCGATGCACGACCGGTTGCTGAAAACTTCCTTCTCAATTCCATTTTTCCTCTTGAGACCTTATTCTTGGTCTGTGCATTAGCTCATGAAGGATGGTGTATCTCCCTTTAGGGTCATCTTTGTCTCCTTCAAAGCCTGAAATTTCCTTCCCCATCTAATAGGTTGGTGAAACAAGTCATTTTTTGAGGACCTTCCGCTTCGTCCTGTCGAAGTTGAACAGGATCATGGCATAGATGTAGGAGATGTCTTTGCCGCTGCCGGAGGCGTCTCGGAAAAATTTTCCCGTGAAGAAGCGGTCATAGGCCAGGATGACCGAGAAATCCTTGTTGATGGTACAGGTCAGGTTCAAATCGGCCTCCCACCCTACATCCCGGCTGAAGCCCCTTTCCACGTTGTTGGCAAAAAATTTGTGGCCCGTGGCGGAGAAATTGAGCTTTTCCGTGATGTCGACCCCCCACCCGAACGTGTAGGCCTGAATGCCGCTGGCGTGATGGTCGCTGACATTGATGCCGGAAAGGTCACCGACCACGTTCATATCCCCTACAAGGGAGGTGTCGTTGTTCGAGTTGCGAAACTCCTTCTTGGAAGTTATCCCGTTGGCCGAGTCCTTGCTTCCGGACCCAATGGCGTAGCTCAGGAAGAACTTGTTTTTGAATCCTGCCAATTTGGCCTCCCCTGTAAGATCTATATGTCCTCCGTATGCGCTTATGTCGTCGTTAGCCCCGGTTGTGGGATTGAAGACCTTCCCGGACTCGTAGACCGGCTCGAATTCCAGGGTGAGGGGTCCCAGCTTGTTTGTGCTGCGGAGTCCCCAGATGGTCAGGTACTCTCCCGGGTGACGATTGGGAGACCCAGTGTCCCAGAACACGTATGCTTCGATGGAACTATCTTTGGAAGGGGCATAGGTCAGATATCCTCCTGCCAGGCTTCCCTTAAGCCCGTCGGAAAAAGGTGTTGCATATCTTCCGCCAAGCAGGTCAGCCGTAAGAGACTCCAGCGGCCGAACCCTAAGCCTGACCGCATCGAATGACAGGCCGTTGTAAAACGAGTCCGATCCGAGGATGAATGTGCTGCCATAAATGAAATCCTGCCGTCCTGCCTTCACGGCAAGCCAATCCTTCCCTGGGAGCCTTGCCTCCACAAACCCCTGGTAAAGTGAAAACTTGTTCGACCTCTGGTTTCCGCCGAAAAAGCCATATCCCTGCCCTTCCAGGTGGATATCAATATAGTCGGTGGGGTGCCAATAGGCATACGGCTTGACCCGATAGAGGAATCGTCCCTCGCCGTGCCCCGGGTTGAAGCTGAAATCGGGAAGCCTGAAATTGTTTACCCCTTCACCCCGGAGAAAACCGTTTACTCCCACCTTGTATTCGAAGGGAGGAACCTCGGGCACGACCAGGACCAGTATCTCTTCGATCGTCTTCCTTCTTGTACGGTAGCCATCTATTTCGTTCAACTCACTTTCCAGAGCCCCGTGGAGAGCGGCAATTCTCTCCAGGTCATCCCGGAGAATCGCTTGGGGCCCCTCCTTATTGTACTTATCCACGACCTTATCCAGTATAGCGAGGAGGCAATAGGCGAGTTCGGTTTTGGGACACCCCCCTTCGGGAAGCTTCTTATCTGCCTCATATTTTTCTCCCAACTCAGCTATTTCCTTGTAGGCCCAATGCTCGCTGCTTACATGTTCAGGGATCTGCCGATCACCGGACTCTTTTTTCTGCATGTCTTCATGGCCGAGCGCCAGTCCGGCTGCCAGTAAGGAGATCGAAAACATCACCAACATCTTCAACATCCTCTTACCCATTTTTCTCCCCTACTAACCCCCCCCCAACGCCCTTTTGTAGGGAACGGTTTCAAACCGTTCCCTACGGGGGGCGGGGTGGGATTATTCATTCTCATGGTTCCTGGGTTTTGAATCCGTCATGAAGGATTACGCGAAAATAGAAAAGGCGTAACCCGACAATGCCTTAACGTAGCATCGAGTTACGCCTTCACTTCCCCCGGCTTTACCGGAGGCCGTAAGCCGTCCCTACATCAATTTAGTCCTTCCCCTCACCCTCGTGGGGAGAGGGGGTCACGCTGTTTCTTTCAGCAAATCCGTCAACTTCTTTCTCAATTCCTCCAACCTTTTCGATTTGAAGGACTTCTTTGTTTCCTCCAAAGCATTGATCGTCTCCAAGAGAACCCTGCAGAACAGCTTTTTATGGGGACAATCAGCCGTCGAGCAAGGATCAATGGGAGGTGGATTCTTAATCTTTCCGAGGATGGTGAGCAGGACGTTTTGCTGCATGTCCACCCGGTCGTGGAGATCCCGGGCACATTTTTCAATGATCTTTATCCAGTTATCCCGGTTTCCTTGTAGAAGAGCCTTCTCACCATTCATAATCCCAATCTCCGACGCTCCTATTCAACGCTTCTTAATGAGAGCTCTGAAAAACGATATCTCGCTCTCTTGATTACGCAGATTTCCCAAAATGATTGCACGGATTTTTCTTTATTCTCACTGCTTTCTAATCGGTGTAATCAGTCATAATCCGTGTAACCAGAGATTTCTGGGTTTCTTCAGAACTCTCTTAATCTTTCCCCAGCCGTACGTAGATCCCTTCGGCCATTTCCTGATCGATGGCAAACTGGCTCTGGCCAATTTGAAAGACATAGGAGGGAAACTTCTGTATCATGGTCACCGAAATCCCCGGCAGGGCACCCATGGCCATCAACCTGTTGAGTCTCCCCGAGTCATTCGTTGCAAGATAAGCGATGGTTCCCTTGTCTTTTATCTCAAGGTCTTTGAGAAGGCAGACCGCCCGGGAAACCTCTTTGGCAGACTTCTCGCAGCATCTCCCTGGCGGGATAGGCTTGCCATGGGGACAGAGTCTCGGATGGCCAAGCAGAGTACACACATTCTCTTCCACTTCCCTCAGGATGAGGTGCTCGAACTTGCAGCCCACTTCATGAATCAGTCCTTTCTTCATATCCAGAACATCGACGAGAAGCCTCTCCGCCAGGCGGTGGCACCGGATGATCCTTTCGCCTTCCTTCGTGCCTTTGTCCTTCAGCCGAACCTCTCCACTCAAGACCTCGACATACCCGCCTTTAAGAAGCTCTGCAACAGCCTCCTCTCTCTCGGATAGTCCGATGGGAAGAGTATCCTTCTTCTCCTCAACGATACTAATCCACAACGTCTCCAGAATCTCCTCAGCCCTTTCGGATAGACTCATTCCTCTCTCCTCCGTGCTCTTAGTCGTTTGATCCACTCGGGCTCCGGCGGCATCTCATAACCGCAGCGAGGGCAGCGGATCATCTGGCATCCTTTTGTCAAAGAACACCCGGCACATCCTTTCCGTGCCTCCTCTTCCTTAAACTCCAATCCACAAAACGAGCATTTCATAGCCTAACTCCAAGGATTCCCAAGGTCAGATGGAGGGCATACCCAACCCCGAAAGAGAAGAAAAGGATGAAGACCGATAGCCCGACGCCGACCCTCGCCCCTCTCTCTTTGATGTTCATAAGAAACTGCGCCACACAGGGGAGAAAGAGGGTCAGGGTGACGCAGGCAACAATAAGTTGATGGCCGGAGAGAAGCCCCATCTTTTTCATGTCGTAAAAGCCCGCAGCACCGTAATCCCTGCGGAAGAAACCGAAAAGGAAACTGACAGCGGCTTTATCAGGAAGACCCAAGAGACGAATCGGGTACTCAAGGCCTTTGACAAATAAATCGAAGAGCCCGGTGATCTGTCCAAGCCAGATGAAGACACTGGCAAGAATGAAGAGGGGGAAGATCTCCTTGAAGTACCAGTGGACGCGGCTGTATGTTTTGATGAAGACATTGGAAGCCTTCGGAAGCCTGAGAGGGGGAATCTCCATATAGAAGGATGGTTTCTCACCGGGCATCACCTTGCTCGAAAGAAATCCTACAAAAACAAAAACCAAGGCGATGACTCCAAGCCAGATCCAGAGGCCTGCCGCATTCCCCTCGAAGAGAGCCAGGATGACGCCAAGCTGAGCCGAACAGGGAATGGCTAAGGCAAGCAGGAGGGTGGCGATGACACGCTCTCTCCTGGTCGGAAGGGTCCGGGTCACCATGGTGGCCATGGTATCACAGCCAAGGCCAAGAACCATGGGGATCACAGCCCTTCCTGTCAGGCCAATGGCCTTGAAAAGTCGGTCGATCAGAAGAGAAAGCCTTGGCAGATAGCCCGTATCCTCAAGAATCGAGAAGGCGAAGAAGAATGTTGACACAATAGGAAGGATCAGGGCAACGGCGTAACGTACGCCAAGGGTAATGACTCCGTATTCCCCGACGAAGAGATCTTGAAAGACTTTCCATGGGAGAAGAAAGGTAAAGAGGTTTGTCACCCAAGGATTGACGTATTTTCCAAAAACCGTCCCTTCCAAAAAGTCGACGAGGACCTTCGCCCCAAAATCCCCGACGAACTTGTAGACCCCATAATAAAGGATAAGGAGGAGTATCGGAATCCCCGTCCAGGGCGAGATCATTCTGCGGCTCAGCCACTCCACCCAGTTCTCTCTGGCCTTTTGGGAAAGGTGTGTTGTTTTGTGGAAAATATCTGAAGCAACCCTCTGTCTTTCCAAGGCCAATTCGTAGGAGAGGGGATGAGCAAATCCGGCTTTTGCGCGTTTGACAAGAGAGTTGATACGATTGAAGTCACTTTCTTTATCCTGGATCGCTGTGCTCATTTCAGAGTCTTCCTGAAGAAGGAGGGTAGCAACGCTTCTTTTGGATATGCTGTAATCCCCTTGAAGTTTCTCTTTCAATTCTTCCATTATTGTTTCCATCGGTTCCTCATACTCGAAGGGTGGGGAGGGCAACTGCTCTCTTCTCCCGAGAACTGCCTCCTTCAGTGCGTCGACACCTTGGCCGGTGGTTGAAGTAGTCGCGATAACAGGAATTCCCAGTTTCTTTCCAAGTGAGGAGAAATCAAATTGAATACCCTGCCTTTCTGCTTCATCGATGATATTGAGAACCAAGATGACAGGAAGGCCTGTCTCCTGAAGTTGCAGAGTCAACGGAAGCATTCGCTCTAAGTTCTTGGCGTCTATCACATGAAGGATTATGTCGGGTTTCTCTTGCAACAGTATTGAGCGTGTCACCCGTTCTTCTTCCGTGATCGGGAGAAAAGAATACATTCCCGGGGTATCAATCACTTCGAACGTCTCTCCCCCGATATCTCCTTTGCCCCGAAATACTTCCACCGTGGTCCCAGGATAGTTCGATACCGTTACATAGGTCCCTGTGAGCCTGTGGAAGAGGACGCTTTTTCCCACGTTAGGGCTCCCGACAATGGCTATTTTTCTCGTGCTTTCTTCCGCAGGGGCTGAAGCCGGTTGTCCATGACATCCGTGACCCTGAAGCTTTTCAAGAATTTTCACTGCTAAACTCATTCGGTTCTCCTTCAGCGATTGAGATTCATTCTCAATTAAAACGTAAAAAATTTACCGGCATTTCTTGCAATACCCAAAAATCTCGATCACAATTTTTTCGGGTCGAAACTCATGTTTCTTGCAGATCCTCTCCTCGATCTCTCTCAGGGACGCTTCGCCAAACTCAACAATCTTCCCACAATTTAAGCAGATCAAGTGATCATGTCGGTTTTCTTCGTGGTCATGCTCATAGTGGTGGTGTTTCTCTCCGTGGATTACTTCCTTGATGAGACCGGCTTTGACTAAGAGAGGCAAGGTTCGATAAACCGTTGCTTTCGAGATCCGGGTCCCCTTCTTCCGGAGGTGGTAGGCAAGCTCTTCAGCCTCAAAGTGGCCTTCCATGGCGGAGGCTTCTTGAAAAACCCTCTCCCTTTCCGGTGTCCACTTCAAGCCTTGTTGCTTAAGGTAGCTTAGAAATTGAGGCTTCACTTTAATGACCATCTGTTTGGAATTCTCAACGAGACTGAGAATCAATCGCAATATAACAGGCTCTCTATTCTTTGTCAAGAGAAAAGTGGTCAATTCCCAATTGGATTTGAAACTCTTTGCCTTTAATCTTAAAATTCTTGTGATTCCACTTGCCGATATCTCAATGGGAGAACCATTGTACATCCAACAGCATGTGACCAACTTTTGCAGAATCCTCACAGTTAGGCTACCCTGCAAGAAGATCTACCCATTGGGCCCGATCTATTTGATGGCAGTCTTGAAGCGTGCCGCCCCACAATCCTCCCATCGATTACTAGACCTCGCGCTTATCAAGGCAAACCAGCGTATGGCCGTCCTTGAACAAACGATACGAAGGTTACGGCCTGATGTGATTGCTTTTTCCTGGAGGGACATTCAGGTATTTTCGCCCAACGATATGGATCAGGCCATGAGAGATGCCTATATTTTTTTCTATGATGGTTCACCTCTGAGAAAGATGCTTGCCGCCTTCAAGGGTTTAGGGCACATCCTCACATACCGCTCCGCGATTTCAGAGAATATGGCTCTGATTCGAAAGGCATTAAGTATCTTCCCTGGCAGCCTTATTGCGGCGGGTGGTCCAAGCATCAAGATATTCGAAAAACGATTTCGTCAAAGAATTCCTTCGGAGATTTACCTGCATGTCGACTCCCATTTGGATAGTTTTTTTGAATGGCTTGGGCTTCCGGTACCGGAAAATCCGGTGGAGCCTGAGCTGGACTTGAAAATGCTTGAGAGGGCCTTTCCTGAATGGGGTGCCTACCGTGAGGAATCGATCGGGATTCAGACAAAACACGGATGTCCTCATGACTGTCTCTATTGTCTCTATGGATATCTGGAGGGAAAAGAGGTTATAAGGCGAAATCCCGACGATGTCGTAAAGGAAATCAAGGAATACTGTGAGCGTTGGGGGTCTCGAAAGTTTTGGTTCGCCGATGCCCAGCTCTTGAGCGGACCCGCGGACCATGAACACCTTTCAAGGATTCTCGAAGGGTTACTTAACCAAGGATTGGGTATCAGCTGGTCCGGCTACCTGAGGATAAACAAGCTTGATCCTAAGCTTGCCGGCCTGATGGTTCGAACAGGGCTTCATGATCTGGAAGTGTCACTCAACTCAGGTTCTCAGATTGTTTTGGACCAGCTTCGGATGGGGTTCTCTGCTGAGGAGGTCATCAAAGGATGCGAGGTCCTGCAGAAGGCCGGTTACTCCGGAAGAGTCTTTATCAACCTATCATTCAATGCCCCCGGAGAGACTCGGGAGACACTTATGGAGACCGTTCAGGTCGTTCGACGGATTCAAACGATCTTTGGTGACGATCGGGTGTTTCCGGTCATTTTCTTCCTTGCGATTCAACCGCATACGGGGCTGGAACAGAGAGCCTTGGAAGATGGTCACATAAGTGACGGATACGACCCTTTATCTGTTTATCCATGGGATGTCCGCAAACTGGTTTATAACCCGGCTCCTCTGGATCAATTAATCGGACGATGCTGTGCGCAGGCTTTTCGCAGACGGGATGATTATACGGGCAGAAGAGCCCTGGCATTCCTTGAGAAAGAGCTAAGAAATTAAACTTTATTTCTACCAAAGGAGAGTGAATGTGCAGGCGAAAACCTTAGGGCTGAATGAACGGGTGAGAGCCTATTTCGGACTTTCAAGAATGAGCCATTCCGTGCTGGACATCGCCCATCCCTGTGTCGGTGCCCTGGTTGCCCTCGGCTCATTTCCTCAGGCGATCCCTCTTATGATTGGATTGATTGCGGCCTTTGCCGGATTCACGGCTGTCTTTGCAATCAATGACCTCGTCGATTGGCGCGTGGATACTGAAAGGATGCAAAAGTACTGCCGGGACTCATCACAGTTTGACCTGGATTCCCTCGGTTACCGTCATCCCATTGCCCAAGAGAAGCTGTCCTTTAGGAAAGCCCTTGCCTGGGTTCTCTTCTGGGGCCTTCTCTCGCTTACGCTTGCCTTTGTTTTGAACCCCCTTTGCTGCCTCTTGTTTCTTATCGCAATCAGCCTGGAGGTCTGTTACTGCAAACTCTTGAGGAAAACGCATTGGAAGACATTGCTCTCCGGATGTATGGTAGGTGTGGGCGCAGTAGCAGGGATCTATGCCTATAAAAACTCGCCCTCCTTGGCTTACGTCTTCTCGTTCTTTATCTGGACATTCGCCTGGGAGGTGGGAGGACGTAATATTCCAAACGATTGGGCCGATCTGGAAGAAGATATCCATTTGGGGATACGCACGACCCCTGTTCTGTATGGAAGACTGCGCTCCTCTCGGTTTGCCTTTGCTCTCATGATTCTGACTGTTCTAAGCAGTCTTTCATTCCCTTTCTTAGGGTTGATCAAGCACCCGCTGATATTTCATGCAGGAGCGCTCATAGCGGGTGGATTTTTCCTCGTTATTCCAGGCTGGCGATGGGTAAGAAGCCAACGTGTGGAGCCAGCCATGGCGCTTTTCAACCGGGCTTGTATGTATCCTCTGGCCATGTTCGTTGTGGCAGTCCTGTCCACTTTGAGTCTGTACTGAAAAAGAAGAAGCAATTTTAATATGCTAACGGAAGAACCCTTTTATATCCAGTGGCACATCACCAACCTTTGTAACCTCCGTTGCCAGCACTGCTATCAAGACGATTTTTCGAAGAGGAGCGATTTGGGCTGGGCAAGACTTGAGAAGGTCTGCGATCATCTCCTCTCGACTATGGAGGAATGGGGTAAGACAGCCTGTATTCATCTGACAGGCGGGGAGCCATTGTTGAAACCTGATCTTTTTCCGCTCCTCGCTCATTTGGACCGGCATGCGATGGTTGAGGAGCTCGGAATCATCACCAACGGCCTTTCCATTGACCGAGAGATAATAAGAAAATTATCTGGTTTTCCTAAATTAAGAAAGATAAAGATTTCTCTGGACGGAGGAGATGCAGAGACGAATGATTCCATTCGTCAAAAGGGAACGTTTGATAAGGTGATGCAAGGTGTTCCTCTGATCAAGGGGGCAGGAAGGCTTGAAATTCTTTTCATGTTCACGGTCATGAAAAGGAATCTTAGGAGTCTCCCGTCCCTTCTTAAACTCTGTCACGACATAGGTATCGATGGATTGATCATCGAACGATTCATTCCTTTGGGCAGAGGTAGAAAAGTGATGGACGAGGTCCTCAGCAAACAAGAATGGAGGGAATTGGTAAGGATGCTCTTGAATCTTTTCTCAACCGAGGAAGCGGAGCACGAACTTCTTCCTTATCAGGCCTTTCAGGTTAGGTTTAGTGGAGGAGAGCCTGAACTCTTAGGCGCTCCATGCGTCATAGGTGTGGACGGGCTCTGCGTTATGCCGGAGGGAAAGGTTTTTCCCTGCCGGAGATTTCCCGTTTCCATAGGGAGCCTTTTGGAGACTCCTCTGAGTGAGATATGGGAGAAATCCGAGATCTTAGAGAAGTTGAGGAGGAAAGAGAACCTCAAAGGCAAATGTGGAAGCTGTGGAATCAACGACTGCCGCGGTTGCAGAAGCTTGGCCTTTGCTTTGACCGGTGACTTTTTTGGAGAAGATCCGCAGTGCTGGTATCTATTTTCTGAACCCCTCGTGGCAAACCAAGAAGGCATCCCATAACGCCAATATTTCCGGTCATCTATGATCCTGATAAAATTGCACAAAAAAGGCAGAGCCATTGCCGAACCCTGCCTTTGATCTTTGACTTTAAGTACTGAAATCTTACCACAATGAAGGAAGCCTTCACCGCGTTAGAAAAGATGCCCCGTGGGAATTACTAACGGGGTTCACTTCTTTTCAGATTTCTCTTCTTTTTTCTCCTCCCGAGGGCCAAGTGTCAATTGATAGGCAATATAAGCCGAGAAGCGATTCTGGCCGTGAAGGTCCCGGCCCATCGAGAACAGGAGATGGTGCTCATCGGTAAAATTGACAATCGTTCCTACGTTGAATCCTGTCCGGCCGCCTTCTTCTCTTGCGGTGGGTGTATTGTAGAACAGTTCTGCCCCAAGTGTTATGACCTTAGAAAGCTCGCGCTGCACCTGCCATCCAAAGAACCAGTAATCTTTGTTCTCGGAGCCCGGGTTGATCCAGTAGCCGCCACCCCCATAGCTTGTCCACGGACCCCAACTTTTCTGGAGCCATATGGGAATGAGTGTCCTCAAGTGTCCGCTCCCCAACCCCTTCGAACTTCTGCCTGTGGGCAAATCAAATATCAGAAAGGTTCCCACCATGGGCCGCCAGTCGGCCTCCTGGATGAACCGATATTTCGCTCCAAGTTCCAGGTCCCCGAATCCGTAATGTGATGAACCATCATCTGGCTTCGCATAGGCAAGCGGAGCAATCATGTGAAGCTGTAAATTGGGCAAAGCGCCATAGTTGACCTCGAAGTGGGGAGCCGTACCCGACCATCCGTCCTTATCCTTCGCGTGTTGCGAGGCTAAGTAGATCTCCCAATGGCGGTAGTCTACAGGCTCTGGGTCGTCTGTCACAAAGGGGGGACCTGCCCAGGCGACCATCGGATCCAGGACTAATGAGAAGAGCACCGTTACGATCACTGCGAGCAAGCTAAGAATTATTTTGTCAAACCGATTACGTTTCACTATGCGGATCATGCGGTCCATTCCGGAAAGCAACTTGTTAGGCATCTCACATTCCATCCTTTCACAAGCAGAGTCACTGCATCCCAATTAGAACTCATTTAGGAACATCCGTTGCCTTGGATTTTAAGAAGTAGTTTAAACCTTTATCGACCGGCTCCCTTAATTTGATGACTTTGATGAAGGTATACCCCATGTCCTTGTGGCAAGCATTACAAGACTTAATCACCGCATTATATTCTTTAGTAGAAGCCTTGATGTCTTGGGCCATGATCGCTTTATTCACCGGCGCAAACGTCGTCTCGTAGAAAGATTTCCAGTCTTCGTATTCTTTTGGTTTAGTCACTTTAGCCGGGTTCATCGCGCCATTCATGTACTTAGACATGTAGAAAGCCAAGCCCCAGTTGCCCCCTTGGGCTGCAAAATACATGTCTTGGAAACGATCCCCTACTTCGCGCATCGGGATCGCAAATTTAGGCAACGCACCCTTGATTTCATCAATCTGTTTTTGGACATCCTCCGCCGCGTACAAAACAGTGGTACCAATTAACAAGAATAAGCCGACGATTGTAATAATGATATTGGCCTTGTTAAACATCGTTTATCTCCTTTCCAGGGTAAATTTTTGCTACGGATGCTTCTTCCATTTCTGCTTTTCCAAATTTTCTAAATCAATATTGCCGATGAAATTTCCATCACCTCCTTCGTGAACCTTACCAATGATTTTTCATGAGACTGCAAAAACAGTACAAGTAAACCTTTACGTGTTACTATACCACAGGTTCCAGCGGTATTGTTTCAATTTTAGTCTTTTGCTCGTCTCTTCTTCATTTACCTTAAGTGATGTCCGATGGGTTTTCTTAACCTCCTCCGCTTTTCAATCTAGTGAAAGACACTCATTGTTGATACCATACGAAATGAAATAGAATGATTTCAACACTCACCATAAAGCCTGCCCTGTCGATCAAGGGTTTCTTAAATGGATATTTCACCAGGCGCACCTATGTCCTGTCTGTTTCAAGATCAATGGGATTAAAAAGAATGGGCTGCAACCTTATCGTTTTATTTCCGAAGGTTACATTGTCTACGTATTTTATAAAGAAAAAAATTCTATTTGTTCATTTTTTTAGTTGACAATTAAGCGGACACTGTGATATACGAAAAACCACGTTGAAGAGAGATCTCGATATTTTCATTTCCCTTCTTTTGCTACGTCCTCTGTTTGCCGGAGGCGCGGGATTTCCTCAACAGGTCTGCAAATATACTCCAACTCATGTTGGAGTTTTTGGCCGCATCAAGAATACGGTATTTTTTTCTTAAAATGAAGTATTCACCGTATGTACTTTCCCGCTTATTCGTATAGCTTAGAACGGAATTCATACTTCTAGATTGAAAGAGTTAAGTAGAATTAGGAATAAGGGCAAATGTAAAATGTATGACTCTTGACAAGGGAGAAAAGGGGAGGTGGCGATATGTCAAGAAGAGTTCTGTCTTTTTTGTCTATATTTTTTGTCTTCGGTCTGGTCCCCATTGTTCAGAACAATGTAAAAGGAGAGTCAGGATTTGTCGGTTCCGAAGCCTGCAAAGACTGCCATGAGGCTTACTATAGCAAGTTTATGAAATCCGTCCACGGCAAAAAAGCAATACCAGGAACGCCTATCAATCGGGATGGATGCGAATCATGCCATGGCCCCGGCGCTCAACACGTTGAAAAAGGTGGGGCAAGAGGCGTGGCCATTTTTGTCTTTGGCCGAAATATAGACCCAAGTGCGAGGGACTCAAAGTGCCTCGCATGTCACGAAGCGTCAAGGGATTTGCCATTTTGGAATCTGAGCAAGCATAAGTCAATGCAAATCACGTGCGACAGCTGCCATTCTATCCACTCGGCTGTGGCGGGAAAGAGTTACCTGAAAGCGGCAGAACCTGATCTATGCTTCGGCTGTCATCGAAATATAAGAGCTCAATTCAACAAGCAGTCACATCATCCCATAAAGGAGGCATTTGTCGGCCGGCAGGCGCTGAAATGCTCGAGTTGTCACAACCCGATGGGCACTTTTGACATCAAGACGATGATCAAGGCCGATTCCGTAAACGAGCTCTGTTACAAATGTCACGCCGAAAAGAGAGGGCCCTTTACGTTTGAGCATATGCCTGTACCAGAGAATTGCCTAAATTGTCATACGGTTCATGGAAGCAACCATACCAGGCTCCTGGTCCAAAGGGTGCCCTTCCTTTGCCAGAACTGCCATAATGTTGCAGGACATCCTTCGCAGCCTTACACCAATCTCCACTCATTTTCAGGTCCTGCGACATCTGGCAAAAATAGATTTTTCGGCCGCTCCTGTTTGAATTGCCACGGCAATATTCATGGAAGCAGCCTTTCCGATCACTGGCTGAGATAGGAGGTGAGACAATGAAACGGAAAATTGCAACATTTACGCTGATCGTGATTTTTACAGCATTTTCTTATGGTTTTTCAGAGGAGGTCACGGTTGAGGGCGAAGTCGGAGCCAAAGGGGTATATGCCGGGGTGAAAGCAGATGAAGGAGGCAGAGCGAAATTTACTGAGTATAGAGACCTTAGGCAAGGCTTCAGCGTTTTCGGAAATATCGGCCTGGGAATAGATTCAGAGAATTATTTCTTGAAATTTAGGACAAGCGACATGGGATATGACACTCAGTCTTACGGACTTGAAGGCGGTATGTGGGGAAAATTCAAGCTTGACCTATTTTATGACGAAATACCCCATAACATTACGTTCGATGCCAGAACGCCTTTTCTGGGGGCGGGCAGCGATACCCTGACGGGTGACCTTAATACAAATTTTCCTGCATGGAATACCTTTGACTATTCCACTCAGAGACGTCAGTACGGAGGCGGCCTGAAGGTGGATATCATCAAGCCGTTCTTCTTTAACGTCTCATTCCAGAGGGAGAATAGGGAAGGGATCAAGCCCACGGGTGCAGCGCCGGGGACTTCAGACGATTTTGCGCTTGAACTTCCGGAACCCGTTCATTATGTGACGAACAATCTAAAGATCGAAACGGGATATGCAAAGAACCCCCTCTTTCTGTCTCTGACCTATCTGTACAGCGATTTTAACAACAGCAATACCGCTCTGAATTTCATCGACCCTCTTACCCCCGCACCAGAGGCAGGTGCTCCGAATACGTTCTCCCTTCCCCCTGACAATACTTACTATAAGGGAGCTCTCAAGGGGGCTCTTAAACTTCCCTTCAATAGCAAATTCAGCACAAACTTAGGACTTTCAAGGGGCACATCGGAGACATCCATTTCTCCTATTATTGGTTCTTTTTTTACGGGAAGAGTCGAAACTCAAAATTATGACTTTGCATTTGCTTCAAATCCTGTCCGTTTCCTCGATGCAAAAGTCTACTACAAGTACTACAGGAGGCACAACGAATCGGATGACCCCTCCGGAATTGCGAATATCTTTCTCGATTACAAAATTAGCACCTACGGAGCAGAACTTGGGTTGAAACTCCCTGCACAACTTTATCTCAACGGCGGATACAAGTATGTGAAGACAAAGAGAAATAAGAAAGGGGAAACAGACCCCGAAGAAATCCTACCCTTTAACACGGACAATATCTATTTTGTGAATTTAAAATGGGCAGGCCTCGAGTTTTTCGATGCAAGGGTGGGATATGAGAAATTCGACAGAGATGCGAATTATCGAACCTTTGAAAGTTCTGTGAACCCTGCTCGACGATTTTCCTATGCTGCACAGAATAAGGATACTTACAAGGCTGCGCTTGATATCTTCCCTCTTGAAAATCTGAATTTTGGGCTTGAATACAGGTATAGCAGAATTGATTATTCGGATACCCTGTTTGGGTTGAGGAGCGATAAAAGGCATGAGCTCAACATCAGTGCCGATTATACGATAGCCAAAATTGTCCAGGTGTATGGTTACGGTGATTACGGATGGATTAAGTTCGATCAAGTCCAACAGCAGACCGAAGGTTTGGAAACACCTGCAAATTGGATTGCGAAGCAGAAGGACATAACTTATGGGTACGGGATCGGGGCTAAAATTCATGTCATCCCTAATAAACTGACGCTGGTATTTCAGCATGATTACTTGAAATCAAACGGAAGTGTTGACTTCACCCTTGATCCTGTGTTCTTTACCGCTGCGGGCGGAGCTGGACTTGATGGAATTGGGGCCAACAACAGCAATATTGATATTAGCAGATGGGATGACTACACACTCTACTCCTTCAAGATTAAAGCAGTCTACAATTTCACAAAAGTTGTTTCAGCCTACATAGGCTATGCCTTTGAAAGGTTGAGATACAGTGATGCGCAGTTAGATGGATACCAATTTGTTAACCCCCCTGGTGGGCCTGTGGATGGCACAAACGGTGCCTTTCTTACGGGGGCCTATAAGGATCAGTCGTACAGGGCAAATTTGATATTCGGAGGTATGACTTACAAGTTTTGAAAATTACAGAATTGCACAGACAGAAAGGAAGGAGGGAATGAGGCCCTCCTTAAGGAGGATCTTATGTCGAAAGGATGGCTATGGATTGCTCTGAGTCTGGTAGTTGGGGTGAGCGTCAACGCGGCCGAATTTTTAAAACTGGAGGACTTCTCGCCCGCTGAGAAATGCGGATCCTGCCACGTGGAGATCTATCAACAATGGCAGACTTCGAATCATTCTCGGGCGGCCACAGACCCGGCCTATTGGCAATTCCTCCAGCAAGCGGCTCGGGACCTGACCATTCCTGCCTCGCACCTTTGTCTGACCTGTCATGCTCCGGTGGCTACCGTAGTCAAGGAAATCCCTCTGACAGAGCCGCTATCCTTTCCCCTTAAACTTAGTTCCGTGGCCAAGGAAGGGGTTATCTGCGACTTCTGTCATACAATCTCGGGAAACGAAAACCTAGGTAAGGGAATCAGCGTGGGGGCCTATCGGTATCCTCGCAAGGGGAACACAGACATCAAGTATGGCGTCCACACGGATGCTTCAACCCCGAATCATGGCATCGAGGTTTCAAGGTTCTTGCAGAGCGCGGAGTTCTGTGGAATTTGCCATAAATTCACTCATCCGGTACTCGAGCGAACATGGCAGGACACTTATGCCGAATGGGAAAACAGTCCTTATGCCAAAGAGGGGCGCCGGTGTCAGGATTGCCACATGCCGCAATACGCCGGTCGTAGTGCAACCGATGGCAAGGAACGGACGGACCTCCATGCCCATGTATTCCCAGGCGGGCATTCAGAAATGGTGAAGAAGGTGGCCACGGTTACCCTTTGGGCTCAGGTCAAACAGAAGTCTGGAAACAGCAATGTCATCGTTAAGGCCCTGGTTACCAATGTAGGTTCAGGCCACCTTATGCCCACGGGAATCCCTGGAATTCGGCAAATGTGGCTGGAAGTGGTAGTGAAAAATGCAAAGGGAGTCGAGGTATCGGCTAAAAAGGCTCCATTTGAGATTCAATTGCTCGGTCCTGATGGGAATCCGACGATGTTCTGGAAAGCAGTACGGATTGGAAAGGACACCCGGATTGCCCCGCGAAAATCACAGGAGATACTTTTGGAGTTTACGCTTCCGGAACGAGACTTTGGCCCCCTCGAGGTAAGGAGTTCAGTTTATTATCGAAGAATCTCGGAATTCGCCGCCAAGGCGGTCGGGATCAAAGAATCTCCGGCCATCGAGATCGCGGGAGATCGAATCCGGGTGTTCTCGAACGGGCGAGTAGAAAGGCTTTGGTAAATTAAGGAAGGGTCTTCCACAGCAGATGCCTCACCAGAGGGGCTTAAAGCTGGAGGTATAGTGTGGGTCACCCTTTTTATTTTGCAAATCGATTATCAATCCATCCCTCTTGGCCATTTTCCAAACGCACATTAAGCCATTCCCCATATTCGCCGAGCAGTATTAGTTTT
>JAPVTA010000115.1:0-16182 GCA_047519465.1 Thermodesulfobacteriota bacterium | reverse complement strand
TCCTTAATTTAATTCATAATTCCTAATTCATAACTCTTAATTCTTAACTTCTGGAGCCGGCGGGGGGATTTGAACCCTCGACCTACTGATTACGAATCAGTTGCTCTACCGCTGAGCTACGCCGGCTCACACTATGATACTGTTTATCATTTTTCAGAGTGAGCGTCAAATGGAACAAAAAAACCCTTCTCCGTCTGCTCTATAGAAGAGAAGAAGGAGAAGGGTTTTTGGTTTAAATGATCCTCAGCGGTCGATGATTCTTATTAAGCCCTCTGGCTTACGTTTCGCTTCGAGGCCTTCAAGGGGTTCAATTTGAAATTATCTTCTTTAACTTCCTTCTTGACGTGAGTGGCAAAATTGCAGGAACCTTTTGCCCATTTAATAGTGGGCTCGCAATAGGTCTTGCAATAGGAACCTGCTTCGTAAGTTACCACCCGGTCACACCCCCTGCAGGACTCCACGATGGGATAACATCTCCCACCGTTGTAGGAACAGCCTGTCTTCTTCATAAAGATACATTCTGCTCCCACCTTGACGGTTTGACAAACCATGGCGATCTACCTCCCTTCTCACTGAATTAATTTTTCCAAAGTAGCCGAAATAATTAAGGTTTACCTATTCCACAAACGAGCACAAAAAAAAGAGCTACCAACCTTCGGTAACTCGATTTGGTCTCCAACCAAACGCGATTATATTTTTTTAATATATTTTTTCTATTTTGTCAAGAAAAAATCTTGAGAGAGCTCTGAAAAACTTATTTTCCCTCTCTAAAGAGATTTCTGGGCTTTTTCAGAAATCTCATCTTGACACAGTTTACAAACTTGGTTATTCGTCAACTAATGTACAGTCATTAGATGAGATGCTTTTGCATCGTCATTGCGAGCGATCCCGCCTTAGCGGGAGAGCGTGGCAATCCCGCTCCATAAACACGAGATTGCGGAGCCTGTTCCGAACAAAGTGAGGAATCTCCGGGTTTGCCACGGCTTCGCCTCGCAACCATTTCGTTCGTCGCAAAGACAATTTATTTGATGCGTCTATATGAATAACCGACCAGACTGAGTATTTCTACCAAACTTAAGAATTTAAGGTCCGTATGCTTCCTCATCATTTATCTTCTCTTCCTAAACTGATTATAATCACTATCACTATTCACCTCTTAATTACCTTTGCAGGTACTCTTCAAGTCCTCTTCGCTTCACCTCGGCTCCCCAATGTCACTCCGCAGATGGAGAGGCCTGAATTTTGGATTAGAAAAATCAAACATCCCGCGAATCTATTATTAACCGCCGAGAAGATTCAAAAGATGAATGAAGAAAACCTAAAAAGACAGGAGCTTCGCCTTTGTAGAATGAAAGATCTGAAGGGCGACTGGACAAGGGAAGAGATCCTTTCTCTTCTAGAAGAGGATTGGGAAAATTTCGGAAGGACCGAAGAGGTCCGATACGGCAAGGACGGAACCCCGCTTGGAGAATCTTTCTGGAATAGAATAAGAAGCGATTTGAACCAAGAGTCCATAAAAGAAAAAAGCAAAATGTCTTATGCCGTCGTAGCAAGAAGGACCGACATTCGTGTTTTCCCTACGGACGAACTTTCTATGAGCACCCGCAACGATTATGAGTTCGACCGTTTTCAGCATTCTTCTA
This sequence comes from Thermodesulfobacteriota bacterium, assembly GCA_047519465.1. Taxonomy (GTDB): domain Bacteria; phylum Desulfobacterota; class BSN033; order BSN033; family UBA1163; genus UBA1163. The sequence continues at coordinate 14,539 of JAPVTA010000115.1, read as the reverse complement.
TCTCTGCTGGATCCCCGATTGGAATTTACCACTTCAGCCGTGATAAGGAATGGGTCTATGCACAAACCCAGTTTATCCGCGGATGGATACGCACACACGACCTGGCTATCGCCAAGGAGAAAGTGGAGGTCGTGGATTATGAAGAGGCGAAAGACCGATTGGTGGTTACAGGAAATTTTGTGACGGTCTTCGGCGACCCCTCTTTTCGACAGCCTGCCTTTACTGTCCAGATGGGGGATTCCTTCCCTCTCCTCAGTGGCCCTGGCCGAACCGAACAACCCCGGCCATTGTACGTTATCCGTATTCCCCGGAGAGAAGACAATGGAGAGCTGAGTTTTAGGAATGGATACATTCGCGCTGGCGAGGATGTTCATCAAGGTTTTCTTCCGTACACTCAGGAAAATGTCGCACGCCAAGCCTTCAAAATGCTCAACCACCCTTACGGTTGGGGAGATAGGCTTGGCGGCAGGGACTGTTCTCGGTTCCTCATGGACCTCTTCAGGACCTTTGGTATTCTGATGCCGCGGAACTCGAAAGAACAGGCAATGGTCGGTACGCATCTGGGTTTGGCAGAAAAAAAGCCCCCCGGCGAAAAACAAAAGCTCTTAGATCAAGCTCTTCCTCTTGCCACTACCCTTCGATTACCCGGTCATATCATGCTCTACCTTGGGAAGGATAAAGGGAAGTACTATGCCATCCACAGTATCTGGGGAATCCAGAAATCAGGAAAGGGCAGCCCAACCGTAGAGAAAATTGGAAGGGCTGTCGTTTCCGACTTAAACCTCGGAGAAAAAGGGCCCGGCGGATCATTGCTGGATCGCGTCACCGATATTCGGGTGATCGGGTCAGACTTTTAAGTTGAAAAAGCCTATATCTTCAGTTAACCTTCTCGTGAAACCGGCGATGCGTTGGAAAGGATATCTTTCTGAAAAGATACGAAATCTTAGTTACTTAAACAGGGTGAAAGTACTTTGAAAGCTTTAGTGACAGGAGCAACAGGGTTTATTGGAAGCCATCTCGCTGAGGCGCTTCTTGATCGGGGAGTCCAGGTTCGCTGCCTCGTGCGAAAAGAGAGCGACCTGAAGTGGCTTAAGGGGCTCCCCATCGAGATCACCCTCGGTGATTGTCGCGACAAGACCTCCTTAACAGAGGCCGTTAAGGATACCGATCACGTCTTTCATCTCGCAGGCATCACCAAGGCCGTCAAGGAGGAAACGTACTTTGAAATAAATGCCTCCGGGACGGAGAATTTGATCCGCGCCTGTCTCGAGAATAATCCTCGCGTCCAGAAGTTCGTCTATGTATCAAGCCAGGCCGCAGCAGGGCCGTGCCGGAATGGAGACAGAAGGAGAGAGTGCGACCGATGCGACCCTGTCTCAGCCTATGGCAAGAGTAAACGGATGGGAGAAGAGTTGGCCCTTGCCCATGCTCATGAAATCCCTCTCGTTATTTTACGGCCGACCGGGGTCTATGGACCAAGGGATAAGGATTTCTATACCCTATTCAAGTGGATCTCTAAAAGGATTACACCCTATTTTAGCGGGAAAGTCAGTCTCTGTTATGTCCAGGACCTGATCCAAGCCATCCTGCTCGCCGTTGAGTCACAAACGAGAAGCGGCGAAATTTTTTTTCTTTCGGACGGAATCGACTATCTTATGAGAGAAATCGGCGACGTCTTTGCCCGGACAATGGGGGTCACCTCCTTTTCCATTCCCATTCCGAAATGGCTCATCTTCGGATTTGCCTCCCTCTCGGATTATCTCTCGGTACTGTCCGGGAAGCCCCCACTGATGAGCAGGGGAATGGCAGAACAGCTTACCCAGAAAGATTGGACTTGTGACATCACGAAGGCCAAAACCGTGCTCGGCTTCACCCCCCGATATGAGCTTTCAAAGGGAGCCAAATTAACTTACCAATGGTACAAGGATCAAAAATGGTTATAGGCGATCACAAACGGGAAGACGGAAAGGGTTAAACGCACGCCAATTTATAAAATCCTTTGAAAGGGGGCTATCGGGATGACAGGACAAGAAATCCGGGTTGAAGAAGTGCAGAATCAACAAGGCCTCATGACCTTCATTCGATTTCCCTGGGAGATTTATCGGGAGGATCCGTATTGGGTCCCTCCCCTCATCAAAGATCAGCTTCTCAAATTTGCCCCTAACCATCCCTTCCGCCTCCATTCGGAGATGGTCTTCCTCCTGGCTTACCGGGGAGAAAAAGTTGTGGGAAGAATTGCGGGGATCATCGATCACCATTACATTGAGTTTCACCAGGAGAAAGTGGGTTTCTTCGGATTCTTCGAATCCATTCTGGATGGGAAAATTGCAGGGATCCTTCTTTCACGGATTGCAGATTGGCTAAAGGCGCACGGAATGGAGAAGATGGCCGGGCCGATGAATCCTTCCACCAACGATGAATGCGGTCTCCTCGTCGATGGATTCGACGCTTCTCCTTGTCTGATGATGCCTTACAACCCTCGCCTTTACCCCTCCTTGTTGCAGAGCTTTGGGCTGAGGAAAAGGATGGATCTCTATGCCTACCTGTTGGAAGAGCCTACCTTCCACCTCGACCGCCTGGACCGTATCACGGAGAGGTTGAGGAAAAGGGAGCCTCAACTTTCTGTCCGCCCGATCCGGCTCCGGCAGTTTGACGAGGAGCTGAAAATCATCAAAGACATTTACAATCAGGCGTGGAGCAAAAATTGGGGATTCGTTCCGATGACCGACGAAGAGATCAACGTTACGGCCAAAGAGCTGAAGCCTTTGGTCGTCCCTGAATTGGTCCTCTTCGCTTACTGGGGGAGCGACCCGGTCGCTTTTTCAGTCTCCCTCCCGGACTATTATGAGGTTCTTAAACACCTGAACGGAAAGATCGGGCTTTTGGGTGCGATCAAGTTCCTGTACTATTCAAAAAAAATCGATAAGATTCGAGTGATGCTTCTGGGCGTGAAGCATGATTTTCAGAAGAAGGGCGTGGAGGGGCTCCTGTATATCGAGACGTTTAAGAGAGGAATAAGAAAGGGTTATCACAACGCAGAATGTTCATGGATTCTGGAAGAAAATATCCTGATGCAACACGGGATTGAAGCGATGGGGGGAAAACGCTACAAGACCTACCGAATTTATGAAATGCCCCTCTGATCGCTCTCTTTTCTCCACCACCGGTAGAGGCGAGGGCCGAAGATCATACACCCGATGGCCAGTGCTGCTCCGACCATGAGATCAATCACGTAATGGTATCTCAGGTAAATGGTGGAGGAGATGAGGATACAGATAACAGGGAAAAGGAGATAGAAGAGAAACCGTTCGTAGCGATAGGCCAGGTGTAAAACCATCAGGACGATCTGGGTGTGGCCGCTGGGCATGCAGTCCCGCTTGTTATGTTCCAATGCATTCAAGACATCTCTGACAAAATCGGTGATAAAACTTCCTTCCAGCGGAACGGAATAAAGATGGGTTAAGGCATAACGAGGCCCGATAGCAGGGAAGAGGATATAGCCGATAAATGAAATATAGTATCCGAAAGCCAGGACGAAAATCGACCGATCCAACTCCACCATCCGGTTCTTCAAATAGAGGACGGTGATGAAAACCACCGGGATGAAATAATAGCTGACGTACCCCAAGGACATGATATCCGTCAGCCAGGGAACGATCCAACGCTGCGTCCATAGGGAAGGCTGGACCCCGAAGATTGAAAAATCAATCTGGATCAATCGGGGATCGACATCTGGCTGGAGGTATTGGATCAAATCGCCGAGGGACTCATAGATCAGGATGACAAATAGGATGGGAGAAAATTGATGGATGAATGTTCCCGTCTTTCCCGTCGCCTTTCGATCCCATGACAATTTTAGGACAAAGAGAAGACCTAATAAGACCAGGTAACGGAACAGCAAAGAAGGCCAGAGGGGAATACGGCCATGAAAGAGGAGCGCCAAAGCGACCAAACCGAGCAAGAAAAAAAGGGTTAGCCCTTGAACAGGAACGATTCTTTTCATTTGTGAGAAGTTTATATATATTATAGAGGAAGAAAAATCAACCCCTCACCCTGTCGCTAATTCCGATTTAGGGAAACGTCTCTGCGAGTGAAACGAAGCCCTGTCCCGAGCGACGCGAGGGAACTCTTGAGATTGCCACGGGCTTTGCCCTCGCAACGGCTTCGTCGGATTGCCACGCACCTTTTCCCGCTTTTAGCGGGACTCGCAATGACATGCGGCAAAAGGCCTTCTTTTTCTAACCGGGGGCTTAGGCCTTTGGTAAAGGGCGAGTGGGAGGAGAACGGCGATGCGATATTCCCAGTACTTTCTGCCCACATTGAAGGAGGTGCCTTCTGAAGCAGAGGTCCCCAGTCACCAGCTGATGCTTCGCGCGGGGATGATCCGGAAACTGGCCTCCGGTATCTATTCCTATCTCCCTTTTGGCCTTCGGTCCATTCGAAAAGTGGAAGCCATCATCCGTGAGGAGATGAACCGAGCCGGAGCCGTTGAGGTATTGCTCCCCTTTGTTCAGCCGGCGGAGCTCTGGCAGGAGAGCCATCGGTGGGAAGAATATGGAGGCGAGCTGGCAAGGTTCAAGGACCGACACAACAGGGAGTGTTGCCTCGGTCCCACACACGAGGAAGTCATCACGGATATTGCCCGAAAAGAAATCCGATCGTATCGTCAGATGCCCCTCAATCTCTATCAGATCCAGACGAAGTTCAGAGATGAGATTCGGCCTCGTTTCGGCGTCATGCGGGCTCGTGAATTTATCATGAAAGACGCTTACAGTTTCGACGTCGACGAAGCAGGAGCGGACGAAAGTTACCGAAAAATGGTCGAGGCCTATACGCATATCTTTACGCGATGCGGTTTAAAATTCAAAGCGGTGGAAGCCGAGACGGGTCTGATCGGAGGAAAATTCTCTCACGAATTTATGGTTCTGGCCGAAACCGGTGAGGAGACCGTTGTCAGTTGTACCCGCTGTTCCTATGCGGCCAATATTGAAAAAGCGGAATTTCGAAGACAAACAAAAGGCGCGGGAATTGTAGGCAAGGGTTCTCAGAAGGCTATCCAGAAAGTGTTGACGCCCGAGAAGCGGACCGTAGAAGAGGTTACCCAGTTTCTCAATGTCTCACCCAAAGATCTGGTGAAGACCCTCATTTTCGAGAGCGATAAAGGATGCCTCGCAGCTCTGGTCCGCGGAGACCACGAGATCAGCGAAAAGAAGCTGAAAGCAGTATGGGGTTCGGAAAACACTCAATTAGCCCGTGACGAGACGGTGGAAAAGGTGACACATGCTCCTAAAGGGTTCGCCGGACCCATCGGTCTCGCCGTCCCGCTTCTCGCCGACCTCGACATCCGGGAGATGGTCAACTTTGTCACCGGAGCTAATGAAAAGGACGCCCACCTCATCCATGTGAATACAGCCCGCGATTTTCAGGTCTCTCAATTTGTGGATATCCGAAAATTTTCCCCCGGAGACCTGTGTCCTCTTTGCGGGAAAGAGACCAGAACGGATAAGGGAATTGAGGTCGGCCACACCTTCAAGCTTGGAACTAAATACAGTAAAGCCATGGGAGCCACTTTTTTGGACGACCAGGGAAAGGAGAAAGAGATTGTTATGGGGTGCTACGGGATCGGTGTGGGCAGAACGGTCGCTGCCGCGATCGAACAGTCCTACGATCAGAATGGAATTATCTTCCCTGTGCCTATCGCTCCCTTCCAGGTTCTCATCCTCCCGGTCAATATCAACATCGGCCTGCTGAAGGAGACGGCAGAGCAGCTTTATCAAACCTTTTCTGAGAATGGGATAGAGGTTTTGTACGATGATCGCGAAGAAACCCCCGGGGTAAAATTCAAAGACGCGGATCTCATCGGGATTCCCTTGAGAGTGACCTTAGGAGAAAAAAATTTGAAAAAGGGGCTGGCGGAAATCAAGAAGAGGAAGACCGGAGAAATCCTGCTGGTGAAGAAAGAAGAGGTCCTTCTAAAAATCAAAGAGATGATAAACCAGGAGATGGGAGAATTGGGATAGAGACGTCATTCCCGCGAAAGCGGGAATCCAGGGTTCCCGATGAAAATAAGGATCGAGGGTATGACTGGCTTCCGGTTTTCGCCGGGACGACGTTTAGATTCCCCCGTGTCAAGCACGGGGCAGGCTGGGTAAAGCCCGGAATGACAATGAAAGTCGAAATCAGGATCAGCCGATTTCAGTCGAAGAATCCTCCCGGAATCTTTCTCCAATGACGCGATTAAACCTCGGTCGATAGATCAGCTCGAACGTCTCTTCTTTTCCGGGGAAGAGGCCGCAAGCTGCCCGTTTCACATTCTCCACAAGCTCCTGCGCCTCTTCAAGCACCAGGTCATCCTGCTGGATCGACAAGATAGAAAAATCAACCAAGAACCGCAGGTAACGGATCTTCCGGTTCTCCTCCCTAACTTCTTGCCAATTTATTTCCATCTTCTTTCCGGTAACGCTTTGCCTTTTTCTTTCTATATAACAGGCGACCAAATTCTTGTAAAGATCCTCAGCCAGAGGGCACTGAAAAAAACTTTAGGGATTCTTCATGGCCCCATAAATTATTCATTGACAGCCCTATGGGAACATTTATATGATAGGGGTACAAAAACTGAGGAACGCTTATCAATGGCTGGCGACCCCAAAGATAAAATCATCTTTGCCCTCGATGTTGAACACTTCACAGAAGCCCAGCGCTGGGTGAAGCTCTTGAAAGACCACGTGGGAATATTTAAGGTGGGAAAACAGCTCTTCACCCATGCCGGGCCAAAGGTCATTCATATGATCCTTCAGAAGGGTCAGAAGGTCTTTCTCGATCTGAAGTATCACGATATTCCCAATACGGTCGCCAAGGCAGGCGAGGAAGCCACCAAACTGAATGTGGCCATGTTCAACCTCCACGCCCTGGGAGGATTTGAAATGATGAAAAAGACCGTCGAAGCCTCTAGGGCGACGGCTAAAAGTCTTGGCACTCCAAAACCTCTGATCCTTGCCGTGACCATCCTTACCAGCATGGATGAAAACGCTTTGAAGGAAGTGGGAGTTCAGGGCTCGATTCTGGAAGAGGTGGGACGTCTTGCCTCCCTCGCTTCTAAGGCCGGAGTGGACGGAGTCGTCGCTTCACCGCAAGAAATCGGCGTCATTCGGGAGCGATGCGGAGAGAAATTTCTGATCGTCACGCCGGGCATCCGTGCCCCTTCCGATAAGAAAGATGATCAAAAGAGAACCCTCACGCCGAGAGAGGCGATTTCTGCGGGGGCAAATTATCTTGTCATCGGACGACCCATCAAAGAGGCCAAAGATCCACTCGAGGCAGTCCAGAAAATTGTCGAGGATATCTCCTAAGTCACATCCCCCTCACCCCATCCCTCTCCCCGATGGGGAGAGGGGAGGGTGAGGGGTGATGGCTCCAGTCATTTACGGAATTCATCCTGTCCGGGAGGCATTAAAATCATCTCACCTCCAAATTGAAAAGATTCTGGTCGGCACTCGAACCCCCAATCTCCCACTTCAATCGATTCTCGATTTGGCTGACAAAATGAAAATCCCTGTGCTGTTTACGACCAAAGAATCCCTCGGGGGATTGGCGAAGGGTGGCGTTCATCAGAATGTCGTGGGTCTTGTTAAAGAAACTTCGTACACCGATCTTGGTGAAATTTTCTCCGTTTGGAAGAAGGAAGGTGCAAAATCACTCTTTCTCATCCTCGACGGGGTCCAGGATCCACAAAATTTTGGATCCCTGATCCGGACCGCTCTGGGATGTGGAGTCCATGGGATTATCATCCCAAAAGACAGGTCCGTCGGAATCACGCCAGGGGTGGTCAAGGCCTCTGCCGGAGCGGCTGCACATTTGTCGATCGCCAGAGTCGTCAATATCGCCGCCACGATCGATCTCTTAAGAAAGGAGGGAATCTGGGTCTATGGCGCTTCGGGAGAGGCTAAGGATTTAGTTTACCAACTCGATCTCACTATGGATCTTGCCATCGTGATCGGTGCAGAAGGAAAAGGAATTAGACCCCTGGTGAAGAAAAAGTGTGATAAACTCTTTTCTATTCCTATGAAAGGCCCTCTCTCCTCTTTTAATGCTTCGGTGGCCGGAGGGATGATCCTTTACGAGGTCATGAGGCAACGGTCTCGTCGTAATAATCCCCAGCATTATCCTCCCCCTTGACGGGGGAGGATCAAGGTGGGGGTGGATGTCCAGATGATGTCTCCCCTCTCCTCGATCCTCTCCGTCCGAGGGGAGAGGAGGCACTTGGTGGAGTTATTTTTTATACCATCGGTAGATGCAATGATCACCATTCAGAGGCCGGGTCAGAGCAGTCTAGAGATTGAATTTATCCTCATAGACTTTGAGGGGACTCTTGCCTCTGATCGCCGGGTTCACCCCAAGGCAAAGGATAAGATCAACCTTCTCTCCAAACGGACGAAGATCTACATCCTGGCAAAAGAAGAAAAGGAACGTGTAGAAGAGGTTCTGAGAAAAGTCAAAGCAGAGACCGTCTATCTAACCGAAGGAGAATCTTCCCAGAAGAAATTGGACATATTGCACCGACTGGGACCGGCCAGGACAGTTGCCATCGGAAATGGAGTAGACGACGCCTCCATGATCGAGGAGGCTGGTCTGGGCGTCTGTGTCTTAGGTAAAGAAGGAACCTCTTCAGAAGCGATGAAGAAGGCGGATGTGGTCTTTATGGATATTCTCGATGCTCTGGACTTCCTGCTAAGACCCCTCCGCCAAAAAGCCACACTCGGCCTATAAAATGCGGTCCAATGTCAAATCCCAAATTTTGAAATTCTTGATTTTCAAATTTGACATTTATTTGACATTTGAACTTTGACATTTAGCATTTGAGAAGCATATGTTTCCTTACTACTTCGTCCGATTCAGTGGTCCTTTGCTTCTCATACTGGTGGGACTGAAAATTCTTTCCGGCTATGTCTTGGTGGGAAAGATTCAGGGAGCCTCTTGGCTTTCAACGCTCCATAACAATAGAACCCTTGATCTCCTTCTCCTTTTTGTTTTTATCTTCCATGCCTTATACGGACTTCGACTCTTTCTGATCGACTTGGGAATGGTGAAAAAAGAAAAATTGTTATTCTGGGCTTCCACCATCGTCAGCGTCGGATTATTCGTCTTCTCTTATGTTTATTTCTTTTGAGAATTTTCTAACCCCACCTCATCAGAAAGAGGGGGTACGCCTCTTTTTTCTCCCCCCTTAAGGTAAGGGGGGAATTAAGGAGGGTTATAGATTGGCGGATGAAAGAAGTTATGAAGTTCTTACGCAATGATCCGACATTAAAACAACGAAGACAGGAATTGAGGCGTAATCAGACTGATGCGGAGAGGGCTTTGTGGGTGAGGTTGCGTAATAAACAGTTTTTTGGCATGAGGTTCTTCCGCCAGTACAGCGCAGGTCCCTATATTGTAGACTTCTATTGTCCGACGGTGAAGCTTGCCGTGGAGTTGGACGGCGGCCAACACAATCAGAGGAATAACAAGGAATACGATACAGTCCGTTCAGAGTATCTAAAGGCTCACGGAATCGACGTGATGCGTTTTTGGGATAATGAGGTCCTGCTCGACATGCATAGCGTTTTGTCCAAACTGGAGCTGAAGGTAACCCTTCTATTTCCATCAAGATAAGGGTAACCCCCCTCATCCCCCCTTAATCTAAGGGGGGATCAAAGGGGGTTAAGGAGTTATGATAGGGAGGCTGGGATTTAAAATTTGAAGGTTAAAAATGGAACTTTTCTCTCACGACATTGTCATCATTGGTGCAGGCCTGGCGGGGCTGAGGGCAGCCGCTGAGGCAAGAAAATCCGGCCGGGATGTGGCGATTCTTTCTAAAGTTCATCCTCTGAGATCCCACTCCGTAGCCGCTCAAGGGGGAATCAACGCCGCCCTCGGAAATGCCCAGGCTCCTGCCAAAGATACCTGGGAAAACCATGCCCTTGATACGATCAAAGGAAGCGACTATTTAGCTGATCAAGATGCTGTCGAGGTGATGTGTCGGGAAGCCATGGAGCGCGTGATCGAGATGGAACATTGGGGAACCCTTTTCTCCCGGACTGAAGATGGAAAGATCGCCCAGAGACCTTTTGGTGGCGCCGGGTTCCCACGGGCATGCTATGCAGCGGACCGGACGGGTCACAATCTCTTGCACACCCTGTATGAACAAGTGGTCGGTCTCCGGGTTCCTGTCTATGAGGAGTGGTATGCCCTTTCTCTCGTCGTAGAGGAGGGAAAATGTGCGGGCGTCCTCTGCCTCCATTTTTTCGAAGGAAGGGTGATCCTGATTCAAGCTAAGGCTGTTATCCTTGCAACAGGAGGCTACGGTCGAATCTATCTCAGGTCCACCAACGCCGTGATCAACACCGGAAGCGGCAGCTTCTTAGCTTACAAGGCGGGCGTCCCTCTTGAGGATATGGAGTTTGTCCAATTCCATCCAACGAGCCTTTACGGAACGAATATTTTGATTACAGAAGGAGCAAGAGGGGAAGGAGGGTATCTGATCAATGCGAAAGGCGAACGGTTCATGGAACGATATGCCCCTCACCTGATGGAACTTGGCCCTCGGGATATCGTTGCCAGAGGCACCCAGACAGAGATCGACCAGGGGCGCGGGTTTGAAGGGGGATATATCCACCTCGATCTCCGGCACCTGGGAAGAGAGAAAATTATGGACCGCCTCCCCGGCATTCGCCAGATCGCCATCGACTTTGCAGGGGTGGACCCTATCTTAGAGCCGATCCCTATCCAGCCCGCCCAACATTATTCCATGGGTGGAATTCCGACCAATGCGGACGGCGAGACACAACTCCCCGGCCTTTTCGCAGCCGGCGAATGTGCCTGTGTGAGCGTCCATGGTGCGAATCGCTTAGGCGGAAACTCCCTTTTAGAAACCCTGGTCTTTGGAGAACGGGCCGGGAGGAAAGCTGCCGAGCAAGTGGCAAAAGAAGAAAAGATTTCCTACAAGACAGTCTTCCAGGAGCGGCTGAGTGCATTTCAATCCGGACTTGAAGAAATCTTCGGACGGAAAGCGGAAGAGCGGAGCTCTTCTATTCGGGATGACATGAGGGCCTTGATGACTTCCTACGTCGGGATCTTCCGGGAAGAATCTGGTTTGCTCGCAGCAAGGGGGAAGATACAGGAGTTGAAGAGAAGATTTCTAAAGACCGGACTCAAGCAGAAAAGCCTTGCCTTCAACAGCGAGTTTGTTCAACTTTGGGAGCTTGAGGGAATGCTCCATCTGGCAGAGGCAATTGTGGAGGGAGCTCTGGCAAGGAAAGAAAGCCGCGGTTCCCATTTCAGGCTGGATTATCCGAAACGGGACGACGAGCATTGGCTTCGCCATACCCTGGCCTTCAAAACAGCAGAAGGAGTGAGGCTGGATTATAAAAAGGTATCGATTACCGCTTATCCACCCAAAGAAAGGACTTATTAAAGAAGTTTGAAGTTCAAAGTTCAAAGCTCAAAGCTCAGACCGATGAAACCTAATCTTCTGACGCTGAGAATTAAACGCTTTAATAGAGAAAAGGATCCTCCGGAATGGATCGAAACGTTTCGGGTAGAGATTCGGAAGGGGATGAATCTCCTGGAGGCTTTGCTACGCGTCCAGGATGAGCAGGATGGAGGGCTCGCTTTTCGTTACTCTTGCAGAGGAGCGGTATGCGGCTCCTGTGCCATGCGAGTCAACGGTAAAGATGTCCTGGCATGCAGAACTCATGTCGAAGACCTCCTGAATAAGCCTACCCTGATCGAACCCCTGCCCCTCTTTCCTGTCATTCAAGACCTCGTCGTCGATATGTCCATTTTTTTTGATCATTATCGGAAAATTGAGCCCTATCTCCAAGGAAAGCCTATCTCCTTAGAAGCGGAATATTCGATGGAGGAACAGAGTCGGAAGGAGATCGACCCCTACATCAATTGTATTCTCTGCGGCATCTGTTTCGGAACCTGCCCTGCATTTGAAACGGAATCCGAATTCTTGGGGCCTGCCATACTAGCCAAGGCTTACCGCTTTCTTGTTGACCCGAGGGATAGAAGGAATGAAGAAATCTTGAGACTTGTGAATCACCAGCAGGGTGTGTGGGGTTGCAAGACCGTCTTTAACTGCGTGAAGGTCTGTCCGAAACAGGTTCCTCCTACACATGCCATTGTCAAAATGAGGAACAAAATCCTAAAATATCGAATCCGTCATCTCTTCCGGCAATCTTCATCTTCATCCAAGCTTGACAAAAATCCGAATATCTGATATTCTGTTATTCAGAGGTATCGAATATGAATATAGAAACGACCAAAGTCGGCAAGCGCGGGACAATCGTCATCCCGGCTGGTCTCCGCCATAAGTACGGGTTTGAAGAAGGCTCTCTGGTGGTCGCAGAAGCTCAGGAGGAAGGCGTCCTCTTACGACCGGCAGTGACGCTGCCTTTGGAGAGATACACTCCCGAACGAAAGGCTGAATTCCTCCTGAACAATGCGGTCACTCTCGAAGACTATGCGTGGGCCCTTAAAGAGGTTAAGAAGTTAGGAATTGATCCCAAAACCATTCCTCACGAGAAGCCAAAGAGACGATGATCGTTGACCGTATCTTTCTCGATGCGAACATCTTATTCTCAATGGCCTATGGAAGCTCGGGCCTGGATCGATTGTGGAAATTGGCGTACCAAAAACGATGCCTGCTATTTGCCTCTCATTTCGTGGTTGAGGAAGCAAAGCGGAACCTCTATCGTCCTGAACAAAAGAAACGGCTGATGGATTCCCTGTCAGAGGTGCGACTCGTACCCGAAGCCGATCCCACTCTCCCATGCCCTATTGAATTACCGGAGAAAGATCGACCAGTGCTTATGGCCGCTATTTCAATTAAAGCTGATTATCTGATAACGGGCGACTCGACCCATTTTGGAAAATATTTTGGAAAAACTGTTAGCGGCGTAAAGATTTGCCGGCCTCGGGATTATCTCGTCAAACCCCTCCGTAAGAAAAAATAAATACTCTCCCCCCTGATGACAGTCGCTACTGTCTTATTCTAAGCCACTTCCCGTCATCTTCTTATGTTTGAATTAGTTTTTTTCCATTCCCTAATCCCTGCCTCGCGAAGCCGCTTCGGCAAGGCGGGCACAATCCGCATTTGAATGGTTCAACTTTCTTAGGGATGACACCAGAGCCTCCGCTATCGAGACGTCAACCTCCAGAAAGGACGTACCTTCGCAATTTCTGATATGGCAGACAGGAACTCATCAAAATATGCCTTGCTGTGCGAAACATAATCTGAGTCCAGCCTCTTTTGAAAAAAATTTCCTGCGAAAAGTTTGACTGGGTCTTTAAGTGGAAGGATGCCTTCCTGAGCTGCGGGATCGTAGCGCGCCCAGTTTCGAATGTGCTCTTCCGACCGGAAGAGGTTCATGGTACTTCATGCATCTTTTCAAGGTGTTGACGGATGGCCTCTTACCAGGGATCAACAAAAGAATGGCTGCCCTCCTCGGTATGTGCAGGGGGAAGGGAGGGCAGGGCCTGCAGAATCCATGCGCGCGTATCCGCCGGGTCAATCACCGCGTCGATTTCGAGATAAGACGCCATATTGATCGCCTTCCCCCGCTCGTACGACTGGGCTACGAGTTTCTCATAAAGGGCTTCCCGTTCCTTCGAGTCTTCAATCGCCGCAAGCTCCTTCTTGAACCCAGCCTTGACTGCGCCCTCCAGGCCCATGGCACCGAATTCTCCGGTAGGCCACGCAACCGTAAACGAACTTTCATGGAAGCCGCCCTTCGCCATGGCCATCGCACCGAGGCCATATCCCCTGCGCAAAACGACCGTAAAGTAAGGCACGCTCAGGTGTGAGCCGATCACAAACATGCGGCATACGTGGCGCACCTGAGCCCGCTTCTCGATCTCCGGTCCCACCATGAACCCCGGAGTATCGCATAGAGACAGGATGGGCAGGCCATGGGCGTTACACAACTGCATCAATCGCGCGGCTTTGTCAGCCCCTTCGGCCTCAATGGCTCCGGCCATGTGCATGCAGTTATTCGCGATCACGCCGAAGGACCGGCCTTCGATGCGCAAAAACCCCGTCACCATCCCGGGGCCGAATTTGGGCCGCATTTCCAGGAAGGAGTCAACATCTGCAATCGCCCTAATGACCTTCCGTACGTCATACGCTCGGCGGCTTTGTTCCGGAATCAGCTGGCGAAGAAGATGCTGATCGGATGCCTCCCATCGAGAAGTCGTTCCCTGAAAATAGGAGAGGTATTTCTTGGCCACCGCGACCGCTTCCTCATCGTCGCGTACGGCGATGTCGACAACGCCGTTTTTCGTCTGTACGTCCATGGGGCCTACGTCCTCGGGTCTGAAGACGCCGAGCCCTCCTCCTTCGATCATCACGGGGCCGCCCATACCGACGTTGGAGTTTTCTGTGGCGACAATCACATCGAAACATCCAACCAGGGCGGCGTTTCCGGCAAAACAGGGGCCTGATACGATCCCGACCATAGGGACTCTGCCGCTCAACCTGGCCAGGGAGCTGAACGTG
>JAPVTA010000114.1:0-22683 GCA_047519465.1 Thermodesulfobacteriota bacterium | reverse complement strand
GTCGTTTGTGTCTCGAACTTCGTTCAGGACAGTCTTTGGGGAGTGAATAATTGATTGCAAATTTAGTGTCCCGCTGCGTATAATGATTTTGTCGACGACGGTGAGATAAAACAATGAGCGTTCTCGATTATTTCAAACCTGTATCGACCTGGTCTGCTGAAGAGATACGGAAGTTCCTAAATCAAAGGAGAGCAGGCGAATACAATCTCGTCGACGTCAGACAGACTGAGGAGTATGAACAAGGCCATCTTCCGGGTGCACAGCTGATTCCGGTTGGAGAACTACCGAATCGAATTGGTGAACTCAACCCAACCAAACCGACGATTGTTTACTGAGCTGCGGGCGTGCGCAGCCGTGCTGCTGCTTCAATTCTAACGGGTGCAGGATTTAAAGAGGTTCATAGCATGCAAGGCGGTATCAGAGCCTGGGGGGGGGTTGTGGCAGAAGGAATTCCAGAGGCAGGGATTGCCTATTTTTCTCCGGCCATCCGACCGGAAGAGATGATCGCCCTGGCGTGGCTACTCGAAGATGGATCTTGCAAATTCTACGAGTCCCTTGCCGAAATGACTGGGGACCAACAGGCAAAAGGCCTCTTCCAAAATCTTAAGAGATCCGAGGAAAACCATAAAACGACTCTCTGGAAGATGTACGAAGAGGTTTCGGGGAAGCCTGCTGCGTCTGGATTTCCTGATACCGTGATCTCCAAAGGGCCAAGGGGAGATGTAATGGAAGGTGGGATGCTCATAAGTGAGGCGTTGAAATGGTCAGAGGGAAAAGCCTTGAAAGAGATTCTTGATCTCACTATGTCGTTGGAAACGAATTCTTATGATCTCTATCTAAAAATGGAGCTGAAAGTAAAAGAAGGCGATTTGAAACGGATTTTCAAAACACTATCCGAGGAAGAAAAGAATCATCTTAATCAGTTGACATCTCTTTTTTTGGAAAAGCTATAAGAGAAAAGTTTTCTCCCGCTTACTCCCCTTATCTCTCATTCTCTTCCCATCACCGCATCCCCGTGTCTCCGCGTCCTCCCGTCTCCGCGTCATGATATCTCTTTCTTCCGCCGGTCTCTTGACATCTCCCAGATAATGCACTGGGTTCTGAATTTGCAGTAGAGTTTTGGATCCATGCACTCGCAGCATTCGTCGATGTCCAAGCACTCACAGCACTCCTGGCAGAATCCCGTTTCATGTTTCTGGCAGACCTCAATCGCCTCCCGGTCAGGGTGATTTCTGCACTTCATCGTTTTTTCGCTCCTACTGCCTTCGCCTTCAACCGCTTCGAAACAGGGTGAGGTCTGAGCAATACATAGGTCGCCCCTGCGCCGCCATCGCAGATTCTGGCGCTTGAATAGGCTGCAATCCATTTCCGCCAGTGACCATGGGTGAGCCATTCTACGACCTTTTTCTTCAGGACAGGCTCGGAGGGCGAAGAAAGGCCGCGGCCATGGATGATCAAGACCCCTGTCTTACCAGCCGTCACTGCCCATTTTAAGAATTTTTCGAAGACTTCTTTTGCATCCTCTGCAAGGAGTCCGTGAAGATCCACAAATGCCTGAATCGAATAATCCCCTCGGTGCAGACGCTTCGCCACGTCCGGATGGACACGATACCCTGTTCCCTCGATGTACTCTGGCGTATCAGCAACGTTAAAACCCTTTCCGTACTTCACAAGCTCTTCGAGCTTCTCTAATGCCTCAGCGTCCTCTTGACGTCTGGAGTTATCTCGCAACCCGGTTCCAAAAATTCTTTCAACACGGTTGTCCCGTGGAATAGGCGCTACACCTTCCATGGCCTTTTTGAAAAGCTCTTCCTCCAATTCGGGATGCTGCTTTTCTTCATGATTCATTGGATGAGTGTGGGGACGATTGGCAAGAGGAAAATCCTTTTTTTTGAGCAGAGCTTTGAGGTCTTGGAAGGACTTAAGGGTCAGCGAATATTTGGAAGGCTTCATTACCCTACCACTGTACTGTTAAAGAAATCAAAGGAACTAATACAAACGAATTTTATCTCGTTACAACCTGTAGGGCGTGATCCCCCTGCCTACCGGCCCCGGTCCCGCACTATTAATAGACCGAGGTAGGCAGGCGATCACGGCGGTCAGATGGTGGGTTTGGGGAACGCACGTTACAGCACCTGTAAAATTATTTGTTACGTTTGTATTAGTACAATTCTAAACAAAAATTGAGAAAGTTTCAAAAAGATTGAACGGCGCACCCGCGATTCGTGAAAAGAAGGGACTCTTCCTGCACACAGATTGTCCTATTACTTATCAGAAGGATTTCTCAGCTCAAACTCGAAACCATACCTAATAAAGAAGCTTACAGTTGGCCAGAAACCTACCGGTGAAACCCCATCAAGCGGCAAAAAAATGTTCTTTGAGCATCATCTGGAAAGAAATTCCTGACCAAGCCGGAGATCTTTCTTTACGGGAACAGGCGTTTGGGTCATTGTATCCCAGGAGGCCTTAGCATTATTTCCGATCGGCCAGCAACTTATCAAGAATACTGCAAGAATCGGAAAGAATCGGTCCTCCGTTGACACTTTTCGTCACTTTCAGGCTCCTTTGTCATCTTAAGATTTCCTCTGATTCTCCCATGCATCTTGAGGTAAATCGCGGTGTCTACTCCTGGGAAAGTGATGGAGGATAGGGTTTTAACTGAGGAATTTCCAAGTAAGTTCCTGATGGATGTGGACAAATGGAGTAAACATCGATCAAGAAACAGGGGTCTGGAATGAAACTTGCAAATTGCCGTTAACAAATGGGGAAATCGGAAAATCCAACGAACAGACGGAGGGTGTAAAGAATGGACAGGATTCTGATAATTCAAGACAGCCCTTCAGTAAACGCGATGTTGAAGTTTAGGCTTGAGTCAGGGGTATTTTCTGTAGAGACTGTTGAAACGGGCGAAGAGGGTGTTGAGAAAACAAAAGCGTCCCAGTACCAGCTTATCTTATTGGATTACAACCTCCCGGGAATGAACGGAAGTCAGGTATGTCAGGTGCTTCGAAAACAAGAGAACACCAAGAATACCCCCATCGTATTCATGTCTGCAAAAGACGAGGATAAGCTCCGCCAAATCACAAAGGAAGCGGGTGCCGACGGCTATCTCGGATTGCCCTTTGAGGGAAAGAAGTTCATTGAGAAGATATCGGGGTTCTTGAAAGCACACCATTCGTGAACGATGGCTCCTACGGATTGGATCTAGAAAATGCATGGGGCGATGAAAAAAGAATTGGGGTCGCAGAGATTGGAGGAAATAGCAGAAACCGTAGAAGGGATACCTTATTCTCAGGAAGATCTGTACGAAAGAGAAGAGCAGAAGGAGCAGACCCGGCAGATCGTCGTATTTCGCCTATCTCGAGAATGGTATGGGGTGGAGATTACAAAAGTAAAGGAAGTCACAAGAGCTGGCAAGATAACGTATCTGCCCTCAAGCCCGGAATACATTGCGGGAATTGTAAACTTAAGAGGCAAGATTCTTTCTGTTACGGATTTAAAGACAATGATGGGGCTGCCCCACGAAGAACCGACCGATAAGGTGAGAATCATCGCCGTTGAATCGGGGATGCTGGAGACAGGGCTCTTGGTGGACGAGGTCGTCGAATCGATCGAAATACCAGTAAGCAAGATTGAACCTCCCCTCGTCACCCTGCGGGCAGAAGAAGCCAGGTATGTGGAGGGGCAGTGTAAAATGGACAATAAATTAATTGCCCTCATCGGCGTAGAGAAGATATTGGAAAAAAAGGGGTAGACACAAACAACTCATATAGATTGTCTTAAAGAGCTGAAAGGAGGCTGGAAATGCTTAAACAAGGTTTCTTTTCAAAGTGGAGAAATAAATCGATCTTCTATTTTCTCACCGTTACCCTGCTGCTGTTAATAGGCATGGGCGGGCTAAATTATATCCTGGCGCACAACCTACGCTTCTTATTTCTTGTATTCGTTGGCTTAGTTGGAATCACGATTTATCTTTTCGCGAGAAATTCATTGCGGAAATCGGAGGAAAAATTTGGTAAATTAGTGACTCAGGCCCCCATCGGATTGAGCACCATCGATAAGGGGGGCAATTATGAGTATGTCAATCCCAAGTTCACGGAGATATTTGGATATACCTTGGAGGACATTCCAAGGCGCGAACATTGGCTGGAGAAGGCCTATCCTGATCCAGAGTACCGTAAGAAGGTCCAGGATTGCTGGAAAGAGGATTCCGCAGCGGCAAAAGTGGGTAAAGCCCCCCCGCGGATCTTCACTGTCATCTGCAAAGACGGCTCGACAAAAGAAATTCTCTTTAAACGTGTTGCATTGACCGATGAAAGTCACTTAATGACCTATGAGGACATCACGGATCGCAAGAAGGCAGAAGAGGCGTTGCGACAAAGTGAGGAGAGATATCGAAACATTCTTGAGAGCATCCGAGATGGCTATTCTGAGAGTAATCTTAGTGGCAATTTTACCTTCGTGAATGACGCGACTTGCAGACATCTCGGATATACCAGAGAAGAATTGATCGGGATGAACTACCACCAGTATGCAGATGAAGAAAATGCTAAAAAAATAAAAACCTTCTACACCGAAATCTATAGAACAGGAATACCGATTGAGGCAAAGGAACTGGAACTTACAAGAAAAGACGGGACCAAAGCGATCTACGAAATTTCGGCATCTCTGATGAGGGATTCTGAAAGAAAACCGATCGGGTTCCAGGGCACTTCTCGGGATGTCACCCAACGGAAGAAATCAGAGGAAGCACTGCGTCAGAGCGAGGAGAGATACCGAACCATTCTTGAAAACATGCAGGAGGGCTATTTTGAGGTTGACCTTGCCGGCAATTTCACCTTCGTTAATGATGCGGAATGCAGAAATCTTGGGTATTCCAAAAAGGAGGAGTTGATCGGAGTCAACAACCAGCAGTATACGGATAAAGAGAACGCGAAAAAACTGTTTCAGGCCTTCAATCAAGTGTACAGGACAGGGGAACCGGCTAAGGGATTGGTTTATGAATTCATCAGAAAGGACGGAACGAAAGCCTTTAACGAACTTTCGGCATCTCTCCTAAAGGATTCGGAAGGGAAACCCGTCGGATTCCGGGGTAATGCCCGGGACATCACTGACCGTAAAAAAACGGAAGATGCATTGAAAAAGAGCGAGGAAAAGTATCGAACCATTCTTGAAAGCATCGATGAGGGTATTTATGAAGTTGATCTTGCCGGCAACTTCACCTTTGTCAACAACGCCATGGCCCGAATATTTGGGTACCCCAAAGAGGAATTGATGGGGATGAATAACCGGCAGTACACAGACCAAGAGAACGCAAAGAAATTGTTTCAATCTTTCAACCAAGTCTACCGAACGGGCGAGACAAGCGCAGAATGCGGTTATGAGATTGCAAGAAAGGATGGGACAAGAAGATACATCGAAACATCTGCCTCATTGAAAAAAGATCCATCGGGGAAACCGATAGGCTTTAGAGGAATTGCAAGAGACATCACGAACCTCAGGAGAGCGGCGGAAGAGCTGCAAAGGGAAAAGCAAGCCGTCCAGAAGCTCGCCGAGGAAAGGGAGGTCGTGGCCAACATCGGTCGAATCATTAGCTCAAGGCTGGAAATTCGGAAGGTCTACAAGTACTTTGCCGAGGAGGTGAGGAAAGTCATTCCTTTCGACAGGATTTCGATCGATATCATTCGCCCCGAAAAGGCCGGTTTCTCCACAACCTACGCTCTGGGGAAGGGTGTTGAAGGCCTCCGGTCCGACGACATCATCCCCCTTGCCGGATCTACCACCGAAGAAGTCATGCGGACGCAATCGAGCCTCCTCCTGCAGACGGACGCCTTGGACGAGGCTGGAAATCGCTTTTCTCAATTCTCACGCACCCTTCAGGCCGGATTTTCCTCTCTCATGGTTATTCCTCTGATCTCTCAAAACCAGGTCGTCGGAACGCTCAACTTGCTATCCTCAAAGCCGAATGCCTACACAAGGACGAACGTAAGTCTCGCCGAGAGCATCGGAACCCAGATCGCCGGCACGATCGCCAGCGCACAGATGTATGAAGAATTGAAGCGCATGGTCAGCCACCTCCACAACGCAGGTCTCCAAATAAGTACCGCTTCATCTCAGATTCGTTCTGCCTCCGAAGAGCAAGCCACCGGGGCAGCGGAACAGTCTTCTGGGGTCAGCGAGGTAACCACCACGATTGAGGAACTCAACACAACAGCCACCCGTATCGCCAAGAATGCTGAAACCGTGGCCAAATTGGCCGGAGACACCCTGGCAGGGATGCAGGAGATAAATGTGAAGGTCAATGATACGGCGAGGAAGATTCTCGCGTTAGGCGAGAAATCTCAATCCATCGGCAATATCACAAAACTGATAGATGATATCGCCGACCAGACGAATCTCTTGGCCCTGAATGCGGCCATTGAGGCAGCCCGAGCGGGAGAGGTGGGAAGGGGCTTTGCAGTGGTTGCCCAAGAGGTGAGGAAACTCGCCGAACGTTCCTCAGAATCAACCGAGGAAATCCGTCAGATTATAAATGAAATCCAGGGGGAGACAAACGCCACGATCATGAGCATCGAAGGCTCCACCAACTGGGTAAAAAAGGGCCTGGAGATGATCGAGGAGACGGCAAAATCCGCAAAGGAGATTTCCATCGCAACACAACAGCAAAAGTTCGCCTCCGAGCAGGTGGTGCAAGCCATGAGGGAAATAGATTCTGTAACCAAACAGTTTGTCTCTTCAACCCGACAAGCGGCAGCCTCCGCAGCTCAGCTCAATACCCTATCGGAGGAGTTGAAGCGTGCGATAGCGGACGTTAAGTCAGAGGGGGAGGAAACGGGGAAAACAAAGGATTTGAAATATGCCTGAGATGAAAGATCTCATCGCGATTTTCAAGGCTGAAACTGAAGAGCACTTGACCAGACTCGAGAACGGACTCGTCGAGTTGGAGAAGCAGCCTGACAACATTAACCTGGCGAGCAGCTTAAACAGAGAAGTGCACACCTTGAAGGGGGCAGCCCGGGTTTTCGGGTTTTATGAAATTCAGGACATCGCCCATAGGATAGAAGACATCTTTGAAGAGGTCGCCGGAAAAAAGGCGGTCTTCAATTCCTCGATGGCCGAGGGAATATTTAAAGGACTAGATGCGATCCGGGCTATCTTGGAGAAGATCGTCCAAGAGAAGAAGATTGACGCCGAGGTCGATGTCGATGCCTCCGATATTTGCAGGGAGCTGGAAGAATGCATTTCTGCGGCCCAGGCAATCCGGACACGGAGGAAACGAGAGAGAGGATCTAAGAGGGAAAAGGAGGCTGCCGAAACGCAAGCAAAAAAAGGTCAAGAGAAAGGCGACCAACAGAAAGAAGAGGAGGTAAAAAAGGCGCCCGATAAAGTCGTGGATCGTACGAGCGAAACCGTTTCCCCTCACCCGCCCGCACAGACGGAGGAATACATCCGTGTTCCAATGAGCAGGGTGGACAAACTCCTTTATTTGGTCGGGGAGGTCGTCATCAACAAGATGAAGGCCTCCGCCATGAGCGCCCAGGCGAGAAGGCTCTCCAAGCTCACCAGGGAAGCGCAGAAAAGCGTTTTGAGTTTAAGTGAAGCAATTAAGAAGGAATTCTCTTCCCAAAACGGAGAAGTGACAAAGTGGCTTAGTCAATGTGAGGCGCAGATGCAACGACTCAGGGAACGGACCCTGGAGTTATACGATCACGTCTCCACGGAAGCGTTTCACCTCGACCCCGTCATCGATGAATTGCAGGCCAAGATCAAAGAGATAAAGATGCTGCCTCTGTCCACTATTTTTGAGGGGTTTCCCCGGATGGTGAGGGATATCGCATCCCAACAAGGAAAACAGGTCAACTTGGTAATTTCAGGGGAAGAAAACGAACTGGATAAGAAGGTCTTGGAAGGGGTAAAGACCTCTCTCATCCATATCCTTCGCAACTGCATCGACCATGGAATTGAAGAGCCGGAGGTGAGGGCTGCCCTCGGCAAACCGAGGGACGGAACCATAAAGGTTTCCGCCTCTCACCAAGGCGATAATGTGGTGATCACCGTAGAGGATGACGGAAGGGGCATGGATATTGCGCAAATAAAGGAAACGGCCCTGAGGAAAAGGCTTGTATCAAACCATGACCTGGAAGGAATGTCGGACAAAGAGGTGATGAACATCGTATTCATGAACGGTTATTCGACGAGTCCCATCGTGACCGATGTTTCCGGAAGAGGCATGGGGTTGGATATCGTCCGGCGGGACATCACAAATCTAAAAGGCCGAGTGATCATGGACACTGAGAAAAATAGAGGGGCAAAATTCACACTGGTCCTGCCGTTAACCGTTGCTATTATTCAAGTGCTTTTGGTAAAGGTCCAGAACATGCTTTTTGCCCTCCCCATGTTCTCCGTTACAGAAAGTGTCAAGGTGAGCAAGGACGATGTCTCTGTCACGGGAGGAAGGATGGCAATCCAGTTCCGCGAGCATATTGTCCCTCTGGTAAGATTGGATGAAGTGCTCGGGCTTCCGCTCGCCGGGAACGAAGAGGAAAAGAAAGAAATGCTGGTAGTGATGGCAACCTCCCTCGACAGCCGAGTCGGATTCATCGTGGATGAGGTGGCCGGAGAGGAGGAGGCCTTTATCAAAAGTTTGGGGAAGCATTTGGGGAAGGTGAGGAATGCGAGTGGCGCCATCATCATGCCAACCGGAGAGGTCGTGGTGGTCCTGGATACGGCAGACTTGGTGGCCCATAGCGCGCTGGGCCTTGCGCACGCCGCCAGAGAGAAAAGCGCCCCCAAAGGGAAACACAAAGAGAAAAGGATCTTGGTCGTGGAAGACGCTTTCTCGACCAGAGAGCTTGAGAAGAGCATATTGGAAACCCACGGATACCTCGTGGACACGGCGGTAGACGGGTTGGACGCACTGGATAGAATGGTAAACAACCAATACGACCTCATCGTCAGTGACATTGAGATGCCCAGGATGGATGGATTTGAGCTTTGCAGAACCCTGAAGAATAACGAGGGGTATAAGGACATACCCGTTGTGATGGTAACCGCGTTGCAGAAGGATGAGGATAAAAGGCGGGGGATCGAGGTCGGTGCGGCCGCTTACCTTGTCAAAAGCGCATTTGAGCAGACGAATCTTTTGGATACCATCGAACGGTTGGTGGGGTAGTAGGCTGATATGGAACCGGGAGTCAAGGCCCTGACGCGGGTGTTGGTCGTTGACGATTCTCCGCTGATGTGCAAGATCCTGACAAATATCCTGAACTGCGATCCGCAGATTCTCGTGGCAGCGGTTGCGAATAACGGGAAAGAGGCGGTAGAGCTCGTGCCCCGTCTCAAGCCGGATATCATCACCATGGATATGGATATGCCCGTCATCGACGGACTGGAGGCGACGAAGCAAATTATGGCCTCCAACCCGACTCCGATACTGATCGTAGCCTCGACCGTCTTCAAGGCAGGGATGGAGAAAGTATTTAAGGCCATCTCCCACGGCGCATTGGACGTGATCGACAAAAGTGAGCTGGAGTTAGCCGGACAGAAAAAGTCTGGGGAGGCCCTGATCGCGAAGATAAAATTCTTGACGGGTGTCAGAGTCACGGACCGACCGCGGGGGAGATTGCGGAATGAAAGGTCCGTCGTTGATCTCAAGGCGCCGCGCACGGTAGACTCGGATAGGGTTGTAGCCATTGTGGCGTCCACGGGCGGACCGCAGGCCCTTCTTAAGATACTCAAGAGGCTCCCTGAAGATTTCCCCTGTGGCATCGTTATCGTCCAGCACATCACCAGCGGTTTTCTGCCAGGCCTGGTGGATTGGCTGAATAAGGAATGCAAAATCAAGGTGAAGATTGGAGAAGATTCGGAACCCATACAGCCCGGAGTAGCGTACATCGCACCGGACGACGTCCAAATGAGGGTGGAGGATAGCGGAAAGATAGTCCTTTCAAATGAACCGGCCCACGGAGGCCATAGGCCTTCAGGAGATATCTTGTTGGAATCCGTGGCCAAGGTCTACGGAAAAGGAAGTGTGGCGGCCATCCTGACGGGCATGGGTAGGGATGGAGCGATGGGAATGAAGGCGATCAAACAGCTCTACGGTAAGACCCTTGCCCAAAACGAAAAGAGTTGCGTCGTTTTTGGTATGCCCAAGGTCGCCATCGAAATGGACGTGATCGACAAAGTACTCCCCTTGGAAAGCATCGCCGAGGAAATCGTTTCGATGGTGAGATAGGTATTCGGCCTTGCCTTCCGTGTGGAGCGCCCCTCGAGCGAGAGATGAAAAAGGATAACCCCGAGAAAAAAGAGGACAAACAGATACTGGTCTTCAGTGTGGCCAAAGAGGAGCTGGGGTTGGATATTTCCTGTGTGCGCGAAGTATTAAGGCCGCAGGCGACCTATCGACTCCCCAAAACCCCGCCCTTCATTGAGGGGGTCATCAATTTGAGAGGGCATATCGTTGCCTTAATCGACTTAGGAAAAAGGCTCAACGAGAGACAGGTCGAAGACGAGAACAAGAAAAGGATCATCGTATGCAGGGTAAACAGGTCCATCGTCGGACTGACGGTCGACAGCTTAAAGGAGATTATTGCTCTATCTGAAGAAGATATCAAACCGACACCGGAAGTCGTGTCCTTGCAGGTGGAGACAGATGTCATATCGGGCATTGCGACGGTCGGTAATAGAGTAATCCCTATTTTAGATTTGGAGCACATCCTAACAAGAAAGGAAGCCGCCGAACTATCGGCTCTTGAGCGATGAAAGATATTTTGCCCTTATCCCCCGACGATTTCGGTCTTTTTCAAAAGCTGCTCATCGAAACGAGCGGTCTCCGGTTTGACGAAGGCAGGAGCCAGTCCTTGCATCACGCCCTTTGGCAGCGGTTACAGCACCGGGGTTACGATTCCTATCGGGAGTACTATAATCTCCTGAAATTTCATCCGGAGGGACGCCTTGAAATACGAGAGCTCCTCGATCTGGTCACGATAGGCGAGACTTATTTCTTCAGAAACAAGGCTCAGTTTGACGTGCTCATGAGATTTGTTTTGCCCGAAATCATCCAGAGGAAAATGGATTCGGGCGATAAGTGTGTCCGTGCATGGTCGGCGGGATGCTCTCGGGGAGACGAGGCCTATTCCATCGCCATAGCGATGATAGAGGGCTACCCTTCTTTCGAAGAGTTAAGGGTCTCGATTTTGGGCACAGACATCAATAGAAAGGGACTCGCTTGTTCGGAAGACGCCGTTTACGGCGAAAAGGACATTGGCCATTTGCCGAAAGAATACCTGGAGAAGTATTTTAAGAGAGAGGGCTCTGCCTATCGCCTCGTGGATGACGTGAAAGCGTTGGTCGAGTTTGAATATCACAACCTGGCCAGAGACCCATGCCTACATGAAAACATGCAAAATGTCGACATCCTCTTTTGCAGAAATGTCATTATCTACTTCGATCCTGAGACAACCCAACGGGTCATTGAGAATTTTCATAACTGCCTTGCCCAGGATGGCTATCTTTTTCTCGGACACACGGAGACCCTGTGGCAAATCACCAATCGGTTTGAAAGAGTTGAGTTCCCTCAGACCTTCATCTACAAGAAGAGGTTAGGCCCGGTTCAGGAAGATGCGATGAAGCCATTTATGGCCGTTCCGGAGATCAACATCGAGAATTTGGCCCTTTCGGCAGCGCTGATCGGAGCGCTCAAGGCCGAAGTAAAGAATGGGCACTCAAGGCCGACCCTGAACCCTCAGGCTGAGACCCTCGGATCCAAGCCTATTGAGCAGGTCGAAGACCCGACTCAAGACGTTGACAATCCGCCTGATGCGGCCTTTCTCCTTCCCCCCGATCATACGGACGCCCAAGACAAAAGCCATATCCTCGACGGTCTTGCAAAGGCAACGACCCTGGCGAATGAGGCAAAATACAAAGAAGCGGCGGATGTCCTTGGCGAGATCATACAGGCGGACAATCTCAGCGTTGAGGCATATTACCTGTTAGGCGTCTTATCTTATAAGAGCGGCGACCTTAAGGAGGCGGAGGCACAATTCAGGAAGGTGATCTATGTGGCGCCCAATTCGGTTCTCGCCTACTATAACCTCGGGAATATGTATCTGTACCAGAGAAAGCTTCGGGAAGCCTCCCGAGAACTCAAGAACGCCATCCGTCTGTTGGAAAAAAGGCCGAAAGATGAACAGGTAAGGTTTTGCGAGGATTTCACGGCAGACTTTCTCTTAAGGGCGTGTCGAAATACGCTTGCCCAGATCTCCCGGAGGGGCGGATAATATGAATGAAAATGAAAAAATCGAAGCCTATCTTTCGTCCGTAAGGCACGACCTGCGCAGCCAACTCATGGTCGTTCGCGAAGGAACGAGCATGATCCTAGATGGCCTCGGAAACTCAAAATGCGACAACTGCTTCACCCTCCTGAGGCCTGCCCTGGAATGCACGGATGAACTGAACAAGCTGATCGGGGAGCTTCTTAGTATCTCTCGGTTTAACGCGATGCTGGCCCCCGACGGGGCCACAAAAGGAGATAAACCGAACCCTATAAACGCGGAGCCACCGGAAGACGAGCTGACAATCATGAAGGATGAGCTGAGAAGCGAGCTGGAAATCATGAAAGACGAAGTGATGGGTATGATCTCCCATGTCATCCGAACCCCGTTGGCCGTGCTTAGAGAAAGCGTGTCCTTGGTGCTGGATGAAGTACCGGGAAAGCTGAATCCGAAACAAAAAGAATTGCTTTCAACCGGAAAACAGAATCTCGATGGTTTGATCCAATCGATTGAAGAGGTGTTTGAGCAGTCCTGGAATGAAATCGTACACCCTCCCCGAGACACGCCGCTTGCCGGAGGAGAGCCCAAGAGGGAAGCGTCGGCCACAAAAAAGAGAATCCTTGTCGTGGAAGACCAGGCGGCGATCATTAACATGCTCAGGATGAGATTAGAGGCGAATAATTATGAAGTGATCACCGCAGGGGACGGCCAGGAAGGTCTCGAAAAGGCTCGTAAAGAAAACCCAAGCTTGATTATCTTGGACATCATGCTCCCTAAGATGAACGGATACAAGGTTTGCCAACTTCTTAAGGCGGACCCAAAACATCGTACGATTCCTATTATTATCTCCTCCGGGAGGACACCGCAGGAGATCAGGAAGGTGGGACAGGAGGTAGGTGCCGACGCATATGTATCGAAGCCGTTCGAGGCAGAAACGCTGCTCTCAAAAATCAAGGAGCTCTTAGGAAAGAGCGGGAAGTAGTGCCATCGCCAACGGAGGCGATCTCTATCCTTATCAGTTCAGGGCGAAGTTGAAACGGGAAAAATACGCAGGTTATGGCGGAAAAGATGGCTAAGAAGAAAATCTTGGTGATCGATGACATGCCAAATGTCGTGACCATGGTAAAGGCCCGCTTGGAGGCAAGCGGTTACGAGGTGATTACCGCCCTGGATGGACAGCAAGGCTTGACCTATGCGAATGCGGAGAAACCAGACCTGATCATATTGGATATCGTGATGCCCGCTGGCGGAGGCTATTCCGTCTATACGCGGCTCAGAATGTCTCCTAAGACCAGGTTTGTTCCGGTCATTTTTCTTACTGCCAAAGATAAACCGGAGGACGTGGCCAGGGCATATAAGCTGGGGGCCGAGTACTTTGTCAGGAAGCCCTACAAGCCGGAGATGTTGCTGGGGACGGTCAAGAAGGTCTTGGAATCATCCGAGCATATCCCGCAGGCCAGAGGATTTCAAAAGCGAATACTCGTCATCGGGAAAGAGCCGGAGATGGCGGAGTTCGTGAAGTTGGTCGAAATGGGTTACGAAGTGACCATCGTGTCGAGCATAAAGGAAGGATCGGAGGAGGCCAAGAAAGATAAGCCGGACGTTATCTTTTTGGATGGGACGCTTGTGAAAGAGAATAACTACGACGGCTTCTATCAATTGAAGCTGGAATTCGTCCGGAGCGAAACACCCATGATGATATCGGTCACCAGAGAAGAATTGGTCGAATTTCAAAAAAAGATCGAAGGCTTCAGTAGTTATTGCCTGAAGCCGTTTAATTACATCGATCTATTGGGCCATATTCGGGTAGCACTGCAAAAGAATTTGTAAGGAGTCCATAACTGAGAAGACCTATTGTTGTGAAAATCTCCCCTTGCCCCTCTTTTCCAAAGAGGGGAAACGCCTCCCTTTCGTAAAGGGAGGGAGGGCAGGAGGGATTTGGTCTTCGATCTTCATACAATTGTGGACTGATTAGTAAGATCGATTTCGCTACGATTCGTGGAATCGTGCGGATGAAGAGGATTGTTTAGAAAGGTCTAACCCCATATGAACTTAGCTAAACGCAGCCGCCCGTCCGGAGAGGGGAGGCTGACTGAGCTGTCAGAAACCTCACGCCAGGGCGCAACGTGGCACCGTCTCGACCTCCATCTGCACAGCCCTCATGTACCGGCTTTTGTGCCCCCTAAAGGGACGAAACGTGAAGACAGGAAAGGTCTGGTTGATCTCTATGTCGAACAACTAGCAGCTCAAGGGTTTTCCGTCGCTGCCATAACGGACTACAATGGAGTGAACATAGAATGGTTTGAGGTGGCTGCTGCAAAGGCCACGAACCGCGGCATCACGCTTCTGCCCGGGGTCGAGATGACAGTCAGGCAAGGCCGACTGGGTCTCCACATATTAGCCATCTTCCCCGGTGATACCGACCTGAAGGAGCTGAACACCTTTATTCGATCGCTGGATAAGGACCCTGCCACCCCTCTGTTTGCGGACCAAGGCTCTCATCGAGACCTGGACCTGAAACTCAGCCTGCCGGAGGCCCTAGAAGACTTGCGGCGCCGGTTCCGCTGTCTGCTGGTCTTTCCCCATCCCGATCAGGTCAACGGGATCTGCAAGAGCCTCACAGCAGAGGCTGCGGCCAAACTCCTGGTGGACGTAGGGGCAGATGCCATTGAGTCCTG
Organism: Thermodesulfobacteriota bacterium; assembly: GCA_047519465.1. Classification (GTDB taxonomy): domain Bacteria; phylum Desulfobacterota; class BSN033; order BSN033; family UBA1163; genus UBA1163. Next base: position 7,733 of record JAPVTA010000114.1, on the reverse strand, counting down.
TCCGGAAAAAGAAAAAAACAAGCTTCAGTCTACGGGCCTTCTCCCGAAAGACTTCTGGGATCGGATGGCCGTAGTTGAATTCTCCGACCCCAAGCGAATCGAAGAGATCGGAACGCAGTATCGAACCGACGGGATGCTCCGGGCTACTTACTTAAAACTCAGCGCAACAAACTTAGACGCCTTGCGACTGGCACTCCATGATCCGGAAACCCGTCTGTCCGTCGGCGGGATTCCTGCGGCGACTCACCCAAGAATCCGAAGTATGGCGGTCTCAGGCCCTGGCTTCCTGGGAGATCTGAGTATTTCCTGGAGCCAAGACCTCAACGTTATTATCGGAGCTAAGAGTGTGGGCAAATCCGCCATTCTTGAATGCCTCCGCTACGCCTTTGCGATCGCCTCCCCCTCGGATCAACCTAACCATGAGGAGCTTGTTCGCCATGCCTTAGGCAGCGGGGGCAAGGTGGAGGTTATCTTGGAGAGGCCCCTTCGGGACGGGAAAGTCCGGCAGTATCGCGTCGTACGTGTATGGGGCGAAGAACCCCGTACGTTTCAGGTCAACCCTGAAAAACCTCTTTCGGTGAGCCCTTCCGAGCTCCTCAGTCCAACAGGGGGACTCACCATTTTTGGACATCGGGAGATCTACAAAGTCTCCGGAAGCGAAGCGCATCGCCTTGCCCTTTTCGATGAGCTCATCGGTGAGGAGGCTCTTCGATGCGGGGATGCTGTAGCGAAGGCCATGGGATCCCTCACCGCTAACGCAAGGGCGATACTCGACCTGCGGGCAAAGCTGGCGAAGCGGGAAGAATACTACCAACGGCTCAAGGGAATTGACCAAGAGGTTGAAATTCTCAAGAGCCATGCCAAAGAAGGTTTCAAGGACGTCACCGGTCGCCAAGGTATGGGGGAAGGCTTGAAGGAGGCGATCAATACTGTCAGGAGCGTCCTGGCGGAGTCTGATCAAAGGCGTCTCGACGTGTTGGCTTCACTGGAAACGGTCCACCGGAACCTCCTGGATGTCCAAGGCGAAGATAAAACCATCCTTCAGGAGGGTACCAAGGTCCTTGAGGTCCTCCAGGAAAGTTTGAAGGTAGTGCTCGACGACGAAACAACCCTTTTCGAACAAACCGTCCAAAGCCTAACGCGCCTTGACATGCGTTACCAAGAAAAGGTTCGTCATTTGGAGAAGGAGGGTAAGCGAGTTGAACGGGATGCACAAAAAGAGCCATCGGACAAAGATCCGCTCCGAAGATTGGCCGAAGAAAGAGCCTCTTTATCGTCTTCGATCGCAGAACTCAATGGGATCGAGGATCGCTTAAAGCATCTCAGGCAAAAACGGCAGGCAATCCTTCAACAAATCAGAGATTCCAGGGACACCCAAATCGGACTGAGGAGGGAAAGAGCCGAAGCCGTTGCACGGTCCCTCAATGGTCGACTCCACGTTCAGGTAGAATTTAAGGGCCAAAAAAGGAGTTATGAAGAACAGCTTTCATCGCTCTTAAAAGGATCCAACCTGTCTCAGGATGGGATTGGCAAGCTCGCCAGCCCAGAGGCCACGGACGGCATCGCCCTTTCCGAAGCAGTCCAAGCAGGAGGCAAGGAGGTCCAAAGGCGCTTCGGCCTTGAACCTGAAATAGCACAGCGCTTGATCGATTGGCTAGCTGCTGAGGAAGCCCGAGTCTTCGAGCTCGAAACTCTTATTCCTCAGGATACCCTTCGGTTGGAGCTGAGGGTCGACGGTCAATACCGGTCTTTCGAACATCTGTCGGCGGACCAGGGCGCCGCAGCCGTTTTGCTCTTCTTGTTCGGTCTTGAGAACCGGATTCTTATCATCGATCAACCCGATGACTACCTCAACGATGGGTCCGTACACGAAGAGGTTCTTCAGATGTTGAGGGAGCGAAAGGGACTAAAGAACCAGGGTTGGGAGAGCCAGATCATTTTGGTGACGAATGACGCCAACCTTCCTGTGATGGGTGACGCCGAACTCGTCATTCCTTTGGAGGTCCAAGATTGCCACACCTGTATTGTCGACCGGGGCTCAATCGACCAACGCTCAATCCGGGAACTCATTAAAACCGTCATGCATGGAGCGGAGCAGGCTTTTCAACGGCGTGCACAGAAATACGGAGGATTGGCGCAATTGGCGCCAGCCTGAACGCTTTCCTATCCCCTCGGTAAAACACTCCCGAGAGGCTCAAGTCTTCAAAGTTTAAACGAATCCCTTTCAACAGCTCCTCACTTAACATCGCCCGCTTATTCGCCTCCCCCACTTAAACTTCTCAAGAGGTTTATTCTCCCGTACAGAAGGTGTTATCCTGTTTTGACCTATAAGCCGCTCCAGAAAATAAGGAAGCATTTGGCGAATGGCATGAAGCTGCGAACAGACCGGAAGATCACTCTCGTCCAATCGGCGGGGTTTCCGAAGAAATAGAAATGTCGGGAAGGGGTGAAAATCTCAATTTATTGCAGCTAAAATGAGAGACCAATTTTTCATTTGCAAAAAGGAGAACGCTATTCTTCTTCTTATAAATCCACACGGAGAGACGGGCTTCCTCGGCGGCGCTGGTCGTGTAGAACATTGTTCCCAGTTGGCTCGATTTTCCAAGCTGCTCAAGGGTGACCTGCGCTTCCGGTTTCCCCCACTGGTTGAGAAAGACCTTTTGATTGAGACCAGCCATAAACAGATGGGGGCGTTCGGGCATTTGTTTACGACGGGCCTTCCGAAAATGTGAAATGAGATCTAAACCGGGGATCGTCATCTTCAGACTATTATATCATAGAGTTATGTGAAGCTCCGCGGCCTAAAGGCCGGGGCTTCCCGGTGCTGAAATTCAGCCTTTGTAGTTATTCGCATATTTAGTGCCAAATTTGGCGGTTCGTTTAAACGGTGGCTCATATGCTCTAACTGATCAATATTATAAGCCTTCGCCCTCTCCGAATAATCAAAAGAGTTTCTCAAAAGAAAATTATGTGACACATTTTGTACTTTGGGTGACAGATTTTGCCAAAAATATAGAGGAATGTATCCCAAAAAGATGTTATTCTATTCAGACAGCTTTGCACCAAGAATATGATTAACGCGGAGGTCCTGAATGGTAATTGCTCAAAAAAGATTGGAACGGATTGTAGCGACGGTTCTGGTGGGAATTTATCTTGGGGCAGGGAATCTTCTTGCGGCCGAGCAGAAAGCGATCAAGAAATATCCGATACCTGAACATGGAACGCTTGAGCTAAAGGTCCCCGCTTCGTGGAAGGGTGAGGTCCATAAGCCTCAATCGAATATGCCCCCGACCATGATGTTCAATCCTTCGAAGGGAAATGATTTTCAAGTGATCATCACTGTCCTGTGGGGCAAGACAGGAGAGCAAGGCTTCAACAGGCAGGAAAGGGTGCGAACCCTTGTGGAAAAGGATGGTGAGAAGCTTTTACCAAATGTAGTGGAAACCAAGATTGAATTACAGGAAATACGGAGCGCAGACCATACCGGTTATTATTTTACCGTCACGGATAAAGCTCCCGATCCTGGAGAATACAGGTACATGACTCAAGGAGCGATTGGCGTAGGGAACTTATTACTTAAGACGAAAATACTTCACCGTGTTAAAGCATCTGAATCCGTAAGAGAAGCTCTTGTTGCTCTCCGAGAGGCCAAGCAAAATGCAAAGTAGCTCAAGGACACTCTGCTCACCGCCCTGCCGCCAATTTGACAAGACGCCGACGAAATCTTATAAATACGGATACGTTGATATCATCCGGGTGGGATGAAGAGATGGTGAAGGATTCTAATATCAAGATTAAAAGACCAAGACCCCTTAAGGCTGATTTACACCTCCACACAGCCGAAGATCCCCTGGACCGCGTACGATATACGGCCAAAGAGCTTATCTCAAAGGCTGCGGATGAAAGTTTTGATGTGATTGCCATCACCAACCATAACCGGACGACCTTCAATCACGACCTTTCCTCTTACGCCCAGGAAAGGGGGATTCTCCTCATCCCTGGTATAGAGATGACGATCCGGAGGCGCCATGTCCTCGTTTTGAACCCTCCCCCGCATAAAACATGTTCGGACTTTTTCTCCCTTGCAAAGCTGTGCCGCTCGGAGACTTTAATTATTGCTCCGCACCCCTACTTCCCCGGAACCTATTCTTTAAATGGATACCTTTTGAAGCACCTGCATCTTTTCGACGCACTCGAATATTGCCATTTTTATTCGCCGATGATCAACTTTAACCAAAGGGCTCTAGAGGTGTGTCAATCCTTCGGATTCCCGTTGGTCGGAAGCTCAGATGCCCATTTTCTCTCCCAGTTGGGGACCACTTATTCGCTGATCTATGCAGAGAAGAATCTTGAGTCCATTTTTGCAGCCATACGTCGGAATAGAGTTGACGTGGTTACCCGTCCCCTCAGAACCCTAGAGATGGGATCGATTGCAAATAGATTCCTGAGAATGAAGCTTGGGGCAAAGATAACCAAACGCTTGCCAAAGCCTTATCCTTCGTTGAGAAGATCTAAGCGAATGTAGGTGGTTTCCTCATGCTTTCTTGTTAACGCCGATGACCTTTGTGTGGATCAACGCTCTCTGCAATCAACATCCGCGGACGTAAACCTCAAAGCCGCCCCGTCACAGCAAGGGCCCGTTGCCGAAATGTGTGTCCACAACCTAAGCGTGTAGAAACACAAGTAGGAGTAAGACGATAGAAAAATACGTTCGATTGGCAAAAGAACTCCGTATGGCCGACGCATTGGTTGTTTCACCCAATCAAATCTCATTCGATATCCGGGCAATGCTAAAATGTCGATGGGGATGCGAAGATTTCCGCCCTGGAAATATAAGATGCGACCATAGAGGAACGGCTTATCAGGAAAGAGTCCAAATGGTTAAGAGATATAGCCATATTCTGATAGTTCACTCGCACAATGCCAGAGAGCTGAGTAAGGCAGTTCTTGGGATCGAAAGAACCGCTTTCCTGGATGGCTACACCTTCGCCTTTGCCATTCGCGCATGTAACCTGTGTGAGACGACCTGCGTTGCTAAACAAGGCAATCCCTGCCCTACTCCGAGTAAGGTAAGACCTTGTGATTCAATCTTCGGCATTGATGTGTATAAGACAGCAAGGAATTTGGGACTGCCGTGCGAGGTTCTTAAGACGAAAGACGATGTCCAAAACCGTTACGGTTTCGTGTTACTCGATTAAGCGAAACTTACTTCGATATGGGGATCTCAAAATACTGGCCGTTGTGCAAAAAAAGTACGCCGGTAGGACGGATCTCCACAACCTTCACTCCATCAACTAAGGATCCCTCGGGTGAGATTGTGCCGTTTATCATGGCGAAGCGCTTTGAGGGGTCTTCATACCAGACGATTGCCGATATTTTGAGCGAGGGCAGAGCCGCAACCGATCCGGTTGGAGTATGTTCAGCGGGCTTCTTTGTATCTCTCGGAGCCACCTTAGCCTCTTCTGAAATAACATCCCGTTCTGTCTTTCTCTCGCCGGAAGAGGTCTCAGAGGGCTTGCCTCCGGCAGAGATCTCGATCTTCGGAGCCACCCGACTTATTTCGCTTTGAGCGTCGCTGACCGGTTCTCGGGAAGGGGGAGCGGTTGCGGCCTGCTGACTCGGCGCAGGAAGACTCACGGGGAAGGGCGGTGATGATTTCGACAGGAACCCCGGCTGCGATTTCAGGACATAGGTGACGACAGCAGCAGCAATCGCCGTTAGAGAGACGGTGGTAATGTACAGAGCGACCTTTTTCCCCGGGCGGGACGAGCCGGGCCTGAGAATCTCCACCGCAATATTGGCTGTTCCGTTCCGTCGAGATGACTTTTCGCGATCCAGTTTTCTCAGGGCATCCAATATCACGCTCATTTTGACCCCTCAATAAGCCTCGGAACTTCAAAACGACGAACCGACCCATACAAGAGCATCAATGTTTGACCGCCGACAATACCATCGCTTTCGATTCCCTTTGACGACTGGAACCCCTTGACAGCCGAAAGGGTCCCTTCGTCATAGACGCCCGTCAAAGGTTTGCTGTAGGCCCCTGCCTCTCTGAGAAGTTCCTGAAGTTGTTTGATGTGGGGTCCCTTCGACCCCGGTGCTATCGTCCTCAAGAGATTCAACGGGTCTTTCCAAAGGAGGAAGGCCTGTCCGGACCAGTGCCTTTCAAGTTCCCTGAATGGAAGGGATCTCTTCCCCGCAATCGGAGGATCGATCAGGAGTCGTTCGTTCTCGACGCCCACCAGCGAAACGAAACGGTTCCCCCGTATACCCGGCACGGTCAGGTCGATCACTGCCGGATAACCGATGCGAAGTAAGGCCCCCAGGTTTCCAGAAAATCTGTACAGACGGAGTTCCCGGTTCAAAGCTGCCCGCTCCATTTCACTGAAGCGGCTCGAATTGGCGCTTTCCGAAAAGTCCGGAACCCTCCAGAAGCTGGCCAGAATATTAAAAGCCCTTCGAGCACTTTCTGCTTCCGTGACCTTCCCGAGCTCAACAGCCATAGCACTCGAAAGCCCTTCACCTGTTATACCCCGGCCTTTACTCGCCGGTTCCTCCGCTGCCCTAACGCGCCAGGAAGGATCGGACCGGTCCCGGAAGTCGTACCATTTAAAATAGATGCCCGTCGCAAAAACGGCCGTAAGCAACCCGAACGTTGGGATCAGGATAAGACGTCGTTTCCGAGTATAGGCCGCCCCATCCCTTCTCATGTCTTTGATCCCCGCCGCGGCAATCCAGGAGTCTATCTTCACCGTGTCCCTCGCGTAGCCCGCCAGGAGCACCCTGTCGCACGCCGCATTGACAAGCCTCGGTAGTCCGCGCGAATACCTGTATATTCGTTTCAGGGCCCTCCCGGAGAAAATAGTCCCGCCCCTTCCTCCTGCCACATCGAGCCGGTGGTTGATGTAATCGATCGTGTCCTGGAAATCCATGGCTTGGAGATGATATCGCACGTTAATCCTCTGGCTGAGCTGCCGCATCTCGTTTCTCTTTAGAATCTGGATGAGCTCCGGCTGTCCTGCCAGGACAATCTGGATCAGCTTTTCCCTATCTGTTTCCAGGTTCGAGATCAAACGGATCTGCTCGAGGACCGACGCTTCCAGATTCTGCGCCTCATCGATGACCAGGACAACGGTACGCCCCTCGGCATTCTGCCGGAGAAGAAACACATTGAGGGAATCCAAAAAGCTCGAGTTATCCGAGACGTTCGTCGGGATACCCAATTCGCGGTTGACGTTTTGAAGAAGTACCTCTGGTGAAAGACAGGGATTGAAGATCAGGGCCGTGCGGTAGTGATCTGTGTCAAGCTGGCCGAAGAGTGCACGCAGGACCGTTGTTTTTCCCGATCCCACTTCTCCTGTCAGGGCAATGAATCCTACGCGATTGTTAATGCCGTACAGAAGGTGTGCGAAGGCTTCTTTATGCGTCTTACTTAGGAAGACAAAACGGGGATCAGGAGTCAGGTTAAAAGGCTTTTCCCGGAAGCCATAAAAGTTGAGATACATCAGCGGACACTCCTTAATACTTCCGCATCATCGACCTGTCATTCTACGCTGTGCATATTTGCATTCATAGGATAGCAGATTCCACGTTGAATGTAAAATATCCCGGAGTCACCCGTAATGCCTTGCTTCACCCTGTCGTGGGGCTGTATTGTTGAAAGGGCCTGGATATGATAGATTAGTAACCTATGAAAAAGACCTTTCCTATCCATGGGATTTTGGGAATCATTC
>JAPVTA010000113.1:0-4559 GCA_047519465.1 Thermodesulfobacteriota bacterium | reverse complement strand
GGCATCCACCTTGGGGCCTATGGATTGGATTTCGATCCCCCTTTTCCTTTGGAGAAACTCTCTGGACGGCTGGAGAAAGAGGAAACACCGGATCGAATCCGACTCAGCTCGATCGAACCAGGAGATTTCTCGCCAGGACTGATCTCAACCGTTTCCCAATCAAAGAAGATCTGCTCCCATCTTCATATCCCTATCCAGAGTGGAGACGATGAGATACTGAAAAAGATGAACAGAGACTACGACCGTTCCTTTCTGTCCGACCTCATCCAAGAGCTGCATCTAAGGATTCCAAATCTCTCCGTCGGAGCGGATGTGATCGTAGGATTCCCAGGAGAGACAGAAGAAGAATTTAGGCATACCTATGGATTCGTCGAATCCCTGCCCTTCTCCTATCTCCATGTCTTCCCTTTTTCGAGGAGAAAGGGAACCCCTGCATTCCAATTTCCTCAAAGAGTGGTTGAGAAAGAGATCAAGAAAAGGGCTGAGACGATGAGAGAACTGGGAAGACAGAAACGCCGGGCTTTTTATCGTCAGTTTCTCAATCACGAGCTGGGCGTCCTCATAGAGGACCGTAAAGACAAGGAGACCGGGAGATGGAAAGGCTTTTCCCGGAACTACATCCCTGTTCTTCTCACCGATAATGACGGAACGAAGAAACATGAGGATTGGGTCAATCGGGAATGGACTGTCACCGCGACCGAACTGGCTGAAAAAGGTTTGATCGGAAAAGTGGCGGAGAGATAGCGTGGACGAAGAGAGGTCGGCATCTCTAAAAGAACTGGAAGACCGTCTGGGTTATCGGTTCAAAGAGATGAAATGGCTTGACCAGGCCCTCACGCATAAGTCCTTCGTCTATGAAACCAACCATCCTGAAAAAGGTGCCAATGAGGTCTTAGAATTTCTCGGAGATTCGGTCCTCAATCTTGCGGTCAGCTGCCTTCTCCTTCACAAATTTTCCGACGCCCAGGAGGGAACCCTTTCCATGATGAGATCCCAGCTCGTGAAAAGGAGTTCCTTGGCATCCCTCTCTAAAGAACTCCAATTAGAGGGCTATCTCCTCCTCGGAAAAAGCCAGCAGTCAACCGGAGGGACGCAAAAATCCTCCATCTTGGCCAATACCTACGAAGCCCTGATCGGAGCGATCTTCATGGATTCAGGATTCGATCGGGCTTCAGAGATCATCCAAAAACATTTCGAGCCTTACCTTCAGACCAAAGCTCCGTCCGTGGTATTCGATGATTATAAGAGCCTTCTGCAAATATATTCCCAACAGGCTCATGGGGCGTCTCCCCAATATCGAGTGATGAACGAGTCCGGACCGGATCATGACAAGAGGTTCCAGGCATCCGTCACGATCGGGGATGAAATAAAAGGGCAGGGATGGGGAAAAAGCAAGAAAGAGGCGGAACAAGAAGCAGCCAGAAATGCCCTGGAAGAGATTAATAAAATGCCAAATGACAAAGTTCAAATGACAAATGAATGTCAAAACGACCAAAAACTAAAAGTGTGATTCTAGATTAATAGAGGAGAAAGAATTTTTTGTTTAACCCGGTATGCGAATGTCCATTATTCCGTTCTTCCCCGTCTTTTTAGCCTTTGAACTTTGGACTTCATTTGACATTTGGATTTTGTAATTTGACATTATAGCAAGATGGTTCCTCTCATTATTCCTATTTTTCTTCCGAATCTGGGCTGCCGTGAATGCTGTCTGTTCTGCAATCAAAGGGCAACCGCTGAAGGGCTCTCGTCTCCCTCTTCTGTTCGTAACTTTATCGGAACCTCTCTCGCTCGAATCCCTTCCGATAAGAAAAACAGGAAGATACAAGTCGCTTTTTATGGTGGGAGTTTCACAGCAATCCATAGAGATGATCAAGTTCGTTATTTGAAAGAAGTTGAGCCGCTCCTTGGTTCCGGTGTGATCGATTCCATTCGCATCTCTACCCGGCCTGATGCCTTGGATGAAGAAACTCTCTCTTTGCTCAGAGAATATCGGGTGAAGACTGTAGAAGTCGGGGTACAATCGATGATCGATGAAGTCCTCGCTCTTGCCAACAGAGGTCATTGTGCAAAGGATACAGTGGACGCTGTACACCGACTGAAAAGCGGGAATTTCGAGGTGGGGCTTCAACTGATGATCGGCCTTCCGGGTGATACGTGTGATCGTTTTCTTCAGACCCTTGATCAGGTCGCAGAACTCGGGCCCAGTTTCCTTAGAATCCATCCCACGCTTGTCCTCAAAGGGGCTCCCCTTGAAATCCTCTGGAGAAAAGGAGGATATCTCCCCCTGTCGCTGGAACAGGCCGTTCAGTGGCTCAAGAAAGGCATCCTCAGACTGGTAAATTCATCCCTCTCAGTCGCTCGCATTGGTCTTCAGCCTACGAGAAAGTTGCAAAGCGATTTTCTCGCGGGACCCTACCATCCTGCTTTTCGCCAGCTTGTCGATTCCGCCATCTTTTTCGATATGGCGACATTTCTTCTCCGGGATTCTCAGAGAAATGGGCATGCCCTATTCTTTTGCCACCCGAAAGACATTTCGAATCTGAGGGGCCAGAAGAACGAAAACATTTTAAGGCTGAAAGAGCTTTTCAAACTGGGCGAGATCTTAGTCGAGGAGAAGCAGGAATTACCAAGAGGCTACCTTGGGCTTCAAACTCAAGGAGAAGAAGTTTCCATCCACAGAAAGTCCCTTGTTCTCTAATTTTAAGCCGCTGAGACTCTAAGAGACCGTTTTCTTTTTCCCAGGCATCTTAACGGTGAAACGACAACTTTGCTGTTCTCCACGGTTGCAATGCTCCTCAAGTGGAAGCCCGGTTAACTCGCGCAATAGCGTCTCAACGGCGGTACATGTTCTTGCATCAGCGGCTACAGCCCTCGCAATAGGACAAACATGGCCAGTGATGACGATGTTACCATCCTCTTCGGTCATTTGAACGAGAGAACCGAGCCCTTTGAGAAACTTGAGAGCGCTTTGAATCCTCTCCCGAGGATTTCCTGATGGGCGGGCGGTCGACCCAGCAAGGCGCTGCCCCAGTTCTTGCATGACTGCAATAAATTCCTTATGAGACAATTTATTGGCCAAAACGTGAATCAGATGAAAGAGCACCACTGGATAAGCTTTCGAGAAATAGAGATCTGCGCCAGGACCGAGGCCGTAAAGGGTTGCGGGCCGACGGATACCCTTGGACATTCCTTGAACTTCGATGATGCCTTCCCGCCCCAAGGTCGCCATCTGAGCCCGGACAGCATTTTTCGATACGCTTGTCTTCTTGGCCAGCTCGTCGACAGTATGGGGCCGACCGGCCAGAAGCGTGAGTATCCTTTCACGAGTACTTGGTATTTGCTCAATTTCTAAGTCAGCCTGCTTCATCGATATTATTATATATGATGAACCTAAAAAAAGCAAAAAAGTCAAATTTCAATTTGACTTTTTTGTTTAGAGTGATTTATTTGTAAATTAGGATGAACAAAAGAAAGGAGGTACTAAGACATGAAAAAGAATCTATTTCTGGTCTTTATCGCGACTCTTGTCGCGTTGGCATTGATTGTTCCCCCCAATTCTTTTGCTGCAGAAAAGCAGCGGGCAGGCAAAATGTCACCCAATCGGATGGAGTTGAGCAGGACTCTTCGCGACCTGTGGGTTGGCCATATTTTCTGGGTAAGGAATGTAGTTTTGATGACAAAATTCGGTGATACGGCGGCTGCAAAGATCGCAGAAGACCAAGTCGTCCGGGATGCGAAGGATATTGCCAATTCGATCGTTCCCTTTTACGGAAAAGATGCAGGAGACAAGCTTTTTAGCCTTCTCGCCGGCCACTACGGCGCAGTCAAGGAGTACATGACCGCTGACTTCGCCGACAACAAAGATGGTAAGGCTGCCGCTATAGATAAGTTAAATAAGAATGCGGATGAGATTTCAACTTTCCTTAGCTCTGCCAATCCCAATTGGCCAAAATCGACGATTCTTCCCGCCTTGCTTGCTCACGGCGGACACCATGTTGCGCAGATTAATGCTATCCATCAAAAGGATTTTGCTACTGAAGCAAAGGTTTGGAATGAGATGAAGATGCACATCTATGTAATAGCCGATGTCCTGGCTAATGGGATTGTGAAACAGTTCGGACCTAAGAAGTGAGAGGGCTGATGAGGAAATCTTCATTCGGAACCTGACGCAATGTGCCAAAGGGGGGAAAGTTGCTTTCCTCCCTCCGGTTCCTCAAACATGATCTTTCTGGCAAGGTCATGAAATACTGCCATTGTGATGCCGAAGGGTTTTGCCAAGATAATCATAATTATTGGGTTGTTGATCTATTTTTTGAAGAGAATATCTCCATAATAAGTGGTGGCGGACTCGCCAGTGTTGTCGGTATCGGTCATGATGGCCACACCCGAGATCATCGGTGGTTCCTCTCCAAAAGCTTTCTTGTAGTCCTCGTAAACATTCCGCTCTTCATTGATCCACTGATCCATCTTTGCTGAGCCACATTCCAATTCCGTAGACGAAATCATTGGAATGTCATGCCCCCAAGCCAATCGAGGGCATCAAAGACCCTTTATTCCTT
>JAPVTA010000112.1:0-6775 GCA_047519465.1 Thermodesulfobacteriota bacterium | reverse complement strand
GCCGTTATTGGTCGATCACTATTGCCACATCTTTAACGAGAGGTTCAAAAAGAGCATCGAAGGGATATCCAATGAGGTGCTCGGTAGGTTTATGGATCATCCTTGGCCGGGCAACGTCAGGGAGTTAGAGCATGTGATGGAGCATGCTTTTGTCCTCTGCCACGGCCCGGTGATCACCCTCGAACACTTACCCTCGGAGATCAGGGACTATAGTAGGACCGACGGATCTGAGAGGAGTGTAAGAGTCCCTGTCAAACAGAGTCACTCGCAGGAACCGAACGGATCTCAAGAGGTCTTATATGCTCTGAACAAGGCCCACTGGAACAAAACCAAGGCTGCCCGTCTTTTGGGCATTAGCCGGCGAACCATTTACCGGAAAATCTCCTTATTTCAACTCCGTGCCGAATAGCATGGCTATGCCATGACACAAATTGTGTCGGCACAGTGTGGGCCATGGCACATTCCATAGGAACCGATCTCTTTCATGCTCACACAACAATCCAATAAATTACAATAAGTTTTGATTATCCATGCCTCCTTCTTTTTTGGGCATATATCTTGTAAATACCTTTTGTCTAAGGATAAAGAGCAGGATTTTTGGGGTTAAAAATAATGAGGACCTCGGTTAGTCTAATCCGGTCAGAGAATTTTCAGCGAGAGGTGTTTGCCGAAAAGAGGCCGGTTCTCATATTGTGTATGCCCCGGGACGATGAATTTCCTCAACAGTTGAAGGTCATGGAGGATATAGCAACAAAGTATGGCCAGGAACTAAAGGTAGGCGTACTGGAGGAGGGGCTTATCGAGGTATTTAAAAAAGATTACAGTGTCGTAGGAACTCCAACATTTTTGCTTCTGGTGGAAGGCAAAGAAAGAGCCCGCATGTTAGGGCTTGCTGACCAAGAAATGCTAATGAACTTAATTTCGCAATCTTATCGATAGCAATCGCTCCGTGTAGCCGAAAGATTGTAAATTGGAGAACTGGAAAGTCCGGGCCATCCGTTGGAAGGGCAGGAAGACCATGGCGAGAATGCGTTGGGAAGGAAATTGGCCTTCCAAATTACTCAGAAGATTCCTTCACCTCTGGCAGAATATCCTCTATTGGCGCCATCCCCCCCTGGAAAGGCCCCTCAAATATTGCTGAGTGGCCCCCGACAGGATAAATGATTTCTGCCGGGGCGCTTATTAAAAAAACCGTGGCTCAACGACATAAGGAATCAGGAATGCGGAATCACGCGTTTAAAAGGAGGAGGATAATGAAGAAATTGGCTCACTGTTCGATGATCACTTTGTTGGTTCTCATGATGGTCGGCCTTTGCTTATCCACACCAGCCAGCGCCTACGAAATGCGCTTCCCGGCTATTCGGCCCATGATTTTTGTCCATGGCTTTACGGGTTCAGCACAACAATTTGAGTGGCAGGCCATGCGTTTTTCGAGCAACGGCTATCCCCAGGAATATCTCAACGCATTTGAATACGATTCTCCTAATTATGCTACCACAGCCCCGCAAGTTTTAGCTGCCCTTGATCAGCATATCGACGCCATTCTAAGCGAGACCGGCGCCGACAAGGTTGAGCTCTTAGGGCATTCTCTGGGCACATTTGTGTCGACGTCATACCTGAATAGCTCAGCAGCGCGTGCCTCGAAGGTTGCCCACTATGTGGCTCTTGACGGCGGATCAGGGACCAGCCTTCCCGGGACAGCGGTCGGAGTGCCGGTGCCCACCCTGGCCATATATGGCGGGTTTGGATTTAACCCCAACGGTTCGATAACGGGAGCAACGAATGTGGTTGTCCCCAAAGCGCCTCATAACGAAACGTGTACCTCTCCTGTGTCATTTGCCTACATGTACAAGTTCTTTACAGGTCACGATCCTGAGAGCACGGATGTTTTGCCTGTGCCGCCTGGTCATGTATACCTTGCCGGAAGGGCGGTCCTGTACCCCCAAAATGTAGGCGTGGCAGGCGCTACTCTGGAGATCTATGAGCTTTACGGAGAAACCGGAGCCAGAAAACATAAGAAGCCGGAGGCCATTTACCAGATAGATGATACCGGAAACTTTGGACCGTTTAATGCCGAGCCCGGTGCCTATTATGAACTTAACATCGCCCGTCCAGGCGGGAATCATCACTTCTATATTGAGCCCCGAATAAGAAGTGATTACTTTATCCGCCTGAACACCTCTCCCATTGGCCAAGGGCTTGGAGCACTCATGACCCGGAACCCGGATCAGACCAACTTGATTATCACGAGGAACCGGGAGTGGTTGGGGGACCAGAGCGATGGCTTCGACGACGTCCTCTCCATTAACGGTATTAACATCGTGAATGCGATCAACGCCCCAAGACCGCACATGTTAGTCGCATATTTTGTTTACGATTTGGGTTCAGATCACATTACGAACTTGACCAGGCCGCTCACGGATTTCCCTGCGTCATTACATACAACTTTTCTGAGCGCCGTTGACGTTTATCTCCGCGGAGCTACTCCTCCGGATGCGACGATCTCCCTTGTGGAGATCCCGCGAGGGGATTGCGGCTCGATCCATGGGATCAACGTGCCCAACTGGGCAATCATCAATCAGGATGGATCTTTCAGTAATTCGGTCACAGTGCAGATTAGTGACTACATCCCAAGCAGGTGCGATGAAACGTGGCACGCACATTAGGAGGATGAACACCGCTATCAGCGGTCATGAACGACAAAATAAGGAATTGGCCCGAGGGCTGGCGGAAAGGGGGCAGGGATAATCCCCGCCCCCTGACCCCAAGAGTTATAAAATAGATAGAAAACAATCGGTTGTGCGATAAAACAGGAATTTTTATGGAACACCAGAAGGGATTGACAGTGATTCTAAAAGAGGGTAAATCACTCTTAGAAGGCGAGGTGTGATCCATGGCATACTGGTTTGAAAATCCTGTGTTGAAGGCTTTGGCCCCTTTGGCCCTGTCATCTTCTGTCAAAGGACTGACCACCATTTTTAACACACCCAAAATGTTCATCGGGTCAAATGTCTTTCCGGAGGGGCTTGTGGTCGGACCCACGACCATGGATACGATCGGCCTCCGATGTCCCAAGAAAAAGGCTTTTGTCGTTACGGATGAGTTCAGCAAGCGCTTCGCCAGCAAGGCTGTCCGCTTTCTTGAATCCGGAGGCTTTAAAGTTGAAATGTGGTCCGGGTGCCAGCCCGAGGCCCCCATCGAAGTGGTCAACGAATGTGCCCAGGCGATCAAGAATTTCGAGCCGGACCTGATCATGTCGGTGGGAGGCGGTTCGGTCATCGACTCGGGGAAAGCGGCCTGGCTCCTTTACGAGCGACCGGATATCACTGACCTGCGTGAGATCTCGCCCCTGGACAAGCTGAACCTGCGTCAGAAGGCACACCTGGCAGCGGTGCCGACCACTGCCGGAACAGGCTCGGAATGTACGGGGGCCGCGGTGCTCCACGATACGGCCGTGCACCGAAAAATCCCGATTGTCCACGACGAACTGGTTCCGGATTTTGCCATCCTGGTTCCGGAATTCACCATGACCATGCCGCCCAAGCTGACCGCGGGCACGGGCCTGGACGTCCTGTCCCATGCGATGGATGCCGTTACCACACCCGCGGCAAATGAATTCACTACGCCCCTGTCGCTCCAGGCCATTGAGATGGTTTTCAAATGGCTGCCCAAGGCCTATGAGAACGGCCAGGACAGGGAGGCCAGGCACAGAATGCTGATTGCCGCCAGTATTGCCGGGGTGGCCTTCGGCATGAGTGGCTGCCACCTTACCCACAGCCTGGGTCATTCTCTGGGTGCGGTGTTCAACGTACACCATGGCTTGGCCGTCGGATTTTTCATCCCCCACACATTGCAGTTCTGCAGCACGATCACTGACAAACATCTACTCATCTGTAAGGCCCTGGATATCCCCGCCAAGAATGCCAAGGATGGGCTGACCAAATTGGTTAAGAAGGTGCGGTCTTTTATGGCCGGCCTCGATGTCCCTCTGACTCTGAAGGCTATGGGGATTTCCCGGAAGGATTTCGAGGCGAACTTGGATAAACTGGTGCAATACGCGTACGAAGATGTGGACGGCTATATGAGCACCAGGCCTATCGCAGCCAGCCAGTGCGCCCAGATCTTCAAGTATGCCTACGAGGGCCGAGACATCGACTTTTGAGGGAGGTAAAGGCATGAAAGGATACCACGGTCGGATTTTAAAGATAGATTTATCAACCCGCACAATCGCGGACTTACCTATTTCCGAGGATTACTTTAAGAAATACATCGGAGGTGCGACCCTTGCCGCAGCGCTGGTTTACGACCGCACCAGAAAGGGGACAGATCCGCTCTCGCCGGAAAACCCCCTGGTCATGGCGGCCGGTCCTTTCACAAACACACCCCTTCCCATGGTGAGTCGATATGCTGCCGCCGGCATCTCTCCCTTAACGGGGTTTTGGGGTGAGGCCACTAGCGGAGGTCGCTTTCCATTCCGGCTGAAAGGTTCGGGCTGGGATGGCCTGCTGGTCACGGGGAAGGCGGACCATCCGGTTTACCTTTATATGAAAGAAGGAAAAGCAGAGATCAGAGATGCCTCCAAACTTTGGAGAAAAGATAGTTATCAGACGCAGAAAGCGATCAAGGACGAGCTTAAGGACGACTCCGTCAGCGTGGCCTGTATCGGCTCCGCCGGCGAGAAACAGATCAAATATGCAGCCATCATGAATGACAAAGGCCGGGCTGCTGGCCGGTGCGGCCTGGGTGCCCTTATGGGCTCCAAAAAGTTAAAAGCCGTGGCTGCTTCGGGCAACCTCAGGCCTGAACTGAGTAACCCGGAGAAAGTCAGAGACCTTGCCAAACAGGCAGTGGCCCAGATCAATGGCAACCTGGTTTCCGTCGCCTTCCGCGAATACGGGACGATGATGTACACGGATATGGCCATGATTCTTGGCGATGCGCCTGCCAAATATTTTACCAAGACCATCTTCCCGGTTTCCAAAGTCACGGGTCAGACCCTCCGCCAGACGTACAATGTCCGCAACTACGCCTGTCTGGGTTGCCCCATCGGATGTGGCCGTGAGTTGGTGGATTTTAAACCCGGGCTTAACGTAGACGGTCCCGAGTACGAAACCGCCGTGGGCTTCGGGCCTCTGTGCCAGAACTCCGACCTAGATTTAATTGTCAGGGCTAACCATCTCTGCAACACACACGGCATCGATACAATCTCCACATCGGTCAGTATCGCCTATGCTTTCTATCTCTACGAGTTGGGTGTTCTTACCAAGAAACAGGTTGGCTTTGCGCTGAAATGGGGCGACGGAAAAGCCATCCTCAAGCTTCTTGAGATGATCATCGCCCAGAAGGGAATCGGCAAGATTATTTCTGGGGGCACTTTGGCCATGGCCGAAGCGTTCGGCCGCGACGAGGGCGAAGCGGCACAGGTCAAGGGCCTCGAAGTACCGATGCATGACGGGCGGGCTTTCCACGGCATGGCGCTCTCCTATGCCACCGGCCCGCGCGGGGCGTGCCATCTCAAGGGCGATTTTTATAATGTCGACCTGGGGAATCTGGTGCCGGAATATATGATCTTGCCCGGAGAAAGGCTCTCTTCCGAGGGGAAGGCCGAGGGGGTGGCCAAGTTTCAGAGTCTTAAAGACCTCTTTGATTCTCTGGCCCTCTGCAAATTTGCCCCTCTCATGCCGACCCAGCTTTGTGAGATGCTGAACGCCATTACAGGATGGGAGGTCGGACCCAATGAGCTTTTGACCGCGGGGGACCGGTCCATCAATTTGAAGCGGGCCCTCAGCAACAAGCTCGGCCTGACTCGAGAGCACGACAAGTTGCCCTCGATCTGTTCCACAGCCCTGGATGAGGGATCAACAGCGGGCGTTGAACCGGACATGGAAAAGATGCTGAGAGAATACTATCAATTCCGGGGATGGGACTGGGAAACCGGACGACCTACAAAAGCAAAACTTCTGGAGTTAGGCCTCGACCAGGCGGCCGCAGAGATGTACCCCTAAGATCACGTAGATAAAAGAACCCCGGCCATCCCGTCAAGACGAGGCAGGCACGCCGGGAGCAAGGGAGAAGTATTGCCAAAAATACGGGATAAATAAAGGCCAAGGAGGTTGCTGATCATGGCGAAGTTCGGGACGCAGGAATGGTACGATGTCTACATGGAGGAGATCAATAAGAGTAAGGCATACGAAGAGGCGGCAAAAACCTGGGAGGGTGACTTTTACTTTATCACAGAAAAAGGAGGCCCGGTCAAAGAGCCTATTATTGGATACGTCGATCTTTATCACGGTAAATGCCGGAAGGCAGAAATCGTCACCGACACCAAGAAGTACAGTCCCGAATTTGTCATTTCAGCTCCCTACCACATCTGGAAGAGAATATGCCTGAAACAGCTCGACTCCACGCAGGCGCTGATTACCAAACAGTCCAAACTCATGACCGGAAGCAGGGGCACGATGAGCAAGATCATTCGTTACACCAAGGCGGCGAATGAGCTGACCAACATCACTGCACGAATCCCCACGGAGTGGCTGGACTAAGCTGAATCTATCGGATCTATCTATCGAGTTTTTGAAAGACCGTCTTGATAGTCATGAAGCACCAAATCCCAAGCCCTGTACCTAATATGGTGCAGGGCAAGCACCAAATTGCAAAGTTACTTCGTCATTAGGTCAATAACTGAAGTTTTGCACTTTTTATGCCCATAGTTGGTGGAGGTAACTATCGAGAATATTTTGTTTAAATTGGATTCTCATATTTTTCATGGTTACGG
>JAPVTA010000111.1:0-6680 GCA_047519465.1 Thermodesulfobacteriota bacterium | reverse complement strand
GAAGGGAAGGAGCGGGTCTGTTTTTTCCTTTATAACGGGCTGGCCGCGGAATCCGCATTAGGGATGAAGCCGGATCGATTCCTCTCGAACTCGGATGATATCCTGCCGGGCGAGGAAGCCAGCTTGAGAATGTTTTGGAACTATTTAAGGCACGGATTTCCGTTTGTGGACGAAGACGCCGCCTTGGTGGATGAATTTTCCCTCTGGAACCCATATCACGGAGAGGGGCTCACAGACAAAACAGGTGTAGCGGTATTCGACAGGGATCAGTTTATCCATTGGCTTACCACAAACCGTTTTATCAAAAAGAAGGATCGAGGATATGTCCTGACGGAAAAAGGCAAAACGCTTTCCTTCGAAAGCTCCATGCTGCCCACCATAGAACACTTTGCCCAGGAGGTGATCTTCAACCGGTCGCTTCAAGAAAAAATATCGAGGGTCAAAGACGGTGTGGCCCGTCTCTACGGACAGCAGAATATCCTGTCCGGGATCAAGAAAAGAAAGAGTGACTACCAGAAAATCATCGAGGAAAAGGATAGGGGGCTCGCAAAGGAGCAGAAGGAAAGGGCCGTCTTAAAGGCGGCATTCCGCCGGAGGTACCGGCAATGGTATCTTGCAAGGATCCAAAGATACTCCAGGCAGATGAGCGAAAATCTTGTGAAAAGAATACTCGAAGAGATCGGCAAGAGAATCGGCAAGAAGGATCTCTGGAAAGAATTCTTAAAGCAGATGACTCCACAGATTTTCCGGGGCGATGACGAGGGACCCGTGATGAGGGAAATCAGCTGGATTATCGACGCAGAGTTCGAAGCTCTGGCTGTGGCGAAAACGGAGCACATCATTACGGAAGCGGTCGAGGAGGTCAAGAATATCATCGCTGAGTTAACTCTGGGACCTTTCAGCGGCGGAAAGATCAAAACCGGGGAATCCAAAACAGGAAAAGGAAAACCCGGTAGCCTGAATTTTAGGTACGATGCCGGGCTCAATGAAGTCATGAAGCGCCTGATGGATAGGATGGGAAAAGTGACCGGGGGCCTGGTCAAAAAGATGGCTGCCTCCGATATCAGAAAGAAGGGGATGGCCAAATTTAAGAAGCTCTTCGTAAGGATGTTCAGGAAGATCTTCATCAGGCTCAGCGTGGATTACGCAAAAGACCAGGCAGGAATTGCACCCGCCAAAGGAATACCCATCCTCGGATGGGCGCTGGTCGTCAAAGATTTGGTTGACCTCGGTTTGATGTTGAACGAAATGCTTGATGAGCTGAAGGGAAAGCTGGAGAGCGCCATCAAAGAGAGTGAGGAAGACTTCTTTGACCATTTCAGAAAAATCCTCGAGCCGGCTTACGAGGAGGTCCAGAATGCGATCTTCGAAGAATTGGAAGAAACCTTTAGGCCGAGGAACAGGGAAGCCGAGGAGGCTTTAAGAAGCGTAGGGCTTTGCGATCGAGTGATCCATATCTTCGAAACCTATCAACCGCAATTCGAAACGTCCTATACCCCTCACCCTACCCCTCTCCCCAGCGGGGAGAGGGGAGGGTGAAGGGAGAAACATTTATGAGATGAATTATGAAGACACGACACCTGAGGTGAACTAAATGTTGGTTGACGCCATCAGCCCCTATGCGGGTCAACTTGCTGAGACCCTGAAGTGCATCAAAGGATCCGACGAATGGCAACTCGTCGAGGAGAAAGAGAGCCGGAGACTGGTCAAGCTTGTAGAGCTTTTCATCGAGGAGATCTCCTCAAAACGAAAAAGCATCTACCTCGCGGGAAAGACGAGCTCCGGAAAGTCCTCCTTTCTGAACTACATTCTGGACAGTCAAGGCCTCAAAGTGATTCCCGAAACCTGCAAGACGGAAACGCGCAGGATCCTGAGACTTCAGCACAGCGGTGAAAAGAAGGCTTCGCTCAAACTCTCCCCCCAGATTCCCCTGCCGGCGTTCCTCAGAAAAGAGATCGAGGAGTCTGATGCAGCCAGGTTCGATGAGAAAAGCGGCAGCGTTGAAATCCTCCTCGAGATGGAGCACGGCATTGGGCTCTTCCACAGGCTCATTCAAGCCAATCCGGAAAGCGATTACGACCCGGTACAGCACATCGACTATATCGATCTTTCTTATCCGGTGAGGTATTTTAAAGATTATATCATCTACGATACGCCCGGGCTGGCGTCGTGGAAATCAGAGACGGACGAGGAAGTCACGGTAAAAATGTTCAACCACTCTCTCATCCTATGGATGCTGATCGGAAACGAACCCAACCTCACGGAATCTCTGAAAGTGCTTGACGACAACAGACACCTGACTCGAGAAATCGAAAGGGAAAGGCTCATCTTCATATCCAATTTCTTTGACCAGCTCGATAAAACATGTCGCGATCATGGCTTAGATGACCCCGAGACCTTCATTCGCGAAAAATTCTTGACCTACGCAAAGGAGACGGACCTTGGGTTTTCAGGCTTCTATTTTTCTGTATTCAAAAGTCAGGAGTACGGCTACCCCCGTTACAAAAGACTGACGGAAAGGAGTCTGCTGGAGATCGAAAGATATCTCACGGAGAACAGCAGAAAGATACATCTGCTTAATTTTGGGAACGCCTCCGATAAGCTGATTCAGATGCTCGAAATCTTCAGGCCTTCGCTTTCTCAAAAAAAGAAGGGGCTCCGCAGCGCTGTCGATACGGTCAAGAAGAACCTGAAGGTGTTGGAAGAGCGCCAGCAAGAAAGAATGGCGAGCCTTCCCGCTCTGGAAGACATCGTGAATTTCGGCAGTCTCCGAGAGGAAATCAACCGCCTCTGCGAAAAGATCGTAGACAACAGGTCCAATGATCGTTACAATCGGAGCCTGAAAGACCTGGCCGATTATGCTTCCGGCCTGGTCGATAAACTCAGGAGCAAGATAAAAAACTCGGCCCTCAAACCGGAAGAAAGATCCTCCCTCTTGGGCTCATTATTCCAAAGCAATGGGGTAAGAGAAAAAATACTTGAATTAAAGGTGAACCGGCTCTGGTCGAACATCAAGGATTTCTGTCATATGGGGGTTAAGAAAGAACTGAAAGCATCCTTTGCACAAGGGCTGGATTGCTCTCCGATCGCCCCTTTGAAAAATTACATCGAAGAACTTGAGCATTCGGTCCAAAAACAATTCACCGAGCTCAAGAGAGGCTGGGAAAGGGACATCGCAGAAGAATATGAGGAGAAGAAAGAAAGAGGGGCGGCGGAACTCGATCAAGCCGAAGCGGAGCTTAGAAAATTATCCTTATTTGAGAGGGAAATGTTGAAGAGCACGAGCGCACTGACCCAAATGGACAATCAGCTGAGGCAGGATTTTTTGAAGGCCCTCCGGGGGTGGAGAGAACCCCGGAAAAACGACGGCACCGACGTCAAGCTGGAAAAATTCCTTGAACTCTGGGGAATCCTGAAATACCTCGAATATACCGATCACTAAATCGTCATAGAGGGAATTTGGCCCATGGGAAACTTAAGCCAAGAATACAAAAACGAAATACAGGAGATCTTCGGGGAGATCTATGCAAAATATATCAAGGAGGAGCTGCAGGCTGCGGTTGATTCCGAGGTCACGGCGAAATTAAGAACGACCGCGGACGGAATATCGAAACAGGCGGAACAGGCCATCCGGAAAGAGGTTGAGCGACTATCCTCCAGATTGAAGAAAGGAATCACGGACTCGATCCGGGCTGAGCTTCTCGATCTGATCAAGGAAGCTGTTCCAAAAGAGAGAAAGGAGCTGGATTATCAAAAACTAACGCAGATGATCACGAAGATTCTCGATGAGCGAAAGGAGACAGAGTACAGGGCCGCCCTGCCAGAGAACTGGATTCAAGTCGATGAAAAATCGACGAGGTCCGGGAACAAAATCACAAAAGGGTTGCTGATTGCTTCTCTGCTGCTGAATATTTTGTTGTTGTCCTTGTGGCTGTATAAAATAATAATTGGATCCTGGCCCCCATTTTTTTGAGAAAGGCTCTCGGCGCCCCCGCCTCATAACCCCTCTTCGTCCCCCCTTAGCCTAACCCCCCTCTCTATTGCCCCCTTGGCCTAACCCCCCTCTATTTCCCCTCAAAACATCTCTTCAAATTCCTGTTGACTCCGCCGGAGAATTTCGCTAAAGTCAAAGGCAATCAGATCCGATAGGAGGTGGGGAGATGAAAAGGATTCTCGCTCCTATTCTAATGAGTGTCGCTATTTTGTTGGCGAGTTCTTCTTGTGCGCTAAAGAAGGGAGAACTTAGACTATTGGGCATGGAGATCCGCGAACCCGCAAGACTCCTGACGAATGTGCAATTCTGGGTCCGTGTCAATTTTGAAGCAGACGGTCATCCTGAAATTCG
The DNA here is from genome assembly GCA_047519465.1 of Thermodesulfobacteriota bacterium. Taxonomy (GTDB): domain Bacteria; phylum Desulfobacterota; class BSN033; order BSN033; family UBA1163; genus UBA1163. The sequence goes on along the minus strand of JAPVTA010000111.1, from coordinate 2,335 downwards.
CAGAGCTTGTTTTTATTGGTTCGGGGATGGGCCGTACTGCGTTAACGTAAAGGATGTAGAATACGGATCGTTTGCGTACTTCGACGTACCGCTTGCTGCTCGTTATGGTTCGTCTGTTTTGCAGTGTTATGTTGAATATCTTCGAGACGGAAGGATAGAACGGAGTAACGCCGTGGCTCGTCGTGTGAATGTTGTCAAACCCTTCGAACAATAAACTGTGAAAATCAGGATTTGACGATGCAGACGTTGTCAAACGTGATGGTGAATGCAACACCTTAAGTCGTAATCGATAATTCCCCGTTGACTTTTCCGATTAGAAAAATTAGTTAGTATGAGCAAAGAGAAAGAAAGGAGATGAGGGGAGATGGAAAGAAGGAGGATTATATATCTATTTCCCTTGGTTGTTCTTTTTATTCTTTTTTTTTCATCATGCTACCTTCGCCATGTTTCAGATATTAGACCTAACATGACGAAAGAAGAAGTAGCCTCTTTGTGGGGGAGAACACCCCTGGTCACCCATAGAACTGTCGATGGGAAGGTTGTTGAAACTTGGGAATATAATTTTTATAACTCCGATTCGATCTGTAGGGTCACCTTTTCTCAAGATAGAGTAGTGGCTACCCAATGTGGTCCTCGGCCGGGTGGAATGTACTGGAGTCAGGTATCGGAGGGTGATTTTGCGATAGGACTGGCTGGGGTGCTAAAGGTAGGAGAGGTTAAGACCGAGGCGGAAGCCGGGAGTAAGTTGGCTTCGGTCGGTATCGCACCCAAGAAGGGATGGATTGCAGATTATCCCATGACGGCCGATATCATCGGAGAGTTGCGAAATGCTATTGGGGAAGCTGTGGATTCGGGCAAAATAGGGATGAACCGGGAGGAGGCAATGAGGGCATTTCAGGATCTGATTGCAAGTATCGAAAGTCAGAATGCTGGGGGTGGAGCCGCTTTGGGAAAAAAGGATAACTTCATGAAATATTGATTCTTCATTTTTGTTCAATAATCCTTGTCTCAACATATGCCAGTTTAGGACTGGAAAAAAACTCCAAAAAATAGCGTAGGAAATTCCTGACACTTCTAATCCCCCATTATTACAAAAAAATCATTTTCATTTGAGGTTTCTACCATTTCTTCCAGTAGGGAAATCCTTACAATTACAATTTATCGTTTCTCTACCGGCAGGTTAAAAAATCTCCGGATATCAAGTACATATCGAAATTAGAATCTTCTGGCATTCTTTTTGCTGATTTTTCATACGGAATATCTTGGCCGAAAGGGAGCACCCCTTTCCGCCGCCCTACTTTCAAGTAATCGTGATTGGTATGTAGGTTTCACAATAATGGTTGGTCTACAAATCAGATTTGCGATGAAGCGGGGAGCCAGCCTTGAAGCAGAAAAGGATTGATTTCGATTTGAGACAGGTTTTGCATAAGGAGGGTTGCTTATGAAAGAGAGAAGGTTGATTTGTGCTGGTGTCATTATTGTAGCATTCGTCGCGCTCACGCCGTTCGCCGAAGCCCAACAGGCGCAGTCCAAGGACCAAAGAGCTGGAAGGTTTATCCTTGGGGCTGGTATGGGTCTTCAGGCGAACACGCCTGACGGCACAGCCTTTGCTCTTGGGCTCAACGGCGATTACTACGTCACCCAAGGGTTGTCAGTCGGTCCGCTACTCCAGTTGGGATTCACCGGGGATCTCTTCCAATTCGGTCTTACCGGCCAAGCAAAATACACCTTTGACATCAAGGAGATCCCAGCACTCAAACCCCACGTCGAAGCCGGCGTCGGGTTTATCTATGCGGATCTAGATCGGGGGCGATTGGGAAGCGAGCATGATACCAGCTTCCTCTTTCCCCTCGGCATAGGGGCCGAGTACCGACTTACGAATTCGATATCGCTGGATTCCACCGCCCTCTTCAATTTCACCGACCTTGACGTTCGGGATAAGAATTTCTTTTTCACCTGGCTTGTCGGGCTGAGGTATCGGTTCTAGTTATTGGGGGATCTTGTTTGGAAGAAGAGTAGGGTTCTGCCCGGGGAAAACCGAACCGTGTCCCTGTTCTCTTGTTCCTGCCAGGCTCGAGGATTCCTGCCCGAAATCCACAGATCGTCTATTATAACGATGAAGAGGCAGGACTTCAAACCGTAATTATTAGTGATATTTTCTCAGTATTTCTGATATGTATTTATTACAATCGATGATGGTCCCGTCTGGGAAGGATTTGACGGGACACGGTAGGAAGTAATAACATTCATTATTTTGAAAATATCAGCCATAGTTGGTATTAATCATTGATTGCACGTGATTGCTTTGCGATAGAATTGAGCCTTGCGCATCAAT
>JAPVTA010000110.1:0-3845 GCA_047519465.1 Thermodesulfobacteriota bacterium | reverse complement strand
CTCAAGCCGGGAGGTCGATTGATGATTTCAGACATGGTCCTCGTAAAAGCCCTCCCATCAGAGCGGGCCGGAAGAATTGAAAACTGGTATCAGTGAATTGGCGGGACGATACCAGGAGAGGACTTCCTGGCCCTCATCGTTAAAACCGGATTCGAACGGGCGGAGTTGCGCCGCTACACGGGATTCAAAAGTTCCCCCCATACCGAAGGCGCATTATTCTATGCTCAAAAACCTAAAGAATAAAAGTGGTGGATGAAGAAAGACTCATAGAGTTTTCCTTATCGAAATTTTGAGTCCCCGTCGAAAGTTTTGACCCGTATCTGTATCTGACCTCCTAGAATATTTTGGGGATCTTCCTGAATGGTATTGCTACTCAATGGCAGGATGGGAAAATGGCAGGCGTCTGGCCCCACAAGTGGAAGGCGACCCCAGAGGCACCTGAGGTTACGTACGAGGGAATAGTCCCCATAAAGCTACGCCCTGGATGATCGAGAAGTATAAGAAATAATCTATCCGCTATGGTACGCCCGTCTCTCTCTGAGGCTCGAAAGGGCGTGGAGGGCGGTTGATAAATGTCAGAGAGACGCCGGGAAGAAAGACACGTTGTGCCGGAAATACTTTTGATATTTACAAACCATTTTTAGAATGGCGAAATGATTCTCTTGAAAGGATTCATTCCTTGAACAGGTTTTATCAAGAAAGGAGAGCGATAATGAGTCAGCAGCAGTATTTCACGTCTAACGAGAAAGATGAAATGGAGCTGAATCGCCTTAGATTATTGGAAAATATCTATGACCCCGCCACAATCCGCCATCTTGAAATGATACGGGTTTCCGAAGGCTGGCATTGCCTTGAGGTTGGTGCTGGAGCAGGGTCAGTGGCGCAATGGTTATCCTTGCATGTCGGACTTACGGGGAAAGTAGTGGCTACGGATATTGACATAAGATTCCTTCGGCAGTTAAGCGTTCCCAACCTTAAGATCCGTCAAAACGACATCATCAAGGACGACCTGGAGACAGGTCAGTACGACCTCGTTCACTGCCGTACTGTGCTCATGCACCTCTCTGATCCTGAGAAAGGACTGAAGCGAATGGCGAATGCAGTACGTCCGGGCGGCTGGCTATTGATTGAAGAAATCGACTACGGTTCCATTTTATCTACCGATGTAACGAATCTATCTGATGTCACATTTACTTCGACACTTCGAGCCTTGAACGATTTTCTTCAGAAAAAGAGTATTGTGAATCCATATTTTGGTCGTCGAGTGAGCGGTCTTTTGGAGCAGCTTAGATTCATCGATGTAGATCAAGAGGGATGGACCCGCATGAATCGGGGAGGCGAGCCCTCGGCACGCTTGCACGCATTGACTTTCCAAGCGGCAGCGAAACCTATGATTGCTGCCGGATTGCTCACACAGGAGCAGTATGAAAGTGTTCAGCGTCTGCTCCTTGACCCGGATTTCAATTATCTCGGGAGCACCATGTTTGCTGCTTGGGGGAGACGGCCAGCCAATCAGGTTTGATGTCGCGTTAGGGCCTGATATTTCAGACCATCTTATCTACCGAGCTGAATTTCTGTCATGAAACACCGTGGAGAGATGTCTTTTAAACCTACATTAGGTGTCTAACAACCCATTTGGTAACACGCTCGTCAGCATGCTTCAATTCACTCCGATTCGGATTACTTGAACTGTGATTACTTCTTTGTAGAGTTAATGACTATCCACGTCCCGGAACCCCCAACAATGCTCCTCCTTGGTTGGGAACTCACTGGCTTTTTGGGACTCAGGAGGAAGTTCAAAAAGTAACTCAATGCTTCAATGGCCAAAAAACAAAGGTAGACCCAAAACGGTTCCGCCTTTTTTTGTATATTTCTATCAATAATCGATAATCACCTGAACAGTATTGGAGTGAGGATGAGTAGGTGGAAGCGATAACCGGGTTTCTTACCTCTTGTTTCCTGAAATCGAATTTCAGTCTGTTCTCTCCCAAATGCAATGTTTCAGATCGAAATCAATAAGGAGTGGGAAAGGCTTTTCACACTTCTTTACGCATTAATTCAGGACTTTTGTGAAAACCTATTCCATTCTTGACTTCCACCGAAATATTGAAGTTTGAGAAAGATAGAGTGGTTATGGGAGCTTATTATGATAGCCGAGATTCGGCACTGAAAATGCAAGAAACATCTTGAGGAAGAAGTTTGAGAAGTGAGCAGAGGCTTAAGGTATGGTAGGTTACGAGCTTTACTGCTGGCGTGACCCAAAAGGTTATGAATTGATCGGGGTGCTGCCGGAAAGGAGAAACGACCCTCAGAGAATAACGAAGGAATCGGTTTTGAATTGGGGGCAAAAATATTTTGGTATCCAGTTGGACCTCGATGATATGTACTTTATTGAAGTAGAAATCAATGGGAAGACAATCCCTCAGGAAATTTGATTTTCTGTAGTTTCGAACTATTAAATTTGGCATATGATATTGCTTTTCCCAGGGCGGCGGTTGATTCCGCTGATCTTCATGTAGCTTCCTTTCAAAGCACCTTCGGGGGGTGGATCAGGGAAACCCCCCGCCAACTATGTCAAAAGGGGGAGGGTCAGCAGTGGCTCCGCCCTTTTTATGCACATTTCAATTTATAGATGCTAATCGGACGTATTGGTAGGTGAACTAAAGACCCTCGTTCTCCACTCTTCCTTCCTATTCTTCTATGCAGCATTTCAAGCGAAAATCAGCAGTAGGAGTGAAATTTCCGAGAAAATTTTTACCTTGACAGTCAACTAATTTAAGAATACTTTATAATGGTTTCCACCTGCCCCTAATCAACTTTACAGTCTAACCTCTAACTTTTTGGAGTATAGTATGAAACGGAGTTTCCAAAAGGTGCCGATACGGGGGCTCTGGGGGGATTGTTATCTCTTTGGAGCTTTTCCTGTTTCATCTATAAAAAAATCAAAAAGGGGGAAACGATTATGGATACAAGAGAGATGAATATAAAGATCTGGGGTTTCATAGGTATTTTGGTCATTGCGGCATGGCTCTTGGGGTCTGTCACAAACGCTATGGCATTGAAAGGTGAGGAGGTGATCTACAAGGCGAACGGCGTCGTGCTCAAAGGCTATATGGTGTACGATGACACGGTCGCGGGTAAGCGCCCAGGTGTGCTCGTGGTGCACGACTGGTGGGGCGTCGGTGAATTCTTCCGCGACCGTGCCCGTGAGTTGGCGAAGCTGGGCTACACGGCGCTTGCTGTGGATATGTATGGAGACGGCAAGGAGGCCACCAATCCTGACGAGGCGGGCAAGCTCGCCGGTGAGGTCAGAAAAAATCCTTCCATGACGAAGGCGCGCTTCGACGCGGCACGAGACGTGCTGAGCAAGCATCCGTCCGTGGATTCCAAGCGCATTGCTGCGATTGGCTACTCGTTGGGCGGCTACATCGTCCTGGAGATGGCGCGTCAGGGCTCTGATCTTGCGGGCGTGGTGGTCTTCTGGGGCACTCTGAAGACGGAGAGGCCCGCCCAGAAGGGAATGGTCAAGGCAAGGGTGCTGGTACTGAACGCAATGGAGGATCCGTGGGTGCCCGTGGAACAGGTGAAGCAATTCAAGGCTGAGATGGATGCGGCGGGCGTGGATTGCAAGGTGATCGATTATCCGAAGACCAAGCACGGATTCTCGCGCCACGATGCCGACAGCCGGGCCAAGAAGTTCAATTTGCCGCTGGCCTACGACGCGGAGGCCGACCGCAAGTCCTGGACCGAAATGCAGGCGTTCTTTAATACGCTATTCGTGAAGTGATCCGCCGAACAAAACGGGCCGTGAATGAGAAATGGGATGATGGCGCAAGCCCATAATG
>JAPVTA010000109.1:0-13559 GCA_047519465.1 Thermodesulfobacteriota bacterium | reverse complement strand
GGGATAAGTAGGAATACAGTCAAATGCATTGAATAATTTCTCGGCTCACTTGGTTCGCGGCAGCGGCAAGCCAGATTTAGCGGTTCTGGGGTTGAATCTCTATCTTTGGCTTTGCCTATATTTCACGAAAGCTTGCTTCTGACCCTGAGGTGTTTTTTCCCTGAAAAACGAAGAAATATCTGCACTGTCACCCTGCGAGTTCCTGATTGGAACATACTATTTTATGAAAATTGGTCAACCGAAACTTTCAGAAAGAAACGCTCAGAAAAATGGGCTGTTTGTCGGCTAAAAAGTATTAGCAGTGAAAACCGCCTGCAGGAATCTTACTTGAAAAATCGACGTAACTTTAACCCGCTATGCGAATAAGCTCCTTTGCCACCGCTTCAGGCTTGGTAAATAATGTCTCATGGCCTCCCGGGATCTCAGTGAGATCGAATTTTCCAAGGTTTTGGGCCATGCCGAGAAATGCCCCGGGCGGAAGCGAAGCGTCATCCTTAGAAAAAAGAACCGCTCGAGGAATGGTGAGTTTGTTAAACGCCGCCGTGCTGACCTTTGTGGTAAAAAGGGCTAAGGGTTGTGGAGTCAAGCGCTTAATGAGAGCATCCTTTAGCTCTTTTGTATCTCCCGCCATCAGAACATTCCGGACAAAATCTTCATTTACCGGGACGCTGTTATCAGGTGAAGCTTTAGCCGCCTCGATCATGGGTTTGGCTACATCGGGCGGAACCACATCGAATTGCGCCATTCCATCTGGAAGAATGAATGCATTGTGAAAGACAAGTCGCTCGATCTTATCCGACACCTTTGGCGCTGCTGACTGAAGAAGAAACCCGGCACTTGAGTGACCGACTAAGATAACGGGTTTGGGTTGCTTCTTTAAGACCTCGATAATCTTTTCGACATAGGAGTTGAATGTCACTTTGGATCGGTCATCTCCGGGAGTGTGTCCGGGCATGGTGGGAGCTTCGGCGGTATGTCCGGCCTTTTCCAATATTCGAATCACGCCCTGCCAACACCAACCTCCATGCCATGCGCCATGAATAAGAACAAAACGCTTCATAGTCAGGCCTCCTTCGCACCAAGTATTTTCCGCTCTCCACATCTGATGCGATAAGTATCCGTATATCAGAAATTTATAAATTGATCAAGAGAAGGAAAGAGAAATGTGGAAGGTGTCTTGGGGTCAAATCTTTATCTTTGATTTTCCCTATATTTCACGAATGTATCCCTCTGACCGTAAGCTTTTTTCCATAAAAACGAAGAAATATCTTCACCGCCACCCTGTTGTTTCCTGATTGGAATATACAAACTTTATGAAAATTGGTCAACCGAAACTTTCAGAGGGAGAGTCAGAGAAGTGGGCTGTTTGGTCCACCTAGAAAGAGTTGCGATACGCTCTCTAAATCACCTGAAGATTTACCGATAGAAATCGAGAATAACGATTCAAGTCAGTGGTGGCTGTAACCTATCCGGTAGAGTTATTGGTAATGCGTAGTCATCTTTATGTGGTGAGACTTGAAAATCGAGATTCGCGGTAATCCGTACGCTGGAGCAGGAGGTTCAGGCAATCTTAGTAAATTTCTTCCGCAAGTAAGTCTTGGATTTGAGGGTTTTTTCTTTCCTTCGCACCATTGGTTTATATCAAGATAAGGGAAAAAAGTAAGTTTCGCTTCGGCTTCTGTGATCTTCCCGACCGCTTTTTGGCAATCAAGGTGAGGAGAGTTTTATAATTGGTTTAGGAGCAATAAACACGGAAGATCATGGTCGGATCTCACTAGGGTCACATCATTCGAAGAAAAATATGCCTCGTCTTTTATTTTCAGGGTTTATTCTTTTTTCCATGGCCTTAACCTTTGCCGTTTCGGCTCGAGCGGGAGAGCCAATCGAGCAAGTCAAAGGGACCACGGACGAAATCCTTTCCATCCTCAATGATCCCGTACTGAAAGATCCTGCAAAGGCAGAAACGCGGAGGAAAATGGTGTGGGACGCGGTTGACAAGAGGTTTGATTGGGAGGAACTCGCGCGGCGTTCCATGGGACCCCACTGGACAAAGATGTCCGCCGAAGAGAGGAAAGAGTTCATCGGCCTTTATGCGTTTCTTCTCCGGAGGACATATCTACATCGCGTGGATGAATATTCGGGAGAGAAGGTGCGATATGAACAAGAACGGATCGATGGAGATTACGCCTCTGTTCAGGTCAGGATCATGACGGCAAAAGGGAGGGAGATTCCCGCCGTCTATCGGCTCAGAAGAAGGGGGACAGAGTGGCGTGTCTACGACATCCATGTCGAGGGCATCAGCCTCGTCAATAATTACCGGGCTCAGTTCAATTCGATCCTTGTAAAGTCGTCCATGGAAGAGCTGTTCAAGATACTCAGGAAAAAAGTGGCCGAGGAATCATCGAATAAGGGCCCTGGGATCTAATCTTTATCCTTGGCTTTGCCTATATTTTACGAAAGTTTCTTTCTGACCCCAGGCTTTCTCCCTACAAACGAAGAAATATCTGCACCGCCATCCTGTGGATTGTTGATTGGAATATACCTATCCTATGAAAATTGGTCAACCGAAACTTTCAGAAAGAACGGGTGAAAGAAGGTGGGCTGTTTGCTATAAATCATTACTGACAACCGTATCTAAGAATCGAAGATTATCGGTTGAGAGTGAGCAAACCTAAAGCTAAGGGACGCGGCGGCCTTTTGCCGCGTCCCTCTTCAGCGCCTTAGATTGCGTTCTGTCATTATCGTCAATCTCTATTTTACCCGTTCGAATGTAACAATACTCCGTGTCATTCCTTTTTCAGCCCAGTTAGGCATAATTCGCCACGGCGTGAGAACTGAAAGGCGGTCGCCATCCACCTTGAAAGAACGTGTCTGTTCGGTGCCGACCCATGCAGGGTTCCAGGCGACTTCAACCTTGGTAATCCACTTGTCCCCTTCTAGGCGGTATGTCCCGGTGTATGCAACCAGACTGTCCAACAGTTCGGCACGTTCCTGCACGGTTTTCGCTGGCTTCCGCCCTTCTCCTGTCAGGACGAACCACACTCGACCTTCGGGTGTGAAGATCACGTATCCGGTCGGGTTTTTCCCCATGACAGGCTCTTTTTGGCCTGTTGCTTGGATCTCAATTTCGTAGGCAACCAGCCTCCATACGCCGTGAACCTGTGGGCGATCCTGGGCGAAAAGCGGTTGTGCTACGATAACAATAATAACGAGAACAACTAATCGCTTAAACTTAACCATGGTGTCCTCCTTTCTCTTTTATTTTTAGGCATCTAACTTATTTTTTAAGCTGCTTCTATATTTTTACTTCACTAATCTGAATCGTGGGCTGGATTTCGGTGGAGTTGGGGAGGTCTCCCATGATCGCTTGGGCGTGCGGGCCGAAGGCAGTTTGAAATGCTTCTACCGGATCGAAATATAGATGAAACATGACGAGATAAGTTGCCCGTGATCCAGGCTCTGCACCGAAAGTGCAGTTTTGGGGTCGAATCTTATCCTTGACTTTGCCTATATCTCACGAAGGTTTCCTTTTGACCGGGGCTTTTCCCCTGGAAACGAACAAATATCTACACCGCCACCCAGATCATTAATGATTGTTGATTGGAATGTATCAATTTTATGAAAATTGGTCAACCGAAACTTTCAGAAAGGGAGGGTCAAAGAAGTGGGCTGGTTGTTACACCTACAATGCATGGAGATTAGTCTACATTAAGGATTGTTGATTCCGGATTGAAAGAAATGATAGCGTCCATCTTAATCGACTGGGTTTGGGCCACAACAGAAAAGCGATTCGGTGTTGAATTGTTGTTAGGAGTAATTTCTTACACAATAATTTTTACTGGAGAAGTTAAGGCGGCGGGTCTGGGTTAAGGAAAGCACATGCATTGTTCCTTAACCCAGACATGTTCCACTAAAGTTTTGGTGCTTTCCGGACCTTTGTCGCCTGTTCAAATACATAAGCCATGCTCAGCAATTTGTTTTCCTCCCAAGGCCGGGCAACGATCTGTAAGCCGATGGGAAGCCCTCCCGGGCTATAACCCGCAGGAAGAGAAATTGCCGGGTATCCAACTACGCTAACTGGATCACAGTTTCTAATAAAAGTCAGGAAGGTATTAACCTTTTTCCCTTGAAGCTCTGTCTCCACGTCTTCACCAATTTTGGAAGCAGGAAGAGGGGTCGTGGGAAGAAGCAATGCATCCACGCCCGACATGGCCTCCTTGAAACCCGAAATCATTTTGTTGCGATCTTCCCGGACGGATTGTGCATAAACGTAACCAGGCACCGGCTTTGATTCAGGAGTTCCTTTCTGGCTTCCTAACGCGCCCCTTACATCGGGTCCCAATTGATCAAGATATTTTTCAACCGTAGCTTGTGGATCAAATGCTTTAAGATAATCCTCGAAATGATAGATACACTCTGCCAATACAATATTAAAGCCGGTTGGAGTGGCCAATTCCATATTCTTAACCTCAACCTCTTTCACCACTCCACCCATTTTTTCTATTTCTTTGATCGCCTCATTCATCACTTTTTCGGTGTCAGGATGAATGACATCAAAAAAGTATTTCTTGGGTACACCAAATCTTTTCCCTTTCAGGCTCCCGCTTAATGAAGCTGTATAGCGGGGCACAGGATTTAAGGAGCTTTCCGGATCTCTGGGGTCCTTTCCCGCAATCGCCTCCAGTACAATTGCTGAATCCATAACGGTTCTTGTAATTGGGCCGATCACATCACGTGTGAATGAGAGATACATCAAACCTCCCCTGCCTACCCTGCCTAAAGTGGGCTTGAGCCCCACTACCCCACAGAGTGCAGCCGGAATTCTCACCGATCCACCAGTATCAGAGCCTATTGCGCCGGCACATAAACCTGCTGCAGTGGCTGCGCCTGATCCTCCACTCGATCCTCCGGGGATCCTTGAAAAGTCGTAAGGATTTCGGGTTGGCCCATAATGAGGATTATTGGTGGTGATACCGAAGGCAAACTCATGCATGTTTGTTTTTCCGAGAATAATAGCTCCGGCTTCTCTTAACTTTTTGACCGCATAGGCATCTGTGGAAGGAACCCAAGAAGCGAGTATCTTTGAACCCCCAGTGGTTTTAATATCCTTGGTATCGAGGTTGTCCTTTACCGCTATAGGCATGCCATGCAGGGGACCTTTGAATTTCTTTCCTTTTGCAAGCACGTCAAGTTCTTCAGCTTGCTTTATAGCTGGATCAGTGGCAACTGTAATGTAGGCATTTATCCCGTTTGGTCCATCAAATTTTCGAATTCTTTCAAGGTATACTTCCACAAGTTGTTTGGAATTGATCTCCCCACTACGAACCATGCGGGATAATTGATGGAGAGGCAAGTCTGCCAGATCGCTACCTGATGGGGACTTCCCCCACACCAAATCGTTCACCGAGGCTGTTAAAGCCAACCCCGCGCCTGCTGCCAAAGTGCTCTTTAGAAATGTTCTACGATCCACTTCTCTTACCTTCCTTTCCATTTTTCTCCCTCCTTTTGTTGTCACTGTTACTTCGTTTCAGAAGGCCCAATACATTCAGGCCCTTCTCATGAAGTGTTCAGTTTTGTCTGGTGAGTTGTGACACCGTTTGAAAAATCAACTTATTCATATCAGAAAGATATTTTTTGTCAATACAAAAAGTAAAATGTGAAAACTATCTTTCGAGGAGTCTCACTTGAAATCTGGGATAGAAATATGGTGCAGTTCCGTTAAGATAAAGCCATCAAGGATTACTAGTTGAAAGTCTTATCTCAAAGTTTGAGAGCATTACATGTCCGAAAGGGTGCAATCAGGAAGGATTCTCACCCGACAATTTTGATTAGCATCATAGGACTCGTAAACATCATAAGTCGGATTCTTGGAGCAATACTTTGTCTTGCAGGTCATATCGCTATAAATAATAAGTGCATCTTCCGGTTTCATAATAAGGATGTGCCCGTGGCTCCATATGGTGCAGGGCCCGCTATTCCGTGTATACCACACATCAAGCGTGGTCTGATTCCCGATATAAATACCCATTTCACGGCAGGGGTCTTCGCCTGCTAAGGCCAATAGCGGAAATAAGGTCAGAGCAATAATCATAAGAGCGCGAATCATTCCCTGAAATGAAATTCTTTTGATGATCAACCGGGTTGATGGAAACACTTTGTCCTCCTTTATTATCTTGTTAGCGGCTAAGAATGCTTTTAATTGCGCCAAATTAAAATGGGGGCACATCCCATTTTCCTTTTTGAGATCTCCGAGGTTGAATCTCACCCCAGACTTTTCCGTCTGAAAACGACGAAATATCTGCGCCGCAACCCTTTGATTGAAGTATATAGATTTTATGAAAATTGGTCAACCGAAACTTTCAGAAAGGAACACTCAAAAGAGTAGGCTACTTGTTCCACCTATTTATCTTCACCCCAAGTCTGCTCTGAGAGCTGATGATTATTGATAGGAACTTGCATACATCATCGAAGAACAACGGAATGAGCTAAATCGGTTTGACTTTTATATCCAGCGGACTTCCCTTTCTTTACGTGGGATTGTCTTCCTGTATTCGAACTTCGGATACCCTACCGTAATTGCGCCGTAAATGCCACGATCATCTGGGATTTCGAGATACCTTTCTATCTTTTTCTTTGCAAGGTGAGCTGCTACGGGTAGATATCCGACCCAACAAGTTCCAAGTCCCATGGTTAGAGCCATGATTTCCATATTTCTTGCAGCAATTGAGCAGTTCGCATGAGCCATGAAATTGGTTCTGAGCCCGTGAATTACCATAACCACTGGGGCATTTCGAAAGATCATTCCTGCGAGCACATTGTTCTCTCTCCTGTGTCTCATCATGTGATAATATGGAATAGCCTGTCTCAACATTTCTTCGCCAACTTTCATTTTTGCTAATTTCCGCCCGATTCCGCTACCGAGATACTTTATCCCCTTATTCCACAGAATATCGATCACCATCTTTTCAAGTTCCGATAATAGGTTTCGGTCTTGGATAACGATAAAATTTTCTGATTGCCCATTTGAAGAAGTTCCTGCATGAATGCCAACTTCAATCAACTGTTCTATGAGTTCTTTAGGAATAGTTTTTTCTTTGAACTCCCTGACAGACCTTCTAGACAATAGGATGTTTCTCATGTTTTCAGGCGGGATTATGGTGACTGGCAAATTTTCAAACTTTTCAATCGGCATGTGCTTATGGATAAGAGCATTTTCTGGGCATATCGCGACGCAATGGCCACATACACAGCATTGTTCAGGGTATCTGACTTGTATTTCTCGGGCTTTACCCAAGGCGAGAACATAGCTGGAACATACCTCAAAGCATAATCCACACTTTGTGCATTTGGTTGAGTCTATCTCTATCATTTTATCTCCCCCATCTACTTTATTTAATCCGTTCACATTCGAACCATTCTAAAAAGTGATATAGGCGAATTCGATCAGATATCCAAGTAGATTAATGGTTGGAATATTAGCCCTTTTACTGCGCCGCCGCTCTTACTATTGATGATTGTTGATTGAAGTATATAGATTTTATAAAAATTGGTCAACCGAAAGTTTTAGAGAGAAAGAATTAAAGAAGCGGGCTGTTTGTTGCACCTATGAGTCATTGCTGCGAGTGATATTCAGGGATCCAGGATTCCCGGTAGAAATTATCAGGCCGGGTAGATATATGAAAATCAAATCCATACATTTTGGGCAGTCTTGAAAACAGCACACCTATAGCAGATATTGAAACTTCTCAAAAAAGCGGCTTCACCTCTTTCCCTTTGCTCATCGTTTCCACCACCGGCTTTGAATCAACGATCTTGTCAAGGTCCATCTGATCAGAGAATAATGTGATTCTTTAGTGCCATCAGCTGGCCACTTTTTCTCTTTCCTTATTGGTTTCCCCCGTGGTCGATCGATATGAAATACAGCGGACAAACAAAAAAATACACCCTCCAAAGGGAGGGTGTATTCAGTGAATTTCAGCCGAAGGTTATAGCGACTTGAGGTATTCGACGACATCAATCTTATCTTGATCGCTCAGATTCAGGCCCAGGAACATGTTGTAGTGATTAACAACATCGAGGAGGGTGGCGAATCTTCCATCGTGGAAGAAGCCCCCTTTTTGATGCGACCAGAGTCCCTTCAGCGGCGTTGTCCGATACATCCCGTCAGGAGACCGCATCGACTGGAAGTCATCAATACCAATCTCGGCAGGTTTGTGCATGTTCCAGCCCGGTTCGGTAAAGAGAGGAGGCACGTGGCACCTGGCACAGTCGGCTTTACCTTTGAAGATGGCTTCCCCACGTGCTGCGGCGTTCTTGTCGAAACTGCCCTGGGGCGCCATCGGCGCGGGAAGGGACAGTTGATAGAAATGAAGTGCAGCAAGCTTCGCTGTGACCCTATCGGGCGTAGAACGAACGTTCCAGTCTTTATTCTCAACGGCTATCGGATATTTTGCGGAATCGTCCATGCGCGGATCGTAGAACGTTCCTTTCCCGTGCATCTGAGTAATGGCGACATATGCATTCCAGTGGGTGACCGATCCCCATCCTCCATAGGTATGCAGATTCACACCGGCAAGGCCGAAGGCGGGTGGAAGGAGCGTGGCTGCCGATTTACCGTCTGGCCGGAACGCTTTGCCGTCCTCCAAGATCTCGGCATCGTACTTGCCCGGGCCCCAGCTTGCAAAAACTTTTTTCACCGTCGCCACGTCAGTATGCAGACGCTTCGCAACGGGGTCAAGGTTGGGAGCGAGCGATGCGATCACACCCACATTGAGATCGCGGTTCGGCCAGCCGTCCCGGCGATGACCAATTCCGGGTATGAATGCATCATCTACGGTAGAATGGCATAAAGCGCAGGTGATACCTATGGACTCAAGGGTCCCTTTTTTGTCAAAGACCCCTTTCACGCCGACGACTGAATTCAATTTAAGCAAGGCGAGCGTGGTGGCAGGGTCGTCGAGGTTAACTTTGCCCGCTTTCAAGCTTTCGACGAGCTCTTTGGGAAGGGCGTCCATATCGACTTTCAAGCCTACTGCCAATGCTGTTTTCGGGCTTACACCGCCCCCGACCCCTCCCAGTTTGCTGCCCGCAATTGCCTGATGCAGTTTGAGCGTGTCTCCCCAGAATGCTTCGTCTCCGAATGTATCGAAACGAAAGGTCTCTCTGCCTTCCTTCAGCATCCGAAGTGCGTTAGCGCGTACCGGATCTCTATCCATACCTTTCTTAGATTCTCCGGCTGCAACGACAGCCATACTTAGTACAATAAAAACAAACGAAATTCCCATCAATACGTGTCTTCTCATTGTGGCCTCCTCTCCGGTTCGTGTCTACATGTATGAAAACAATTGATACCAAATCCACTCTCGATGTTGACAGCACTTTTAACTTCTCATGATCCCTATGCTACTATCTCCAATACCACCTCCTTTCTAAATCCCGATTATCCTAAAGAACATAATAAGGAAGCCTTCGGTTTAGTCACGCGGGACTGTTAGGATACCATTGCAAGTAGGCAAATTCCATTCTCGATCTTGTTGCAAATATCAAGTACAAAATCGTATAGTTCAGTTTAATATATCATAATAAATAACAAAAAGTCAATTAATTATTTGTTTAATTGACAGAAATACACTTTTTAGGTAACATTTTTGATTGACACTAAGGAATCGTTGATTTAATTTAAATTTTAGACCGAAAAGAAGTGCTTTAATGGAGGTAACCCATTGGAATTTAAGAACACGACTGGCACCCGCAAGCACATTATGAATCTTTTGCGTAAGCGCCAATATACCGTCGAAGAATTAGCTAAAGATCTTGGGATCACAAGAAACGCTATTCGTGCGCAGATCGTTCTGCTTCAAAAGGACGGTTTCGTTGAACCTCGAGGTGAAATAAAGGGCACGCGAAGGCCTTCGTTGACTTATGGTCTCTCAGCCAACGCAGATTTATCGTTTTCAAAGGCTTATCCCGCTGTACTTGCCAATCTCTTGCACGTTTTAGATGAACGAATGTCTCAGGAAGAATTAAGGACTGTCATGAAGAAGCTCGGACAGAAGCTTGCTAGCTTAAAGCCGCATCCCACTGGAAACCTGCAGCATAGGATTGATGTTGCGAAAAAAATTTATGAGACCCTTGGGGGTCTGTGCGAAATTGAAGAAAAAGAGGGGAAGATAATCATCAAGGGCGATGGTTGCCCACTTGCAGAGGCAGTAAAAGCAGATGCCTCTATTTGCATTGCCATGGAATCCATGTTCACTGAAATTATAGGGGTCCCAGTACTACAACGCTGTGATCCGAGGGATAGACCGAGCTGTCGCTTCGAAGTAAAAATCTCCAGTAAGGCCAAGAGGTCACTCCATCAATAGCTGTTTTCACAATCTATATATTAAGATATTTTTCAAGTTCAAATGAGTGAAATGTGTTCTGGGGTCGAATCTTTGTCGTTGGCTTTATCTATATTTCACGAATGTTTCCTTCTGCCCCCGGCTCTTTTCCTGAGAACAAAGAACTATCTGCGCCGCCGCCCTTACTATTGATGATTGTTGATTGAAGTATATAGATTTTATAAAAATTGGTCAACCGAAGCTTTCAGTAGAAAGAGCCTAAAAAAGTGGGCAACCTTTTGCACAGAAAAAGGGCTGCCTGATAGGTGACTTCTTTGAAATGTCATTCTGCCACAATCTCTTCAGCTACCCAGACGGGTTCTATGGGTCCGTGGTCTTCGTGCCAAACATAATAGATCCTGTTTCCAACAATCTGGAGTTCGGGATCGTATTTTCCGTAGGGGGACTTGGTCCTCTTCTCGGATTTCCATCCTGTTCCATCTTTATTCACCCGAGCGGTCCATAACTGTCGATGTTTTCCATCCGATTCCTCCCAAACATAATAAACTTTATCACCAGCCGACTGCAGTTTGGGTGTATATTTGTCGAAAGGGGTGTCCGTTCTCTGCGTCACCTGCCATTCCGATCCGTCTATATTCATCTCAGCCGTCCAGATCTGATATCTGGCCTTGCGGAAATCTGATTTATCCGCCTCGTGCCAGGTATAATAGATTTTGATCCCATCCAAATATAGTTGGGGATTATGTTTATCGTAGGGGGTGTTCGTTCGCTTCACAGCCTGCCATCCAGTGCCATCCCGTTTCATTGTCGCCGTCCAGATCTGGAAATGAGCTCCGTCAGACTCTCGCCAAACGAGATGGATTTTGTCCCCTGACGCTTTTAGTTGGGGTTCAAATTTTTCGGATGGACTTGAAGTTCGTTTCGTTGCATTCCAACCCGTTCCGTCTATATTCATCTCGGCCGTCCAGATCTGCCGGTATCTTCCGTCGGATTCGTTCCAGACATAATGAATTCTGTTACCTACCGCGTGAAGCTGGGGAAATTGTTTATCAAAAAGACTGTTCGTCCTCCGCACTTCTTTCCATCCTGTTCCGTCGGTGTTCATCTCCGTGGTCCAGATTTGGCGATTCTTGTTCGCATCGGGTTGCTGGCGAACATAATAAATCTTGCTTCCGACAACCTGAAGCTGAGGAAAAGTCTTATCGTATTTACCGGAGGTTCTCTTTTCCGCCTTCCAGCCCTTCCCATCGATGTTCATTTCCGCAGTGAAGACTTGCCGGAAAGGGCCGTCATATTCATGCCAGACATAATAGATTTTATCTTCTGAAACCTGAAACTGCGGCTGGTAACCTGTGGACGGAGTCTGGGTGAGAATAAGATCGGAAGCGATGGAGAGTCGCAAATGAAAAAGTGAAATAAAGATTAAAGATAATGTGACGGCGACCGACCTAAGCCAATTGTTTTGGTATAATTTCATTCTAAATTGACCCCTCTCTTCGGAAGTGCTTTGACGTTGAATCTTTATCGTTGACTAAAATTCTACTGTCTATTCATAATCTGGCCGTTTGTTGTGCTAGATGGATGGGCAACTCGCGTCGTCTTCGTAAACTAAGAAATTCCCCCACTGTGTGGATTCCTGATTGGAATATATCTATTTTATGAAAATGGGTCAACCGAAACTTTGAACTGCTGTTGATGATTAAAGCCATTTTTCGAGCAGGAACTTAGGAGAAAAGGGATTCACAAAACGCACACCTTCCAGGATCGACCCATCCCGGAAATCTTCGCTGAACACAACCGACAGCTGGTTCAGGCGCGCAGTCGCCCATACCTGCGCGTCATAGTAGGAAAGTTTGTGATCACGGACGCCTCGTCCAGCCTCCATCACAATCATAGGGGTTAAATCAAAAACAGGCCAGAGACGGGTGAAAAGGGTTACCTGGTCCAAAGCCTGTGCTGAGGTGAGGCTCGGAGAGAGTTTTCGTGTGGCCACGCTGAAGAATTCGGCGAGTGCCTGAACGCTCAAACGCCCGTTGCGCGTCAGCTCCAGCTGTTCAAGGACAAGCTCCGATTGTTTCTGTTTATCAGGTTGGTTTGGATCGTAAAGGTAGATCAGAAGGTTTGTATCTATCAATATTGGCGGCATTGGTCCCTCATCCTTTTGCGCGTCTGGTGAAACGTCTTTCTCTGTCCTCGTAGGCGTCCAGGCGGCTCCAGCGGTAGGGCCGAACACCGGGTCGAAGGGCTTTCCGGCTCCTGGCGAAGCGAAGAATCTTGTCCCAGGCCTCTTGATCAGGCGCCAAAAGAGGTTTTTCACCCACCGTCTCCCGTTCAATCGCCTGGCGAATGAGTTCGGCTTCGCTGACGCCACGGGCTTTGGAAATTCGCTTGAGTAGCCGCTCGTGGCGCTCTTGGATGTAAATCTGTTTGCGTACCATTTCTGCCGTGGTCTTCTCCTTAGAATCTTTATACATTACATTATACACAATAACTTATAGCGTTGGCAAGGAGGTAAAAAAATCCGCGGCCACCCCGACGATTTTTGATTGGAATATACAAATTTTATGAAAATGGGTCACCCGAAACTTTGAGAAAGAATGGGTCAAGGAAGTGTGCTGCTTGTTGTATCTGCAGCCTAAGAAATCTTCAAGAGTTGATGAGTTCCGACGGAAGTGTGCATAAAAAAGGCAGGACCAAAATGACCCTGTCCTTGCCCCGGAGTATTGGGAATATCTCCCCTCTTTTAACTTATAATTCTGACACAATTTTGGCTTCCAAAAGGATTTTCAACCCTTTCTTGGGCATCCGGGTCATTATACCAGACTCCATCAACCCAGAAACGGTATTCATACCTTCCAGGTGGCAGAGGGAAGCTGGTTTCCCAGGTTCCTTTCTTAGCGTTCTTCATCGGGAGGTTATCGACATCCCAGTTGTTGAAATCTCCTGCCAAGAATACCCTCTCAGCTTCGAGGGCATGCAATTTGAATTGAACCTTTTTAGCCTTAGGTTTGGGTTCCTCGGATGATTTCTTTTTCATCTTTCTTCTCCTTATCGTTGTGTTGGTTCTCTGTTTTAAGATGTATCCTGAAGTCCAATAAAAAATTTGAAAGAAACCCCAGAAGAAAAAACTGAGGTCTCTTTCCTCTTGAGCCTAACGTGTTTCTATTTCAGCCCAAAACAACTACATTCGTCGCCTGTAGACCCTTCGGTCCTTGG
>JAPVTA010000108.1:0-43125 GCA_047519465.1 Thermodesulfobacteriota bacterium | reverse complement strand
GAACATAGTACGGGCACAGGGGTATGCTATCGACGATGAGGAGAACGAGAAAGGAATTCGATGTGTCGCCGCAGCCCTTCGTAACGAGGTGGGCAGGGCTGTGGCGGCTATCAGTATCTCTGGTCCAGCTTTCCGAATTACGAAGAAGGTGATTCAGGAATCTTTGAAGAGGGAAGTGATGGAGACGGCTCTCAAGATTTCACGGAGATTGGGTTTCCAAGAACGGAAGCTATAAGTGATGAATTAAGAGTTATGAGTTGTCGGTTATAAATCATAAACCAAAAATCTAGGAGATCTGCCACAGGTAGGTTGTCTCTCTAACGAACTGTGCCGGAGGGAATGATGATTACAGATGAGACAGTCGTTGGGATTGTGATCTTCGTTTTCGGAGGAATTACTGCCCTTCTCTCTCTCAGAATGCCCATCGGAACCTTTCGAATGGCAGGAACCGGGATGTTTCCACTATTTCTTGGAATACTTCTCATGATCTTATCAGGCGCCTTCATTTTAAAAACTTTCTTCCAGGGTAAGGCAGAACAACCGGAAAAAGGATCTTCTGTTGAATCTTCAGAATCTCCGATACAATTGATCCTCTTTCTGGCAGCCATGGCTTTAGCGACCCTGTTTTTCAATCGATTGGGATATCCGCTCATCTCTTTTCTTTTGATGGTAGCTCTCTTAAGAATCCTGGGGATAAACCGGTGGGGCCTAAATATTCTGATATCTGTGGTGACGGCCGTGGGTTCCTACTTTCTATTTGTTAAATGGCTCGACATCCCTATGCCAAAAGGGTGGCTTGGAATTTAAGGGAGACCGGCAATGTTTGAATCACTCCAACATCTCATCAACGGCTTCGGCATCGCCGGAACGGTTCAAAACCTTCTCTATTGTCTGATCGGTTGCATCGTAGGAACGATCATCGGCGTGCTCCCTGGAATCGGACCGATCGCTGGGATCGCTCTTCTGATACCTGCCACCTTCGGCCTTAATGCCACTTCCGCCATCATCATGCTTGCTGGAATTTACTATGGAGCAATGTACGGAGGCTCGACCACCTCCATCCTCCTCAACGTACCCGGGGAAACGGCCTCCGTCATCACCTGTATTGATGGCTATCGAATGGCACAGAAAGGAAGGGCAGGCCCTGCCCTGGCCATCGTCGCCATCGGGTCTTTCGTTGCAGGGACTCTTGCGATTTTTGGGATGGTCTTTTTGGCCCCGCCATTGGCAGAGGCAGCATTAGCCTTTGGTCCTCCGGAATACTTTTCCTTAATGGTCTTTGGATTTATCGTTCTAAGCAATGTGACAGGCAAATCACTCGTCAAATCTCTCATGATGGCTGTTATCGGTTTGATCATCGGAACGATCGGGTTGGATCCGGTCACAGGAGATGCCCGTTTCACCTTTGGCTCAGTTCCACTGCTCAGCGGAATCGAATTTGTTGCTGTCGCCATCGGGCTCTTCGGAATTGGCGAAGTCTTGACCAATGTCAATCAACCTTCGGAGCTGCTGGATCAAGGAGTGATCATGCCGCGCCTGAGGGAACTTTATCCCTCCCTTCAAGATTTGAAGCAATCGATAGGTGCAATTCTGAGGGGGACAGTATCCGGATTTGGCATAGGTTTGGTCCCCGGACCCGCACCGGTCATTGCGACCTATGCCTCTTATATGATCGAGAGGAAGGTTTCGAAACACCCTGAGGAGTTTGGTAAAGGAGCGATTGAAGGGGTGGCTGGCCCTGAGTCTGCCAATAACTCCGCCTGTCAGGCAGCCTTCATTCCCCTCTTCGTCCTTGGAATTCCTTTCGCTCCCCCAACAGCTATTCTTCTTGGTGCTCTTCTCATTCATGGAGTCAACCCGGGACCATTAATGATCAGCCAGCATGCAGGACTCTTTTGGGGAGTCATCGCCAGTATGTATATCGGCAACTTTGTGCTTCTCATCCTCAACCTTCCTCTCGTCCCTCTCTTTGCCAACATTTTAAGAATTCCCAAGAGGATCCTTTTACCCCTCATCATCCTTTTCTGCATCACAGGGATGTATACCGTCAACAACTCCGTTTTCGATATCTGGATGATGCTTCTCTTTGGGGCCATGGGATTCTTAATGAGGAAGCGGGCTTATGAAGGTGCACCGCTTCTGCTGGCTTTGGTCCTCGGACCGAAATTGGAGGTTGCCTTCCGTCAGGCATTGATGATCTCCCACGGGGATTTTGGAGTCTTTGTCAATCGACCTGTCTCAATGGTCTTTTTGCTTGCAACAGCCATCTTCTTACTGCTTCCGATATTTCGGATCCTATTCACAAAATCGAAGAAAGGAGGGGTTTAGAAGTTCAAAGTTCAAGGTTCAAAGTTTAATGTTCAATGTTCATGGTTCATCGTTCAGTGTTTAGAATTAGGGGCCAACCATTCAAGATTTGGTGTTTGAGCCTAAAGTGAAAGGAGGTTGTCATGGTAAGAAGCATTTTTGGTATTTTAGTCGTCATGTCTCTTATTATAGCCATACCTATTCATGCGGCGGATTTTCCGACTAAGGAGGTTCAGATCATTATTCCCTGGGCAGCTGGGGGAGCGACAGATCTCATTTTTCGCGCCTTGGCTGCAACGACTGGAAAATATCTTGGAAAGGCTGTCGTCGTCGTTAATCGGCCAGGCGGTGCAGGAGCTGTGGGATATACCGAGGCCGCACAGGCCAAGCCGGATGGCTATACGTTGGTCTCGGCGATTACGCCCCTCACGATCCTTCCCCATCAGGTCGCCACTGCTTTTACCTACAAGAGTTTTGAACCTGTTATCAATGTGGTGAAGGACCCAGGTATGTTTTTAGTGAAATCGGAGTCCCCATGGAAGAGTCTCAAGGAGTTTATCGATTATGCTAAAAAAAACCCTGGCATGATCACAGTGGGGAACTCAGGTGCGGGCGGAGGAGTTCACCTGATTGCCCTTGCGTTTGAAAAAGCAGCCGGCGTGAAATTCAACCACATTCCTTTTGCAGGGGGAGGCCCGTCTGTAACCGCCCTTCTTGGAGGCCATATCAATGCTGTTACAGTCTCACCCCCCGAGGGGATCGAGCATGTGAAAGCAGGAAAGTTGAAGATCATCGCCCTCTTCGCTGAAAAGCGATTTGAGCTTTTCCCTGATGTTCCAACCGTGAAGGAACAAGGGATTGATTTTGCCATGGGGCAATGGCGAGGATTAGCGCCACCCAAGGGCACGCCACCTGATGTGATTAAAAAACTACATGACGCCTTCAAAAGGGGCATGGACGATCCGGTTTTCCAAAAGAATGCAAAGGACATGGTTGTAAACCTCTCATACCTTGGCCCGGAGGCTTTTGGAAAGCTGATGGCTCATGACGATGAGTTTTACGGCAAATTGGTCAAGGAAATTAAGAAATGATTTAACTCAGAAAGGAGGGTAAGATGATGAAGAATTTAAGAATAGGTTTTATTCTCTCGATCATCGCTATCCTGTGCTTCCTTTACATGGGTACAGGGAAGGCTATCTCAGCAGAAAAGACGATTCGTATAGGGAGCCCCTTTAAGACAGGGCACATTCTCGTTGATGCGGCTGAGAAATTTAAGGAACTGATCGAAAGGGGGAGTGGTGGAAGAATCGCCGTGCAGCTCGACATCGGCACTAAGTCGGAAGAGGAGATCAATAAGATGAACAGCGCCGGCGCGCTCGAGATGCAGTCCAACGGGACGATGTACGTGGAGAAATATGCCCCCGCGTACTACTTCGTGTCCGTTCCCTACGTCATGAAGGACTGGGATCACTACATGCGCGTCTGGAACGGTAAGCTCGGCCAGCAGGCGCAGGCCGAGATGGAGAAAAGCGGCAACCTGAAGTTTCTGGGATCGATCAACCGCGGGGTGCGGCAGACGACGGCGAAGAAACCGCTCTACACGCCTGCCGACGTGTACAACCTGAAGCTCCGGCTGCCCGTCCTCCCTACATGGGTAGCCATCTGGAAGGCCATCGGTGCAGAGCCGGTTCCGCTCCCGCTTACGGAGCTCTACGCTGGATTAAAGTCGGGGAAAGCTGATGCGTCTGAGGGTGATGTGTCACAAATCACTTCCTTCAAGCTCAACGAGGTGCAGACGCACCTGATCATGACCAACCACATGGTGACGATCGGGGGGTTGCTCATGCACAAGCCTTTCTTCGACGGCCTGTCGAAGGCCGACCAGACCTTGGTCGGCCTAGCAGCGAAGGAGGCCTGCGACTGGGCCAATGCCAAGATGAAGGCCGTTGAGAGCTCATACGTTCTCGAGCTCCAGCGCAAGGGCATGCAGGTGGTGATCCCCGACGCCGACTCGTTCCGCGCGATGGCCAAGCCGGCCATTGACGAGTTGTTCAGGACTCAATGGTCGGTCACGACCTGGGCAGAAGTTTTGGCTCAATAACCTTCAGCCCCACCCGCACCCTCCCCCATCAAGGGGGAGGGGCTTTTGGGTGTATTGATCAAGTCTCCCTCTCCCAAGGCGGGAGAGGAGGGGTGAGAGTTTTAATATATGGGGAGAAATAATGGCACTGATGGACGAAATCAAAGAAAAGGAAAGAAGGGTTAGAGAATTTCTTCAATTAAAAGGGCTGAAGGCTCTCCTGCTTAGGCGGCAGGCCAATTTTTCATGGATGACGGCGGGTGGCCTCAATCTCGTGGGCATTGCCACAGAAACGGGGACCACCTCCCTTCTCATCACTGAGAAATCAAAATTTGTGATCTCGAATAACATTGAAGCCTCTCGTATGATGGATGAAGAAGGATTAGGGAAACAGGGGTTTGTCATCGAGAGCTTTCCATGGTTTGAGGATCAAGAAGTATCCATCGTGAAGGATCTGCTTGGAGAAGGCCCCCTAG
Organism: Thermodesulfobacteriota bacterium; assembly: GCA_047519465.1. GTDB lineage: Bacteria > Desulfobacterota > BSN033 > BSN033 > UBA1163 > UBA1163. The sequence goes on along the minus strand of JAPVTA010000108.1, from coordinate 38,262 downwards.
GAAGTGACGTACCTTTTCCAAATGCCACGATGTTAGCGGAAGATATTGCTCGACTCCGTTATTCATTAACACCGGAAGAAATTAAGAGATACCGATGGCTGGGAGAAAAGGTTTCCATGGCGCTCGAAAAAACATTGATGAAAACAAAAAAAGGAGAGAAAGAGTCAGAGGTCGTAGGTAGGCTTTGCAACGAATTGTGGAAGGACCGAATCGATCCGGTCACATTGATGTCAGCGGCGGATGACCGGGTCTATCGGTTTCGTCACCCTATTCCCACGGAGAAGAAAATCAAAAAATACTTGATGGTATCGGTCAATGCGAGAAAATGGGGCCTGATCGTTTCACTCACCCGCTTCGTTTACTTCGGGAAAATGCCTAAAGAACTGAGAAAGAAGTACGAGGCCAATGTCTTTATCGATTGTACTTTCATGGCCCATACCCGTCCAGGAGTTCTTGCCAGGGAGGTTGTTCAAAAGGCGATCGGTGCCTATCAGGAAAGAGGATATCCGAATGAATGGAAATTCCACCACCAAGGCGGCTCGATCGGATACACAGGCAGGGACTACCGAGTCAATTTCAAAACACCCGACCTGATCCAGCGGAATCAAGCCTTCACCTGGAACCCATCGATCACCGGCACAAAATCAGAAGATACCATTCTTGCCACCTCGAAAGGGCCGGAGATGATCACGCGTCCTATCCGCTACCCTACCCTTTCATTGGAAGTGGAAAATATCTTTTTTAAACGGCCAGCGATTTTGGAGAAGGCGTAAAAGAACCAATGACCAATTAACAACGGCCAATTACCAATAATCATTCACCCCAAAAGAAAAGGAGTCAAAAATACATATGAATAAAGTACGACTCGGAATGATCGGTTCTCAGATTGCAGCCCATCTTCACCTGAACAACCTCTCAAGGCTGAGGGGGAGCAAGGTGGATATCGTTGCGGTTGCCTCAAAAAACAAAGATCATGCAGAGGTCTTTGCCAGGAAATTCAGTATTCCCGATTCCTACGATGATTACCGCCGTATCCTCCAGCGAAAAGACATCGATGTGGTGGACCTGTGTGTCGCGACAGACCTGCACGAAGAGTTCTCCGTGAAAGCCGCCGAGGCCGGGAAGCATATCATTTGCGAGAAACCGTTGACAGGATACTTCGGAAGGGAAAGGAAAGAGGAGAACATTGGATCAACGGTCAGCAAGGCGTTGATGTTGAAAGAGGCGCTCAAAGGATGCGATCGGGTCATCCGGGCGGTGAGAGAGAATCGGGTCAAATTCATGTATGCGGAGAATTGGATCTATGCTCCCCCTCTCGTCAAGATGAAGAATTTGATGAAGGCGAGCGGGGGGACGATCCTGGAGATCAGGGCGGAGCAAGGCCATTCGGGCTCCGCCGCCAAGTATTCCAGAAGTTGGAAGACTTCTGGAGGAGGTGCATTGATGCGGTTGGGGTCCCATCCCGTGGGGGGCGCCCTTCACCTCAAACATTACGAAGGGATGCTGAAATACGGAAGGCCAACCCGTCCAAAGTCGGTGATGGCGGAGGTGGGTCATCACACCAAAATAGAATCCTTCGCGAAAGAAAAGAAGAAATACGTCGTTTCTGAGTGGGAGGACGTGGAGGATTGGGGGGTGATGGTCATCACGTTCGAGGACAATTCAAACGCAACTGTCTTCGCCTCGGACACCGTATTGGGAGGGGTGAGAAACATCTTGAGCGTCTACCTCTCCAATGTCGTTGCCCATGTCAACATCAACCCCCACGATGTCTTGCAAGTCTACGCACCGGAGCCCCATATCTTCGGCGAAGAATATATCGCCGAGAAGCTCGAAACCAAGGCGGGTTGGAACTTTCCAAGCCCTGATGATGACTGGATGAAAGGATTTCCTCAAGAATTAGAGGACTTCATCGATGCGATTCTCCTCGATAGAGAGCCGGTTTCCTCAATCGACTTGGCAAGGCATGTGGTGGAGGTGATTTATGCGGGCTACGCCTCTGCGGAAGACGGAAAACGCATAGACCTCAAAAAAGAAAAACAGAGATGAGATCGAAGATCGAGGTTTTCAATGCAAGAAACGATGAAAAAATATGCCGAGAGAATTGAACGGGACGAGATCAATCCGCATGTCCGATATGATGGTCAAGCGAGCGGATTGCTCTTAGATCCTCTTCGGGAACAAGTCCCCCTCGAAATCTTGGGATTCGGAATTTATTTGCTGGGGCCCTATCCCATCACCAAAGAAACAGAGGGAAGAGAAGTTGTCCTCGTCCCGCAGAAGGGAGAATTCGAAGCAGAAGTCAATGGGAAAAAATTTCACGGAAAGAGAATTGGCGGACCTTTTTCCGTAGAGCCCGGCAAATCCAATGCCTCTGCCCTTTACATTCCTTGCAATGCAAGATTCAGCCTTCGAGGAAACGGTGAGATCGCCTTTTTTGAGGCCCCTGCCCTCAGGGAAAAAGTCCCGTTCTTTCTATCCAATGAAGAGGTGAAAGTCTTATCAAGAGGAGATTGGGTCTGGAGAAGGGATGTTACCCCTTTGATCAGCCCGAAGGATGCCAGCTCGAATCTGGTGATTGGGGAAACCTGGAGTCCGCCAGGGTTCTGGTCAGGAACACCTCTTCATCAGCATGACGGTCAATCTCCGGGAGAGTCGGATCATGAGGAGGTTTATTACCACCGCTTTCGTTTGAGTAAACGTCCGGGAGATCAGATCGGGCCCTATGGCGTTCAATTGCTCATGGACGGAATGACCCTGAACAAGGCCTATCTGATCGGAGATAAGAGCATCTTTGCCATTCCAGGAGGTTGTCATCCGGTTGTAGCATCTCCGGTTTCCGAACTTCTTTATCTCTGGGGATTGGCGGGCAGAGGGGGCGAGGTGATGATGAGGGATCTCGCAGAATTTGTATACCTCAAGTCCTTTGAGGAAATTTTTAACGGGCTGGAGCGGGACCGAACAAGAAAGATCATTTCTAAACATCAACTCAAGATCCTCTGCGAACCCTACCATTTTACAGAAGAACAGGAAGGTCTTTTAGAGGTGATGTTAAGAGAAAAAGGACATGAGATTAAATGAACTAAAAAGACTGTAAAATTAAGCAGTAGCTAGACTGAAAGGAGAATCATTATGTACGATCTGGTAACCTTTGGAGAAGCAATGGGGAGGCTTTCGCCTCCTCACTTTCAAAGGTTGGAACAGACTCAAAGTCTCGATCTGAGTGTGGGCGGGGCAGAGCTCAATGTGGCAGTGGGGGTGACCCGTTTTGGAATGAAGAGCGCCTGGGTCTCAAAATTACCGAAAAATGCCCTCGGTTATCTCATCTGCAACCGAGCTCAAGCGTTCGGGGTGGACTGTTCCCATATCGTCTGGTCTGATCAAGGCCGCGCCGGACTCTATTTTTTGGAATTGGGCGCATCGCCTCGAGCGTCGAGCGTCCTCTATGACAGGGCAGGTTCAGCCATCAGCATGATCAAGCCGGGTGAAGTCGATTGGGCAAAGGTCTTTACAGGATCGAAACATCTTCATACGAGTGGCATTACTCCGGCTTTGAGCGCCTCTGCTTCAGAGGTGACAGTCGAAGCTCTTAAAGCAGCAAAGAAAGCGGGGTGCACCGTTTCTTACGATCTCAATTATCGGAAAAAACTCTGGACCCCGGCAGAGGCAAAGAAAATTCAAGAACCCATGATGGCGGATGTGGATGTCCTGATTACAACTGAAGAAGATACCAATGTCGTCTTCGGAATTAAGCAGAAGGATTATGAAGCGGCAGCGGAGAAGCTCGCCTGCACCTTCAAATTCAAAATCGTGGCGGTCACGTTGAGGGAAGACGTGTCGGTCTGGAAGAATCGCTGGACAGCCATTGCCTATCACGACGGAAAGATCATCAGGGATAGAAAGTATGAGGTGGAGATCGTGGACAGGGTGGGCGCGGGCGATTCATTTACCGCGGGATTCCTTTATGGCTGGCTTAAATTGAATGACGTAGAAAAAGGGGTTCAGTATGGAAACGCCTTTTCAGCGTTGAAGCATACGATACCCGGCGATTTCAACTGGAGCACTCAGGATGAAGTTGAAAATCAGCTCAAAGGCGCAGGGTTGAGAATATCGAGGTAGGGGGTGAAGAAAACGTCCCCTCCCGGCAGGAGGGTGTGTCGTAATATGATTTACCGAATAGACATACACAATATGTAGTAGGGGCTCAATTCATTGAGCCCTATCGCTGGGCTTGATAAATCAAGCCCCTACAATTACGACACAGCCTCCAGGGGAGGGGGGATTTTTAAAATGCTAGAGATAAATTCTCAGACTTCAATGTATAGGAACCTAATATAAGACTTGCTTGATGATCTTTTAGTTATTTGGTCATTGGTGATTGGAATTTATTTGGGATTTGGTTATTGCGATTTCACCCCAGGAGGACGATATGGAGAAAAGAGAGGTTCTCAATCGAATGATTGCAGAGGGCCTGATACCGGTGATTCGGGTGACTTCAGCCGGGGAGGCAATTGAGGTTGCGGATGCCGTCAAAGAAGGCGGCGTGAGCTTTATTGAAATCACGATGAGCGTCCAGGGGGCGATTGATGTGATCAAAGAGCTGACACAGAAATATACGGATGAGATCATCATGGGCGCAGGAACAGTCCTGGACCCTGAGACAGGAAGGGCAGCTCTTCTCGCTGGGGCTCAATTCATTGTCAGCCCTACCCTCAACCTCGATCTGGTCTATCTTGCGCATCGCTATGGCGCCGTGGCCATTCCCGGAGCGATGACTCCGACCGAGATCCTCACTGCCTGGAATGCAGGGGCGGATATGGTCAAGGTGTTTCCTGCCGCCCAAGTCGGGGGACCGGAGTATCTCAAAGCGTTGAAGGGACCATTGCCACAAATCCTCCTCGTTCCTACAGGTGGCGTTAACCTTCAGAATGCAGGGGCCTTCATCAAGGCCGGGGCCGCTGCACTCGGTGTGGGTGGAGAGTTGGTGGATAAGAAAGCCATCAAGGAAAAGAAATTTCATGTCATCACGGAGAACGCCCGCGCCTTCCTCAAGGCGATTCGAGAAGCAAGAGGAAAATAGAGTTAAGAGTTGTGAATTGGAAATTAATAGTGGATTGCGTCAAAAGTCCCTTTACTTTGTTTGTCATTCCGTGGTGGAGGCGGTGATAGGTGATCCCATTCAGGCTTATCGAACCGGTGCCGTCCGTTCGCAACAAGTCTATCAATCCATACTCCCTCGAGAGGCCGATATTGTCATGGTCAGCCCCTATCCTTATGACTCGGAGCTTTGGCTGGCAGCAAAAGGAATTTATGCAGCCGAGTTAGCAGTCAAACAGGGCGGGGTGGTGATTCTGGTCTCCCCGTGTCCGGAAGGAATCTCACCAAGCCATCCAGAGGTTCTTGAATTCGGGTATCAAACATTTGAAGACGCTGACCAAAAGGTTCGGAAGGGGATCATAAAGAAATTGACGGCCGCGGCTCATCTCGTCCATGTGGGGAGGGTGATCAAAGAAAGGGCGAAGGGGATTATGGTCTCCCGGGGAATATCAAAAGACGAAACCGAGAGATTGGGTCTTATCCATGCCCAAGAAGCGCAGGAGGCACTGGACATCGCCTTTTCACTATCGGGTCCTGATGCAAAGGTGGCTGTCCTTCAAAGGGGCGGCGAGATCCTGCCGGTGATCAAAAAGTAAAATTCGCCCCATCAGGTGAGGGTGCTACCGTTAAAAGGAGATCGAATGAAAGCAGTGGTGAAATACGGGAAAGGAAAAGGGCTGGTTGAAATCCGGGAGGTCCCTGAGCCCAAGATGAAGGATGATGAAGTCCTGATCGAGCTGAAGGCGGTATCGGTCTGTGGAAGTGACCTCCATATCTACCATGACGCCCATCCTTACTGGCCTCCGGTTATTTTAGGCCATGAATTCTCCGGAGTGATCGTCGATGTCGGAAAGGGAGCGAAAGGATGGAAGGCCGGAGACCGGATCGTCAGTGAGACGAGGACAGGATCCTGTGGTACCTGCTATATGTGCCAGAGCGGGTTCCCTCAGGTCTGCGAGCAAAAGAGACCTTATGGTATCGGCGTTAACGGCGCCTATACCAAGTATGTCGCAGGCCCCGCCCGTCTTCTCCATCACCTGCCGGATAATGTCTCCTTTGAAGCGGGAGCAGTCATCGAACCCACCGCCATCTGCGTCACCTCCATCCTCGAAAGAAGCAAGCTTCAGGCAGGGGAGTCTGTGGTCATCACCGGGCCCGGTCCCATCGGCCTCATCTCCCTTGCCGTGACCAAGACAGCAGGGGCAAGAATCACAGCGGTCACCGGAAGGAGTGCGGATGAAGGCATCCGGTTCGGAAAGGCAAGAGAACTGGGAGCGGATTTCACCATCAATGTCGATCAAGAGGATCCAGTGAAGAAGGTCTTGGAGATAACCAACGGTCTGGGTTTCGATCTCCTCATTGAGACATCAGGAGGTGGGAAAGCGATCTTTCAGGCCTTTGAAATGGTAAGAAGAATGGGAAGAATTTGCGCCGTAGGCATTTCAGGCAAGGAAGAAGTTCCCATTCCGTACGATCGTGGAATCTTCAAGGCTCTCCGTTACGACTTTTGCTTCTCTAGCAGTTGGACCGCCTGGGAAACGACGATCGGCCTCATCTCAAAAGGTGTGTTGCCGATTGAAAAAATCATCACCCACAAGCTTCCCCTCGAAAAATGGGAAGAGGCCTTTCATCTGTTAGAGAACCTTCAGGCGGCTAAGGTGATCTTAATTCCATAAGAGGAGAGAGTGGAAAATGAAGCACCATTCCTACCAAGTGGTTATCACCGATTGTGACCATGGCTCCATTAAAGAGGAAAGAGAGGAGTTAGGTCGGATTGGCGCTGAATTGATTTTGGCGCAAGTCAAGGAGGAAAAGGATCTGATCCGAGCCTGCAAAGAGGCGGATGGGCTCATTAACCAATATTCGCCCCTGACCCGCAATATCCTGAAACAGCTCCCAAGGTGTAAAGTGCTTGCGCGGTATGGAGTCGGCGTCGATTCCATTGACCTCACGGCCGCCACCGATTTAGGAATGACCGTCGCCAATGTACCCGACTATTGCATGGATGAGGTAGCCAATCAGACCATCGCGATGATTCTGACATTAATCAGAAAAACTGCCCTCTTTGACCGAAAGGTGAAATCCGGCGAGTGGGATTTTCACTCGGGGATCCCCATCCATCGAACCAGTGGATAGACGCTTGGCCTTATCGGATGTGTAAAGATCGGATTGGAAGTGGCAAGAAAAATCTCTGCCTTCGGCGTTAAGGTGATAACCTTCGATCCCTATCTTAAGAAAGCTCCTGAGGGGGCTGAACTCAAAGAGTTCGATACCGTTTTGAAGGAATCGGATTTCATCTCTATTCACTGTCCGTTGAACGATTCCACCCGACATTTGATCGGAGAGAAGGAGTTTAGAAGAATGAAAAAAAACCGCTCCTCATCAATACCTCAAGAGGACCGATCATCGATGAAAAGGCCTTCATCCAAGCATTGCGAGAAGGTCTCCTCTCCGGAGCAGGCCTGGATGTCTTGGAGAAAGAGCCGCCCGACTCTCAGAGCCCGCTCCTTAAAATGGATAACGTTGTCCTCTCCCCTCATATCGGCTTCTATTCAGAGGAATCGATCAGTGAACTGAAGCGCAGGACGGCGAAGAATGTAGCGGATGTCCTGATGGGAAAATGGCCGGGCTCTGTGGCAAATCGTGAGGTGAAAGGGAAGACCCGAGCGCCCATTTCCCCGTCTTGAAAATGGAGGAAGGTTATTCCAGAAATTCCGAATTCTTCTGACCTCTGGTAGTTTTTTTTACCTCAATTTTAAATTCTAAACTCTTAACTCTTCATTTTTAACTATCTGTACTCCCAGTGACCTTCCCGCCAGACCCAACCTCCCCCTCTCGGTTCCCACTGGCCAGGCACCCAATGGGCGTGAGGTCTTGGAGGTCTTGCCCAATGGCCAGGAATCCAAACCCATTCCCCTCTTCTATGATCCCAATACCCGGGTCTCCAGACCGCTTCTGGGTAAGGGGGCGATCCGTAAACTTCCACCCGAGGCTCAGGGGGTCTGACCCTGACCACCGGCGGCGGACATCCCAATAAAAAGACGGTTATGGCGCAGACAACAACGAGTGCGCTGATCTTAACTAATTTTCTGTTCATCAAAGCTTCTCCTCTCTACTCCGTATTTTTATATAGTCTTAGACTATGATGCAAGAAAAAAATTCAAAGCATTCTCCAAAAATACTGAGAAGGGAAAAAAGGACTTGATTTTTCTTGAGATTTTAAATATTGAAATCTCTATTCGAACCCAAGGAGGCGATCCATGGTCACGGAATTGGAGTGTCCTATCTGTGATGCCGATATCCCCCTTGACGGAACCGAGAAGCCAGGGGATCTGGTCCTCTGTTCCTATTGCAAGGTTACCTTCAAAATAATTAGCACGAAAGATAAATGGATCCTTTCAGACGACTTTGAGGAATAGGCTCATTCCTACGGAATGGAAATTCCAAATCCCAAATTCCAACATCTTCTTAGTGATTAAGTCACTGGGTAATTTATTCATTCATTTACTAATGACCTATTGACCTAATGACGAAGTAACTTTGTCATTTAGTGCTTGCCTGCCTGCCCTGTACCAGGTTAGGTTCAGGGCCTGCCGGTAGGCAGGGAGTTTGGTTATTGATATGAAGATTTTGTACACCTCGGACCTCCACGGTGAAATTTACTTCTATCAGGAACTCTTATCGCTGGCTATTTCTTCTTCCTCGGAACTCATGGTAATAGGGGGCGACCTTCTCCCCTCTTTTCCTCCGACAAAACGATACGAAGATATGGTTCCAAATCAAAAAAACTTCGTTGATCATTTTCTTTCCATGTTTTTCAAGAAGGTGTTGGAGACCTCTTCGATCCAGCAAATTTTTCTCATCGCCGGAAACTGGGATCTGGGCTTTCCGTATATTTTTACTAGGGCTACGGAGAAGATCATCGATCTTAACCAAAGGAGCTATCGACTCAAGAATGGATACGAACTCATCGGTTACCCGTTTGTACCTCCGACTCCGTTCCGGCCAAAAGACTTTGAGAAGATGGACGACCGGGAAGCCCCTTGGCCTCCTCAGAAGAATCCCTCTTATATTCGATCTTCTGATCAATCCGGCCAATTGAGCCCTGTTGATCCCTACCTCTATCTCAGAGGACGAGAAACGATTGAGGAAGATTTAGATCGACTCCCAAAACCTCTTCATCCAAAAAGAGCGATCTACGTCATGCATTCTCCTCCTTTTGGGACTCGACTGGATCTCATTGAAGGAGGGAAATCGGCGGGGAGCCGATCCATCAAAAGGTTCATTGAAAAAAATCAGCCTCTTCTTACGCTTCATGGGCATATCCATGAGGCGCCAGAACTCTCTGGCACCTACGTGAATCGAATTGGAATAACTCTTTCTGTCAACCCAGGGCAACGCATAGGGACGACAAAAAACATTTCCAAGCTTCACGTTGTCACCTTTGAAATGGAGAGAGCAGAGCAAACACTTACCCACAATTGTTTCCAGAGATGAAGAAGTGTTGTAGGTAATACATCAAGGGTAGCACCATCAGATTATTTTTCACGAAGATAATCAGCCACTTACGCGTTATTAAAAACACTTGACATGTGAGAAATAGAATGGGATAATCTTCGTGTAGGTTGTAAGAAGTATTTGTTTGGATCACAAAAGGTCGCAAAAGTGCTTCTTAAAACTTTTGCGGCTTTTTTTTAAGGACCAAAGGCTATTACAACTTACTTGAATTTAAAAGAAGAAAGGAGGTGAGTTGTAGTGGCCAAAGGTCGTGTGAAATGGTTTAACGAAAAGAAGGGTTACGGGTTCATTTCCAGAGACGATGGAAATGATGTTTTCGTTCACTTTTCTGCCATCAAGAGAGACGGGTTTAAATCCCTGTACGAAGGCGACGAAGTGGAGTTCGAAGTTTCCGAAGGTCCGAAGGGTCCCCAGGCGACCAACGTCGTCGTAGTGAGCTAAGCGCAACTTCGTTAAGCTAAATAGAGAAAAGAGGCCCCGGGTTTTCACCGGGGTCTCTTTTTATTTTGCCTGACCTCGCCCGGCAAAACGTTGGGAGGTCGGTTGACCGGTTAAGCGGGTGGGGCTTAGGCCCGCTCTTCATGAATCTTGAGTGCTCCTTGAGCAACGAGTTTGAGTCAAAGCCCTTTTTCTGCCCAAGTACGGTTTCTTTCTTCAAAAAATACCGTGTTCGCTGTATACTTTTTCGACTGAATGATGACTAAAATTGAATCCAGGATTATTGCGTCCTGCTGATTTAGGCGGCAAACGATTTACCGGAGCGGGTCGCGAGAAGGGCAGGTGAGGTGAGAAAAGGTAAAAAGACTTCAACGGACAAGATGTTTAACCCAGAAAAATATGGGATGGCTGTCTGCCCGCTTTGCAACGGGAAAGGTAAGGTGCACAAAAAACCTGATGAGTTTAATGTTTGCACAGGATGTGGAGGCTTTGGACTAATCAAAAAAGAAAACGAACCTCCCAAAATATGATGTCAGTTCCCGACCCGCCTCCGCGACCCCGCCATAAATATTGGGGCTTTCTAACGGCGCAAAAACGGACAAGATATCCTCTCATCCAGACTCTTTCTTTATCTCTTTTTCGATCATCCTTTTTTTGGCTTCGCTAAATTTCCTGCCGGAGAAGACAAAAACGGACAATCCGTGGAAGAAGACGCCTATCCCCCATCCGAACAATGGCCATTGGAACCAAAGATATTGAGGTGAAGTGGTCAGGTTGACAACAATGAGTAGAACGTTCACCCCCACATAGACCGCCAAGTGAAAATAAAATCCTATCTTTGCCTCCACCCTCTTCTTCGCTTTTTCATAGGCTTCCCGGTTTTCCATTTGTGTCTCCTCTACAGTTTCTTACCGATTAAGCTTGAGAACCTTCTTCGAGAGGAACGATCGAAATTTTTTTGCGATCACATTTTCCCCTGGGCTTTCAGATAGTCTTTCCAGAAGGGTGAGATATCCCTCAACCTCTGGATGATCGGGGGGAGATGTTCGACGATATAATCCATCTCCTCTTTTGTATTATAGATCGAGAGGCTGAAGCGGATCGACCCGTGGGCAGCCGTGAAGGGAACACCCATTGCTCTGAGGACATGCGAAGGTTCCAGTGAACCGGAGGTGCATGCAGAGCCGGATGAGGCACAGATACCGAGATCGGAAAGGAGAAGGAGAATCGATTCGCCCTCCACATATTCAAAACTGACGCTCACCGTGTTGGGAAGTCGATGGACCCGTTCCCCGTTCACTAAGGTATTCGGGATCTTCTCCAAAATCTTCGCCTCGAGATAATCCCTTAAAGCCCTGACCTTCGTGTTCTCCTCATCAAGATGCTTTTTGGCCAGTTCGCATGCCTTCCCCAGACCGATGATGTAAGGAACATTCTCCGTGCCCCCTCTTCGCCCTTTCTCCTGATGGCCGCCAATCAAGAACGGAGAAAATTTAGTCCCCTTTCGGATGTAGAGGACTCCGATCCCCTTAGGGGCATGGAGTTTATGGCCGGAGATGGAGAGCATATCCAGCTTCGATTTCTTCATGTTGAGAGGAATTTTTCCTGCTGCCTGCACGGCATCGGTGTGGAAAGAAATTCCCCGGGCTTTCACAATTTCACCGATTTCTTCGATAGGGAAGATCACCCCCGTTTCATTATTGGCATACATGATGGTGACCAGAGCCGTCTCATCGGCTAGTGACTCCCTTAATTCATCAAGATCTAACCGTCCCTCTCGATCCACTGAAAGCTCGGTGACCCGGTAGCCTTTTCGGCCCAAATAGGTAGAAACATTTCCAACTGCAGGATGTTCCACTCGGGTAGAGATCAGGTGTCGCTTTTTCGGATAGGAATCAAGCGTCCCTAATATCGCCGCGTTATCACTCTCTGTTCCGCAACTGGTGAAGACGATCTCAGAAGGCTCTGCCCCTAAGAAGTCTGCCACCTTCTCCCTGGCCTCATCGACCTTCTTCTGAACCTGGCCTCCGAAGAAGTGCATGCTTGAGGGATTTCCATAGTACTCGGAAAAGAAGGGCACCATCACTTCCAAGACCTCCGGCGCCACCATGGTTGTCGCATTATTGTCCACATAAACGGTCTTCACGGCCTGACCTCCTCCACTTCGATATCGTCGCTGACAAATTCCCTTAACTTCGATTCGACATACTGTTTTAAGGTGATCTCAGCGCTGGGGCAGAAGGAACAGGAGCCCCTCAACGCAACGTAAACCTTGTTTCCCTCGATATCGATCAAATCCAAATCGCCACCGTCAGCCTTCAAGGCCGGAATGATTTCCCTTCCTAACGTATCTTCGATCAACTTGATCTTCTGGATGTTCGTTAACCTCTTTTTCTCCGGCTTGGGGGGAGGGGCTTCCTTCTCCATCTCCTTTCTCACTTTTTCGATAATCGCCTCAATCTTTGGATGGCACTGACCACATCCTCCTCCGGCTTTGGTGTAGTAGGTCACCTGTTCCACTGTCTTGAGATCGTTCTCTCGAACAGTCTTGATAATTTCTCTATCCGTCACACCGAAGCAGTTGCAGACCACTTCGAAATCTTCCTTCATGACTTTCTGGCCGCGATAATTGGCGATCGCAGCCTCGAGGGCTTCTCTTCCCATTACCGAGCAATGCATCTTTTCTACGGGAAGTCCTCCCAGATAGTTGGCAATATCCTGATTCGTGACCTTCGCCGCTTCATCAAGCGTCATTCCCTTGATAATCTCCGTTAAGGCAGAGGACGAAGCGATGGCACTGGCACAGCCAAAGGTTTTGAACTTTGCATCTTTGATCTTTTTTTTCTCGTCCAATTTAAAAGTGAGCCTTAAAGCATCCCCACAGGCCAGCGATCCTACTTCACCGGCGCCGTCCGGATTCTCAATTTCTCCAACATTTCTCGGATTCAGAAAGTGATCCTTAACCTTCTCTGTATAATCCCACATAGAAAACCCCCGGGTTTTTATAATTCATTATAAATTTTACCCCTCCGCACCGTCAACCCTTTTCTAAACTAACTCAAGAGTTCTTCGGATAAGAGACAAATCAAATTCAAGCAGTCAAGGAGCTTTGAGAAGAGATAGGGAGCGAAGGCCTGGGGCCGGAAAATCCGTGGTTAGACCACCAAAGTCCCGTTAAGAACCCGCCGGTTAACCGTAAGTAGGACTACAGCCCTGGCATCTTCACAACCAACCCCTAAGAGCATCCCCGCAGATTCGATTCCCTTAATTTTGGCCGGGACGAGATTTGCCACTACCACAGCTTGCAACCCCTGCAGCTCTTCTGGCGTATAGCTCTGCCCCAATCCTCCAACGATGGTCCGTTGTTCTCCGCCTAGATCCACCGTCAGTTTGAGAAGTCTGTCTGAGCCGGAAACCCTCTCGGCACTGAGTATCTCACCGACTCGTAATTCAATCTGTTTGAATACATCTATTGAAATCACACCTCTCACCTCCCTTTTTATCAGAACGAAACACCGGGGTTCTCTTAGCGAAAAGGCTCTCAATCCCTTCCTGCCAGTCTGCATTGCCCCAGACAGCCTCAAAACAAGCCCTTTCATTTCCTCCCAAAAGAGTGCACTTGACTGCCTGTAGGGCGGTGGGAGAGAAAGCGGCCATCTTCCGTGCTCGTGCCAATACCTCGTCAATGAGGCAGTCAGGCGAAATCACTCCGTTTACCAGTCCGATCACCCGAGCCCGTGTGGCTTCCATTTGCTGACCGGTCAATAGAAGCTCGGAGGCATTCGAACGTCCCACCAAGGAAACGAGGCGCCGTATGAGTCCCCAACCGGGGATGAACCCGTAGGCGACCTCTGGTAGGCGAATCGTGGCTGCTTCGGATGCAATCCTGAGATCACAGGCAAGGGCCAGATTCAACCCGTCGCCCACAATGTGACCATTGATGGCGGCAATAGTCGGCTTGGAGAATCGTTCGATCCGGGCAAAGACTTTACGCCCCGCTTGGCTGACCTCTTTTCCGTTGCGGATCTGACGCCAGAAACTCAGGTCACCGCCAGAGCAGAATATCCCTTCGATCCCGCTTGTAACCACTAAGACCCGACACTCCCTATCAGCCTCCACCTTCTCCACAGCCTCTGCCAACTCATTTAGAGCCTCCAAGTCGAGGGAGTTAACAGGAGGGCGCATCAGAGTAAGAAAGGAGGTTGTCCCTTCCCGTCGCTGTATCCATGAACTCATGCCGCTCACCCCGTTTCCGTTGTACCTTTCTACGTGAGGATATCTGATTTGATCCCGTAAACCTTTACGCTCAAGATAGAACTTGCAACCTCTCTCACTTTTTCAGGCGGTATTTTCGAATTTTCGATAACTGCCTTCGCAGTTGGATCATTGGCGATAAACTCCATCGGGAAAGATGTTTCGTCAATTGTTCTAACATCTTTGAACCCTGCCGCGTTTATGGTCCTTATGTATTCATCTTTCAATAACGCCCCAGACAGACAACCGACATATGCCTCAATCGAGTTTTTCAAGACATCAGGAAGCTCATTCAACAAAACGATATCCGAAACCATCAGCCTGCCGCCCGGTTTCAGCACTCTGAATGCCTCGGTAAATACCCTTTTTTTCTCCGGAGAGAGGTTGATCACGCAGTTGGAGATCACAACATCAACAGCATTGTCAGCAGCCGGTAGATTTTCGATCTCTCCAAGTCTGAACTCTACGTTTGCAGAATTAACTTTCTTACCGTTCTCTCTCGCTTTCTCCAGCATTTCTGGCGTCATATCAACACCGATGACCCTCCCTGTCTTGCCCACCTAGATGGCAGCGAGAAAGCAGTCAAACCCAGCGCCTGAGCCAAGATCCAGGACCACCTCCCCTTTCCTCAATGATGCAAGAGCGACGGGGTTCCCGCATCCGAGCCCGAGGTTTGCCCCCTCAGGAACGGCTTTCATTTCTTCTTCAGTATATCCGATGCCCTTGCTAATCTTCTGTGGGGAATCCGCGTTCCCGCAGTAGGATTTTCCGGATCCACAATACGAGCTGTCCTGCTTCGCAATTTTGCCATAGCCTTCTCTTACGGTTCTTCTTATCTCTTCCTTTTCCATTTTCGATCACCTCCATCTTATTCTTACGTAGCATCGCTTCCCATCACTTCCTTCATCATCGGGCCCAGCAGTCCTTTCACCATGTCTCCGAACTCGTCGGCCTTAATCAAAGTGAAGCAGCACACCTTTCCGTCCTTTTCCCAGCTGACAAGCGTCAACTTATCGCCCGTACGAATGTCGGCTTTTTCTCTGATCTCTTTGGGGAGCACCATCTGCCCACGCTCATCGACGCTAATCAGTGCTTCAACCTTACAACAACTCATTTCCCCGCACGCAGGTCCGGAGCAGGATCCCTTTCCTGGCTTTTTGACCATGTCTTCTCACCTCCTAATGATATTCAGTTTAATTAGCTTATTCATATAATTCAGATTATACTGATTAATATAAACAATCAGAATAAATCTGTCAAGTCTTTTTTTGCGAGGGAATAGGACATCCAATCGTGGGATATTGGCCTTCGTCTCATCCGGGAATCTCTTTGGACTGGGTGAAAAGGAACTTCGCGCCGCCAAACGGGTGATAAGCATATATGTGTATGATTATTGTATTCACCTAAAAGCATTAAATTTCAATTGCTTGTGAAAATAAGAACGTATCCACCCTAAAGAAATGTATATTCTGGATATACACGTTTGATTTTTCGCAATCCCCTTCACGGAAATCTATTGCATAGAAAATTTAATATTATCAATCCATTACAGATTTTTTCTATTCGCTCTCCGGCTTGGCATCAGGTATGCACTTTTAGAGGTTGAATTAACTCAAAAGCTTGGATGGAGAAGAAAAGGGGAATTGGCCATGTTAGGGAAAAGAAAAGCTTTAAAGATCGGGGTAGCTGGGTTAGCGATGACACTGCTTGCGACTCCCGCGTTTGCCAGGTCCATCGAATTGAAAGGCGCTGGCATTACTCTCTGGATCTTCTTGATTATCGGTGCCATCATAATCCTTCTCCAGTTGATTCCGGCAGCGATCCTTTTCCTCAGCTTCATCGGCACCGCCTCCAAAGGCGCTCTGAAGAAGGAGACTAAGGTGGAAGAAGAGGCCGCCCTCCCGGGTACCGAGCCTTTGGCCGTGAAGTAGAAGGGACAGCAGAGATTCCATGTCCTGCCAAGAACCGTCTACCGGGTGCAGGAAAACATTAAGGTCTGTCATTCCATAAAGAGAGGAGGAATCCAAGATGATTAAGATAAGCTCATCGAATATCGTAGGGCTCATCATTCTCATGTGCATCCTGGCTGCCATGGTATCGATTGCCGTCATGCAGGTCGTCAGAACCGTTGAGGACATAGGCCCAAAGATCTATATTGTGGGAGGGGCGGTTGTTGTCGTGGGAGCCCTTATTCCCGTCATGTTAATCGTTCTCGTTAAACATTTAAAGAGGATCAATCAGGGTTAGAAAGAATCTGGTATACCCGTTGACAATTCACCATTCCCCCGATATATAAAAAGAGCAGGAGAAATTTGATTCCTGCTCTTTTTTTATGACAATGATAGAAGACCACTTTATCGAATTGATCAATGTTACAAAAATTTATTTCCAGGGAGAAAATCCCGTGGTCGCCCTGGATCACATCAACGTCAACATCTCAAGGGGAGAATTCTTAGCCATTACAGGCAAGAGCGGCTGCGGAAAGTCCACTTTGATCAATATCATCGGCGGCTTGGATTCTCCGGATCAGGGTTGGGTAATGATCAACGGAGAAGATATCTCCACGATGGATGACCGCCGGTTGACCCTTTACCGCAGAGATCGCGTCGGCATCATCTTCCAGTTTTTCAACCTCCTGCCCATTCTCAGCCTTAAAGAGAATATCGCCCTCCCCCACCTGTTAAGGCAAGGCTCGAACCCTCCGGGTGATAAGATTGAAAGCCTTCTTCATGAAATGGACCTCTATGAAAGGAGGGACCACTATCCTCACGAACTTTCTGGTGGCGAGATGCAGCGGGTGGCCATCTGCCGCGCTTTGATCAACGATCCTGAAATCATTCTCGCTGATGAGCCAACGGGTAATCTCGACTCGGCTTCAGGAAAGCAGGTCTTGGACATCCTGGGGCGATTACGGGACGGGCAAGGGAAGACTGTTATCCTCGTCACTCACAGCCAGGAAGGAGCCGCCATGGCAGATCGGGTCATCAGAATGCGCGATGGCAAGCTCCTGTGAATGAAATCAATTCCAAATTTCAAATATCAAAGTTCAAAGGAAATCCAAAATCCAAATGACCAAGAAGATTTTTGACATTTGGTCATTTGCCATTGATTTATCATTTGGGTTTTGACATTTGACATTTTATTTTATGGTCCTCTTTCATCTCCTCAAAAACATCACGCTCCGTCATCTTCGCTATCATAAAGGAAGGACCCTCTTCTCCATGGTAGGGATTGCCCTGGGAGTCGCTGTCTTTGTGAGCGTTCAGACGGCCATTCACACCGCCATCGAATCCTTCAACGCCTCCGTCGATCATGTCTCGGGAAAAGCCAATCTCCAGGTCACTTCTTTCGGAAGAGGTTTTTCTGAAGAGGTCTATCTTAAGGTAAAAAAAGTTCCTGGGATCAAAGCCGCTACACCCGTTATTCAGTATGTCTCTAAGATGGATGAGCCCATCGGAGAACCTCTCTACCTCCTCGGCATCGATGTTTTCAGCGATCGTCCTTTCAGGGAATATCAGTTTTACGAGACCGATGACAAGGGTCTCCTTTTTTTGAAAATTCCTCATTCCATTGCCATCACAGAAAAATTGGCTAACCGAAACGGATTAGAAAAAGGACAGAAAATCACGCTCATTGTAGGTTCAAAAAAAGTCACTCTCACCATCACCAATCTCTTGAAGATGGAGGGGCCGGCCAAATCGCTGGAGGGCAACTTCGGTCTCATTGACATTGCCACCGCCCAGGAAGCGCTGGAAAAGGTCGGTCTCATCGACCGGATTGACCTGATGGTGGACAAATCCCGGCCCATCGAGGTAACAGAGAGAGAGCTAAAAAAAGTGATTCCTCCGGGGGTTGAAGTTCGTCGATCCGATACCCGCAGCGGTCAAATCGAGAAGATGGTTTCGGCCTTTCACCTCAACCTCACCGCCCTCAGCTTCGTCTCTTTAATCGTCGGGATGTTTTTGATTTACAATGCCATTTCCGTTTCTGTCATCCAGAGGAGGAGGGAAATCGGGATACTTCGAAGCATCGGACTTACCCGGCCTCAGGTCCTCGGCCTTTTCGTCGCTGAAGCAGCGTGGATCGGCTGCCTGGGAAGTCTGATCGGAATAGGAGTCGGGATAGTACTGGCAAAGGTCATGCTCTATCTGGTCTCCAGGACGATTACTGCCCTCTATATCTTGGTCAAAGCAGAACATCTCGTGATTTCTCCATCCATTTTAACGGCGGGGTTCGTGATGGGAGTGCTTGCCTCCGTCCTTTCCTCGATCGGCCCTGCAAGAGAAGCCTCCAAGATTGCACCCAAGGAGGCCCTGGCGCTGGGGACTTTAGAAACGAAAATAAAAATCCGCCTCGGACATTTCAGTCTCATCGGTGTGGGTCTTCTCATCCTGTCGCTCATCCTTGCTCTTCAGAGACCCATTGCTCATCGGCCCATCTTCGGCTTCTTGGCTGCACTCCTCATCCTCATCGGGGTCTCCTTCCTGACCCCTTCTGTGACCACCCTCCTTAACCGTCTCCTTGCCCCGCTTCTTCACCGCCTATTTGGATCGGAGGGAAAACTGGCGAGTCGATATCTCCATGACTCCATGGCCAGAACCGCCATCACCATCGCTGCGTTGATGACCGCCCTCTCCATGCTCATCAGCATCTCCATCATGATCCTGAGCTTCCGAAAGACAGTGGACCTCTGGGTGGAGCAATCGATCAACGGGGATGTGTTCATCTTTCCGGGCTCCTACTCCATCACAGGTTATTCCGCCCTTCTCCCTCTTGAGGTCTCAAGGCAGCTGCCTTCCCTTCCCGGAGTCAGGGCTGTGGATTCTTTCAGGGCCTTGGAAGTTGAATATCAAGGCCAGCCCGCTCTCATTGCCTCCGTGGACGGGCAGGTCTTTCTCAATATGAAAGTCATTCGTTTCATTCGAGGAAATCCTCGGGCGATCCTTCAACAATTCGCAGCAGGAAAAGCCATTCTCGTGACAGAGAGTTTCTCGCTCAGACATCACGTGAAGGCCGGAGACCGGATCAAGCTCAACACCCCGCAGGGTGAAAAGGCGTTTTTGATCGCCGGTGTTTTCTACGACTATTCCTCGGATTGGGGCATGGTCTTACTGGAGAAGAAGCTTTTCCAATCTTTGTGGAAGGATGAGACGATCCATAGCGCTGGCATCTATCTTAAAGACGGGGTTTCTCAGGAAGCCTTCAAGAAGATCATCCGGGAGAGATATTCAAAACCTTATCGCCTTTTTGTGGTCTCCCATCGTGAATTGCGAAAGGAGGTTCTGAAGATCTTCGACCAGACCTTTGCGATTACCTACGCCCTTGAATTTATCGCCATCATCGTGGCCATTCTTGGAATCGTCAATTCTTTGAATGCCCTGATCATCGAAAGGCAACGGGATATCGGGATCGTCCGGGCCGTGGGCGCATTCCAAAGGCAGATTCAGAAGACCACCCTCATCGAGGCCGGGATGATCGGCTTTTTCAGCCATATTCTTGGCCTCGTCTGTGGTTTCCTTCTTTCTGTCCTCCTGATCTACGTTATCAATAAACAGTCCTTCGGATGGACCATTCAGTTCTCAATTCCAATTCGGAGTTTGATAGAGTCCTGGTTGATTGTAATGGTCACTTCCATCGGCGCTGGCTTCATTCCAGCCCGCCGGGCCGCCAAAGTGAATGTGGTGGAATCATTGAGGATGGAATAGAAAGTTAAGAGTTAAGAGTTAAGAGTTATGAGTTATGAGTTATGAGTTATGAATCATGAATCATGAACTATGAATTAAGAGTTATGAGTTGTGAGTGATACTCTTTTTATTTTTCCTGTCTTGGTTTTCTTTGCTTCTGAATCGACGAGCTCTTGAAAACGGACCGCCATTTCAGCCCCCCCGGCCTCGTCTTCGTGCTTAAAAAATACGAAAGCATTTTCCCATTTTTGGGAAAGGATTCTTTCCATCCATTGCGACAGATCGGTATCCGTGTAGTCGGAGCGGCGCAGGCGCAGGTACCCCCATGGGGCCGTACCGACGATCTCATGTGCCGGATTCTCATCCGAATCGGCGATGCACAGGCTGGATCCGCTTTTGCGAAGGAGGTCCAGAATTTCATCGTCGAGCCAGGATGGGTTTCGGAACTCGAAAGCACAGGTCCTGTCACCGGAAATCAGACCTAGAAAATCTTCCAACGCAGGCCGGTCCTTACGAAAACTCTTGGGAAACTGAAAGAGGACCGGCCCTAGTTTTCTGTCCAAAACCGACAGTGTCCTGAAGAGGTAATCGGTCTCCTCAGTCACATATCTCAGCCACTTCAGGTGCGTAATGACCTGAGGGGCCTTGAGCGCAAAAACGAAACCGTCGGGGACCTGTTCTGCCCAGGATTCGAGCACGCTCTCTTTCGGCATGCGATAAAAGGTATTATTGATCTCCACGGTCTTAAGGCGCCCCGAATAGAACCGAAGCATTTCCTTGGCAGAGATCTTTTCAGGGTAGAATTTTCCTTTCCATTCCTTGTACGCATACCCGCTTGTGCCGACGTAGATTGTCGTCATTTTTGCATTCCTCCGCCATCGCCCTTTAGAGGCATCTCGCGCATGATGTCACGGGCGGTTTTATCCTCACGGAGCCGTAAGAAAACGGGCTGCCTCATCACACCATCTTCAGTCCAGCCGGATAAAGCGACCTCGCAGACCATCTCCGGCTTTACCCAGGTGACCGGGGCATTGGTCTCCGGCTTCACCGTAAAGGGGCATTCCTCCTGAGTCAGAGGGTCCAATCTTTTGCGGATCTCCTTTAAATCTTCGTCCGCGAACCCGCCTCCTACATGGCCGATGTACGTCAACTCGTCCCCCTCGATTACGCCCAAGACAAGGGCGCCGAAATATTTTCTAGCGCCTCCCGGTTCAGTGAATCCCGCGATCACGGCCTCCTGCGTGAGCCGCGCCTTCACCTTCAGCCACTGCCGGCTCCTTCTGCCCGGTTCGTACACGCTTTGCCAATGCTTGGCAACGATCCCTTCCAGCCCCTTTTCTTTAGCGACGTTGTAAAACAACACGCCTTCTTCCCGTACGTGATCGCTGAATCGTATTCTCGAAATGGATGGGAGAATTTTTTTTAGGAGGTCTTTCCGCTGGAGCAGCGGTATATCCATGAGATCATGTCCGCGGAAGTAGAGGAGATCGAAGACGTAGTAGAGCAAATGACCGCTCTTGGAATCCTGGTAATGCTGGAGCGCCTGGAAATCGGGGCGTCCCTGCTCATCCACGATGACGATTTCGCCGTCCAGAACAGCCTCAAACCCGAGCTTCCGAAGCGAGTCCGCAATAGAAGAGAACTTTTTGTCGAACGAAATTCCTTTACGGGAGTAAAGGGAAACACTCCCGTCCCGGATTTCGGCAACCGCTCGGTACCCATCCCATTTCACCTCAAAGATCCAATCCGGATGATCGAACGGCTCCGCCACTGGGGTTGCGAGCATCGGTTCTACGCCATGCGGCATCGGCCTGACCGGCGTATTTCGCAGATCTTCGCTTTCCACCGCTTCATGAAGGCGAATCTGGTTTAATTTCTTTTGTCTGAACGATTTCTCCGTGTCGGCTTCGAGCATCTCCTCTAAGGTCTTATGGGACACGACGGAGCGGCTCTCCTTGAGAATTTCCCCTTCGGTTGCATATCGATCCCTTTTCTTCAAGAGGAGCCACGACTTCCCGTCCTTTCTCATTCTTACCAGGGCGAATTCACCCTGAAGCTTTTCCCCTTCAAGGATAAATTTCAAATCCCCCTTTCTGAATCCATCCAGCAGAAGTTTCTCACTATCGTTCTCATCTCGTGTGGAAGGGTGATGATAAAACCCCCTGTCCCAGATGATGACGCTTCCTGCGCCGTAATTCCCCTCTGGAATAGCCCCTTCAAAATCTCTGTAATCGAGCGGGTGGTCTTCAACCATAACAGCCAGCCTTTTCGAGGAAGGATTGAGCGAAGGACCTTTTGGCACGGCCCAGCTCTTCAGCGCTCCTTCCAGCTCCAGCCTGAGATCATAATGAAGGGCCCGGGCCGCGTGCTTATGGACGACAAAAATGAGACGGTCTCCGCCAGGTCGAAGGCCCGGCTTCGGTTCAGGCGTTTTCTCGAATTCTCGTTTGGCTGCGTATTCTTTTAAGCCCATGTTGAAAGGTCTATCTCCTGAAAATATTTTATTGTTATCAACGGCCTCACAATAGTCTCCTTTGTGTGTCATTCCTGCGAAACTTGCCCGGGACGGCGATCCGGGGGTGCAGGAATCCATTGTCTCATAGAAAATTCGCTGGATTCCGGGTCAAGCCCGGAATGACCATCTTAAAGGATAACCGCAAACCTCATAAATGAGGAAGCTTCTGTTCTTTCACGAGCATCTCTCGAAAGATGTCCCCCTTTTTTTCAGCTCTGCTCACGGCTTCTGAAGGTATGACCTGCAGCCTTTCAGGGTTGCCAAGACCGGCCAGATTATCCAGTTCTTTCCATTCCAGCGGAAACGAGACAAATGGTTTTTCCCGGGCGCGCAGGGAATAAACGCAGATCATCGTCTTCGAAGCGTCGTTCTGAGACCAGTTGATAAAGACCTTTCCGTTCCGCTCTTTCTTCGCCATTTTTGCTGTTACCCAGTCTGGATAATGTTTCTGCATGATTTCTGCTACGGCCTTTGAAAATGTCTTGGTGTCCTCGAAGGTTGTCTCCTTTCGATTCAAAGGGACATAAACATGGAGCCCTTTCTTGCCCGAGGTTTTGACATAGCTTGCAAGCCCTATTTTGGAGAGCAGGTCACGAAGGATCAGCGCCACCCGGGCACACTCCAGGATGCTCGCCTGATCGCCGGGATCCAGGTCGAAGACCATGGAATCGGGTGTCTCGGGGGAACCCGCCCTGGCCAGCGGCACATGGAGTTCAACGGATGCAAGGTTCTCCGCCCACATCAGCGTTTCCAGGTCGTTGACAAGGCAGACCGTCATCCGCTCTCCATCCTCCTGCAGAATCTCTGCCGTTTTCACCCAGGCCGGACGGTGAGACGGGCAACGCTTCTCGAAAAAGAAATCCTTTTCCACTCCTTCGGGATAGCGCTTTAAGGTCAGTGCTCGGTCTTTCAAATGGGGCAGGATGAACGGCGAAATCCGGCGGTAGTAATCCAGGATGTGGGCCTTCGTGAAACCGTAAGAAGGATAGAGATCCTTTTCAAGGTTCGATAAAGGGAGTCTCCTCCCCGCCATTTCCACGAATGTGCGGTTCACCGGTTCTCCTTCACCCCGTTAGAGAATGCTGCCGAGTCGTTATCGGCCATGGATTTTTGCCGTAGTATAGATGCGAAACAAGGTAAGTGTCTTTGGTCGTTAGAGAGCATGTTCTCTAACGGGATTTCACTTTCCGCATGCTCTCCTCCAGGGCGGCGACCAGATCCGGTGGACCTTCTCCCTCTTCTTCCTTTACCGCAGGGGCCTCCACTGGAGCTTTTTCTTTCGCCTTCGCCTCCAGGAGACCCATAATCCTCTTCCGGCGCTCGTCCGCGTATTTCTCCGGATGAAAATCTTCGATCATCTGCTTGACGCTTCTTTTGATCCGGTTTTCATCTTCGGCCGTAATCTTTTCTTTCTTCGGCGAAATGCCTTCATCGGACACTGTTTCGTCGCTGTAACGAAGCGTAATCAGGGCCAGCGCTCCGTCCCTGGGTGTGACTGCCCCCAGATGCTCACGTTCGGCCAGGACGAATTTCGCAAGCCCAGCCTTGTTTGTCCGATGCATTACCTCGACCAGCAGCCGATACGCTTTCTCGCCCCCTTTCGAAGGAACGAGATAATAAGGGTGATCGTAATAGATTGGGTCCACCTCGTTCATGTCGATGAACTCGGTGATCTCAATCGTGCGACTCCGCTCCGGCGTCACGGATTCCAGCTCCTCGTCCGTCATCAGGACGTATTGATCTGGCACGATTTCGTATCCCCGGACCATCTCATCCCGGGGCACGGTCGTTCCTTCTTTCGGGCAAACCATTCTTCTCTTGAGAGGAGAGTAATCCTTGCTGTGGAGCAACCGAAAAGAGACGCGGCCGGGCTCAACCGCCGTCACCAGCCGTACTGGAATTGCCACCAGGCTGAAACTGATCGTCCCACTCCATATTCCCTGCACAGCCATGTCATGCCTCTTTGGTTACCACCCCCGAGCCTCAGGCGGCTCTCTTCAGGCTCGCTTCAAGGACCTGAAGCAGCTCGTCTGATTTTGTGGGTTTCAGGCGTCTGGGGGCCAGAACCACCACTTTCTCTCCACGGGCTTTCTTCTCGATCATCTCTTGCAGCTTCTTCTGATGTTCGTTTTTGAACTTTTGCGGTTCAAAGGGAGCCGTCAATTGATCGATCAATAAGCTCCCAATTTTCAGCTCTTTTTCCGACAAGGGGACGTCCTGCAGTTCAAGAGATTCCACCGGAATCACTTCGTCGGCATACCGCAACGGGGTCAGACGAAGAATCCCCTCGCGTGCCTGCAAGGCGCCGAGATAGGACCGCTTTCTCATGCTCCAGGTGCAGATGCCCGCCATGTCCATCTCCTTCAAAACCCTGACAAGCGCGTGATACCCTTTTCCCAGAATATTAGTAGTATCCGGTTCCAGGTAGTAGACGCGATCAAGGAAGATGGGGTCGATTTGTTCGGTCTTTACGAATTCGTGAACCTCGATCATCCGGCTGCTCTCCGGGGCCGTTTGTTCGAGCTCCTCCGGATCAACGATGATATATTTCCCCTCTTCCACTTCAAACCCTTTCGATTGTTCTTCCGCCGGCACCGGCTGCTTTTCGTACGCACAGACCATCTGCTGGCGCAACCTCGCCTGGTCGCGCTTGTGAAGAAGGTGAAACTGGATCCGCTCCTCTTTGACCGCGGTGTGCAGCTTTACGGGCACATCCGTGCCTCCAAAGTGGATTGATCCTTTCCAAATAGTCGCTCCTGCCATTCGAAATCCTCGGTTCTTTGGCCTCCCTTATTTCTGTAAATTTTGTTACAGGCAAAAGGGAAGAAGTAAGATTCTCTACTTAAAGATAGTAACGGACAGGGCAAGCGTCAACCATCGGCCGTGATGTCGCTGGATCTCGTACACCGTCTCTGGATATTAAGGTTGCAATAGGTAGGGTCGATAAAGTAGGGAAGTGATGAGGCCCAAAGACTTCAAAGAATTGCACAAGAAGATGTTGAAAAAGGGAAAACACTTTGGATAACAATGACGTAATAATCAAGCTAACCGGGGCAATAGCACCTCAGTTCCGGGTAACTCTGAAATTCGCCCCGATTCAACCACTCGTTAGGCCTTTAAGCCTCGAATATCCAGCGCTATACTTAGAGCTCTATTGAGTTCTTCGATTTTTTGAGGAGAGAGAGATCCGACAAAGTTGGTTAGAAGCGACTTGGCCAAACTGACGAGTTCATCGCAGTGAATACTACTACCGTGCTTCAGTCTCTCATCTACGCCCACCAGTACCTGCGTGGAAAGGCCGTCATGAGTCGAATAAATCGGGGCGCAAATGACCGTGGAAAAGCGAGAATCGATGAGAACCTGGCGGCTTACAATGACAAAGACTCTGTATTTTTTAGGATCTTTAGCTGACGGGTTGACAACGCGATACAATTCACCACGTTTCACAGATCAACCTGATAGGTAAGTACGTCCGCGGCTTCTTGGTTTAGACGATCCGCATGCTGATTGATTATCTCAAGGTCTCTGGCGTCTTGCTGTTTCTGGATCAATTGTATAATAAAAGCCCGCACGGCATCTTCAATGAATTGAGACCGGTTTTTAAATTCTCCTGTATATTCATCGATCGCTTTCAGTAAATCTTCCGATAAGGTTATAGATGTCTTGACTTTCATACTACTAAAATACCCCAAAAAGAATACTTTGTCAAGTCAATTTTTGTAGCCCTCCAAATCGAATATGTCCCGGCAAACGTGGAGCCCACCGGGAGCCGTTTTCTTCCGCCCGTCCGGTATCAATATGTTAGAGCAACATTCTTTCCATAATGGTTACGCGCTGCCCTTTGTAAGTAGCAATTTCATACTTTTGCCAGCCCAGTCTTTCGTAGAATGCGGCCGACCGCGGCGTGTAAAGATAGAGTCTCTCCATACCAAATTTTCTTGCGATTTCTTCTAATCCTCTCACAATCATTGACCCGTAGCCCTTGCCCCTCTGAGTCTGTTCGACATATATTCCGGCTAACCACGGCGTCAAGTCCATTCGTGTGTCCATGTCGTGCGCTTTGATGCACCCAGTGCCAATAACTCGCCCGGAATCAAGTCCTACTACCGCAAGTGGAATCTTGTCCGTGTTTGCACGTTCTTCAACAGTTTTTCTTACATCCTCGAGAGACATCCCTGATGCTTCGTAAATAGCCCTCCATTCGGCGTAGTACCACTGGGCGATCAGAAGAACACTATCAGGATAATCCTTCAGAAATCTTATCTCCATTCGTGACTCTAATGGTAGAAATCAGCCCGGCATTTTCTTCGGGGCGACCAAATTTAAATAATCGTAATATTCATCCGGCGTTATAGACCTCTTTTGTATTTCGTTTTCCGCAGCTTGGTTAATCCTTGCAATCTTCTTGTCCAAAACGAACTGCAAACACCTCGGCACATGGTGGCCGAAGTGACGGTATATTCGTATGCAGCTATGACAATCTCCATGCCATTCACATCTCACGTTCGGACATGAACATTCAGAGCATTCGTCTGTTTTTAACACTTCGCGGATCCCCTTAATCCTTTCGACGAATTTTTCCTTCGACAGCTCCATTTGGTCCCCTCCTATTATTGATATTCCTAAGGTCAATATTAAGGCACGCCTATCGGCTGTCGCCTTCAGTCGGCTTGCTGGACGTCTTGTCCTGTCTCATCTTCAGCACCAAGAACCTGGTCTCTAAAAACTTATCAAACGGGAGTCCGACGCCGAATGCACCGATCAACCAGCCCGTCCTGACGCCGACAACACCGTATTTTGCACCCAGAATTGCCAGTGGGATACCCAGAATACAACAACCAAGAATCATGAGTGGCCAATAGAACCAACGATGCGTGCACGTGAGCTTTGCATGGCAAGTCGGGCAGGACATCCTGCCGAGCGGGGCCTTGATATATCGCTTCCACGCCAAGGCGAAGTCGTTACCGCACTGCGGACACTTCATGTCTTCTCCATCCGACGCTAACGCTCACCGGGAACTCGGATCGGCGATCCACTGCATGCCCTGGTTATCCTCAATTATTTATTTATGTTTTCTAATTGCCTTTTAGCCATGGCTATATCGAAATACTTAGCCATATTACAGCTTACCATAGCAATGTTTTCCCACTTTTCGCAATTTTTTCTTGGTTTATAATAAATACAGAGCCATACTTTCTGTGTTTTTTCACTGTTCACCCATGTCGCTGTGTATCTTGCAGGAACTTTAGAGGTCTCTTCCCGATCTCCGCTTGCAGCATTAAAATCTTCCCATTTGAATGTACCGATCCCCTTTTCTGGAAAGGGGAAAAAACCTATTTTTTCCATTTCTTGATTGTAAAAATCCGTTAATTCCTTTGCAGGAAAGCCAACTGCCACATCATAAACCACAGATTTAGCCCCTTTAACGGGCGAATCAATCGCTTTATTTGGATTTATTGCGCTCGGATAGATAGGCAATTGGAGAGCAGGGAAAGGATCAGATTTAGCACATCCTATTAGCATTATGGTGAGGAGGATTGTTTTGGGATGCATGAATGATATTTTCATAATTTTCTCCTGGACATCACGGGCGTCAGCGAGCCACTTCTTTAGCGAGTCGCCGCACGCGCCCCGGGTCAGGATTATCAACCGCTGGGCCACTGAGATCAGAATGAAAAAGAAAAACGACTTTCCCCGCTGGCTGGATTGATTTGTTAGCCCATCATTTTGTCATACTCAGAATGTGATCCAATCCAGAACCAGACCAATCCATCAGAGACCTCGACTGCAAGCGCACCGTAATGAAGGCCAATTCGGACTGACCGGTATTTTCCGATTGTTTTGAAGTGGAGAGAGGGATGTCGTGGGTTTGCCTTCAAGAGTTCAAAACACCGGTTGGCTTGTTCTTGGACGTTTGCTGGAAGCCGTTCGTAACATTTCCAGAAGGCAGGTGAGGCGAAATGCTTCAAAGTTGTTTTGTCCTTCCAGTTTTGTGGGCTGTTAAGGCCTCTTCTGCCAACCTACCAAGTCTTCCTCGGCGGACATCCTCTTCGATCTGCCGGTCCCACGCGTCCGCATCATACTTGCGAAACCAATCCCGAAGATTGGCGAGCTCTTCCGGACTGAGCTTTTGGATCTCACGCTCCAATTTCTCGATTCTTGTCATGGTTTAACACCTCCGGCAGTAGTATACCATTTTCTTTGTATTGATTCACGAGGGCTAACGAAAAGGATCAGCTGCACAAAAAGCCAGCCAAGACACTTCAATTGCAAAAAAATCGCACTGGCTTTTTGTGTCAGGCTGAATCCTGTTGTTGGCCTGCCTTTCCATTTCGACAGCTGCTGGTTGCCCAAATTCGTTTTCACTCTGGCGAAGTTCTCCTCGATGATGTAAAATTTGCTCTGGGCCTGCTCCCCAGATACTTGTGAGCGGGTGACTCAACGTAATGTTCGAGCAGAACGGCCAAGACGAAGCTTGCCGGGATCACGACGACCGGTCCCCAGGCTGGCATCGGCGTGGGCAACTCCTTGATCCAGAGCTGATCGGGACGGGCGATCCAGGCCACATACTGGATGATGGGTTCATGCACCAGGTACAACGACATGGAAATCCTGCCGAGAAACAACATGGGTGGCCAATTCAGCAAGCGCCCAGTGACGGACACCGCACCCTGTTCGGCCATCGACAGGCCAACGATAATCTGAAGCAGCGTGAACGGAAACACCCCCTGCATCCACCAACTTCCGCCCAAATCGAACTTTGCCACCACACTAACGATAGACAAGACAACCATGAAAAATGCGAAAATCCCCGCGCCCCATTCAACCGTGCGCGTCCACTGGCGGCCTTGAACGTTTGACACGCCCATAACCTTGACGGACGTGTCGCGACCTGGACTTCCTTGACGGAGCACCAACAGTCCGGCCACCAGCCCCATCTCAAACACGGCTATCCTGAAAATGGGCCAGGCGTGCGACATCCAAAAGCCCGCGTTAGGGTCGAAAATCTTCGAAATGCCAAAATAGAGACCAAAGAACACGACGGCTTGCACCACCATCAGAAGATTGATCGAGCGATTCAATTGCGAGTCCGTCCGGCTTTGGTACCGTTTGAGGAGCCAAGGGAAGATGAGATAGAAGAAGGCCAGGGTGGAAATGGTCCAGCCTGGGCCATCGATGTTTCTGCTGAAAATTGCAGGATGCGGCAACCACATTTGCAGAGCGAACAGGTTGGTGGCAACCACCCGACCGATCTCGTTCCGCTGCACCCAGCCATGTCCAAAGATGCACAGGGGGAGCGCTATCAGTATTCCCACATAATAAACGGGAGCGATTCGCGCAAAGCGGTTTCGGTAAAAGCTCTTGAAATCAAACGTGGGACGTTGGTCCCGCCGATCCTGGTCATCGTCTTCAAGTCGGCTCTTATATTTATTCTTGCCGTAGCTGATAGCGAGTGAATAGCCCGACAGCAAGAAAAAGAGGGGCATGAGTGCCGAGCCGTGCAAGTTCCAGCCGAAAGAATAGAACAGCGAGTGGAATATCACAATCCACAAGGACAAAAGCCCCCGCATCCCCGTGTGCGCTGCGACGAGTCCTGGCGCCCGGATCGTGACTTGTGGGGGCGGACGCGCGCCTGGCTCTTTGATTGGAATGTCTTCCAGCAATTGCCGGTCCTCACTATTGACACAAAGGCAACATCATCGGCTTGGCAGGAGGCCCAACTTGAGAAATAAGGCGCGGGGCCACTCCCCCTTGCAAAAAAGGCACGGGCTATCACCCGTCGCCTTGATTGACTCGTTAGAAATGTTTTGTTCCTGTTTAAGCTATTAAAGTGTCTCCAGAATCTGACCTGTTGTCCCACCAGAGCAACGTGGGCAAACAACCCGGGCTCCATAATCACGCCAATTCGTCATTTTTTTCTCGGGAATATGGACCGAAACTCCGCATTTGAAACATGAAGAGACAAACCCATCTTTATGGTCCCCTTTCCGTAAGGTAGTAGTGGCGCAAACGAGAAAAGGACGAGGATTACTGTGTCTTTCTATATTTTGATTCTTCAAATGTTTCATAATTCATTTCTAACATTATATTTTAAGTTGATACGAGGTTTGTTGGTAGAGTTTATATCGAAATAGGGGAAAACTGTCAAATAAGCCAGAAAAAGGTTGACATGTGATTCATTTTTGCAATATAAGATTAGCGATCTAAATATTGTACTGCATCAGTTTAATAATATGTTTAATTTGACCTATTCAATGAAGATATGACGGATCTTATCAGACATGATGCTTGAGACAAAGTCTCTGAGAAAATGGCACCTTATCATTTTGGGGCTTTTCTTTATTCTTTTGTCCCCAACAAAACTGTATGCAGAGCTTTTTAAACGGGCGCTTCCCGGAAGAACGTTCTCTTTTCCGCAGGATCATTTTTCGCATCCTGAATTCAAAACAGAATGGTGGTATTATTCCGGCCACCTTTACAGTCAAGAGAAGAAATCGTACGGTTATCAACTCACCTTCTTCAGGACGGGTTTAAAAAGAGAAACAAAAGATCACAGATCGAAATGGACCATTCAAGACCTTTATTTTGCCCATCTTGCCATCACGGATGAATCGGGAGGAAAGTTTCAATACCTCGAAAAGATCAGCCGCGGAAGCCTGGGAGAGGCCGGAGCATCCGCTTACAAGAAAGGCGAAAAGACCTTCCGAATCTGGATCGAGGATTGGTCTGCTGAAGGGAAAGGACCTTTGATGCAGCAGCACGTCCTAAAGGGAGGCGATAAAACTTTTGGAATTGAGCTGACGCTTACGCCGGAAAAAAACCCTGTCATCCATGGCCAAAACGGAATCAGTCAGAAAGCCGAAGGAAAGGGATACGCTTCGCATTATTACTCCATCCCTCTTCTAAAAACGGAAGGGAAAATCTTTTTGCAAAACAAAGAAATTCCTATCCAAGGGATCAGCTGGATGGATCACGAGTTCGGCTCCTCTCAACTCCGGGAATACCAGGTTGGATGGGATTGGTTCAGCATTCAATTGGATAAGGGAATGGAACTGATGTTTTATCAAATCCGGCACAAGGATGGAAAAATCGACCCTTATTCAAGCGGAACCGTCATCTTTCCGGACGGGACATACCAGCATTTATTTAGGAACCAATTTCAGATTGAAGTCCTGGATCATTGGAAAAGCTCAAAGAGCGGAGCCGTCTATCCTTCCAAATGGAGGGTAAAGGTCCCCGGTCATCAGATTGATTTAACCCTCTTCCCAACCGTTAAAGATCAGGAATTAATTACCAAGGAGTCCACTCGCGTGATCTACTGGGAGGGAAGTGTCAAGGCGGACGGGAAATACCAGGGCGAACCCATCAAGGGCGTGGGTTATGTCGAATTAACCGGATACGCTGAGTCCCTTTCCGGAAAAATCTGATCTGCCGACCAGCCATTTGTGTTGATCTTTCTAATAATTTAGAATTATAGTGATTTATGGATGCGATCTGCTTCTTTCAGACCCCATACGGACCCCGTTTATCCCGTTTTAGCGCGACGGGGCACGTTCCGGTCAAAAGATTGTAGAACTGACAGAGGTTGTTTACATTGAGGCTCGGAACAAAGTTAACTCTTTATCTCTCCCTGATCATTATCGTTGTGCTTTCAGGATATGGCTACCTTAATATTCTATCCCGGCGGGAGATCCTCGTAGCAAGGATGAAAACAGAGGTGAGAAGTACCACTCAAGCCCTAAAGGTATCGCTCGAGGCGATTCAGCTACCGGAGGAGACGAAGTATATTCAGGGCATGATCGACGCCGTGAGCGAACATGGAAAAACTTTGGATGTCGTCGTTTACTACCCGGAAGAAAATCTCATCTTTCATAGTCAATCTTTAGAGAGGGGCATTGAACCTTATTTGAATTCAATCAAGAGATCGGTTCGAGAAGATCGTCCCCAGGAAGAACTTGACACTCATCAAAAAGTCCCCATGTTTTCGTATACCCTTCCTTTCAAAGAAAGAACCGGGCACATCGGGGGTGTTTCCATCCTTCGACACACTTCTTTGATTGAGAGGGAAATTGAGAAATCGAAATGGTCCATTGTCGTTACGATCTTTGTGCTCATCTGTGGGACGTTGGTATTGATCCTTTTAGGCACAAGGAAATGGGTAACACACCCCATCTCCAAACTTATAGAAGGAATCACCCATTTGTCAAAAGGGGATCTCGGTCACCAGATCGATTTGAGAAGGAAAGATGAACTCTCCCAACTGGCTCAGGCCTTCAATCAAATGGCGGTGGACCTGAGAATGGCCCGGGAGCGCATCCTGCAAGAAGCCGAAACCAAATTAGAATTGGAAAGGAGTCTTCGGCAATCGGAGAAACTCGCGACCATCGGCCAATTAGCCTCAGAGTTGGCTCACGAGATCGGAACTCCTCTCAACATCATCCATGGAAGAGCGGAGTTGATCCAAAAAAGGCTGGGAGATAACGAGGAGATACATAAGTACTTGGATATTATCCTTCACCAGACCGAGCGGATCACAAAGATCCTTCAACAACTCCTTGGTTTAGTCAGGAAAAAGAAATCGGAATGGAAGGCTTTGAATATCGGGACCATTTTGGAGAGCACTCTCGATCTTCTTGACCAACAGATTCAGAAACAGAGTGTGCGGGTGGAAAAGCAGATGAAGGATAACCTTCCACTTGTGAACGGAAATCCGGATCAACTCCAACAGGTCTTTCTAAACCTCGTCCTCAATGCGATTCAATCGATGCCCGAGGGAGGGAAGCTTTGTCTTTCCGCTTCGATGAAAACGATTTCAAAGGAGGGGCTTGAGGAAGATCGAAGGCAATATGTTGAGGTATGTGTAGAGGATACGGGAGTTGGAATCAAGAAAGAAGTCATCCAACAGATCTTCGATCCTTTTTTTACGACGAAAGAAACAGGGACAGGGTTAGGATTGATGGTGACGCAGGGCATCGTGCAGGATCATGAAGGATGGATCGAGGTGAAGAGTGAGGTTGGGAAAGGGTCGGTCTTCAAAGTTTATCTCCCGTCTGTCCAGGGATGAATGAAGGATGATGAAGAAAAGGCATAAAATTCTGGTCGTGGATGATGACCTGGAGATGTGTAGATTGCTCTCCGATGTCCTCAACCAAGAAGGATTCTCGGCTCTCACGATTAGCGATAGTTTGGAGGCCTCCAAAACGATCAGGAAAGAAGAGTTCGATGTCATCGTTACCGATTTAAGAATGAAAGGCTTGAAAGGTCTGGATCTCCTTGAGGAGACGAAGCGGATGGCGCCTCTGACACCCGTCATTATCATCACTGCCTTTGGAACGATTGAATCCGCCATCCAGGCGATGAAGATGGGCGCCTACGACTATATCACCAAGCCGTTTCAGATCGATGAGTTTGTCCTCACGGTTAAAAAGGCGCTTGAAAATCGTTTGTTGAAAAAAGAAGTCGTCCGGTTAAGAAAAGAGGTGGAATCAAGGTATCACTTCCACCACCTCACCGGAAAAAGTGCTCCCATGCAAAGTATTTATGACCTCATTGAACGAATCGGTGATAGCACCAGCAATGTCCTGATCACCGGAGAAAGCGGTACGGGTAAAGAGTTGGTGGCAAGGGCGATTCATTATAATGGGATCACAAAGGAAGGCCCTTTCATCCCGATCAATTGCGCGGCGATTCCGGAAACACTTCTTGAGAGTGAGTTGTTCGGTTATAAAAAGGGGGCCTTCACCGATGCGAAGACCGATAAGAAGGGATTAATGGTGGAAGCCGCTGAAGGAACCATTTTTTTGGACGAGGTCGCGGAGATGTCTCCCTTGTTCCAGGCCAAATTACTCCGGGTGATCGAGCAAAGAGAAGTTCGGCCCCTCGGGGATACGAATTCTTACCCCATTGATGTGAGGATCATCTCTGCATCCAACCGAGATATAAAGAACCTCATCCAACAAGGCCGTTTTCGCGAAGACTTATATTTTCGGATGAAGGTCATTGATATCGAATTGCCACCTCTGCGAGAGCGAAGGGAGGATATTCCTCTTCTCGTTGACCATTTTATCAACCAATTTGGGAACAAACCGAATCGGAAGATTTCTGGGGTTTCAGAAGATGCCTTGAAAGTACTGATGAATTATTCATGGCCTGGAAACGTGAGAGAGTTGGAAAATATCATTCAGAGGGCGATAGCTCTTTGCGGTCATGAACTAATCCTTCCGGAGGATTTACCTTCTTCAATGCTTGGTGAGCAAAGCGATGAAAGCCTTCTGGAGAAGGGACTGCATAAGAAATACACATTGGATCAATTAGAGAAGGAATACATTAAGAAGGTCTTAGTCGAAGCCGGAGGAAACAAGTCAAAGGCAGCTGAAATCCTGGGCCTTGATCGAAAAACGCTCTACCGTAAGATCGAAGAAATATAGCACCACTCCTCAATTCTTTTGTACTATTCTGCCACAGGTTGTAGCATTATTCCCCATTTTTTGTTTCTTCAATCCCCGGCTATCTTCGAAACTTATTGAAATAAAAAGATTTTTGCTTTTTTCTTAATTGGCAATCCTATTGCATTGATATGCCACGGAAGAAGGAAATTCCAAAAATGGTACGAATACTGATCATTGAAGACGATGAAGAGATGAGAGCCTTGTTGAAAGACTCCCTGTTCGAAGAAGGAATCGAGTTCGATTCAGCAGGAAATGGTTCTGAGGCGATTCGAAAGCTTCTGGAGGAGTCGTTTGATCTTGTCATCACCGATATTCGGATGCCAGGGTTGACGGGATTAGATATTCTCCCGGGGATCAAGAAGCTTCACCCCGAGACTTTAGTCATCGTTATCACAGCATTTGGAAGTGAAGAAGTTCGTCGTAAATCCTTTGATAGGGGCGCCACAGCCTATTTAGAAAAACCCATCAATATGAATAGACTAAAAACACTCGTTCAGGAAATGGTTTCAGCAAAAGAAAAGGGGCAAGGGTGTAAATGAGGATTTCTATTCGAAAGAGTATGGTGGGTCTCTGTCTCATTTTTGCCATGGTCGCCATTTTTTTCTTAACGCCCGGTACCGGAAAAGCGGAAGAGATCACCCTGGAAGAGGCCCTGAGGCTTTTTTATAAGAATAATTACGACATCCTAATCAATAAATACGAGATTGACAAGGCCTACGGGGATGTTATCGGTGCCAAACTCTTTCCCAATCCAACCTTTTCCTTCGTTGGTGTCGGAATACAGGCTAAGGGTGGCCTGAGAGGAAGTGACGATACTGAGTTGGCTTATAATATCAGTCAACTGATCGAACTCGGGGGAAAACGGAGGCTAAGGAAAGAATCGGCGACGGCTACCCTCGAAGCAACAAAGCTCTCTCAAAAGGATACCATTCGGAATCTCCTCATTGGATTCTACACCGTGTTCTACAATCTCCAGCTCGATCGACTGAATATTGATTTCGCTAAATATGACCTGGAGCGGTTTGCGAAGATCCATGAGGTAGCGGAAAGGAGATTTACCGCTGGGTTTCTTTCCCTCATCGATTTTACAAAGATCAAACTGTCGAAAATCGATCTTGAGAATAACTTAACAAACTTTGAGAGCCAGGGGAAAAAGGACACGGAAAGCTTCAGCTTCCTGCTCGGAAGTGAAACATTATTGCAACCATTCAGGCTCACGATCCGAGAGACTCATGCCGAATATAGTGAGAGCGTCCTTGTCGAAGCAGCTCTGAAAAACAGGACGGACCTTCAAGCGATTCAGAAACAGAGTGAAGCGGCTCGAAATAGCCTGTCCCTTGCCAAGGCGACGAGGGTACCGGATGCCACCATTGCGGGCGAATATGAAACCTTTGGCACGGATAACAGGCCTCGGGTCGGCATGTCAATCAGTTTCCCCCTTCCCCTTTTTAACCGAAATCAGGGAGAGATCTACAGAAGAAATGCGGAATGGCTGCGGGTCGAAGAGCAGATTAAGAAGACGAAAAGGCAGATTGTCTCTGACATTAGACAGGCCCTGAACACCTACCAGGCCTCTTTAAAAGTTTTTGAGGCCTATCAAGCCCGAAAAAGGGAGATGGACGAACTCCTAAAAAAAAGCGAAGAGGCCTTCTCCCTGGGGGGAGTAACTGTTCTCGATCTCTTAGATACGCGGAAAACGTACAGAGACTTTATTACCAAGTATCATCAGGCACTCATTCAAGTGGCGCTGAATCAAGATCTTTTGAAGCTCTATACGGGAGAAATAAGATGAAAAGCACAGTGGCTCTGCTTGCGTTCATTTTCCTTCTATTCGGGTGCACCAAGACCCAGGAACCTTCTAAAGAAGCCAAACAAGATCCAGATTACAAAAAAATCGAGGCCTACAAAGTATCCACCCAGGAGGTGTCGAGTTACATCGAGGCCACTGGCATTATTCAACCTGACTTGGAAGGCAGCGCCAGAATAACAGCCTATGTTGCAGGAACTGTGGACAGTATTTTCGTAAAAGTCGGGGACAGGGTGAGAAAAGGAGCCCCTCTGGCCTCCGTGAGAAGTCCTGACGTCAGCGACACCTACTCCAGTTACATTTCAAACCTTTCCCAGTTGAAACAAGCCGAGAGGGTCTATCATCTCAACAAACAACTTTTTGATGTAGGAGCCATCACCAAAAATGACTTACTGACCAGTGAAGCAAATTATGAGCAGCTTAAAGCATTATCCGAGGCATTAAAGAAGAAGCTGGAAATTTATGGCGTGACCAGTGACTCCGGGTTTACTGACAAGCAGGTCGTTAAGTCGCCGCTTGATGGGTCTGTCATAGAAATCCAGGCTCATATCGGAGATCGGCTCGACAGTACGACCCCTTTAATGACAGTCGCAGACCCGAGTAAAGTGGTTTTGGTAGCAAATATCTACGATACGGAGATTTCGAAGGTTCGAAAAGGGGAGGAGGTAATCTTTTATACGGACATTCTTCCTAATACCGCCTTCAAAGGGGTGATTACTTACATAAGCGATTCTTCGGATCCGGACGCAAAAACCATAAAGACCTATATTAGGATCATTGGCGGTCAAAACCTATTCAGACAAAACATGTTTTTGAAGATAACGATCCTCAATGGTAAAAGGAGATTGCCTGTCGTTCCCAAGACAGCCCTTTTGTACAAGGACGGAAAATTCAGTGTGTACTTGAGCGTTGCCGGGAAGTATGAACTCAAAGAGGTTAAACCCGCCTTCGACGTTTCGGAAAAGCTTATTGCGGTCGAAGGCCTAAGAGAGGGAGATGAGGTCCTCTTATCTGCTATTGGAATGGAAAAGACATGAGGCGATGGGTCATCTTCGTAACTGACAACAGTTTTGTTTTTTTATTGCTTGGAATATGTGGCTTTTTGATCTCCCTTTTCTTCGTGAAGGACCTGAACGTTGAAGCCTTTCCGGACCCCTCCCCTCCCATGGTTGAAATCGTCAGCATCTACGAAGGAAAATCCGCAGAAGAGGTGGAAAAGCGGATCACCCTACCTTTAGAGATCGGCCTCGCGAGTATGAGAGGCATGGAGAGGTTAAACTCCATATCCCTTTATGGCCTTTCTGACGTCAAGTGTAAGTTTTCTTACGACATACCCTACAGGGAAGCAAGGCAGGAGGTCATCAACCGGCTTTCGGATACGCCCTTACCCGATGGAGTGCAACCCAACATCATCGCGAGTCCGATGGGGGAGGTGATGCAGTATGTCGTTTATGGCTCCAATAATCTGATGGAATTGAGGACGCTTCAGGACTGGACGGT
>JAPVTA010000107.1:0-5091 GCA_047519465.1 Thermodesulfobacteriota bacterium | reverse complement strand
GGCTTCAATTTCTTTTCTGTCTCAATGTTGACCGATTCCGAGTGGCCGTAGAAGACGGGAACCCTCACGGTTGTGGCCGTCACTCCTATCGAGTTGTCCTCCATGATCTTCTTCGTCTCATTAACCATCTTCATCTCTTCTTTGGTGTAACCATTGTCGAAGAAGACATCGATGTGGGGAAGACAGTTGAAGGCAATCTGATGGGGGTAGACCTCCTTTTTGATCTCCTGTTGATTGTAGATAGCGAGGACTTGGGTCTCTAATTCCTTAATGGCTCTCTTTCCCGTTCCGGAGACGGCCTGGTAGGTGGAAACCACCACCCTCTTGATCCGGGCGACGTCATGGATGGGCTTCAGTACAACCACCATCTGGATCGTTGAACAGTTGGGGTTGGCGATAATATTCTTTTTTGGATATTGTGCGATGGCATGGGGGTTCACTTCGGGAACCACGAGAGGGACCTCGGGGTCCATCCGGAAGGCGCTGGTATTATCAATCACCACGCAGCCCGCTTGTCCAGCAAGAGGAGCAAATTTTTCGCTCACCAAGCCTCCTGCAGAGAAGAGACCGATATCGACTCCGGCAAAGGAGTTCTCGTTGAGCACCTCTACCGTATGAGACTTGCCCTTAAACTCTAGCTTTGATCCTTCGCCTCGTGTGGAGGCAAGTAACTTCAACTTATCCACTGGAAAGTCTCGTTGCTCCAAGGTGGCAACCATCTCATTTCCCACCGCACCCGTAGCCCCTACGACGGCTACATTGTATTTTTGTTTCTTCATGGGATCCTCTCCATCGTACTTTCCTCAATCTTTGCGGATGCTTGTCGAATTAGATTCCAAATCCCAATATCCAAATCAAACTCCCCCCTCACCCCATCCCTCTCCCCCGAGGGGAGAGGTGGAGGATGAGGGGTTTATAGTATAGGTTACTTGATCATTGGTACTTGTCATCTCGAATTTGTGTTTAAAAAAAGGGATGTCTTTTTGAACATCCCCGTTCCTTAGATACCACTTCGTATCTCAATAATAAATAGGAGAAAAAGGACGATATTGTCAAGAGGGACTGTTCAATCCTCAGCCATTTCTGCTATCACTTCCCGTTTCCTCTTCACCCATGGGAGTAGGGGGAGGAGTAGCAAGGCCAGGACAACCAGGACGATGCTCAAAGAGATCGGTCGAGTAAAGAAGATACTTAAACTCCCGTTCGACATGATCAGGGACTGTCGGAGAGCATTTTCCATCATGGGCCCCAAAACGAGAGCTAGGACAAGGGGTGCCGCTTCGTAATTGAATTTTTTCATCAAATAGCCCACCGCCCCGAAGAAAAGCATCAACCCAATCTCACCCACATTGTGGTTTAAACTGAACACCCCGATCAGACAGAAGAGCAGAATGAGCGGAAAAAGAATAGGGTAAGGAATTTTCAGAATCTTTACCCAGATACCGATGAGCGGAAGGTTCAGAACCAAAAGCATGACGTTGCCTATATACATGCTGGTCACAACTCCCCAGAATAGGTCGGGGTGTTGTTTAATGAGCAAGGGCCCGGGCTGCATGCCATAAATGATCAAGGCACCCAGAAGCATCGCCATGACCGCATTCGCGGGAATGCCCAAGGTAAGCAAAGGGATGAAGGCCCCTCCCGTCGCCGCATTATTGGCTGTTTCAGGACCGGCTACTCCTTCAATAGCGCCGGTCCCAAATTTTTCCGGATGACGGGAACATTTCTTTTCCACGCCGTAAGAGACAAAAGAAGAGATCACCGCCCCTCCTCCGGGGAGGATGCCGAGAAAAAAGCCGAGGACCGAACCGCGGATAATCGGCCAGGTACTGTCCCGCCAGTCTTTCAGGTTCGGCAGGAGCCCTTTGATCTTGGTCTTGAAGACATCCTGTTTAATTTGGGCCTCCACGTTCAACAATACCTCGGAGACTCCGAAAAGCCCCATGACCACGGGGACGAGACCAACTCCGTCCATCAGGAAATAAAGGTTGAAGGTAAAGCGCGGAGTGGCAGTCATGATGTCCATCCCTATCAGACCGAGGAAAAGCCCAAAGGCCGCCATCATCAGAGCTTTAGCCATAGATCCGCTAGCTAGGAAAGTGAGGATGATTAACCCCAGGAGCATCAGGCTGAAGTATTCCGGGGGTCCAAATTGCAGGGCCATCTCGGCCAGCGGCGGCGCCAAGAACATCAGCCCGATAATGGAGAGCGTTCCCCCAATAAAAGAGCCGAAGGCAGCAATTCCGAGGGCAGGGCCGGCCCGGCCTTTGCGAGCCATCTGATATCCGTCCAGGCAGGTCACCACGGAAGCTGCCTCCCCGGGAATGTTCACCAGAATGGAAGTGGTGGACCCGCCATACATGGCACCGTAATAAATCCCCGCCAGCATGATGATCGCCGAAACCGGGGAGACATGAAACGTGCTGGGCAGGAGCAGGGACATGGCTGCCACCGGGCCCAGCCCGGGGAGCACACCCACCAACGTTCCGATCAGGACTCCCATGAAACAGAAGAAAAGGTTCGCAGGCTGCAGGGCTACCTGGAAGCCCATCATGGCATTGGCAAGAATATCCATTTTCAGAACCCCAGAAATCCCGTTGGGAGCTGAGCTTCAAGCCAGAGCTGGAAGATGGCGTAGGAGCCGATGGCAGCGCCAATAGCTCCTACCAGGACTTTTTTCCAGCCTAACGGCTCCATTAGCCGCAGTAGAAAAGCGGTAAGCAGAAAGGTGTCTAAGAGGAAACCGAGAAGCCTGAAAAGGATAGTGTAAAGAACTAAGGCCCCCATGACCATCATGATCGTTGGCCAATTTTTCTGGGCCCAAAGGTCTCTCAATTTTTCCTTAGTCCCTCTGGAAAGCTGCTGCAAAAAAACCACCAAGGCCAGCCCGGCAAGAACCAAGCCTGATAGAAAAGGCATAAACCCCGGTCCTGGAGAAGAAAATTTACCCAAACCGTATTTCGTCGAGTAAAGGGCGATGGCCAAACCGATGACCAACCAGAAGAGACTGGAGCGCTGATCGTTATTCTTCATTGCTTCTTGTAGATCCCTATGCCCAAAGACTTGATCAGCTCGCCTGTCTCCTTGTATTCTTTTTCGATGAGTTTCGTCAGGGCCTCACTCCCCAAGTACGCAGGCGGCATGTCGAACTTCTCCATCACATCGATGAATACTTTAGACTTCATCGCTTCAGCAAAAGCGTTTTGCAGCTTCTCAACTACAGGTCTGTCCATGCCAGCTGGGCCCATAAAGCTCAACCCAGAATGAACGGCAAAAGGATATCCTTTTTCCGCAAGGGTGGGTACATTAGGAAACGCTTTAAGCCTTTGGGAGGTCCAGACCACCAAAAGACGCAGCCTTCCCGCGGTGACGTGCTCTTTCCACTCGGTCGTCTGAGAAACAGCCTGGAGATGCCCGCCCAGTAGGGCGGTGACAGCCTGAGCACCACCGGTAAAAGGAACATGGTTCCACTGAATCTTCTCCTTCTGAGCCAGGTATTCCATGGCTAAGTGCTGCCCTGAGCCGAGGCCGGCAGTGCCGTAGTTAATCTTATTGGGGTTCTTCTTGGCATAATCGATAAACTCCTCAAACGTTTTCCAGGGAGAGTCAGCGCGAACCACTAAGCCATACTGGTAAAGACCATACTGCATGATGAAGGTGAAGTCTTTCAAGGGATCATAAGGGACCGCCTGAAGGTGCGGGATGCGGTCGAAGTTGGCAGTGGGAGCGTTAAAAATGGTGTACCCATCAGGTTTCTCCCCTTTGACTCTCCCCAGAACCAGGGTTCCGGAGGCGCCTACCTGGTTGCTGCAAACGATGGGCTGTTTCAGGATTTTGGCTGCCTCCGAAGCCAGCGCCCGTGTAGAGAGGTCCGTGGAACCGCCTGGGGCATAGCCGATGAGCAGGTTGATTGGTTTCGTGGGATAATCTGCTCCGAAGGCAAGACCTGATAATGAAAGAGAAAGGATAAAGAATAGCAAGCTGACAAAAGATCCTTTTTTCATGGTGGTCCTCCTTGCCCTGTTAGAAAGTCCCGCCATTCATAGGGGGGGTGACATAAACAAAAAATAAAGCTTCAATTCCCGATAGAAAGGGCGGGATCAGAGACCGGTCCTTTCTGACGGGGCTTGCTGGCAACGATTGTTCCAAAAGACCGGACAACGGGTAGGTAAGGAACTCAGTTCTTCTTATTATAAGGTAAATTTTTTGTCAAGAAATTCTTGAGAGATGTCATCGGCCTTTTCTTAATTCGAATCTCTCTCACGATCTGATCGGTCCGGCTCGGCCCTGAAGGCGAAAAAAGAGACGATCATGATAGCCCCGAGACGACTCTTTCTCCTGTTTAGAGAGCAATTGGGGATGAATAGATATCGGAAGCGTTCAAGAAGAGAGGAGGAAAAAAGAAAGATACTTCTGGAACTTGGGTTGAAAAAGATGGAGGGAAAAGGAAAAAGAAGACTTTATCCCGGTGGGCTATCGGAGAAGAAAGGTTAGGCTTTAAGCTTTTTTTCCCGAAGATGTGGAATCAACCCTCCATCCTCGATCAATTCCTGCATAAAAGGCGGAATGGGTTTTGCAAGAAATTTCTTCGATTGGGTCACGTCGAAGATCTCGCCAGTCGACAGATCGATTTGAACCCGGTCACCATCTTGTATCTCCTTCGACGCCTCTGAAGATTCAAGGAGGGGGAGTCCCTGGTTGAATCCGTTTCGGTAGAAGATGCGGGCGAAGCTCTCCGCGACGATGCAAGCGATTCCGGCCGCCTTCAAGGCAAGAGGAGCGTGCTCTCGGGAGGAACCGCAGCCGAAATTTTTTTCGGCCACGAG
The DNA here is from genome assembly GCA_047519465.1 of Thermodesulfobacteriota bacterium. Lineage (GTDB taxonomy): Bacteria > Desulfobacterota > BSN033 > BSN033 > UBA1163 > UBA1163. The sequence goes on along the minus strand of JAPVTA010000107.1, from coordinate 265 downwards.
AATGTCTCCCTTCTCAACTTCCCGGATAAACTCAGGCCGCTCGTCCTCCATCACATGCTTGGCTAATTCTCCCGCATCCGTTCGGTTCAAATAACGAGCGGGGATGATCGCATCCGTATCTACATCCGATCCGAATTTCCAGACTCTTCCTTGAAGTTTCATGGTTTTCTAACCTAAAACTTTCCCCTCCCCTTGCGGGACGGGATGAAGGGGAGGGAGACGAAAGGGACTTATCTTGTTCACCCCCCCCTGCCTACCGGCAGGC
>JAPVTA010000106.1:0-3246 GCA_047519465.1 Thermodesulfobacteriota bacterium | reverse complement strand
TTTTTGACTTTTGGTAGTCGATGGGATAAATTACTAAGACTAAAAGTGAGGAAACTCAGCGTGGAAATCAAAGGGATTCGTGGTTTTAATGACATCCTCCCAGCCGATATTGGAAAATGGCAGTTTGTGGAAGAGACGGCTCAGGAAGTCTTTGAGGGGTTTGGTTTTTCGGAGATTCGCATTCCTGTTCTTGAACGGACAGAGCTTTTCTCCCGGGGGATCGGAGAAGCCACCGACATCGTCAAGAAGGAAATGTACACCTTCGCCGACCGAAGCGGCAATTTTCTCACCCTTCGGCCTGAAGCCACGGCCTCTATCGCACGAGCCTATTTAGAGCATAAACTCTACACCTTCGATTCCGTGGCAAAACTCTATTGCATCGGGCCCATGTTCAGGTATGAAAGACCTCAAAAAGGCCGCTACCGGCAGTTCTATCAGATCGATGCAGAGGTCTTCGGTGTGGAGAACCCCATGGTGGATGCGGAAGTCATTGTCATGCTCATCCATTTTCTAAAAAGGGTAGGGCTCGAGAAGCTTGAGCTTCAGATCAACACGTTGGGCGATCGAACCTGTCGGCCGAGGTATCGAGAAGAGCTGAAGCGATTTCTGACAGGCAAATCTTTTGAACTCTGTGAAGACTGTCAAAGGAGGCTTCAGACCAATCCTCTGCGCATCTTTGACTGCAAGGTCGAAACCTGCCAGGAGGCGATCGCCGATGCCCCCAAGGTGAGCGATTTTATCTGCTCGGAATGCCAGAAACATTTTGATCTGGTAAAGAAATACCTCGAGACGGCAGGTCTCCAATACATCCTGAATCCCAGAATGGTGAGGGGGTTGGATTATTATACCCGGACCGCTTTTGAGGTTGTCTCCTACCAGCTGGGTTCCCAGAATGCCGTCGCAGGGGGCGGACGGTATGACAATCTCTTTCAGGAGATTGGAGGCCTCGAGATTCCTGGAATCGGTTTTGCCATCGGGATGGAGAGGCTTGTCTCCCTATTGCCGGGGGATAAAGAGTTTATCTCTTACCCCCATCTTTTCGTTGCCGCTCTGGGACAAGAGCCTTCTATAGAGGCTTACCGAATCGTCAATCAACTCCGCCTCGAAGGAATTCGAGCGGAGTTAGACTATGAGGGAAAGAGCCTGAAAAGCCAGATGCGAAGGGCGGACAAACTCGGGGCTCGACATGTCCTCATTCTGGGAGAAGACGAGATGAAGCGTGGAAAAGCGGCGTTAAGAAATATGGAGACGAAATCTCAGGAAGAGATACCGATAAGTAACCTTGTGGATACCATCAAGCAAAGAATACTTCGAAATTGATTAGATATTAATTTAGTGGTATGCTTACTCAAAAGTGTCAAAGTCCAAAATCCAAATGGCAAAGGAAGCTCAAATTTCAAATTCTAAACTCATGAAGCTTCTTTTGACATTTGGAATTAATTTGAACTTGATTCACCTTTGGTTCATCACTTCGTGCGAACTTTGCCATTTGAAATTTCGCTTTCATTGGGGGATCGTTCAATGGTAGGACAACGGACTCTGACTCCGTGAATAGGGGTTCGACTCCCTTTCCCCCAGCCAACCATCCTAATCACTTTAAAATATCACCTCTTCGAGCCAAAACCCTACAGGTTTGTTAGATGCAATTTTTTCAAGCCTTCTGAGGGATTATTTAGAAATTAACGATTTATCTTGACATTCAGCAGAGAATAGCGTATAAAGAAACTAAATCTAGTTGTAAAGAGTCCTTTTTAGGACGAGCGATAAACCCGCAAAGAACTCCAAACAGCTTCTTTGCGGGTTTTTTTATCAAGCCTCGGAGAGTCACTTACCAGGATCTGCCAAAAGCGAGTCTCTTACCTGTATCTACTGAAAGCTGGCAAAATAAGGAAAGGAGGTTTGGGATCTATAAAGAAGCGCAGGACCTAAGTGTCTAATATTCCTACTAACTTTTACTACCCAAGAAAGGGGACAACGTATGCATTCCACAAAGATTTCTATTTTATTAGTTTTAAGTTTGGCGATTGGGTTTTTTGGCTGTACTGCTAAGGAGCAGAAGGCGGCGGCTCCCACACAAGAGCAAATCACAAAGGACTTAGCTCCCCAGAAGTCTGAGCTTAAGGGGAAGAATTTTTTTGTGGAACTTAGCGACCTTAAAGTCATCACGGTAGTAAACACAGCTTCTAAAGAAATTGTCGAGACACCGACCCTCAGGGCTAGCATCAAGATCACCAACAAATCGAAAGATATCCTGGATATCCAGGCGGCCACCCTCGATTACCTGGATGAGGCTGGGAAACCCATTGCTTTTAGTTCTGGAGAAAAAGTGGCGACCGTTAATCCTTTTTGGAAGGCTCTTAAACCTGAGGAAGTTGCCGAAGGTTCTTTGGATGTTACGATCCCAAGGAAGGCCATCAAGGAAAAGGTCCTGGGAAAGATAGAAATCAACCTGGTCTATGTCCCGTCTCCTCTTAAACGAGAGACTTTGACTCTGTCTGAAAAGGTTGAATAGTCCCTGATATCAATCCATGGGGCTAAGCAGAAGGACGTTATTTTGATCACAACGTAGGGGAATGGACACCTACTACTTCTCTACGTTGCCAATCTGCCTGCAGTAGACAGGCGGCCCGAGGTGTTCAGAAACACTCTACTGGTTATATCGAAGTAGCCTATGGGAGCATGGGGTAGCCGATTAAATCGGCGGGAGGTTACGATGACAACATCATTGCAAAAGAGTCAACTAAAGCGGAACAACATTCTGGGAAAAATCAAAGTTGAGGGGAATGTGGGTGAGAGACGGGAGGTCATTGTTCGCTGCGAAACTGCCACTCTAAGATGGAAAGGGTTCGAATCTCGCATGGCGATATGGAATAAAATTTACGAACGGGTCTGACGAGCAAGGAGAAAAGGGTATGAAGGCTTTCCATAACGAGGTGAGAGATCGCTCAGGAATTCCCTGCGAAGGCAATTGCCCATTTTTGGTTGTTACGGACACGTTGAATTGCCGAAAAGATTCGGAAGGGGTAGTAGACATGGAAGAGGTCCGAGATACAGGCGAATGTCCGTTTTGGCCACACAAAGGGCTGGGGTCTGATCGAAAGGGTGAGGAATATTAGATCCTCTTGGCAAATACTTTAAGATGAATCCTCATACCGATAAAAGATTTGGAAAGAAGACAATCTTATGGCTCTTATAACTGGGATATCGCCAGCGATCTTTTTTTTGATCATCTTTCTTATTATCCTT
>JAPVTA010000105.1:0-3689 GCA_047519465.1 Thermodesulfobacteriota bacterium | reverse complement strand
TCGCTAAAAAAGCGGGATTTTCTTCGGTGCCTCTGTAAAAGAGAATAATGTCGCTACTGCTTCGGTAAAGTAAAAGGTCACAAAGGTCTCATCGTCCGCTCCTTTGGGATAAATCCTTAGAAGATTGGCGGACTCTTCGAAAGCCTGGGCTTTTGCCTCTCGGGTTTCATCAAATGCAATTCTGCCCCTTATCCTCAGCCACACATTATTCCCCATATCCGAAATCTCTATGTCTGGATTCTTCTTTAACTGCTTATACACATCCTTGGTTTTATTGGTGCAGAAATACAGTTTATCGTTCCTTTTCATGATGAAGCCAAAGGGACGGACTCTGGCTTTAGCTCCGTCGACAGTGGCGATGTGAAAAACGGGGCTGGCTTTTATAAACTCAAAAGCAGTATTCATATCAACCTCCTAAGAAGAATTTTGTTTGGTATATCTTAACTCTCATTAAGCATGATATTCAAATATACAATGTCAAAAGTAACTGGCGGTGAACCCGCGATGGTCTCACCGTAAAATGGGCCATCTTGAGAGTCCGTAATTTACGAGTTTAAGATCGTTCTCCGGCCGTTATAACGGTCCGTATCATATTGGGTCCGGACATCCACCAAGCTCAATTTGCTGATGGCTTCTTTCAAAGGAACGGCCGTAATTCGCCCGTTCCGATAACTTACCATTTTCCCGAAATCTTCTTTGACGATCAGGTCCACAGCTGCGATTCCAAAATACCTTGCCATCCTCCGGTCATAGGCACAGGGAACACCCCCCCGCTGTAAATGACTTAACGTAAGACTGCGGGTCTCGATCTTCGTCGAGCGCGAAATTTCTCTCGCTAAGAATTCTCCCACCCCTCCCAATGTTTTATGTCCAAAACTATCCGTACCGTCTTCTTTTGTGATCGGCCCGTACCCGGAAGGCTTCGCTCCTTCAGCCGTCACAATAATTTCGTACCGGAGCCCTCTTCTTCTTCCCTCCGAAACCAATTGGCTGACCCTTTCAACTTCAAAATCGTATTCAGGAATCAGAATAATGTAGGCCCCGCTCGACTCTCCTCCTTCCAGAGCCAGCCAACCCGCGTGCCTCCCCATCGTCTCCACGACGAAGATCCTTCGGTGAGAACCCGCGGTCGTCCGGAGACGATCGATCTCTTCCGTGATCACATTTACCGCCGTCTCAAATCCCAGCGTGTAGTCCGTCCCAGAAAGGTCTTTGTCGATGGTCTTCGGAATACCCACCATCTTTATGCCCTCGAGGTAAAGCTTGTGAGCCACTCCGAGGGTATCCTCTCCTCCAATCGCCACTAAGTAATTCAAACGATACTTCTCTATATTCTCGATGACCGTCTTGGATCGGTCGTTCTTCGGATCAAAAGGATTGGTTCGTGAGGTCCCGAGCATGGTCCCACCGTATCGATCCCAAGTTCTCACCATTTCCTCTGTCAGGGAGTAAATCCTTGGAGTCGCGTCATCGTTGTCGCCATCGGGCGAAACAAGGCCTTTCCAGCCATCCCGTATCCCGACGGCCTCATATTCGATCTTCCTGGTCTTCTGGAGTCGATCATCCAATGCTGTTTTCACCACCCACTTGATCGCCGAGTTGAGGCCGGCGCAATCCCCGCCGCCTGTGAGAACTCCAATTCTTCTCTTCTCCATAGATCCTCCGAAATCATTCTTAACGGACACGAGTCGCGCGCAGGCTATTTAATTATGGGCTCTCCGAGGGTATTGTCTCCTGTTGTAACCCCCCTCAATTCCCCCCTTAAGTTAAGGGGGGATGAAGGGGGGTTAGCCTTCTGCAAAAAGTAACCCGATCATTGCCAGGATGATAGTAATCCCGAATGACGGCCACTTCCTCAAATCCATTCTTCAAATAAAACTTTCGGGTCTTTTCGTACTGAGGTATGGTAGAGGTATCTGCAAGAATCATCCGCCCTCCTTCCGTGCTCACACGCTTCTCCAAGAAACCCAAGAGTTTTGAACCCACTCCCTTCTCCTGGGAGTCAGGGTCCACGGCAATCCAGTAGAGATCGAAGGTCCCCAGGGTCATAGGTGCGGAGCCGTAACAAATATAGCCAATGACCTGGTCCTGATCATCCGCCATGCAATCGATCTGGTAGTCCTTCTGGTTTCCGTCCTTCAGCACGATATCGATCAATTCCATCGCCACATCGATCTCCGCAGAAGTGAAGGCTTGCGTCTTAATCAGCATGGAAAGCAGCCGAGCCCGATCCTTTTCGGCTAAAGAACGAATATTCATCCGACTCCTCACACCGCCGGGGTTGATTCTCTTTTCGACGAATCATTCTCCCTTAAACAAAAGATAAAGAAAAGCGTCTATGGTGTCAACTGGATATTTTTGATGAGATGAGATTTACTGGGAGGTGAAAAACTCCAATGGCAGGCTCGGGTGAGATTTGGGATATTTCACGATGAGGATTCACTTGCCGCCCCTCATCTTTTCATTTCGATTCTTTAACCTTCGAAATCGAACCCCAGAGGAGGTTTAGGCCGGGAAATTTCTCCTGTCTCCTCATCTATGCTTATTCGTAAGAAAAGGATGTTGTCGATATCTGCAGAGTCGCCCCAGAACTTCTTCCCAAACCCAATGACAGATTTGGCGGTAACCCTATTTGTATCTTTCCTTCTTTCTGGCAATACGCCAATCAACTCGTACCCTCTCGTGATGTCGCGCCAGTAATATTCGTAGGCTACCATTGTCTAATCTCCCCTCGTTTCTTCGGTTCTTCCATAGAACAGCAAATTTGATGCCATACCCTTTCCGTGAGGCTAAGTTATTAAAGTCGAAGCCTTTTTCTGAAATATGGAAACTTTCTTCAAGGGCAGAAGTGGAAATAATTTTCACAAAAATCCCGAATGACTGCCATCCGGCCCCTCCCTTGACGTAATCTAAGGGAGGACGAAGGGGGTACAAAAAGGGAATGCTGCCCACATGAAAGTCGGAAAAGGGGCTAAACTTATTTTCGAGACCCGACATCAAAAATGTGATATATTGGGCTCCAAGAAAGAGACAAATGGAATTTAGTCTATTCAAATTGCGGTGAAACGGACAGGAGAGATACCGGCATGAATCAGAAAGCATTTCAGGACTACTATCCGGATGAGCTGAACTATTGTTATGGGTGCGGCCGACTCAACGAGCAAGGTCTAAAGCTCAAGAGCTATTGGGATGGAGAGGAAACGGTGGCTCACTTTACACCCCGGCCATATCATATCGCAATTCCCGGCTATGTTAACGGCGGCGTGATTGCTTCGATCATCGATTGCCACGGCACGGGGACAGCAGCAGCAGCGACGTATCGCGCTGAAGGCCGTGAAATGGGTACGGAGCCGCGGCTCCGCTTTGTTACGGCATCGCTGCACGTGGAGTATATACGCCCCACGCCGCTCGGAGTGCTCCTGGAAGTTCGTGGGAAGACAAAGGAGATCAAGGGACGCAGAGTCGTGGTCAGTGCGACGGTATCAGCCGACGGCCAGATATGTGCGAAAGGTGAGGTTGTAGCTGTTCAAATGCCCGAACGTATGGTGCGAAAAGGCGAGTCTGAATTATGAGTTCAGATTTTAGAGTTACGTCCTTAATTTAATTCATAATTCCTAATTCATAACTCTTAATTCTTAACTTCTGGAGCCGGCGGGGGGATTTGAACCCTCGACCTACTGATTACGAAT
>JAPVTA010000104.1:0-1921 GCA_047519465.1 Thermodesulfobacteriota bacterium | reverse complement strand
TTTCCCTTAGCGAGGGTGGTTTTTATCCGTTCATGCTGAAGCAACGAGACCAACATATTCCGAAACATGAGCTCCCGGTGCCGGCTGTGGCGGCTTAATTTTCTGCCTGCGACACGATGTCTCATTCCTTACTCCTATCCAATGGCTCCAGATTCCATTTCCTCTTCTGATTTCTTGGGAGGCCAATTGTCTAATTTCATTCCCAAACTGAGCCCCATTTCGGACAGAATTTCCTTGATCTCATTCAGTGATTTTCGGCCAAAGTTCTTGGTGGCCAAGATTTCGGCCTCGGTTTTTTGAACCAGATCTCCGATCAGCCTGATGTTTGCATGCTTCAGGCAGTTGGCGGATCGGACGGAAAGTTCTAATTCATCCACACTTCGGAGGAGGTTCTCATTAAAGGCCTCTTTCTCCTCCTCGTCCTCGGAATAGGACATCTCCGCTTCTTCCTCTTCTTCAAAGGTGATGAAAATGGAGAGCTGTTCCTTCAAAATCTTGGCCGAATGTGCGACAGCCTCTTCCGGGTTCAGGCTTCCATCGGTCCACACTTCCATAGTTAGCTTATCGTAGTCGGTAATCTGTCCCACCCGGGCATTGGTCACGGTATAATTTACCTTTCTAATCGGAGAAAAGATGGCATCTATGGGAATGGTCCCAATCGGCTGGTTTTCCTCTTTATTTCGTTCTGCGGGGACATAACCCCTTCCAACCTTCACCACCATCTCCATGGAAAGTTTCCCATCCCGAGAAAGCGTGGCAATGTACTGGTCTGGGTTGAGGATTTCCACCGCATCGCCAGTGATGATATCGCCCGCCTTCAGGACGGTCGGGCCTTCCGCCTTCACCCGGATGGTTTTGGGCCCCTCGGTGTGGAGTTTCAACCTTACTTCTTTGAGATTGAGAATGATCTCAGTGATATCTTCTTTTGCCCCCGGGATTGCCGAAAATTCGTGCAGCACGCCGTCAATTTTGACCGAGGTGATCGCTGCCCCTTGCAAGGAAGAGAGGAGAATTCGTCGAAGAGAATTCCCAATCGTAATGCCGAAACCTCTTTCAAAGGGCTCTGCTGTAAACTTTCCGTAAGAGGATGTTAGGGTCTCTTTTTCTACTTCCAACCGTTTGGGTCGAATCAAGTCTTTCCAACTTTTTTGCATATCGCCTCCAAATTGCGGAAAAGTCGGCTGAATGCCCGTCCCGCCTTTACGCGGGACGGGGAAGAAAGCCGACAATATAAAATATATTTACCTAAACCCGGAAGCCCCGCCCTATAGGGCGGCACGCTTTACTTCGAGTACAACTCGACGATCAACTTCTCTTGGATGGGGAGGGTGATGTCCTCGCGGGCCGGCAGACCTTTTACACTCCCCTTCATCAGATCTTTATCCAATTCCAGCCATTGAGGCACACCCCGTCGGGCCACCCCTTCTAAAGCCTCCAAGATGCGGACAACCTTCTTGCTCTTCTCCCGGAGTTCGACAACATCCCCGGGTTTCACAAGATAGGAGGGAATGTTTACCTTCGACTGGTTGACCAGGAAATGGTTATGTCGAACAAGCTGACGTGCCTCGTCCCTTGAATTGGCAAACCCGAGTCGGTAGACGATGTTGTCTAATCTTCTTTCCAAAAGAACGAGAAGCGTTTCCCCGGTAATTCCCTTTTGTCGATCCGCTTCCTTAAAGATATTACGGAACTGATTCTCCAAAATGCCATACATCCTTTTCACTTTCTGTTTTTCCCGGAGCTGGGTCCCATAATCTGAGAACTTTTTCCGATCCTGACCATGTTGTCCAGGGGGATAGTTCCTCCGGTCGTACGCACACTTCTCCGTATAGCACCGCTCCCCCTTGAGGAAGAGCTTAAGATTTTCCCTTCGACAAAGCCGACAGTTCGTTTTTGAATATCTTGCCAACGCTAACCTCCT
>JAPVTA010000103.1:0-2704 GCA_047519465.1 Thermodesulfobacteriota bacterium | reverse complement strand
CTGCGATCTCCTGCCAGCCGGGCTCTCCATCACGATCGTTTCAGCCACAGCTTACCCCCTTGCATTACTCGTGTCCCCAGAACTTGGGGATGAACCGCCCGGTTTGCCGAGTGTATGCATCATAGGCACTCCCAAACTTGGCGTGTAAAATTTCTTCTTCCGCCTGCGCCTGTATCGTCTTGGCAACCACTAATAGAAACCACAGCACAAATAAAAGCCAGTTGAGCGTACCCAGGGCCGTGCTAAGCCATAAAGCCAGGGCACCCGAGAAACTTGGATGACGGACGAACCTAAATGGGCCTGCGGTAACGAGCACATGGTCGGGGAAGACGGCGGCCTGGGGAATCAGAAACCGACCAAGGACCCGTGGCACCCAAGCCAGGATGACAAAGGCATAGAGGCTCAGTGCAAAACCGAGGATGCGAATGACCGGCCATCCGTCTGAGAGTTGACCGATCCCCGACAGCACGATCAGCGGCGGAACGAGCCAGTCAACGGGCAAACAGATCATGGGGAGCAAGCGCCGGCTGTCTTCGATCCGCCTCTCCGCTGCCTTTCCGCGATCACGTGTGGGGAGGAATTTGATGAGGAGAGTGATAATGCCGATAGCATAGAGTACGAGAAACCAAATCCGAAGTCCATTTGTCATTACCTTCTCCATGATGACTTCACCTCCCGGAATGTGTTTCACGCCAGGTCTCAACTCTGGCTGATTCACCTAATCTTCTTCGGTCCACTTTTCCTTTTCGATGCTGGCCTGTCTTAAAATTCTTGTGAGGAGGTCTACACTTATTTCTTTCTTATGAGGATTTGGAATGGTCAGAACAAGATCGCCCTTTACCATGTAAGGATGTTTGCCTCCACGGTAGGGACCTTCGAATCCAAATTTTTTGAGTTTCTTTACAAGATGGGGCCAGGAGATCGGGGAAAATTTAGCCACTGACGCTTAGTTCCTTGGGCTCCCTGATGCGATATTTTCCTATGGGAGGAATGGGTAATCCTCTTTTCAATCTTACGATAATCCAGCCTTCGACAACTTCGGATAATCTTTTGCGGCACTCTTCAAGCGTCTTTCCGGTTGCCCAGATTCCCTTCAACTCGGGTATTTCACCGTAATAAGGTTCGTCATCATCAATAATTTCATACCTGGCTCTGCCCATTGCAGCTTCTATATATTCAATAAGCATGAGAAGCAACCCTCCAAGGCTCCAATTCTCAGGACAATCTTAAGCCTTCTTCTTATGTTTGTAAAGATGAAATTTAATCATGTAAACTCGCTTCAAGATCCCCTAGAATCGCAGGTCAATACCGTTAAACATATTCTTAAGATCTTGGCATTAAAGACCCTTTCCTGCGTTTTCACAGACGTCAGGGCTTGACACGTTTCCCATCGCTGATATGGATCCTATATGAGTCACCTATCTTTTCCACAATCCGGATTTCGATCCTGTTCTTCTTGTCAATGAACACTTCCTTCCGAAGGCGGTCAAAGGCAGCCCCTTGGAGATAAGGGACAGCAGGGTCTGCATTCATCAACCTTACCGGCGACGCTCCGTGTCGACATTCTCCGATGCGATCGTCCGCATACAGGATCAGAACACCTTTGCCGGGCAGATGAGGGTCAAAATTCCCGATCGGCTGCCGATTCTCGATGAGATAATAGGTGGACTCTGATAGCCGGATTTTTATCACAAGCGTCTGGGATGACCCGTCCTCAAGAGGGCCGAGCACAATTTCACTCTCCTCCTTTCGATCCACCACCCGGACCTTTTCTTCCGGGATCCAACCGAGCCGTAACTTGGTCCATGAGGATATGCCGGGGGGCGGGAGATTCCGTTTGTAGAAATGACAGGAAAGAGGATCCCAGTATCCCATGTTGACCAAAGCCTCTGCGAAACCGGTATCTGCCGTGGGATGTCTTGTCTGAATGTCATGATCGTAGAGGCAGGGCAGCACCCTTTGCCCATCCTTCACTCCTCCCCAAATATGGGCGATATCATGGAAAAGTGTGCCAAGGTGTGCCTGAAAAGTAAAGATGGCAACCCCACCCGGTACAATCTGCCCTTTTTGGGTCCTGAAAACAGCATCCTCTTTCCATCCAAGCATTCCTGGATACCCGCAGAGGCCCACCATGCCATATTCTTTGAATGCGGCACCTAAGAACAGGACGATAAAGGAGTAACGCGAAAAATCATTTTTCTCATCTGCGGCATTAACAGCATGCCGGATGAGTCTTTCCACACGTGACTTGTCGACTTGGAGATTGACCGGGGAGATTGCATACCGCTTGACCGGATCAGGGAGCTGGTGCCATCCTGTGATATCAACGTCCGTGCATACCTTCCCGTAGGACATTTCCCGCACATAGAAGTCAAGCTTCTTCAAGCGATCCCTAACGAATGCCTCATCAACCGCTGGGACAACGTCAGGGAACTCGACAAGAATCACCAACCCCTTCCTCTTTTCACAAACACTCCCGGCCTGTTCCATCCCCAGAGCATCTGGAGCGGAATAGACCAGGCAGATTAAAAAAACGAAGATCATCCCAGCAAGAGCATTTCTTCTCCTATTCCTTTCCAAGGTCTTTTCCTCCCAAACAAAAAAGCTCAGGTCTTTCCTTTAGCGGTCACCTTTTCCACCAAATTCCGCGTAAAGTAACCCGCTTACTCCCTCTCCCCTGGTGGGAGAGGGCAGGGTGAGGGGG
>JAPVTA010000102.1:0-70421 GCA_047519465.1 Thermodesulfobacteriota bacterium | reverse complement strand
GTGAATTAGGGCCTATATGGCATTCTTTGCGAAATGAGAACTCCCTTTTTCAAAAACTATGAAATACGATAGCGTAGATGTCTCTATATCTGCTATCTATTTTCTGTTTCCAGACTCTTTAAAATGTTTCAATTTGATTCTCATATATTGAACCAACATACATCATTTCAACCAGAAATCTTCGATTCCATGAGCATGCATCAGTTGCGTAGTTGTAGGTGCTATAGCCAACCTGTGGAAGAATAAACTGGCAATGCATTGAGTCCAGGATCGACCTCTCAAAGCAAATGCCGTTTCTCCGCCCAACAGTCCACAAAAACCGCCTCACCCTCAACGGGACAGTCTTGAGAAGAGCCCTTCCAACTTCCTCCATCGTTTCTTTCAGAATGAGAGCCACTTCATCCGTCTAAGAAAGGGATTGACTCTTTCATGAGCGGGAGGTTAAGAGAATAAATCCAGAGGGACATATTAGATGAGAATTCGAAAACCGGGAAGAGTCAATGAGCGAATTTGGTTTTTGGGCAGGGAGGAATCCGGGGTCTATCTTCTGGAGGGAAACAATGGCTTCATGATTGTGAGCGGAGGCATGAGCTACATCGTTTCTGACTTACTCCAGCAATTCAAGGAATTTGGCATTGATGAAAACCGGATCAAAAAAATCCTTATCCTTCATTCCCATTTCGATCACGTAGGCATCGTCCCTTTCTTGAAGCGTCGTCATCCAGAGATCGAAGTCTATACCTCGGAGAGGGGTTGGGAGGTCCTTCGGATGGATAAAGCCATCCTGACGATCAATGAGTTCAGCCGAATGGTCACAAAGAGGATGCAAAAGGAAGATGTCTATTCCGCATACGATTTAGATTGGAGAAATGATGTCAATGGCAAAACCATCCATGAGGGTGATCGAATTGATTTAGGAGATCTGGAGGTCTCGATCTTAGAGACTCCGGGCCATTCCTCTTGCTGTATTGCTGCTTACGTCCCCGAGTTTAAGGCTCTGTTCCCTTCAGACGGAGGAGGCATTCCTTTTGATCAGACGATTGTCACCTCTGGAAATTCCAATTACACCAAGTATCAGCAAAGCCTTGACAAGTTAAAGGATTTTGGGGTGGATTACTACTGTGCTGACCACTATGGGTACGTGACAGGAAAGGAAGCCAGAGAATTCATCTTGAAAACAATCGAGATAGCAAAGAAAAACCGCACTGAGATGGAGGAGGTTTATCGCTCCGTTCGAGACATTGATGTTGCGGCCCAGAAACTGATCTCTTCCTTTTATGAAGAAAACCCTTACTACTTCCTTTCTCCTGAAATCTTCCTCGATGTGTATCGTCAGATGGTGCGACACATTGCTACGGTGATTGAGGGGAAGATTTAAACGAATACTCCCTTGACTGTCTAACGCGCACAGACCAATCTTTTATCGTTGGGCGATTAGGCTTCGATCCAGGTTGCGGTATTGAATCGCCTCGGAGAAGTTAGCAGGCTTAATCGTCTCTTCGCCCTCTGGGTCGGCAATGGTCCGGGCTATCTTTAATACCCTCGCATAAGCCCTGGCGCTCAAGCGAAGAGGCTTACCAAAGGCAGTGTGGCGTGGTCCCATGGATGGGGGGCAAGCATTACGATTCCATTGGCGGCAGAGGATGGAATTTTATCTCATGGAGGGAATAGTGTTTTGTGTTATAGGTAACGAGTATTAGGTCATGCAAAATGCAGGTCGCGGCGATGACCGAATCAGGCAAATCCAAGGTTACCCCCCTGGTTTTAGACTGTCGAATCAATTGGGCTGCTTTGCTGGCGATCTCGATATCGGCATCAAAAATTCTCAAAGACTTTAAGAAGCGGTCAGTTTTTTCCTCCTCCCCCTTCTTCACTCCCAGTTGAATCTCCAGGACTGAAAGAGCAGAACAGGCGGGTAATCCGAATTTCTGCAAATCCCTTAGGAGCTCCGTTACTTTTTTTCGCCCCCTTAAATGCCAAATGATCACATCCGAATCCAAAAGGAACTTACTCATGGGCAATCCTTTTGAACCTTCTTCGATAGGAATGCCTCTTTTCAGCTACAAAATGCTCTATATCTCTTGCTGTCTTCAGGTCGGGATGGTTCTTATCACTCCAGGCCCCTTGGGTCTCTTCGAGGATTTTTAGAAACCGCTCCCGTTGAAGCTTTTCTCGGGTGGCCTCAGCAATAAATAAGCTTCTTTTTCTTTTCCCGGCGATCTGGTCGACTTCTTCTAATATCTCACGGGGAAGCACAAGATGAGCTTTTGTTTTCATAAAGATCCCTCTATAATGGAACTGTTTAGTTACATACAAAGTATACATAATTATGGTACCTTGTCAAGTATAACGTTCACAAGCATTTGAAGGAACCGGAGGGGGAAAAGTCTTGTCTATCCGGGTTCGAATTATCAGTGATAAGTTTCCTGAAGAAATGAAATAGTGAAGCTCCCCGCCGACAGGGCGGGGCTTCCAGGAGAGGAAGTTTCGTTGATATTGTGCTCCCCGTGGTCGGGTCTAATCGACTTGACCCCGCCTATCCCGCTCTTGGCGGGACGGGGCACGTTCCGGTCAACCAATTGCCGATTGGGCAGAAGAAAAATTACCGACTTCCGGGCTGGTCTGGAACTTTCTGCCTTAAGCGTTGTCTTTAAGATTGAAAGACATGCTTCAGCAAATCAATAAGACGACAGAAAGGAGCAATTATGAAAAAGACACTGGCACTGATCGGCATTTTGGCAATTACGGTGATTTCTTATGCCGGGGAATTGAAGTACGGGAAAAACAGGATTTCAGGCCCCTACACGTATAAGAATTTAACGGTTTTCTTAATTCACGGGGAATCCAGGGGTGGAACGGGAAATGTTCTGACTCTGGATGAAGCGCTGTCTCAGAAAAAGATCAGGATTTATGAAACGAGCCAAGTTGACCGGTTGTTCGTGGAAAACCTTTCTGACGAAATGCCTGTTTTCATTCAGTCCGGCGACATTATCAAAGGAGGCAAACAAGACAGGGTGATGCGGAATGATTTGATGATCGAGCCAAATTCCGGCAAAGTTCCGGTTTCCTCCTTCTGCGTGGAACAGGGGAGATGGTCCCGGAGAGGGGCGGAAAGTCAAGCAGAATTCAGCAGTTCGAAAAAAAGTCTGTCCTCAAAAGAACTAAAACTTGCCAATAAATATAGGAGTTCTCAGGGCGAGATATGGAATGAAGTCGCTCAAGTCCAGCAAAGACTGGGAGAGAATGTTGGGAAATTGGTAAAGAAATCCGAATCCGTAACCAGTCTTCAACTCACACTGGAGGACAAGGATGTTGAAAAGCATGTAAAAGCGTATATGGATGAGATATCGAAACAGATTGGCGACAGTAAGGATGTGATCGGTCTTGCCTTTGCAGTAAACAATAAACTCAACAATGCGCATCTGTACGGGAATGCGGTTCTGTTCCGAAAACTCCGGGATAAAATGCTTGAATCATGTGCTGTCGAGGCACTGTCCGAATTGAATGAAAGTAAGAAAACTGAAAATTCTGTTACCGTGCAGGAACTCATCGACTGGCTCAATCAGGCAGATAAGGGCAAAGAAAGCCAAACGTCGACCAATGGTAACATCCATGTAAAAATAAGGGACAATAAAGAGGACGTGGTTTTTGAAACCTATGAGAAGCGCGACGGGGATAAATGGGTTCATAAGGAATACCTCAAAAAATAGATATCGGTCAGAATTTATGTCTCGACAGCTTATTTGTTCTAATACGCGCAGACAAGTCTTTTATCGTCAGAAAATGAGGTTTGGATCTACACCCGGAGCGTTGAATCGCCTCGGAGGGGATTCTCGTGGTATACTGTCGTACGGGAGGTGATGTCTATGAGACTCTACCTTGTGCAGCATGGAGAGGCCAAGTCCGAGGTTGAAGATCCGGACCGCTCATTAACCATTAGGGGAGAAGAGGAGACTAGGAAAATCTCCGGCGCTGCAAAAAGACTCGGCGTCCGGCCATCCATAATCTATCACAGCGGGAAGAAGAGGGCCGAACAGACCGCCGGGATCGTTTCGAAGGCTTTAGATCTGCCCGCTCAGCTTGGCCAGGGGCTCAACCCGAATGACGACATCCGCTCGTGGGCCGAACGGATATCCAAGGAAGCAGAGGACCTGATGATTGTCGGCCACCTGCCATTCCTGGAGAAGCTCGCCTCCTTTCTTGTGTGTGGCGACGAGGGAGCAAAGACCGTCCTGTTTCGATACAGCGCCATCTTCTGTTTGGAAAAGAAAGAACCAGGAAGATGGGCAGTGGACTGGGTTCTGAAACCGGAAATGGTCTAAGAGCGACGATCAGGAGATGAGGTTTCGATCCAGACTGCGGTATTGGATCGCCTCGTCAATCTGACAGAACTTCTTGATATAGCGGTTGCCCATCTAGGCATTGCCTTGGCTTCCTTCTGTTTTCCTTGTTTCACCTCAACGAGGGCCAAAATTGAGAAATCATTGGGACGGAATCCCAAACGATTTCTTAGATTTTCGCCCGCAAGGTTCAACGCTTTCAATCCTCGTAGACAGAAAAGAAGTCTCATCGAAGTAATGGACAAATAACCTAATGGGAGAAAAATCTCGATATTTTTCCCCTTGACAAGAAAATTGTGCTCTGGTAAGAAAGTAACATCATCATACAAATTGGAGGACCCCGTGGCGCCGATCAACAAGAAGAAGCTGGCCGACTCCGTGATCGAGGAGATCAAACGGATGATACAGAGCGGCGAACTCAAAGAGGGCGATAAGGTGCCCAATCAGAACGTGTTCGCGGCCCAGCTGGGCGTGAGCCGCACCTCTCTCAGAGAGGCTTTAAGTACCTTGACCCGCATCGGAGTCTTCGAACAGCGGCCTGGTTACGGCACGGTCCTCCGTTCCCGTATCCCTGCCCTCTTCACCGACCATCTGGCGCCTCCCCTCATATCGGATAAACAGGCTTCCATTGAACTGATCGAGGCGAGGCGATTCATAGAAACCGGAACAGCGGGGTTATCTGTAAAAAACGCGAGCCCCGAACAGATCAATGAGATGGGGCTTCTGATTAAGGAGATGACCCGGTCGATCAAAGAAGGAAGGATTGATGACTACATCGAACAGGATGTCGCCTTCCACTTCTTGATTGCCAAGGCTTCTCATAACCGCTTCCTCGTCAACCTCTTCGTGACCATCCGGGGTTTCATGGAACAATATATGCGGGAATCCTTTCATCTCTTGCCCTATATGCTGAAGCGATCTTTCAAATTCCACCAGAATATCTATCAAGCCGTTAAAGATAGAAGCCGCTCAAAGGCGATCTCTCAAATGGAGAAGCACATTTCAGACGTTCAAAGGGCGATTCAAGAGTACTATCGCGATCAGGACCAGAGGGTAAGATAAAAGGAGAAGGGTATTAAGAGACATGGCGCCTTCCTAAAAGGAAGGCCAAGCGACTGAATCATGAGAGGTGAAGACACATGAGGAAGCTAACGCGTTTCGATCTTCAGGAAATGAAGCTGTCAAGAAAGAAAGCAGTTTGGATCACTGCATATGACTACTGGACCGCCCAGTTTGTAGAAAAATCAGGCATGGACATGATCCTGGTGGGAGACTCTCTTGGGATGTGCATCTATGGTTATGAGGGAACCATCCCTGTTACTATGGACCAGTGTATCTACCATTCGGAAGCCGTACGCCGTGGCGCACCCAACACCTTTGTTATCGGTGACATGCCTTTTTTGTCCTATCAGGTCAACATTGATGAGGCGGTCCGCAACGCTGGCCGGTTTTTCAAAGAAGCTCGAGTCGATGCAATCAAGCTGGAAGGAGGCCGGAGGGTTTGTCCCCAAATCAGGGCGATTGTAGATGCTGGAATGTTAGTCATGGGTCACATTGGTCTAACACCTCAGAGTTCGGGCCAGTTGGGAGGGTTCAAGGCACAGGGCCGAACAGTAGAGACTGCCCTCGAACTGATCGAGGATGCGAAGGCCGTCGAAAAAGCAGGGGCTTTTTCCCTCTTGGTGGAGGCTGTTCCGCCGGAGGTCTGCAAGATCATACGGGATAAATTGACCATTCCGGTGTACAGTATTGGTGCCGGGATCGAAGCAGACGGCCAGCTTATGATCGTCAGCGATATCCTTGGAATCTTTCAGGCCTTCACAGCCAAATTTGTAAAAAAATATGCTGATCTGGCTGGAGAGACTCTGAAGGCCTTTGAGGCTTATGCCAACGATGTGCGGGCCGGTCGGTTCCCGGAAGCTCAGCATACATACAACATGGTTGAGGGAGAGCTTCCGAAGCTGATGGCTGCCCTGAAAAGATAGCACCATTGTGAAGCGCCCCGCCCGTGCCTACTGGCAGGCAGCTGCAGGGCAGGGCTTGCGGGGAACATTCCGGTCAATTTCAAACAGATATCGCCCTTGCCCGGTTGAAGTGGGTTGGGACGAAGAGGAAAGGTTTCAAGTGCGTATTGACATAGATAGGTGTGTGGGATGCGGGCGATGCGTAAGTTACTGCCCTGTTGGAGCGATTCAGCTCTTTCAGGAGAAACAAAATCCGAAGAAAAAGAAATCAAGGATTGATGAGGAAGAGTGTGTAGAGTGTGGCGTTTGCTTCAGAGCTCAAGTGTGTAAACCTCAGGCCATTTATCTTCCGGAACTTAGTTGGCCGAGGGTAGTGCGTCGAGCCTTTAGCGACCCAATGGTAGAGCACAAGGAGACCGGAGTCCCTGGCAGGGGGACGGAGGAGATGAAAACCAATGAGGTCACTGGCCGTTTTAAACGGGGCTCCTGGGGAATGGCGGTTGAGGTTGGCCGTCCTGGAGTTGGGGCAAGGTTAAAAGACCTTGAAACAATCGCCCTGGTTCTGGCCAAGAAAGGGATTGTCTTTGAGCCCAGGAACCCGGTGACATTTTTGTTTGAGGATGTGAAAACTGGAAGGCTCAAACCGGAGCTGAAGGACGAAAGGGTTCTCTCTGCCATTATTGAGTTCGAAGTGAAACCCAACCAGCTTAAAGGAGTTCTTCAATCACTGAAGGACGTTTCTGCGAAGGTGGAGACTGTTTTCTCTGTTGATCTGATCTCATTCCCGGAGGAGAGAGAGAAGGGCCCAGCGCTTGAAATCGCAAAACAATTGGGATTTCCCGTTTATCCTAACGGAAAAGTGAACCTGGGACTGGGAAGAGTCTTGAACAAATAAGAATTGAAGAAGGTCTGATGACACATACACTGCATCGTACAGGAGACATCGAGAGCTTCAAAGAAGATTTTCCAATGCTGACCCATGTGGCAAGAGGATATAATGATATCGGTGCTGGAGAGCGTTTAAAACAGATGGCCGAGATTGCGAGAAAATACACGGATCTAAATTTTGGGGACTGTAAAGTTGCTAACCAATTTATGATGCCTCCCAAAGAGATCATGGAGAAACACACCGTGGGTTGGCAGGTGGTATTTAAGGATAAGAAGAACCTCATTGCATGCATGAAAGAATTAAGAGAAAAAAATATCGGGATTTCGGTCGTGGTCTCAGGTTTGTTTGATGAAGTTTTTGATTGTTGCAAGAAGGCTGGGATTAACCCGCCGCTGATTGAGTTCGCATTGGGGATTCACGGCAATACAGAAAAGATATGGCCGCCCGAGATCCTTGACTTCGTCACCATGTGCGGTCATGGGCTGGTTTCCGGTATTCTCGTCAAGAAAATGGTGGAGGACGTCAAGAAGAAAAAAATCACCATCGGGAAGGCGGCCGTCGAGCTGGCGAAGCCTTGTTTGTGTGGAGCGTTTAACCCTCATCGGGCAGCGAAATTATTAAAAAAGATGACCCAATGATTATGAATTTTTATTTCAACTGAGGAGGTAGAGATGCCTGAAACGATAGGAGTCATCGGCTTAGGGCGAATGGGAATGGTGGCCGCAAAAAAGTATATCAAAGAAGGTTACAATGTATTCGGATATGCTCGGAGACCTGAGGTGATTCGAGAATTTACAAAAGCCGGTGGGACTGCGTTGAGAAATAGTAGAGAAGTGGCGGAAAAGGCTGGAAAGGTCATCGTCTATGTTTTAAACGACCAACAGGTCATTCAGGTGGTGACCGGTACGGATGGCATCCTCAATGGATCCAATAAAGATGCAAGGGTCATCTGCATGTCCACTATCGATAAAGAGAATCTGGAATGGGTAGCTGAACAGTGTGCAGCAAAAGGGGTAGGATTTATAGACGCACCTGTGACAGGTGGACCTCCGAGAATAGAGGCTGGGACATTGACCATTATCGCGGCAGGGGATAAAGGACTCATAGAGAAATGCCGGGCTCTTCTTGAAGTGCAGGGTAAAATCACCTATGTGGGTGAAAAACCTGGATTAGCACAACTGGTTAAACATTGTAACCAGCTCCTTGTGGCCACCACCCTTGCAGCTACTATTGAAGTAATTACCTTGGCTAAAAAACAAGGGTTGGACCCAATGCTGGTCTGCAAGGTTGTGGGAAGTGGTATTTCCGGAAGTGATTGGTTCAGGCTCATTACATCCAGTATACTCGAGAATACTCCGGCAGTTGGGGGGCTGGGTCAGATGTGCAAAGACATCGGGCTGGTGATTAATGATAGTAGGAGGGTGAGGACCCCTTTAATTGTGGCCTCTGCTGCCTACCAATATTACCTCTCGGCTCTTTCCTTAGGGATGGAAAACGCTGAAGTCCACGAACTGATTAAAGTCCTTGAGACAATGACGAATCTAAAAACTTAGCAAAACCTTTGGGCAGCCCAAGGACCTCAGGGAGGCGTTGGAGGAGAATGGAAGCAGGGGAGAGGGGAAAGAGGATCCTCATTAAAGGAAGGTTAGTGATCGATGGCATGGGGAATCCACCGATTGATAGAGGAGCCGTTCTTGTCGAAGGTGAACGTATCCTCAGGGTCGGAAGGGAAGAGGAGTTCAAAGGAGAGGCGAATATCCATGCGTTGGACTGCGGTGATCAGACGCTTCTTCCTGGATTGATCGATTGCCACAATCACCTTTCTCTTGACCCAAGACTTGAAAATTATCTATATCGAATGGCTGATCCTGTTCCCGCCTTGACCTTGCGCGCATGCGAGACCATGAAAATTGATCTTCGATCCGGTGTCACCACTTCACGCTGTTTGGGTGACAAGGGCTTTCTTGATGCGGAATGCAAAAAGGCAGTTTCAGAAGGGCGCATCGAGGGGCCTCGCCTTCTCATAGCTACCAGAGGCATCCGTGCCTTCCACGGCCATGGTTTTGTGGGGTATCCCTTTGGCGGTGTTGAACAGATTCGAACCGCAGTAAGGGAAAACATTTCAGCCGGAGCGGACCTGATCAAAATTTATATCACTGGAACCCTCCGTGGTCCCAGAGGGGTTCCCAGCTATTTTTCTATAGAAGAGATTCAGACTGCTGTGGATGAAGCTCACCGAGTCGGTATACCCGTGGCCACTCACTGTATTGGCGGCGTTGGTCTGGAGTGGGCTCTTGAAACGGGCATCGATACAATTGAGCATGGCTATTTCTTGACTGACAGAGAAATTGATTTACTGGCAAAATCGGATAGCTGGCTGGTGATGACGCCGAGTATCTTCTTTACCGATGCTCGGGTTCAGACTCTCCCCACGGGCCTCATCGATGGTCATTTGCGGCAGCGAGATGAGGTAGGCCAGCGGATGAAAGCTGCAATCAAGGCTGGCGTGAAATTCGCTGTTGGAACCGATGGCATGCACGGAGGCCTGGCCCAAGAAATTCAATATCTGGTGGATTTTGGGGCAACACCGATCCAGGCCTTAATGGCGGCCACTTGCCATGCTGCTCGGGTTTGTGGGCTTGAAGAGAGCATCGGAACTCTTGAACCAGGCAAATGCACCGATATCATCGGGGTAAAAGGGAATCCCGCGGATGATATTGGGGCACTGAAAAGAGTTAAGACAGTGATCTCCTGCGGTAGGATCAAGTATCAAGATGAAGGGTGATGGAATATCTGTGTTCTGGGAAGAATTGTTCTGATCGAGATGGGTTCATACGGAAGGAGGAAATCTAATGCAATATTTCGTGTCTAAAACCACCCCAAGGACTATTCTGATAATGTTTGACAGGGATGACTTTCTCCTTGAAGGATTACAGGAGGTGGTGAAGAAGGAGCAGATCGATACCGCTGCGATCACGGGCGGGATCGGTTCTTTGCAGCGAGTGCATCTCCATACCATTACCACTACCAGCGTTCAAGTGGGAGAAAAGTACTGGAACTTCACTGGCCCCATCGAACTGGCAAGTGTTCAAGGCTCAGTCATTGGTGGTGATGCTCATGCCCACATCAGTGTGTATGATTGGGACAGCAAAACTGTTTATATCGGACATTTGGAACCGGGAAGTATAGTAGCCTATCGAGCTGAAATCAGTCTAACAGTTCTGGAAGGAGTCAAGACGGAACGTTATACGGACGAAAAGGGTTATTTCCGCATCAGACAGTGTTAGTAATGAATCAGGGGTGAAAGTCGTTTAGAAGGAGGGATTAAGAAGAAAGGAGGCGTGACGGAGAAAAGTTATTGGTTCAATTCATTCATTCAATCATCATGCTGTGATGATTGAATAAAGAAAGGAGGAGTCCAATGGAAAAGGATGTTAAGTTCTTTTGTATCGTCGGTGTAGTTGGCCTTTTTTTCTGTTTTTCGAATAGCCCCTCTTTCGCACAGGTCAAGATTGGAGTAATGTACAGCATGACGGGTGCAGGCTCTCCCGTTGGAAAGGTTCAACTGGATGGTGTCAAATTAGCAATTAAACAGGTGAACGACCAAGGGGGTGTGATGCTGGAGGGAAAGAGAGTCAAGGTGGAGGCAGTGACCCGTGATGATGAGACCAAACCGGATGTGGGCGCCCGAAGGTTCCGGGAATTGAACGAAGATAAGGTCTTACTTGTTGTTGGCGGAACATTCGCTCATGTGAGCCAAGCCATTAATGAGCAGATTAAAGGAGGCCAGGCGTTATTTATGGCAACCAATGGTGTTGAGGAAAGTATTTTTCGTAAGGATACCAAGGCACTCTACTACATCTCTCCACTCGGTGCTGTCGATGGAATAGGAAGAATGTGTGCAGACTATGTAAGTAAAACCTATAAGCCAAAGCACGTCGTTCTCTTTCTGCCCGATTATGCTTATGGCCGGGGTGCGGCGAAAGGGGCTAATAAGATCTTCAGCACGAAGTACTCTCATATCAAGATTACCGAGGTCTGGTCTCCGGTGGGGACTCCCGACTACACCTCATACATCATCAAGATAAAAGAGCTAAAGCCCGATGTCGTGATGATGGGGCACTGGGGTGCGGACACCATCAACGCCTTGAAACAGGTCCATGAGCTAGGGTTAAAGAAAGACACAAAGGTTTTCTTCAACTCAATTATCAACGCTCAGGCTGTTGGTATTCCACCTGAGGCCCTCGAAGGGGTTACGATGGGGATGTGGTGGTATCATGATCTCACTGGTCTCAAGGATCCGGAGACAGTCAAGGCTGTGGCAAGCCTGTCCGAGGCTTGGAAGAAAGAGTATGGTGAGCCCCCAGATCCGTTTGCGGTATTCGCCTATTTGGGTATGCAACAAACCCTTAGGGGCGTTGAACTCGCGAATTCTCTTGAGCCAAGCAAAGTCTATAAGGCTATCATGGATAAACCCGATTTCATGAGCGTCAAGGGACCGGCTAAATGGCGCATCGACGGAAGGCCGTCATACAAATACGCCAAATTCATCGTAGACGGCAAATCGCCCGCGGAAAGAAAAGATAAATGGGATTTTGCCAAGGTGGTCGATGTTTATACGGGCGAAGAATTGTGCCTGCCCCTGAAGGAGATGGGCTGGAAGTAAAACACATTCAAAGAGGAGGAGGTTTTAAACCTCCTCCTCTTTGCTTCAGCCAAAGCAGAAAAGAGGGTCAATGACAGAAATTCTTTCAGCAGAGGGGCTCAGTAAACATTTTGGCGGCCTCATCGCCGTCAAAAAGGTGAATTTTATAATTAAGAAGAATGAGACGACTGGCATCATCGGGCCAAATGGATCGGGAAAGACGACCCTCTTTAACCTGGTATCAGGTTTTTTCCCTCCCACGGAGGGACGCATCACTTTCTTAGGTGATGAGATCACTGACATTCCTCCATACCAAAGAGTCATAAAAGGGATGGTCCGGACGTTTCAGCTCGTCTCTGTATTTAACTCAATGACCGTTTGGGAAAATCTTGTCCTCTCCAGCATTCGATTCAAGGAGAAGTATACCTCCCTACGGAAGTTCTTTTTCTCATCGGCAAAGAATGAAGATGTCTTAGAAGACTGTGCGAAGGCGATGAAATTGGTCGGACTTCAAAACAAAGCCTTCACCATTACCTCCGAGCTTCCTTATGGATCGAAAAGAATGCTTGAAATTGGAATTGCCCTCTCGCTTAACCCAAAACTTCTCCTCTTAGATGAACCTCTGTCCGGACTCAGTGATGGAGAGATTTCAGAGGTTCTCGGTCTCCTTCAAGAGATCAAAAAGAACCTTACGTTGGTCATCATTGAGCACAAGGTATCGAAGATCGTAAACCTTGTGGACCGCCTCTGCGTCATGAATGAGGGCAATTTTATCTGTGAAGGAGATCCTGACCATGTGCTCTATGACGCTAAAGTGAGAGAATGCTACTGGGGCAAAAGCGAGATGGATCAATCGACCACATAATGAAGCCCCGCCCACCCCGTTAGGACGGGGCAGGCACGGCGGGACTTCCCGGACACGAAGTGGCGAACAGAATGTGAGCCAAGTAAATTTCATTTATATTGTGCCCCCCGTGGTCGGGTCTAATCGACTTGCCCCCGCCTAATAGGCGGGATTTGCGGGCACTTGCCGGCCAATGAGGTTTTCGAAAGGATGATATGCTTCAAATTAGAAATTTAGATGTTGCCTACGGTCATGCAAAAGCATTGCATGGTGTCTCCCTCGATATCGAAAAGGGGCAGATGGCATTCTTGATCGGCCGAAACGGAGCGGGTAAGACGACCCTTTTGAAAACTATCATCGGCCTTTTAAAGCCGCAAAAGGGATCCATCGCCTATCAAGGGCAAGCAATATCAGGTCTTTCTCCCGAAGATCTCTACTTAAGAGGGCTTAGGTATGTTGCTCAGGAAAAGAAAGTTTTTGGGAATTTGACCGTTCAAGAGAACATTGAGATTGCTGCTTTCGCGAGCGGCGAGCCCATGGATATTGCGTTGGGCAAGGTGACCAGCATCTATCCAAAATTGGAAGCCTTTTTAAAAACAAAGGCCGCACAATTAAGCGGCGGACAAAGACAGATCCTCTTAGTTGGCCGGGCTTTGGTCGGGGAACCGAAGCTCCTTTTAATTGATGAACCTACTCAGGGGTTGGCTGCAATCGTCATTGATGAGATCGTAAACATCCTCAGCGGTCTAAAAGACCGGGTCTCTGCTGTGATCGTCGAGCAGAACCTTGCCATGGTCAACCGTTTGGCTGATCGGATCTATATCTTTAAAGAAGGCAAGGTGGTCCGGCAGATTGCTGAAAGGTCGGAGATCTCGGATACCAGGGGATTTGAAGAGTATCTCTAAGCATATCGGTGCCCCTAAGGAGTTCAAATTGAAAGCCGAGGGAACGTTTAAATCAAACTCAAACAATATAAACAAATATCAGATCAAAGAATATCGAATGGTTGATTTACTGGCGATCGCGGCAGGTTTTCTGATCATCACACCTATCCTATCGGTTCACCGGGTGACGGATTTTATGATCTTCTGCATCTTTGCGATGTCCTTTGACTTGCTCTATGGGTATATGGGCCGACTTTCTTTTGGCCAAATGCTCTATCTGGGTACCGGCGCCTATTTTTGTGGCCTTTTCATTAAATATCTTGGCGGAAACCCTCTCCTAGCGATTCTTATAGGTATCGTTTTTGCAGGATTGCTGGCAATGCTTCTCGGCCTCATCATTGTCAGGACGACCGGCGCCTGTTTCGCCTTGATCAATTTGGCTTTCAATCATATTGGATTTTTTCTCGTTCTCTCGCCCCTTAGAAACATTACAAGGGGAGAAGATGGGTTTGGGGTCACCGCCTCAAAATTGGGTTTTCTCAATTTTGGTAGCCGTCCGATCATGTTCGGATTCACCCTTTTTTGCCTGTTGTTAGTTTTTTACATTCTGAGGCAGTTAACCTCTTCTCCATATGGGATTCTGATCCGTTCCATTAAGGAAGATGAGATGAGGGTCAGGTTTCTTGGATATAATACCTTTCTGTATAAGTGGCTGACTTTTGCCCTGGCTGGTTCCTTAGCTGGCCTTGCCGGAGCGTTAACCGCTCTTAATTATAATTATGTCAATCCCAATGCGATGGATGTGCACAGTAACGTGGGAGTTGTCTTCGCCTGCCTGATCGGAGGAGCGGGTCATCTCTACGGTGCGATTGTGGGTGGAGTGATCTATATGGTGATCAGCAATTTTTTACCCATCTACATTTACCGTTGGGAGATGTTCCTGGGATTTTCTTTGCTGATCATTGTCTTTCGGTTCCGCACGGGTGTTTGGGGATATATTCAGAGGGGTTGGGAATATTTGGGAAAAAGGAAAGACGTTCTGGGGTCCATGAAAAAGGAGGCTATTTAGACGTGATCTACACCATTGTCTATGGACTGACAATCGGGGCAATCCTTTACTTTATTTCAATCGGCCTTTCGTTAACCTTTGGAACGATGAGGGTGATCAATTTTGCCCATACCATAACTTATACCATAGGCGTTTACATATTGATCACTCTCGTCAATTTCCTGAAATTGTATTTTCCCCTCGGTGGAATCCTGGCGATCCTCACCGTCATTCCGATAAGCTATCTCATTGAGCGATTTATTATCAGGAGGCTTTACGGAGAATCTCTCGATTATACCTTTATCGCCACATTCGCCGTTGCACTGATAGGGGTCGATGCGATCAAATGGATATGGGGTGTCAGGCCCCTTCCCATCAGCGATCCTATCGGAAAATATCTGATGTTCTGGGGCCTCTCCCTCCCAATTTACCGGATCCTGATCGTGATGATTGCTATCCTTCTTTTTCTTGCATTAAATATATTTTTTAAGAGGACCATTGTGGGAAAGATCGTCGTGGCAGCCCTGGAGGACAAAGATGGGGTGAGATGTCTTGGAATAAATGTTGACAAATACTTTTCTATCGTTTTTGTGTTAGGGAGCGCCCTTGCAGCCTTAGGAGGGGTTCTCTATGCGCCCATCAGTTCGGTCCACCCTTACATGGGGCTCTCAGTCCTCTTGCTGAGCTTCGCCGTGGTCATCGTCGGGGGGATGGGGAATCTCAATGGAACGTTTCTCTCCGCTTTTGGTTTGGGGATGGTCATGTCTTTGACGGCAAGGTACTGGTCGCAAGGTGCTGAGACAATGGTCTTTATTGTGATGGCGATTGTGCTGATTTTTAGACCCATTGATATTTAAGCGAGAAAAGCTACTGGGAGTGGTTTGGGAGAGGAGATGATCCCATTCAATGGTTTGCGGGTATTTGAATACCGGGGAAAGACGATAAAAGGTGAAAGGGGGAAAGAAATATGAAAGGCGTATGGAACAAAGTCTTGAGGGTCGATTTGAGCAGGGGGACCTGCAAAGCTGAAACGATTCCAGATGAAATCTACGAATATTTTTTGGGAGGAGAGGGGCTTGGCGCATATTTCATGTGGAGGGAGAGCCCGCGAGGTACGCTGCCTTTCGATCCTGCGAATTGCTTGACCTTTGCCGCGGGGACTCTGAATGGGATTGCGCAGACCGGAGCGGGCAAGTGGGCAACGACCGCTATTTCACCTTCCATTTACCTAAATGCCGGTTCTGCGGCCACGGCGAGCTTCGGCATCGAGATGAAGGCCGCGGGATATGATGCCATTGTGGTGACGGGTCGGGCCGAAAAACCTGTCTATCTCGTCGTCGATGACGACAGGGCGGTGCTCAAGGGTGCCGGCCGTTTTTGGGGGAGGGATGCTTATGAGGCCGAGGACGCAATTCACGCCACCGAGGGGGACGACTTCGAAGTGCTTAGCATCGGCCAAGCAGCAGAGCGGGGAGTTCGGTTTGCCAATATTCAGACCCGAAAGAAGTCGTACTGCGGTCGAAGCGGAATGGGCGCGATCATGGGATCAAAGCTCCTAAAAGCTGTCGCTATAAGGGGTAGCGAGAAGTTGAAATACTCTGACTCAGCGGAGCTGAATAAGCTGAACAAGGAGATCAACCGGCGGCTTGCGTTGATTGATTCCCAAAAACCTGAATGGCTCCAGACCAAACGGGTAGGGACAGCGGCAGCAACGGAATTGTTCGCTCCTCAGGGGAACTTGCCGATTAGCAACTATCGACTGGCGGATTGGCCTGAAGGGGTGAAGGCGTGGCATGCTTCCAACTATGCTAGAGAACTGAACGCAAAACCCTGGCCGTGCAAATATTGCGTTGTCCAGTGCCATAATCGTTGCGAGGTCAAAGAAGGACCTTATCAGTTAAAGGGGAAGGGACCGGAGTACGAATCTTTCGCGATGATGGGCTTCAACACGATGTGCGCCGATATCAAGGCGATCGCCTATGCCTGTGAACTTGCAGACAAGTATTCCATGGATACCATTTCGTTGGGTGTGGTCATCGCATGGGCCATGGAATGCTATGAGAAAGGTGTCATCACAAAAAAGGACACTTATGGGCTCGATCTTAAATGGGGTAATCACGAGGCGGTCGTTGAGCTGACGAAGAAAATTGGTCTTCGTGAAGGCGGACTTGCCTATCTCTTGGGCGAAGGATGTCAATATGCCGCCCAGCGAATAGGAAAAGGTTCGGAGGCATGGGCGGTTGCCATGAAAGGACAGGAAATCGCGGCACACAACTGGCGGGCCCAATACATCTCAGCCTTGAATTACTGTACAGGGGTGGCTTCCGGACCGAACCACGAACGCGGGAATTCCCAGCACATCTGGGTCTGCAACGTCCGGCTCCCTGAATGGGGAATTGGCGAGGTTGAGAATGAGGAGCGGTGGTCTTGGGAGAACGCACCGGACCGCAACGCAAAGTTTCACGATTATTGCAACGTCATCAACTCGGCCGGTCACTGCAAGTTTCAGGAGTTCAGTGGCTACACCCTCACTGACCTTACTAAAACCCTGAATGCGACCTGTGGACTGGGATGGAACACCGATGATTTACGAAAATGCGGAGAACGAATTACCACCCTCCAGAAAATTCTTAACATCCGCTATGGCTGGAAGAAGGAGGACGACTTTAAGTATCCTAAACGATTCATGGAGCCCGTGAACGAAGGCCCAGCTGCAGGAAAGGTCCCGACCGGGTTGGATCGGGCAATTCTTGAATACTACAAAGTTCGGGAGTGGGATGCAAACGGCAATCCGACCTCGGGCTTGCTCGAACGGCTCGGAATGGAAGAGTACGCGGAAAATATATAAATCTTTTCTCAATGAAGCTCTCCGGCCCTGCTACCGGCAGGCAGGCACAGGCCGGGGCTTCCAGGCAATGTAACGTCATTTTGTCTTGTGCCCCCCCGTGGTCGGGTCTAATCGACTTAACCCCGTGCATCCCGCCAAGGCGGGACGGGGCAGAGAGAATCTTGAGATGAAGGAGATGGAAAGGGTGATGGCAGGAGCCGAAGAGATCTTGAGGGTCTGGAAACCCACCGGGATCCACTTCGGCGAAGGAGCTGTCCTTCGAGTCGGCGAGGTTGTCAAGAGATATGGGGACAGAACACTTCTGGTCATTGGAAAGGGCTCGATTAGGAAATCAGGAGTATTGGATCGTGTTCTTCGATCTCTCGAAAAGAACTTGGTCAGTTATAAGATAGTCGAGGGGATAGAACCCAATCCAAGCAAGGAGACGGTCTATCGTATTGCTTATCATCTTTTGGCCGGAAATTTTAGTTCAATCCTTGCCATCGGCGGAGGGTCCGTCATCGATGCGGCCAAAGCAGCGGGCATTTTAGGAACAATCAAGGAAGGCGAGATCGATGACTATTTCGGAGTGGGCATGGTTTCCCAGAAGGTGAAGAAAATCGTCGACCTCATTGCTCTACCTACTACCGGCGGGACAGGGAGTGAACTCACCAAATTCTCGGTCATTACTGACACATGGCTGCACGTGAAAAAGTTGATCTTCGACATTGCCATCGTGCCTACCGAGACGATCGTTGACCCTGAGCTAACTTATTCTTGCGAAAAGCACGTATCCAGAGTGACCGGCTTAGATGCGATGACCCATCTCATGGAAGGGTATTTCAACAATGTCGACGAGACGGCAGACCCGGAAGCCAATCGAAGGGCGCTCATCGGATTGGAGCTTGTTTTCGAGGGTCTGCCCAGGGTTTTGAAGGATAGTCAGGACAGAGAAGCCAGACGGATGATGGCTCTCGCGAGCACTCTCGGTGGGTCTGTCCTCTTCTATAAACAGGCTGGCCTGCCCCACCTCAATTCGTTCAGTTGGTCCAACGTCATGGACCATGGAGAAGCTGTTGCCGTCATGTTGCCGTATTACTCGGCCTATTACGCCCCGAATATCGCGGAGAAGATGAAGAAGGTGGCGGAATTGATGTCCATTCCGGAGTCAAAGGACTTGACAGAGGATTTTGTCCAAGGATTATTCGCATTTTACAAAAAGGTCAATTTCCCTCTAACATTGAGGGAGTTCAGGAATTTTTCGGAGGATCTGATTGACAAGGCCGTTCGGGATGCCTCTCATAACAGGATGAAGCTTGAGGCTTCACCCAGACCCGTACCGGCTGAGAAAAGCGAAGAGGTTCTACGTACCATTATCGAAGGGGCCTACCGGGGAACGATTGAAAAGATCGTGGATCTTTGACGAACACAGGCGAAGACCTCGAAGGAACAGGGAATGGAGTGGGGCATTCCCTAATTATCCGCCGGACACCATCCGTAGAAAGCTAAGCTGATCGCCATCTCGCAAGGAGTATGCCAGATCATCCCTGCGGATCCATTCCTTCCCGTTTCTGAGGATCTGCTGCCGTAAAGTCTTCTTGACTGACTCACCATAAGTTTTGTGCAGATAGTTGAGGAGGTCACCGTAAGTGCTACCGTCCAGGTCGAGGTCAATCTCCTTACCCCCTACCTTCTTTTCGACTTCGGGAAAACCGAAAAATTTGAGCTTAATCTTCATACCTCTCTCCTCAACAATTGCTAAAATACTACAAAAAAAAGAGCTTGTCAAAACCTTTCATAAGTGCCATCTTTCTTTGCCTTGACAGACTCTTCATCGTTTGGTTATCTTGCTTCTTGCCTGGCTTCGTCTCATACTTGCGCAGCAAAAACGCCCGAATGGAGGAATCCAACTTCAGCGCCAACGCCTATGACCGAGTCTATAGCGCACAGAGATTGAAGAATCACGATTAGAGGAAGTAGTCCTCGGAAACTATTCGCCGCAATCTCACCCTCTTGCTTCTCCAAGGTTTCTTGTGTGAAAAAACTAACCTAAAATAGGACGTCGCTCCAAAATACAGCCCTTTTCTCCATAGAATACAGCATTCAACCCATTTAATCCAGGGATCATTCTTGATAACATGAATTGCAAAATTACGAAAGGAGGGTATTCCATGAACAAAACTAAACTTTTACTCATGGCAACTGGGGCTGTTTTTATTTTAACTACGGTTATTTTTCTCAGTGGGCCAACAACCATTGGAGCGGCAGAAAAATGTGAGGTCGTTTCTATTCGTGGTCGAGACAAGCTTGAACCTAACACGTTGACCGTCGAAAAGGGTGATTGTGTGGTATGGATTAATTTTATTAAGAGCACTTCAGCCTATCCAAGTCAGGAGATAGTATTATCATTTAAGGAAGGCGAGAGATGTGTCCGGTCGACTAAAGCTCCGGTTCGGTTTAAAATGGATTATCCGAGTGGTTGCTATGTTGCTGGCTCGTTTACTTACGGAGAAACCGCCAGTTTAATGTTCCCAGAACCAGGGACTTATGATTACGAGGTACGATTCAAAGAAGGGGGAAAGCTTAGTGGAAGAATTGTAGTCAAATAGCAGTAAAATATACCCTTCAACAACAAACCTTTCCTAATCTGATACGGAGTGGGAGTTTAGATAGTCCTGAAGTCAAACACGACCGGTGAAAATAGATCGGGTTTCCTTCCAGTTCTTTTTGATGAGAAGCGCGAAATAGATATGGCCCATCAGGCTCGGGATCAAGGTGGCTGAAAAAAAACCGTGGAGAAGACGGCAGTAAAAAACGAAGTCCCAACTCAGGCCGAAGAGAGAAAGAGGCAGAAGGTCTCGAAAAGGTTTCCATATGACAAAGCCGGTCAGGGTCAATAGGAAGAGATTTCCTGCTACTATCCAGTGAAAGAAGATCTGGCCCGGGTGGTATTTGTTTATCAGGGGATAGGATTTGGAAAGGCCAAAGAAATTCCTGAGCATCGCCAACAATTTTTTTCCCTCTGCCCGATTGACAGCTACCGGATTTGAACCGTGAGCGATAAAACTTTCATATATGAAATGGGCGACTAGACCGACCAGAAGGAGTGCTACTCCCCAGCGGTGCCAGGTAAATCCTGTGGAAGTTGTTTCAGTGAAGGAAAGAATTTTACGAGGTTGATAGATCATCCATCCAGAGATGGTTAAGAGGATGACGGCCACTGCATTAGACCAATGGAAAACTCTCTGGAAAAGAGTATGCCGTTCGATTTCCTCTCCGTTTGAGATCGGAATACTCCCTTCTTTCTCGGGAAGGGCGATGGCGCGAGGCTGACGAAAAGCTCTTCGTGCGGCGTGAATCATGCAAAAGATCAAACCGGTCAGGACGAAAGTCCAGAAGACCCGATCGTCGAGGCGATAGAGATTGTATTCAGCCATTGTAAAGGCGGGTAAAGAAAAGGGTTCAACGGTCATAATCTTTATCCCTGGATTCTTCTTTTTTGTAAGTCTTCGGCCACGTCTTGAAGGCCTACCCGTTTTAGAGTAGACTCGGTCGGGATGCCGGATCTAACATCCCATCCCATCAGTTTATAATAGTCACTTTTCGAACGCTCCAGGTCTTCCCGGAGATATTTCCTGCCTCCGGCGTCCTCTTTTTCGAAATAGAGTTCATGGAGGGTGTCGTCCTTGCGGGTCCGACCGTCTCTAACGGCTAAAGCTCTCTCAAGAGTGGAGAGCATCTCTCCTTTTTGATAGGACTCCTCTAAGCTCATCTCCATTCCGGTGACAGCGGAATAAAGGCGCGATTCCAAAGTCACGTCTCCCACATGATCAGAGGAATTCGCATTGAAAAGGTAAGGGAAGAGAATGTCACAGACGATGTAGCTATCTTTCAAAAGAGAATACTCATGATATCGTTTCACGGTCGGTGCGGTCCATTTCCAATTCAGGCTTTTTCCGTCAGACCGGAAAAATTCTGCGGCTTCTTCTGAACCATAGGTAGCCTTTATCACCGGTTTGAGAATAGGGAAGATTTTTTCCGGCACTGCAGTTAGGGCATTCTGTCCAATGGTGAAAGCCGCACCCCAGAGCATGGAGATGTAGCTGTGGGAGACCATAGCATCTCGATTATCCAAAACCCACATCAAGGCAAGCGCAGGAACTGCGTATCCCGTTGGGAAACCTCCCAAATAGACCCAGTGTTCGCGGTAGCCTCCGAATTTTCCGCCTCGAGGGTAATACATCCACGAAAGCCTTTCCGCCTTCTCGCCGAGTTTCGCCGCTGCTCGCTGGCCGCCTTCTGCGAGAAGATCGCCAAACCCCTGCCGTTCGGCCATCATAGAGAGGAGCTTGGAAATGAAGTTCCAGGAACCGATCTCCTTGAGAGGAAGACCCGTACCTTCTTCGGTGATAAGCTTCTCGCGGTAACAATCGGAAAGCCAAGGGATGATGGCCATCAGTTCGTAGGCGTTGATCCCATAGAGGTCAGCAAGTTTGGCAGCCTGCCAAGTGATTTTGCTATAGCCCTTTTCGGGCTTATCGACCATGGATTCCAAATACATGTAGGATTGGGCGCAAAAGGCTACGCCAGCGGTAATATCCGGGCCTTTCACTCGTGAGCGGCAGGATACGGGGCAGGCGAAACAGCCATCCGGCGTCTGAGAATAGCCTGAGGAAGGATCATTACAAAGGTCGAGAAGCTCACCGGCGAGAAGGGAGAGGCTTCCCCTGCCATAACCTCCTCCCCAGATATTGTATTTAAACCCCTTCTCCTCCGGCTGATAGGGGTTGCTATTTAAAGGTTTGCGGGAGAAGAGCTTTTGGATATGGTAGGAAGTCTCCATCAGTTCTTTCGGCTTGGCCACGGTTACAGTCCCAGTGCCTCGAACTGCGATGGCTTTCAGGTTCTTTGACCCCATCAGGCCGCCAAACCCTCCCTGGCCTGAAGCATCCCCTGAATCTGTCAAAATACAGGCGATTCGACTTCGATTTTCTCCAGCTCTTCCAATGACCATCACTCGAGTCTTTCTTCCGTGGAGCTTCCAGATCATCTGTTGGGTCTGGTAGGTATCAAGACCCCACAAGCGAGTAGCATCGAGGATCTCGGCTTTTCCTTCCGTGATCCAAAGATAGACTGGTTTTGAGGCTTTTCCCTGGATGATGAGGGCATCATATCCTGCCCACTTTAACTCGGGTGCGAAATGCCCCCCCACACCCGACCGGCAAAAGGATTCGTTCGGAGCGGTCTGGGGAGATTTTCCAAGAACCATGAACCTCCCAGAGGTGGGAGCCAAAGTTCCCTGAAGCGGTCCAGTGGCGAAGATGAGCCGATTCTCCGCATCGAAGGCTCCGACCTCTGGCGGCACTTCGTCCCAGCAAATTTTTGCTCCAAGCCCTCGACCTCCAAGGAATTTTGGCACGTAATCAAAGGTGGAAATTTCAGAGATTTTTCGAGAGCTCAGATCTACTCGAAGAATTTTTCCAACCCATCCGCCTTTTGGATTCATCTCAATCCTCTTTGATTACGGGATAACCGACGAGCAGTCCCTTTTCTGACCGTTCCATCCGCAACACACCGAGAGGGCAAAACTTCACACATTGAGGTTCTCCGAAACAGAGGTGGCATTTAACCGCCCTGTGCCTTTGGGCGTCGAAAATGGGCCGGGAAGGCCGAAAGACTTTCCGGCAGGCCTCAACACATTTCTGGCAGCCGATACAGACTCTTTCATCAATCACCCTGGCAAAGGTTCCCCTCTGTCTATCCACTTGAAGGGCAGTCACCGGGCAAGCCTTAAGGCAGGGAGGATCAGCGCACTGATGGCAAACCTTTGGCTGGTAATCTCCTCCTAGATATTCTTTCTCGAGGGAGATTCTTGCTAAGGAAGTAGAGTTTCGGCCTTCACTATTGAAATTGGTGCAGACCATCTCACAGATCCGGCATCCTGAGCAGAGGGATTTGTCGACCAAAATCACTCCTTTGGCCAATGCGATTTTTTGTCCGTTTGGAAAGGTAAGGACTTCGAAAAGTCTTCCGAGACTAACGACACTTCCAAGAGCGAAAGCGCTGAGGGTTAGGCCTTTAAGGGCAGTTCGCCGGTCAACGTCCTTGGCCATTTATGTTTCTTGCCTTTCAGGTGCTGGGAAATGGTAACTCAAGATGTAATCACTTTCCAGGCTCGGGACCGACGGCTTTAAGTAAGTTGCAGGGGGAGAGAAATAAGGTCTCGTGGGGAGTGGGCCGAAAGATTCATCGATCTCTTTTATGATGAGTTTGTAATAGTATTTTGCTTCTGCACCCATGGTTTTATCCACGTACTCATAGGTGTTTTTACCAGGGGTAAGATTCATTGTATCCACTTCCTTATACGGGCCTTCCTCAAACGTGTCAGCCCGTAAGATCTGAACAGACAATCCGCTCTTAACCCCTTCCTTAATCTTCCAGGTAAGCTTAGCGGCCCGATAAAGTGCCTGAACTCTAAAGTCAAGAATCGTCGGATCCGCCTTTTGAGACCAGGATTCATTAGGAACATTCATGATGAAAATGAGGAAGGAGGAGGAAAAAATGATGATAGCTCTTATCATCGCAATTGTTTTAGAAAATAATCCCCCCCTTCCTTGCGAGGAAGGGGGGGATTCAAAATGGGACCTTAACCTAAGACAAGCTTGATGTCGTCATCTTTCTTAGCATATCCTATGCCGAGCTTTACGGCCTGCAGGATCTGCTTTTGATACCACGCATACATGCCTATCTTGTTCGCGGCCATGTTCGGGTACCATTCCTGCAAGATCTTAATACCCATGACATCGTTGGCTACCTGGTCCCCACCGGCAAGGATCACTCCAGGCTTTACCTCTTCGCCATGGGAAGGCCCGCCACTGACGAGGGACCTTCTGCCATCCATGATAATGAGATCTGGCCGGAAGGGCAGGTTGATCTCTGCCGCCTGTTCAGCAACGAAGATGTGGTTGAATCCATGGAGAAAGGCCCCACGATCAGCCCGATGCAAAATCCCAACGGAAAGCTTCAAACTCTGTGTGATTCCTCCGAGAAAATGAGTCTTCATGACAGGCGTGTAGATGATTTTGTCATAATTTCTCAGGTCTTCTGGATAGGCCACAGTGCCGTCGCCGCCGCCCATCTTTCCCAGGAATTCGGCTTTGGCATTTCGGATATTCATCCATTTTCCTTTATCCCAGTCCTTAAGAGGGGTGTTGGTGCGGCTACATACAGAATTGTAACCTACCTTCTTGATTACGCGCTCTGTGGGCCCCCAGGGCCCGCACGTATCGGCTACAGTAACGTTCTGATACCCCTCATCTTTAAGAACGAGGATTAAAGCTTCCAAAAAATCCGGGTCAGTGCCTCCCCCCGGCCAGGGATCTGCGGTGTTCATGTTGGGCTTGATGAGGATCTTATCCGTTTTCTTAAGGGCTTTGCCAAAGCCTCCGACAAGCTTCATGACCTTCTTGATGTCTCCCTTTAAGTCCTTATCCAATGGGGTTGCCATGATGAGCCCGACCGGGGATTTATTCCCTTCAGCGTACCAGTTGGGATGAAGATGTGACCAGTCGACTGGCTTTCCTCCGTCCACTAAAGTTTCTGGCTTTTTTTCAAAATAGTCTTTGGGAAGGGGTGCATTTTGAATGAACTCGCCGTATTGTTTGAGTTGGGTATCCCGCATCCTCCAGACGCCTTCCTGGGCCGGGACGTCCAGGTCATCGACCGCAAGGAGTCGCCTGGCGTCTCCGATCAATCCCACTGCAGCGACACCGGCACCACAATATTTAGCCACATCTTTCATAAATTTCCTTCGACTGATTTCCTTGGCGCTCATTCTTCTTCCTCCTTTCTGAGAGTTAAGGTTGCATACCCCCCCTATTCTTCCGAAGAAAAACTATTCCTCTCCCTCCTTTCTCTTTGAGTTTTTTCCTTGAAATCTTTATAAGTATTAGAAACGTGGACTGGAATGGATGATAACTGTAACTGTATCACTCTTCTTGAATTTGTCAAGCACTAAATTCGAACCTTTTACGAAAAAGTCTTCTAACTATGCCTCGCTCTTTGGCAACCGAATATTGGGAACCATTCCTCGCCCCAGGGGGAATAGTCACACATGCACAGACAAATCTTCTATTATCAGGAGATCAGGTTTCGATCCAGGCTTCTATACTGAATCGCTTCGGAGAGGTGGGCGGGCTGAATCCTCTCTTGGCCTTCCAGGTCGGCAATGGTGCGGGCGACCTTGAGTTAATTTTAGCCAAGATCCTTTCCATGAGATAAAAAACATTTGAGATGCTTCTCCCTTCCTTTTTACGATTGTTCCTAATACGTTCTTTTTGGAATGCAATAACGGCCCCCAAATTTTAGCTTCTTGAGTTGGCAATAAAAAACTTGACAAGCACGAATAGGGTGTGATAGGTTGCGTTAAGAACGAACGTTCGTTCTTTTTCATTCTTAGATCGTCACGAACCCATTTTTCAACGCAGCCCATGCCAAAAAGAACTTTCAAGAAAAAAATTTCAACTAAGATTAAAAATTCCAAGCTTGTTGAGGAGCGTCACGAGCAGATTTTTCAAGCTGCCTCAAAGCTCATCAAGAAGAAAGGCTACCATCGGACAACGATGAGGGACATCAGCAGAGAAACAGGTATAAGTTTGGGTAACTTATATGATTATATCCGCACAAAGGAAGACATCCTCTATCTTTTTCATGAGAAGGTTGCTCAAATAATTGTTAATGAAATGAATGAAATGGCGGTGGGAAGCGGAGGGCCAATTCAAAAGCTTAAAAAGATGATTGGGAAGGAGTTGGAGACCAGGGACAAGTACCAAGACCTCATTATGGCGATATATCAAGAATCCCACTCTTTAAGCAAACCCTCACTTAAATCTATGTTAATTAGCGAAGAAGCATACATGGAGAGGTTTCAAAAGGTTCTCAAAGAGGGGATTGACTTAGGAGTGTTTAGGCCGGGTAATCCAACCATGTTGGCTAACATCATAAAGATGATGATCGAGTGCTGGGTTCTTAAGCGGTGGACTCTTCGAGGGAAAGTGAGTTTGGAGGAGATGAAACAGGGTATCCTTCAGATGGTTCAGGAGGGAATTATGGTGAGAGACAACGTATAAACATTCGCTTCAAGAAGGGAAGGTAAGGGAAAGGGGGTGAGTTTTTAGGCACGACATTAATGAAGGCATAGAAGGAAAAAAAAGTTATTCTACCAATAAAGAAAACGCGGGAGGTTAATATGATTAAGATCAAGCAGATAAAGCGGATTGCCGTAGCGGTAAAGGATTTGGATACTGCTATTGAGAACTACAAGAAACTTTTTGGCATATTGCCTTTTACTTACGGCATCGCGAAGGACGAAAAATATCACTGGTGCGCATTCGAACTTGGAGATGGCGATTGTACTATGGAATTTCTTGCCCCCTGGAATGATCCGGAAGGAAAGGTTTTGATCGGAAAGTTCGTGAGAGAACAGGGCGAGGGTCTCTATATGGTCACTTTAGAAACGGGAGGGACTGCTGACGAGACTGTGGATGCCATGCGCAAGCTTGGAATCGAACCAAGCTGGGGGAGCGTGGCCTGGAACAATATACGGGTGAATGCTTCTGGGGATACCGCTAAGCATTGGCAGGAGCACTACATCAATCCCAAAGCGGCAAATGGGGTCTTATTTACTCTCGCTACGATTTCCAGAAAGATAGAGAAGTGTGTGGATCAGGAGCCAGATTACAGAGTGCCAATAGCTGGCACGAAGAAAAAATAGGTTAGCTGCCTTCTTGGGGGCAACATTCATAAGGAGCGCAGCCATGATTTCGTGAGAAATCTGATCATGCCGATATACCGAGAATCCCACGCCCTCAGGTATAGATCTCATAGATTTCATTACCAGAACTGCCGAGTGGCAAGAAAGGAGAGGAAACATGAAGAATTTAGCATTCCGACATCCTAAGATGAGATTTTTGCCTTCCGTAATGGTTATTGTTTTCCTTTTTAGCTTTGGAGTGGTTTTTGATCCTATTCTGTCTAAAATTCATGCGCAAGACAAAGAGTTGAGGATTGGTGTTAATGGTGCCTATAAAATGGAAGCCGGACCAGCAGTGCTTAAGGGAGCTGAGATGGCTGCTAATGAAATCAATGCGAAGGGGGGAGTGCTTGGAAGACAGATCAAATTATTTTATGCGGATACCGAAACCTTGCCTGAAAAAGGAATCACAGCGTTGAAGAGACTGGTCGAAAAGGACAAGGTTCAATTTTTGACTGGAGGGACAGTAAGCGGAGTGGTATTGGCCCAGATGGAATACCTAAGCCAATACAATACGATTTTCTTGGTCACAGGAGCTTCGTCCCCACTTATCGCCGAAAAGGTGGAAAAGAATTACGACAAATATAAATATGAATTTAGGGTTACCTTCAATGCCGAATCGCTCGCCAAGGCGATCACCGAGGAAGAGATAGGCAACTTTATAAAAGTTGGATTCAAAAAGTTTGCCCTCCTTGTTGAAGACGCCGCATGGAATAGGGGGTTAGTAGATTACCTAAGCGAAAAGATACCAAAGTTTGGGGGGACCATAACGACGGTTGTGAAGTTCGATACGAACACCTTAGACTTCGCCCCTATCTTCTCTAAAATCGCTTCCAGTGGAGCAGATTTTTCCATAAATTTGGTAGCCCTCTCCGATACCATCACACTTTTCAAGCAATGGTATGAAATGAAGGCTCCTTTCAGAATGGGTGGCTTCAATAATCCGGGCATGATTGCCGAATACTGGAAGAGGACAGGGGGAGCATGCCTTTCGGAAGTGAACATTTTTGCAGGGGCTTGCATTAGAGCGGCGAAGACTCCAAAGTCAATCCCCTTCTTCGATAAATACTTAAAGACATATAATCAGTTCCCGCACTCAGATGCAAGTTCCACCTATGATGCCGTCTACCTCATTGCCGATGCAGCCCAGAGAGCGAAGAGCTTAGAATCTGCTGCTTTGATTAAGGCCCTCGAAGGAGCGAATTATCCTGGTACACAGGGTCGATATGTTTTCGATAGGAAGACTCACGATACGAAAAATGGACCAGACTTTGTGCCATTTCTGGTGACCCAATGGCAGGAGGGTGAAAAATGGGTGGTTCTATGGCCTGAAAAGTTCGCTACAGGGAAGTTTGCAAATCCGCCCTGGCTAATAAAGTAGTCGCGCCAGGTGCATAAGAAACGTTCCCAAGGCAGTTGGGTATGCTGAAAAACCTTTCGAGTAGTTTTTAAACGAGTCTGAGATGCCATAAAGGGGAGCGAGGGAGTGTTTGCAGAAATTTTGATCTACGGCCTTGTGACGAGTGCGGTCTATGCGATGCTGGCCCTTGGTCTTACGCTCATCATTGGGATAGCCCGGGTGATGAATTTAGCTCATGGTGCGTTCTATATGTTAGGGGCCTACGCTCTTTATACGACCTTCAGCAGCCTTAAGTTACCCCTTATCATTAGTATCCCTATTTCATTGCTTGTCGTGGCTTTGATTGCCATCTTGGTTGATATCTTGTGTTTGAGGCCTATAAAGGGCGATCGATTTCATGGCATTTTGGTGATCACCTTGATTCTTGCCCTCTTCTTTGAAGAGGTTATTATGCTGGGTTATGGCCCACAACCCCGGGCTATCCCGTCCTATATCAGCGGAAGAATCTTGTTTGCCGGCGTGAGCGTTCCATCTCAGAGGTTATTGGTTGTCGTTGTGTCTTTTTTGGTCATCTCCGGTCTCTGGGCATTCATTTCAAAGACACGGATTGGAGGAGCGATCTTATCTGTCTCTCAAGACCCTGAGGCTGCTTCCTTAATGGGAATAAATTCAAATAAAATCATCTTGCTCGTGAACGGGCTTGCTGCTTTTCTGGCCTGTCTGGCAGGTATTTTAGTCGTTCCTTTCTTAAGCGCAAGCCCGGTCATGTGGATCATGCCATTCGCAAAAGCATTTACGATTGTTCTTCTTGGCGGCTTGGGAAGTGTAGAAGGGAGTATCCTCGCTGCTTTTATACTAGGGTATAGTGAGACGATCGTTTCCTTTGCAATTTCTCCTCGAGCTACTGAACTGGTGGCAATGGTTATCCTCTTTCTTGTCATTGTTCTTAGGCCGTCGGGCTTAATGGGGTCTAAGGTGGAAGGGTAAACACTTATGCGATATATAAAAAAGGAGCCTCTCACTCAGAGTCACGCGTTCACTTTCGGTTTCATTCTATTCTCATTCCTGATTCCGGTTCTCATCAGAGATCCCTATATCTGGGGGATTCTGGTCATTGCCAACATCTACGCGGCGCTGGGAGCCAGTTTCGATCTACTGTTGGGGTATACAGGTCTGGGAGTTATAGGATATGGCCTTTTTGTTGGAGTGGGAGGCTATACGGCTGCCTCCTTTAGCTTAGCCTTTGGAATGTCTCCGTGGTTGACAATGCCCTTGGGAGGGCTCATCGGGGCATTCTTTGGCCTTCTCCTTGGCATTTCCTGTTTGCGTCTCAGAGGCTTATATTTGGCCTTTGCCTCTTTCGCATCCGCTGCCATATGCGAAAAAATCATTCTCGTATTTCATGATATCACGAATGGATTTGAGGGCCTCTCAGGAGTTGTTCCATTTTCCCTAAGCAGGATTGTCAATTACTACGCGTCATTAATCATGATGTTGGTTACTGCTGGATTTCTTTTCGTTTTCGTGAAGAGCAAGATGGGGCTGATTATACAATCCATTCGGAATGACCAGGAAGCGGCTGAAGCCGTCGGAATTAATACTACTCGATATAAGCTCACGGTATTCCTGGTCAGTAGTTTTTTGGGCGGGTTTTGGGGAGCCTTCATGACACATTATATGACGCACGTTGGCCCAGAGGTTTTCGGTATACGCGTGGGCATCCTTATCATCATGATTACCATCGTAGGAGGAATGAGGACCATCATTGGCTCTGTCGGAGGGGCCTACCTCTTAATCATCATGAACGAACTGTTGCGTGAAATTGGAGAGTTCAGGCTCCTCATCTACTCCTTAATTACGATCATCATTTTTCTTCTTATGCCTGAGGGAATTATTCCCGGGGTGACTAAATTTATCTCGACTATTTTTAAAAAAAGGAACCCATTTCCTCAAGGAACCCGATAGGGACATTTCACAATGTATAAGATTCTGGAAATCGATGATGTATCCAAGAACTTCGGGGGGCTGAGAGCAATTTCGGATCTGTCATTTTTTTTAGAGAGGCAGGAAATATTGGGTCTAATTGGCCCCAATGGTGCTGGGAAGACAACTCTTTTTAACCTTATCTGTGGGTTCTTAAGACCTACTAAGGGGGGCATAAAGTTTAAAGGAGAAGCGATCCACGGATTGAAGCCGCACAAAATTGTCAAAAAAGGGATCACCAAAACATTTCAAATCCCAAAACCCTTCCATTCATTGACTCTTTTTGAAAACGTAATCGTTTCGCTGCTCCCAAATCTTAGGTCCCCAGGAGAGATACAACCCATCAGAGAAAAAGCGCAGGAAATCATAGAGGTTGTGGGCCTAAAAGAAAAAAAGGAGATGTTTCCTGAGACTTTAACGCAAGGAAATCTTAAACAATTAGAGATCGCAAGGGCACTCGCTACAAATCCCGAACTTTTGCTTTTGGATGAACCTTTTGCAGGGTTAACCCTCGATGAAATTGCCCATTTAACATCGTTGATTCAAGCTCTGCATCGAAAAGAAATCAGTATCATTATCGTGGAACATAAACTGAGAGAGCTGATGAAGATTGTGCAAAGGGTAATTGTATTGGACTTCGGTCAAAAAATCGCAGACGGAAGTCCGAAGGAGATCGTCCGTCATGAAAAGGTGATCGAGGCCTACCTTGGGTCTGGAGGGTATTCCCTTGAGTCTACTTGAAATTGTCAATCTGTATGTTTCCTACGGAAAGGCGGCTATTTTGCAAGGTATTACAATGACGTTGGAAAGTAAAGAACTCGCTGCGGTGATTGGTCCGAACGGAGCGGGCAAAACGACACTCGTGAGAACGATAACAGGATTAACCCCAGGGAGAGGAAATATCAGATTTGAGGGGAATGCT
Organism: Thermodesulfobacteriota bacterium; assembly: GCA_047519465.1. GTDB lineage: Bacteria > Desulfobacterota > BSN033 > BSN033 > UBA1163 > UBA1163. The sequence continues at coordinate 38,904 of JAPVTA010000102.1, read as the reverse complement.
ATAAATCACTTGCCTCCATACGAAATCGTGAAGAGACGAATCGTTCTCTGTCCGGAAAGGAGACGGCTCTTTTCAGGGATGACGGTTTGGCGGAACCTGGAAATGGGGGCTTATCTGCGGAAAGATAGAGTAGGATTTCGCCGAGATCTCGATAAGATATTTGTCCTCTTCCCACAGTTAAGAGAGAGAGAAAGGAATTTGGCCGGTACCTTAAGTGGTGGAGAACAACAGATGCTCGCCGTTGCGAGATCGCTTATGTCGAATCCCAAGCTCTTAATGCTTGACGAGCCATCCTTTGGTCTTGCTCCGAAAGTTAAAGAAATAATCAGCGGGACTCTTAAAGAAATTAGAAGGGAAGGGATTACAGTCCTTTTGGCAGAGCAAGACTCTCGACTGGCTTTCAGTACCGCTGAAAAAATCTATGTGATGGAGAACGGTCAGATCGCTATAGAAGGAAGTCGAGAGAATGTGATAGCCGACAAGCACGTTAAAGAAGCTTATTTAGGCCTTGCATGATGACGGGCCTAAATCATTCCAATCTGTCTTGAAAGGGAGATGATATCGGAGGGAAGAAATAATATTGACTCTTTGAAATTGATAAATGAGGCGAATTTTAACGTCTGAGTGGACGTCCCAGGATGATTTTTTCCGGACGGCTCTATTTCTAAGGGAAAGGAGCAAGAACAAAAGATGGAGCTTTTCTATACTGAGGAAGAAAATAAATTTCGAATGAACTTGGGACGATTTCTGAAAGCAGAATTGGAACCCATTGCTGAAGAGGTGGAAAACAAAGAGGAAGTACCTTTTGAATTTCTAAAGAAGTTGGGAGCAGAGGGTTACATGGGTGTGTTGCACCCTAAAGAATTTGGAGGAACTGCGAAGGGACTGATCTGCAACCACATTGTATCGGAAGAGATTTGTTACTATAGCCCAGCCGCTGATATTTCCAGAGCAGTAAGCACTGTTTATTTTGCGGTGCCCGTAAATCACTGGGGAACTCCGGAGCAAAAGAGAAAGTATCTGCCGCCGGTCATCAAGGGCCTGGAATTTGGCGCCATAGCAATCACCGAGCCGAGAGGGGGGTCCGATGCGGCAGGCATGCAGACGAATGCAGCGAGAAAAGGAGATGTTTACATTCTCAGTGGTGAAAAAACCTGGATATCCAACTCGAGTTTTGCCTCCTTCATATGTGTTTTTGCTATAACGAACCGTGATGTCCACCCTCATCAAGGCATGAGCGCTTTGATAGTGGAAAAAGGCACTCCCGGGTTTAAGGTTGTTCGAAATCTAAGATCAATGGGAGTCCTAGGATCCTCTCATTCCCATATTAAGTTTGAAGATTGTAAGGTGCCCAAGGCAAATATCCTTGGTAAGGAGAACGAGGGGTGGGCCGTCTTAATGGACGAACTTCAAAGCGAGCGAATTGATATTGCCAGTCGTGGCCTTGGATGTGCTCGAAGGGCTTTTGAAGAGGCGGTAAAATATTCGGCAAACAGGGAGCAATTTGGGCGGAAGATTAAGCAATTTGAAGGGATCAACTTTAAAATTGCTGATATGAAAGTGGCACTGGATGCCGCGAGACTTCTTATTGTAAGAGCCGCAAGGATGTACGACCAAGGATTATCCATAGAAAAAGAGGCTGCCATCGCCAAGCTGTTTGCCTCAGAAGCTTCTTTTAGAATTGCTGACCAGGCCCTCCAAGTCCATGGAGCCTTTGGATACTCGAAGGATAGCATTATTGAGAGGCTGTTTAGAGATACGCGGGTCTATGGCTTTGGCGGAGGGACGAGTGAAATCATGAGGTTTCTCATTCAACGAGAAGTGTATAAGGAATTTGGGTTTGAGCAGAAAAAATGAATTCTCTGCTCCATTATTGTGGAGTCGTCCTTCAGGTGAAAGCGTATCTTTATGCTTACGTGATCAAAAGGAAAGAAAATGGTTTTAGGGGATATCGCTGTTAGCAATGCCCGGGTCTTCCCCGATAAGATTGGCATTGTGGATGCTCAAAGCGGAGTGAAATTCACCTGGAAAGAGTTTAATGAGCGAGTGAATCGCCTTTCAAATGCCATGATCGGTCTTGGTATCAAGAAGGGCGACAGGGTGGGAATGATTTCCGAGAATTCGTCACAATGTGCTGAATTTCAATTTGCTGTGGCAAAAACAGGTGCCATCGGTTGTCCGTTAAATTATCGACTCCATGAAAAACAATTGGAAGGAATCATCAACAGTGCCGCCCCTAAACTTCTTTTTGTTCAAGATCAATTTGCCAGACTCGTCCATGACATCTCATCTCGATTAAAAGGAGTAGAGCATTTCATCGGTTTCTCTGGCCAACAAAATTTTCGCATGGAATACGAATCCTTTATTCAGCCATATCCAATTTCAGAACCCGAAATTGATATTAAAGAAGATGACCTGGTGATGATCACCTATTCAAGTGGTACGACCGGCCTGCCGAAAGGTGTTCTGTCCACACACAGAAACAGAATTACTTACTGTATCGAGTCCTGCCTCTTTGCTGAAAAGTTCGGACACGACGATGTTGCCCTGGTTTCGGCTCCGTTTTGTGCCGGCGTGGGTGGTCAGGTGCAATTGATCGCTCCAGCCTTGGCTGGCTGCTCTGTCATCATGTATGTTTTGAAGGGAAATACCTGTGGCGAAGTGATCGAAAGAGAAAAGGTGACGGTTATTCTTACGACAAAATCCAGGATGACGCCTGTATGGGATTTTGTTAGAACCAGCGGGAAGAAATATGACCTGAGCAGTCTAAGAAAAGTCACCACAGCAGGACAATCTCATTCTGAGAAAGAATTGCGGGAGCTCATGGAATTCTGCGGAGTTTCCTATACGGCAAAAATGTACGGCCTATCTGAAACCGTTGCCGTGGGCACCCGCCTTCTTCCCCACGAGATCGAGGCAGGCCTTCGTCCCAATGCTACTGAGAAAGAGAAGAGAAGATTGCAGTCTGTTGGGAAGCCTTTGTTGAGCACAAAAGTGAAGATTGTGAATGACCAAGGTGAAGAAGTCCCTTCAGGAGAGTTGGGGGAAGTTCTCATCAGCGGAGATGCGGTTTCGCCGGGATATTGGAATAATCCGGAGCTCAATAAGAAAACATTCAAAAATGGCTGGCTCTACACGAAGGATATGGGTATCTTCGATGAAGACGGGTATCTGTATCTGAAGGGGAGGAAGGATTTTATGATCAAAACAGGGGGGTTTATGGTATCCCCAACCGAAATAGAGCAAACCCTCTTGCTCCATCCCGGAATCAATGAAGCGGTTGTCATTGGAGTCCCTCATGAGCAATGGGGAGAAGCGATTAAAGCCGTTATCAGTTTAAAAAGGGGCTCATCCGTTACCGAAGAGGAATTGAGAGCCCATTGTCAACGGTACCTTGCCAGATTTCAAGTTCCAAAATATTTCGAGTTCGCTGAAAACCTGCCAAAGGATGAGGCAGGAAGAATCCAGCTCAAGGAGATCAGGGAGTTATTTGGTAAGTATGAAGAGGCGTAGCATAGATCCATTCATAGGCAATCTACTCAGAACAGGGGAGGAGACGAATTGATGGAAAAGTCGGATTCAAGAGATGTATATATTGTGAGTGCTTGTAGAACAGCCATCGGTGAATTTGGAGGAGGGCTTAGAGATGTCAGAGCAGATGACCTATCCGTTGTGGTCGCTCAAGAAGCGGTGAAAAGGGCAGGAATCGAGAAAAGCTGGGTAGAGGACATCGTTTGGGGAGAATGTCACCAACAGTTGGACCAGTGTAATACCGCTAGGGTGATGGCGATGAAGGCAGGATTCTCAAAAGAAGTTCCAGGGGTGACGATCAATAAGGTTTGCACTTCTGCCATGCGCGCCATCATCTTCGGCGCTCAGATGATCCGCCTGGGGGATGCGGAGGTGGTCATGGCTGGAGGAGTGGAGTCGATGAGTTCGGCTCCTTATGTGCTTCGGACCGCACGCTGGGGCCAGAGACTTCAGCATGGGGTCATGTCCGACACAGTTTGGGAAGGGTTTACCTGCGCGATTGCCAAAATGATGATGGGTCGTACAGCAGAGAATCTTGTAGAAAAATATGATATCTCCCGCCAAGAGCAAGACGAGATCGCTCTTCGGAGTCAACAAAATGCCTGCGATGCGATTGCTAAGGGAAGATTTAAGGAAGAAATCGTTCCCGTATCTCTCCCGCAAAAGAAGGGGCCTCCTAAAGTCATTGATACGGATGAGCATCCTCGACCCAACTTAAGCATGAATGATTTAGCTAAGCTTCCGCCTATTTTTAAAGAAGGAGGAACCATCACTGCAGGAAACGCGTGTGGGATCAATGATGGGGCGGCTGCATTAATTCTCATGTCGAAGAAGAAGGTTAAAGAACTCGGAATCAAGCCCATGGCTCGAATCGCCTCCTACTCGGTTGCAGGTGTGGAGGCAGAGTTGATGGGTTACGGTCCGGTTCCAGCGGTTCAAAAAATTCTTGGAAAGACCGGGTTGACGTTAAATCTAATTGATGCTGCCCAATATCTGGCGGTTGAGAAGCTTCTCGGTTTGCCTCGTGAAAGAACCAACGTGAATGGGAGCGGGGTTGCCCTGGGCCATCCGGTGGGTTGCACGGGAGCCCGTATTGTCGTTACCCTTATTCACGAAATGATCCGGCGTAATTCAAAACGAGGACTTGCTACGCTTTGTGGCATGGGTGGAGTGGCCACAGCTCTGCTTGTTGAGAGGGAATGAGGAGGTCGGTCCTCCTGTGGTATTTTCGGCTTCGTCGGCAAGTGATTTCGTGACAGGTTCTATCATTGGCATGGATGGAGGCGAATTCGTTAAGTAGGTTCGGCCAAAAAGGAGGTTTTGTAATGAACGGGGATATGTTTGAATTTGGGATTGCTACGCGAATTATTTCAGGCCCAGGAGCCGTTCAACAGGTTCCAGATGTTCTTAAAAGCCTTGGCGGCCGAAAAGTTCTGATTGTCACCGACCGGGGAGTAGATCTTGCAGGATTGCCCGCTCTTGTCACTAATCTTTTCGAAAAGGATATACCATTTTCAGTCTATAAGGATGTTGAACCTAATCCGACGGTCGAAAACGTTGAGAAGACTACGGCTTTCTGCCGGGATCAGCGTTGCGACATGATCATAGCCATTGGAGGCGGAAGCGTCATCGATACAGCAAAGTCGGTAGGGCTTCTGATGACCAACCCGGGTTCGATTATAGATTATGAAGGATTTAACAAATTTTCCAATATGCCATTCCCCTTAATAGCAATTCCTACTACAACTGGAAGTGGAAGCGAAGTCACCCGAGGACAAATCGTCACAGACGCAAAACGAAATTTTAAGATGATCATTTCAGGCTATGCTTTATTCCCGCGATTTGCGATCCTGGATCCGATCATGGTGACTTCCTCCCCTCCCTGGTTGGCCGCAACCACCGGCATGGATACACTCACCCATGCAATTGAGGCCTTCGTTTCCATAAAGGCGAGCCTTTTCACAGACGCTTTGTCTTATAAGGCCATTGAGCTGGTTGGCCAAAACCTTCGGCTTTTTGCGGCTAACCCTTCTAATCTCCAAGCGGCCATGGCCATGCAAGCAGCCTGCACCATGGCAGGAGGAGCTTTCACAAATGCCCGCCTTGGCAATGTTCATGCCATGTCCCACCCTCTCGGGGGCCACTATAATTTGCCCCATGGGTTGGCCAATGCAGTCCTTCTCCCCTACGTGACGAAGTTTAACTGTTTGGTCAAGCCGACGAAATTCGGCATGATCGCTCGTGCTTTGGGTGAAAACACAGAAGGCTTAACATCGAGAGAGGAAGCGTTGAAGTCCGTTTATGCAGTTACGAACCTCCTCTCCGACTTGGGAATATCTCCAACGCTTAAGAACACAGGGGCCAAAGAAGAAGGGATTTCGGCAATGGCTGAGGATGCAGTAAGAACAGGGCTCATGGAAACCAACCCTCGTCGAAGCACAGTCGACGATATTAAAAGACTATACAAACAAGCCTTTGCTGGAGACCTCTAATCCCATATCCCCATTTTCAATAAACGGTTTAATACAGGAGGACATGAATGAAGGGTTTCTTCAACAAAATTTTGAGGATCAATCTGGAGAAAAAGGAATTCCAAGAAGAAGCAATTCCTGATTCGATATATGAAACCTGTCTGGGCGGCAAGGGGCTTGGGATTCATCTATTAATGAAGGAAAATCCATCGGGAGTCGATCCCTTTTCGCCACAGAATAAGTTGATCCTTTGTTTAGGGCCTACAACCGATAGCCAAGTCTACGGATCGTGTCGCCACAGCGTCTTTACTAAATCCCCTCTGACAGGGGGCTTCTCTGAATCCTACGCGGGTGGTAAATTGGCAGAGCCGATGAGCCGGTGCGGATATGATGCCTTTATTATTGAAGATGCAGCCATTGAACCTACATGGATCGAAATCTCCAACGAAAAAGTTCTGTTCCACGATGCCAAGGATCTTTGGGGGAAAGATACCTACTCGACCGAAGATCAAGTTCTGGAGAAGACGAATTTCAAAGGGGCGGGGGCACTGGTGATCGGTCCTGCTGGAGAGAACCTTGTTCGTTTTGCAGTGATAGAGAATGATTACTGGCGGTCTTTGGGAAGGACAGGCGTTGGGGCCGTAATGGGTTCAAAAAAGATTAAAGCGATGGTCTTTTATGGGAGTAAAAAGCGTCAGTTTGCTGATCCAGACAGTTTGCGACAGTTTTCGAGGGGAATATTAGAAAGAGGGAGGGATAGTGCCTTCGTTAAAAATTTTAATAGATTGGGTACTCCCATACTGGTAAGTATGACGAATTCGGTTGAAGCATTTCCTTCCAAATATTGGCGCCTTGGAACATTTGAGGGTTGGGAAAGTATTAGCGGGGAGTCCCTTCTTGAGCGTTGTCGAGTGAAACCGAATGCCTGTCGCCGCTGTTTTATTGCGTGTGGTAGAATGAGCCAAGTTAAAAATGGGAAGCACAAAGGACTTAGGATCGAGGGCCCAGAATACGAGACAATCTACGCGTTCGGTGGTCTCTGTATGGTCCGCGAAATCGAAGAGGTGGTTTACCTTAACGATATTTGTGACCGCCTCGGTATGGATACCATCTCAGCTGGAAACCTTTGCGCCTTCGCCATTGAGGCATCAGGGCGAGGACGGATCCAAGAAAAAATTTCTTGGGGGGATGTGGATAAGATCGCTGAATTTCTTCACCAAATTGCTTTTAAGAAGGGGATTGGTGGCGTTCTGGCGGAAGGGATACGGAATGCGGCCAAAACTTGGGGGTTAGAGGATATTGCCATTCATGTTAAAGGGATGGAGCCTGCTGGATACGAGCCGCGAGTGCTAAAGGGAATGGGATTGGCCTATGCGACGTCGGACCGAGGGGCATGCCATTTGAGGAGCACGTTCTTCAGGCCAGAACTTTCAGGCACAATTTCTCCCGAACAAGTGGAAGGAAAGGCTAAACTTTTTCTTGAATATGAAGATCGCTTTAACATCCATGATGCCTTAATTATATGTCGATTCTACCGCGACCTCTACTGGGAGTGGGATTCCCTTTCGAAGATTGTGGAGGTCACCACAGGTCTCAAATTGGGTGAATCCGGACTAAGGAGAATTTCGTCAAATATCCAAAATGAGACCAGAAAGTTCAATCTCAGGGAAGGAATCGGCCCGAGAGATGATAACCTACCAAAAAGATTTTTTGACGAGCCCCTGGGCAAAGAGGGAAAAGTCGTTAAGCGTGACGACTTTCAGAGGTTGCTCCAGGATTATTATTATCTGAGAGGCTGGAGTTCGGAAGGGATTCCGAAACCTTGAGGAGTTTGTGCTTCCTTAAAGGATTTCAAGGCATTTGTGGGTGATCAACCCAGATTTTTTCAAAAGACTGTAACTTTTCTTATCTAGGTATTTTCTTCATCCTTGTCTATCTCTTGTCGTTTAACATTCAGCCACCTTAGGATAAGCAGTAAGACGAAGATGCATCATTTCAGCAGCGCAGCATGCAGAACATTGGAAATCTGATCTGGTGAGAGGAGCGAGAACTATCCGCATAAAAAGACCCATATTTTTTTACGGGTGGATTATTGTTGTTATTTCGTTTATCTCCCTATCATTCGTATGGGGAGCGAGATCTTCCTTTTCTGTTTTCTACCTCGCTATCCTAAAGGAATTTGGCTGGAGTAGGGCTAGCACTGCGTTAATTTTTTCACTGTTTATTTTTACCTACGGGCTGATTTCACCTTTGTCAGGGTGGCTCATTGATCAATTCGGTCCCCGGAAAATCATCTCAGTAGGAGCTATCGTTTTGGCCTTGGGGGCATTTGCTTGCAGCCAGGCCAACAAAGTCTGGCACCTTTATGCTTTCTGGGGCTTCATCGGGGCTGTGGGAGTTTCCCTTTCGGGTCTTGTTCCTCACGCCGCTGTGGTCACTCGGTGGTTTTTGAGAAGACGCGGCACGGCTTTAGGGATTATATCAAGTGGTTTGGGCTCAGGTTCTTTGCTGGTCATTATTGTTCAATATCTGATCAATATTGTGGGATGGCGGTTTACTTATAATTTGATGGGAGCGATGATCATCGGAGTCATCCTTCCTCTCGCAGCATTGTTTCAAAGATCAGAAGCCAAGGATAAAGGCCTATTACCTGACGGGGATGCTGCAGGAGCCATCGATTCCATAACAATATCAAAATCTGACACATCTGTATTAGTAATCGATAAAGAGTGGATATCAAAAGAGTGGACCTTGGTCGGGGCCATGAGGAGCTATCGCCTCTGGGCACTTTTTTCGTGCTTTTTCTTTTTTCACGGAGTTGCTGTTGCGTTTTTACTCGCCCATCAGGTTGCCTATGTTGTAGATGTGGGCTACAGTCCAATTTTTGCTGCTTCCATATTCAGCCTCTATGGCATTACTCAAACCATTGGCCAGGCCTTTGGATTCATCAATGATCGAATAGGCTGGGAGAGAGGCTATTCACTGTCATGCATTCTCTCGCTCATTGGGATCTTCTGCATTTTCTTAATTAAAGACACAACGAATCCTTGGCTGTTGTATGCCTATGGCATCTTTGTAGGGATAGGGTCAGGACTGATGATACCTGCTGTAACAGGAGCTGCAACCGATTTGTTTCAAGGCCGACACTTTGGTGCTATCTATGGTTTTATTACCTTTGGCTTCGGAGTAGGTGGTGCTATAAGTTCATGGCTCGGTGGATATTTGTTTGACAGGTTTGGGAACTATAAACTTAATTTTGCCATTTCGATGCTAAGTATTTGCATCGCCTGCTGCAGTATATGGATTGCCGGTCCAAGAAAGGTCATCGTGAGAAGAGGCTGACAAAATCTCCATAGTGCTGAAACTCTCTTCCTGCCATCGCAAAAATCCCTTTATTGTCTGATGGGCCGAGACAAGTCTTCTGTCGTTAGGAGATCAGGTTTCGATCCAGGCTTCTATACTGAATCGCTTCGGAGAGGTGGGCGGGCTGAATACTCTCTTGGCCTTCCAGGTCGGCAATGGTGCGGGCGACCTTGAGGACCCTCGCATAGGCCCTGGCGCTCAGGCCGAATTTATCGATGGCCAATTCCAGCAATTTCTGGCTTGCCTCGTCAATCTGACAGAACTTCTTGATATGGCGGTTGGTCATCTGGGCGTTGCAATAAATCTTCAGCCCTTTGAAGCGACTGAGCTGGGTCTTTCTGGCGGAATCGATTCGTTTCTTGATCTCCCTGGAGGGCTCGCCGGGTTCGCGGCTTGCCAGGTCCCGGTACTTGACTGCGGGGACCTCGATATGGATGTCGATTCGGTCCATCAAAGGTCCGGAGATCTTGGATCGGTAGCGCTGAATCTGCGGGACCGTGCAGGTGCATTCATTGTTGGGATCGCTGTAATAACCGCATGGACAGGGGTTCATGGCAGCCACCAGCATGAAGCGGGCAGGGTAGGTGAGGGAGGTGGCTGCTCGGGCGATGGTCACTCTCTCCTCTTCCAAGGGTTGGCGCATTACCTCCAGGACATTCTTTTTGAATTCGGGTAGTTCATCCAGGAAAAGAACCCCGTTGTGAGAAAGGCTGACCTCCCCGGGTTTTGGGATCTGTCCCCCTCCTATCAGGCCCGCATCGGAAATCGTGTGGTGAGGGCTTCGAAACGGTCGGGTCACGATGAGGGAGCTATCGGGTGGGATCAAACCCATCACGCTGTGGATTTTTGTGGTTTCAAGACTTTCCTCAAAATTCATATCCGGTAGGATCGTGGGGAGTCTCTTGGCCAGCATGGTTTTTCCGGAGCCAGGAGGACCGATCATGATGACATTGTGCCCCCCCGCTGCCGCAACTTCCAGGCAACGCTTTACATGCTCTTGGCCCTTCACGTCGTTGAAATCAACCGGATAATTCATCTCTGTCCTAAAGATCTCGTCCAGATCAACCTCGACTGGATTGATCCGGAGATTCTCGTTCAAAAATTGAACACAATCGGAGAGGGTATCGAGGGGAAGAATCTCAATTCCTTTCACTACCGCCGCCTCTTTTGAATTGTCCCTGGGGAGCAGGAGACCTCGATACCCCGCGTCTCTTGCAGCGACGGCAATGGGGAGTGTGCCTCTTATTGGCTTCACCTGTCCGTCAAGGGAGAGCTCCCCTAAAATAAAATAATGGGTCAGCTTGCCCTTTTGAACCACCTCGGTGGCTGCCAGGATGCCAATGGCCATGGGGAGGTCGAAAGCTGCTCCTTCCTTCTTGATATCCGCCGGCGCCAGGTTGACCGTAATCCTCTGGGAGGGGAAGTCATAGCCGCAGTTCTTAACGGCTGCCTTGACCCTGTCCTTGGATTCTTTGACTGCACCTTCAGGGAGCCCAACAGTTGCAAAGGTAGGAAGGCCCTGGGCAATGTCTACCTCCACTTCTACCACATAGGCATCGATTCCAAAAACGCTACTGCTCAAGACCTTGGCTAACATTTGTTCCAGCCTGTTGCTTTTTTCACTGATTTGAAGTCACTTATATCAGAAATGCCAGGACCAGACAAGGAAAAAGTAAAATCGAACGCAATACCTCACTGGAGGGTGGATCGGATCTTCCGATCGTGCCCCGCGCCACCGAAGTTTCCGAAAATCTTATTAAGCGGATGGTCTGAAATTGTAATTGGCAAAGGCAACTTCGTTCCTTCATGTCACAGCCTTTTCAATGTGGAAGACATTCCCGTAGTTTAGGGGCAAGCTGAGGAATCCGCTATAAGATTTTCTTCGACCCCGAGCGGCGCGGGGCCCGATCTCAGTGAGTCCGCAGCAGAGTAGGGTGTTAGGTCCCGGTCAAAGAAAAAGTTTACAAGGCGGAACGAAGTTGATATCATAATCACCGCCCGAAAAGATCCGGCCAATTCCGACGGATGACGAAGAAATGCTATTCACGGGGAATCAGGGGAGGAGATCATGAAGGCAAAAAGAGAAAATGATCATAATCCATACGACTTCATGAACCCGGTGAGAGACCCGATGCTTTTTGCCGGAAGGCATGGTGAGCTCGAAGAAATAGAATACTATTTGAAGCTTACAAGAAATGATCCACCCAAATATGTTCACCTCGCCCTTGTTGGCCCAAGAGCCGCGGGCAAAACGAGTTTTCTCAACATCATTGAATCCATGGCGAATGATTTAGGATACCTTGCCGTAAAGATCCCGCTCAATACAGAAACGGCGCAGAATGATGTTCCCTTTTTCAAAGAAGTGTTTGATGGAGTGATAACGGAGGGCGCAGAAAGGGGGCTGTACGGAGGAATGACCGGGGCCGCCTACAGGGCCTACCGAAAGGTGGTCGACAGACTCGACGCCGAGGCAGAAACAAAGATCCCTTGGCTCCATAGCAGCGCGTATATAGGGTTCAAGAGAAAAAAGACCAGAGGATTATCTCAAAAGGTCCTGGTCCATGATTTAAGGGACATCCACAAAGAGGCCAGGAAACGGCGTATTCCGACGATCGTCTTGCTTTTTGACGAATGTGACTTATTGGCCCAGAACGAGGTTCTCTTACAGAAATTAAGAAATGCTTTTGTGGAGGTAGAAGGTTATGTCCTGGTACTTTCCGGAGCGGAGAGCCTGTGGCCCTGCCTCAGCGAAGTCATTTCCCCCGTGCCGGCGGTCTTCAAAAGGATCAACGTGGAGAACTTCAAGAATGTTAAAGAGACGGAAGAATGCCTGCTCAAACCCCTTGCGGATAAAGAGAAAAGGGTTTTTGATCAAGCCTGTATCGGGGAAATCCATGCCATCACGAACGGCGCACCTTATGAAGTTACCCTGATTGGCCATTTTATGTACCGTCGATGGAAAGACGGAAAGAATCCTAAGATCGGGCTCTCCCCCGGAGTATGGGGGGATGTCTCGAAAGAAATGGAGGGGTTCAGAAAAGCGGGGCATTACGAGGTCTCAAACAAGATGAGGGGTTACGGGGTGGACCTCTTGAAGATGCTGGTATGCCTGCTTGAATTTCCGAATGTTTCAAAAAAATGGTTTGCTGAATTTGTGTTAATTGATGAAATGGTTCGGTTGCAGCCCAAAGACATTTCACGCAAGAAGTCGGCGGCGAGAGGTTCTGTCGAACAGCTTAAAAAAGACCATGTGATATCCGAAGAGGATGGCAAGCTTCGCTTCAACGGGGGTCCCTTTGACCTGCTTTACCTAAAGTATCTGTGCGCTTCAAAAGGGGTCATCGATACCGGACGGTTCTTCATCGGTTTTTCGGAAGATCCCATTTTCAATTTGTACCGCAAGCTGACCAATGAGGTTTTTCTCAAAGATTTCCCCGAATACTACGTTCAGACGAGATTTGACCAGACGGAAAGAGTCAAAGGGGAGAGAGCCGAAAAGTTTATCATCGGGGCAACAGATCCCCACAGTTCTCCGGGAACACACGCCCTTCTCGAGATCTCCTATGAGTCGACGAGCGAATTCTACCTGGGAGCACCTCACTCGCTCCGGTACAGAGTCAACGTGGAATGGATGAAAGAAGGATTTGTCACTCAGGTCAAATTTAAGAAGGAGGAGGAGAAGGAAAGGTTCCGAGACCACCTGAAGGCCTTGGCAGATCGACTGAATTCGGTAGGATATGCCATTTTCCACGAAGATGAGATGGCATGGCACAAGAGGGGAGCGGAATTCCTAAAGCAAGGCAAAACAAAGGATGCTCTGGAATGTTTAGACAGAGCGATAGAGATCAACCCGTCCTTTGAGCAGCCATGGGTCGATAAAGGCAGAATATTTTTGGATGGCCAAGAATACGATGAAGCCTTGGGGTGTGCGGATAAGGCGTTAGGACTTCGCCACACCAACGAAGATGCGCTGAAACTGAAAGGCATGATTTTAGTTCATCTTGGAAGGAATGAGGAGGCCTTAGACATTCTGCGAAAAGCCTCAGAAATAAACCCTGAAGATAAAAGCCTCTGGGATCATCGTGCCAGGGCACTATCCAATCTGGGGAGATACGAAGAGGCCGTGCAGTGTGCGGATGAATCGTTGAAAGCGAATCCTGCCAACCATGAATTATTGGGCGTGAAGGGGCTTGCCCTTTTCAACCTTGCCAGATATGAAGACGCATTATCGTGTTTGGACGAAGCCCTGAGAATGAATCCGGGGTACCTCGCGGCTCTCTTGGCCAAGGGGCAAGTTTTATTGAGCTCGGGACATTATGAGGAGGCCCTGAGTTGTCTGGATGCTGTTCTGGATAAGGAATGGACAAACATCGATGCCCTCATTTCTAAAGGGCTGGCACTTTCCAAACTGAGTCGGCATGAAGAAGCGATAAAATGCTGGGATACTCTAGTCCAGATTAACAGAAATAATGCGACGGGGTGGTATAACAAGGCCTGCTTTGAAGCCAGGATGGGTTATACCGACGCTTCCCTGGACAGCCTGTACAAGGCGATACAGATCGACAAGAATCTGGCGTTAGAGGCCAAGAGGGAGGAAGATTTTGGAAATTTGAAAAACGATGAGCGCTTCCTGTCTTTAACGAATCTCGTCTGGTACGCGAACTATGGATCGAACCCGTACAGCCGGAGATTCATGCGCTATATCGAGGGAGGACCGGCTGACGGCGCATCCGGTCCTTATCCGGGCTGCCGTGACAAAACACCTCCGAAGGACGACCAACCGATCAAGATCTCACACCCATTATATTTTGCCAGACACTCCCCCGGTTGGGATAACAAGGGCGTCGCATTTATCGGACTCAAAGAAGAAAAAACCGAGGCAACGCTGGGCCGGATGTATCTCATCACGGAACAACAATTCATCGATGTGGTCCGTCAGGAAAATGATGGAGTGAGGATCTCAGTGGATCTACAGAAAGTGAAAGAACAGGGCTCCATGACCTTTGATCCGTTGTGGTACGGGAATATCCTCTATCTGGGGAATCAGGACGGGTTCCCCATTTACACGTTTACCTCTTGCAAGGATATTGCCCTGGAAGTCCCGGTGGCCCCCTCGCTCCGATACCTGCAATACATCATTAACGGACTGAAGGAAGTATACCCGTTAACGCCAGAGGACATTGTGGAGTACTTAGTTTCAAAGCCAGGAATAAAGGATAGCTATACGCGAGAGGAGTTGGCTGTCATACTGGAGGAGGGGGTCCAAAACGTGTAAACCCTGTTAGAAATGATGCCGCGCCCGGTTTCGAGTCCCGCTATGGTGGGGGAGGGATTTCTGACGGGGTCGCCCCAGTTCAAAGATGGAAAGGAGGGGGGAATGAATATTCTATGGATTGTTAATACGAATACGTTTTTGTTAGTCCTTCTGGTCATCATGGTTTCCTACCTCACCATCCAATTAAACGCGCTGATCCGTTGGATCAAAAGAGAATGAGAACACCGCCCCCCTCACCCTTTCCCTCTCCCCAGCGGGGAGAGGGAAAGGGTGAGGGGGACTCATATCGGCTATTTGAAACCGGTGCCCGAGATTTATTTGGACTTTGGGGGTTGGAATTTGAAGAGTGGGTGTCTTCAGTAGAATGCTGTAGGTCATGCCTTAGTTTACTTGATTTTCCAGATTGTACCGGAAGCGGTATCCTCTAAGACAATTCCTTTTGAGAGAAGGTCGTTTCGGATCTCGTCAGCCCTTATCCAGTTCTTTTCTTTTCTGGCCAGATTTCTCTCCTCAACGGATCGAAGGATGGCTTGTTCCGAAAGATTCAGCCTCTTGAGGCCGTCTTTTTTCTGCTGAATTAAATATCCCTTAGGGTCCTCCCGGAATAGGCCGAAGACCCATCCCTCCCTGCTGAAGTGGTCTAAACCCTGTTTCAACATGGAAAGGATCTCTTCGGTTGGCTGACCTTTAGAAAGGCTGAGAAGTCCGTTTAACTGGGTTTGGAGGTCATAGAAATATCCTAAGGCCTGAGCGGTGTTGAAATCGTCATCCATCGCTTCTTCAAATCGGACCGGGAAAGAATCGATGGCTTTGCGGCAGTTTTCGATAACCGTCGGGTCGATTTTTCTGTGTGAGACAAGGGGTTTCTTCAGCTCTTCCCCAGCCCCGTGGATAGTACCGTAAAATCGGTCCAAGCCTGTTTTTGCTTCCCTGAGGCCGTCCTCTGAGTAATCGACAGGACTTCGATAATGGTGGGAGAGGAAGAAGAGTCGAAGGACCTCGGGATGCCAATCTTCAAGAATTGCCTTGACAGTGAGAATGTTTCCGAGAGATTTGGACATCTTCTCCCTATTGATATTGACGAAGCCGTTGTGAACCCAGTACCGGACAAATGTCTTTCCAGTGGCCGATTCGGATTGGGCGATTTCATTTTCGTGATGCGGGAAAATGAGATCCCTCCCGCCCCCGTGAATATCCAGGGTTTCGCCCAAATACTTCTGGCTCATCACAGAACATTCGATGTGCCACCCCGGTCTACCCTTTCCCCAGGGACTTTCCCAGAAGGGTTCGCCCGGTTTGCTGGCCTTCCAAAGGGCAAAGTCGAGCGGGTTTTCTTTCTTCTCGTCAATTTCGACCCTGGCCCCAGCTTGCATCTCTTCCAAATCTCTCTTCGAGAGCTTTCCATAGTCTTTGAATTTTCGCACAGAGAAGAAGACGTCGCCCCCGCTCTGATAGGCAAACCCTTTCTCAACGAGGGCCGAGATCAGCCGAATCATCTCCGGGATATGCTCTGTGGCTTTGGGTTCAACCGAAGGCTTTTCCAGACCCAGCTTTCCCATATCGATGTTGAATTCAGCGATGTATCTCTCGGCGACGGCTTTGGCGTCTACGCCTTCCTCGTTGGCCCGCTTGATGATCTTATCGTCGATATCCGTGAAGTTTCGAACGAAGGTGACTTCGTCACCGCGAAACCGCAGGTAACGATAGATTGTATCGAAGACAATGGCAGAACGGGCATGGCCGATGTGGGAGAGATCATAGACGGTTACCCCGCACACGTACATCCCCACTTTTTTCCGATGGAGGGGAACGAAATCCTCTTTGTTGCCGGTCAGGGTATTATAAAGGCGAAGAGACATAAGTCGAAAATATAAAATGTCAAATGCCAAAGTTCAAATGTCAATCAATCACAAATGCTCAAATGCTACGGAAAGACCGTCGTTTGAAGTTTGAAATTTGAACTTCATTTGAACCTTGAACTTTGACATTTGAAATTTAAGTCACTTCCAGTGCCATTTTAATTCGTCTGATGATCCGCTCCTTCCCGAGGAGAGGAAGTGTCTTGGCCAGCTCAGGTCCCTTTGTCTTTCCTGTGACTGCCGCTCGAAGAGGCGCGTAGAGGCTTTTCCCTTTCCGACTTGTCTTCTTTTCCAATTGAGGGAGCAAGGAATTCTGTCCGGAGAATACGATCTCCGATGGAGCCTCTAATGCGTCGAGGAGAGACCGCAGGGTCTCCCGATTTTTTGGATCCTGCAGAAGGCGCTTCGCTCCATCCTCGAAAGCGAATTCTTCATCGAAGAAGATACCCAGGTACTCCTCGACCTGTGACAGAACGACGACATTTTCCTTTAAAATGCCGGAGACTTGTCTGAGCCATTGACGATCGATCCCGTCCGTCTGGATCCCGGCCTTTTGAAGGAAGGGAATCAGAATTTCGGAGAGCTGTCCGTCGTCCTTCTCGCGGATGTAGAAACTGTTCAGCCATTCCAGTTTCTTGCGATTGAAAATGGGAGCACTTTTTGAAACGTCTTCGAGGGAGAATAATTCTGCCATTTTTTGGGAAGAAAGTATTTCACGACCCGAAGGAGGCGTCCAGCCTAAAAGGATGAGATAATTTTCGAGAGCCTCCGGTAGAAAGCCTTCTTCACGATATTGTGAAACAGCCGTAGCCCCGTGGCGTTTACTCAATGGGGAGCGGTCGGGTCCAAGGATCAGAGGATGGTGAGCGAAGAGGGGGGGGTGCCAGGACAGGGCTTGATAGAGGAGAATCTGCCGGGGGGTATTGGAAAGATGATCCTCGCCTCGGATGACGTGCGTGATGTCCATGGAGTGGTCATCCACGACGCAGGCAAAATTATAAGCCGCCATTCCATCGGACCGGAGGATGATAAAATCGCCGATCCCGGCGGAATCGAAATCCATATTTCCATGGATGAGGTCCTGAAACACGATCGGCCCTTTTTCGACGTGAAATCGCAGGACGGGTTGAAGACCGGAGGCTTCCATTTTGGCAATGTCCTCTTCGGAGAGGGAGCGGCACCTTCCGTCATACCGTGGCATCCTTCCTCTGGAGAGTTGTTCTTTGCGAAGGTTTTCCAATCTCTCTTCGGAGCAAAAACACTTATAGCTCCTTCCTTCCTGGGACAGTCGATCCGCGAGGTCACGATAGATGGCCACCCGTTGGGATTGACGGTAAGGACCCAGTGGTCCGCCTCGGTCAGGACCTTCGTCCCAGAAAATTCCAAGCCATCGAAGATCTTCTAAAATTCGATCAACGGAGGTATCGTTCGATCTCTCTATATCCGTGTCTTCGATGCGGAGAACAAACCTTCCTTGATTTCGTTTTGCAAAGAGGAAGTTGAATAGGGCCGTCCGGGCATTTCCGATATGGAGAAGGCCCGTAGGGGCAGGCGCAAAGCGGACCCGAACCTCTGAAGCCATCTGAAACCCTTCACCTGGGGTAAAATCTCAAATTCCAAATAAATTTTACATGACGGGTTCGTCACCCCTGCCTACCGGCAGGCCCTGAACCTAGCATAGTACAGGGCAGGCAGGCGCGAACTATGAAAATATGACTAAGCCCACTCCGCCTCGACGGGGGAGGGTGAGGGTGGGAGTGGACATTTGAGCTGATTCCCCCCTCACCTCAATCATCTCCCACCAGGGGAGAGGAGGTATTTTCTACGTAATCTCAAGCACCAATTTCAAATGACCGCCCTTCACCCTTCCCCTCTCCCCGTCGGGGAGAAGGCGGGGTGAGGGGGTTTGGAACTTGGTGCTTACTCTTTTTCGACCAAAGCCACGGCATAGGCAGCAATGCCTTCCTCCCTACCGGCAAATCCCAACCCCTCTGTCGTGGTGGCCTTCACGTTCACCCTCTCGGTTTCGATCTCCAGGACATCCGCAACCTCTTTCACCATCCTGGGGATGCTATCGGAGAGTTTGGGTTTCTGGGCGACTACGGTGGCATCCACATTGATCGGGCGAAACCCTTTCTCCCTGACCTTGGTCAGCACCCTTTTCAAGAGTATCGTGCTCTTGATATCACGGTACTGGGGATCCGTATCCGGAAAATGTCTTCCGATATCTCCCTCTGCGACGGCCCCGAGCAAGGCATCGCAGATGGCATGGAGAAGAACATCTGCATCGGAATGTCCCTTTAACCCGAAGAGATACGGGATTCTGACTCCTCCCAGGATCAACGGCCTCCCTGAAACGAAGGCGTGAACGTCATATCCAAAGCCAACTCTCATCCTTTTATTCCTCCTCCTGTCGTGTCTTTTTTGGAAAGAATGCCCGTCTTGAGATAGAGGTTGGCCAAAAACAGGTCTTCGGGGGTCGTGATCTTAATGTTTGTGTAGGATCCTGGAAGGATATGGACCTTTATTCCCAGGCGTTCCACAAGAGAGGCGTCGTCGGTTCCGACAAACCCGTCTTCTGCCGCCCGATAGTGAGCCTCTTTGATCACGCTGACCCGGAAAGCCTGCGGGGTCTGGATTTGCCAGAGGGTTTCCCGATCCAGCGTCTTCAGAACCGTTCCGTCCGGATTGGAGACTTTAATCGTGTCCTTGACTGGCATGGCCAATACCACTGCCCCAAACCGCGCCGCAGCGTGAAGGGTATCTTCGATCATGGCTCGGGTGACGAAAGGGCGGACTCCGTCGTGAATCGATACCACGTCGGCCTCCTTCGGGAGAGCGTCAACCCCGTTTTTAACAGACTCCTGCCTTCGCTTTCCCCCCGGGACGATCTGGGAGACCTTCTGAAACTTATATCTTTCGACGATTTCTTTCAGGCAGTAATCCATATCCTCTTGGCCCACCACGAGGAGGATAGAGCGGATCAGAGGGCAGGTCTCAAATTTTTCAAGGGTGTGAACGAGAATGGGCTTCCCCCCCAGGGAGTGGAATTGTTTCTTCTTCCCCTCCATGAAGCGAAGTCCCTTCCCGGCGGAGACGATCACTGCGTCGGCCTTCATCGCTCAACAGTCAAAAAGCTCATCCCTGCCTACCGGCCCCGGTCCCGCACTATTAATAGACCGAGGGCGGGGCAGGCCCTGGACCTAACATAATTCAGGGGAGGCAGGCTTTCCCTCCCCCCTCAGGAGCCTATGCCGCGACCATAAAAACCAATTATAACAAGGCAGAAGAGGCGGTCGGTCGAAAAGCTATGGAGCGGCAACCTTTTACACGTTAGCTTCACGCGTTTGAGATCCATGAAATGATTCCGTTCCCGCAAGCACTGATTAGCGATTCCTAAGAGACCGCATTCCAAAGCTTTGGCCGGAACGTGCCTCGTCCCGCGAAGAACGGGATAGGCGGGGTTGAGGGGCACAATATGAACGAAATTTCCTTTCCGGGAAGCCCCACCCTGTGAGCGAGGAGCTTCAAACCCGACTGTCTCTTCTGCCAATGCCACGATTGGGGCACAGCCTCTCAGGAAGGAGGGACGGGGTGAGGGGAGAAGATTCAAAATTCACTGTCCAGGGGGTAATAATAATCTTTCCCCTTGGCCTCGCGAGTTGCCTCCTCCTTGAGGCGAGCGAAAATCATCCTTCCCGCCGGGGTTTGGAGAACGCTGGTGACGACGACATCGATCGTCTTGCCCATGTGTTTCCTGCCGTTATCGACCACAATCATTGTCCCATCGTCGAGATATGCCACCCCCTGCCCGATTTCTTTTCCTTCTTTCAGGATTTTGACATTAATCTCCTCTCCGGGGAGGACAACGGGCTTTATAGAATTGGCCAACTCATTGATGTTGAGGACCTCGATCCCCTGGAGCTCCGCTACTTTATTAAGGTTGGAGTCGTTGGTGATGATCTTCCCCCGGACCTCTTTCGCCAATTCAATCAATTTTGAATCGACCTCTTTGACCGTAGGATAATCCTTGTCTACAATTCGGACATCCACGTTGGCCTGTTTTTGTATATGGTGGAGAACCTCCAAACCCCTCTTGCCTCTCGTCCGTTTGATGGAGTCCGAGGAGTCGGCAATGTGCTGCAGCTCGTTCAAAACGAATTGCGGGATGATCAACGCCCCCTCGATAAAGCCCGTTTCTGTGATGTCGGCGATGCGGCCGTCGATGATCACACTGGTATCCAAGATCTTCGCATTTTCACTCTGAGGGAGATTTTTCGAGAAGAGTTTCCAATTGGGGAGATGAATTTCCTCTCCCTTCTTATACCCGATTCGAAGGCCGATATAGCCACAGACCCCGTAGAGCACGCTTAAAAGAGGAAGGACCGTTTCTGGCTGATTAAACAGACCGGAGAAAAAGACGTTGAAGAGGAAATTGGCGGTCAGGATGCCGAGGATCAATCCGATAAAGCTTCCCAACAAATTTCTTAGGGGGATTTTTTTTAATCCCTTTTCGATCAGAAGGGTCAAGGCGGCGAGGAGGAGTCCGCCGATGAACCCCAGGAGGCGAATCGGGGGAGACGGGAAAATTCCCTGGGTAAGGGCATACCCGCCGATCCCGCAGACCAGGAACAATAAGATACCAAGAATCCATGAGCCCAACCCGTTCACCTCCTTTCGACGATTGGGTGATATGAGAAGACATTCCAATGAAAACGAAGGATAGGAATTTGGGAGAGGTTATGATCCGAAGATCGATTTGATCTCCCTCAAGATATCCGTCTCTTTCACATCCCGGGCGATGGCCAGTTCCTTGACCAGGAGATTCTTGGCGGTATCCATGATTTTCCTCTCGCCGAAGGAGAGCTCTTTTTCTTCTTTGAGAAGATGGAGATCTCGGAGTACTTCCGCGATGCCGTAGATCGACCCCGTGTTGATTTTTTCCATATACTCGCGGTATCTCCGATTCCAGGTCTGGTTATCGACGGTTACATCCCGGTCCTTTAGAATTCCGATGACCTTCCGGACGTCAATTTTCCGGATGACGCCCCTCAGTTTGGCCGCCTCCACATTATCCCGGGGGATCATAATGGTCATCCCGTTTTCCAGAATTCGCAGGATGAAGAAGCTCTGTTCTTTACCGGAGATCTGTTTGGTCTCAATGGCCTCGATAATTCCAACCCCGTGTCCTGGATAAACCGCTTTATCACCGATCGCGAACATAAATTCAAAACCTCCTTCCTGGCAGTAAGAAAAAAAACAATCTCAACTACGGGACGAACGATACCGTGTCAACGCAAAGACGGTCTCGATGATGGCGGATTCAACGCAGGGAACTCAGCTCCCTTCACTCATGGGCAACTTCAAAATGTCGTTGACATCGGGGTTTTTCCCCTGGATCAGCCTGCCCATCGAAGCATCGATTCCCAAAAAGGCCGACACTCGAACCTTACCTTTCACCTCTCCTCGTTCTCCAAATCCGCCGTGCCGAAACACTTCCATCACATCCCCTATCTTGAGGCCGGTCAATTTTCCGGCATTCAAATAGACTTCTTCACCGTCGACCTTCGTGATCCGGCAAAACCAATCCATGCCGTCTAATTCTTTGGCGAGGGAGCGTCCGAGGGAAGCAACGGCAAGGTCGATCGCCCTCACTCTGGCCTTCTCTTCAGAAAAGGAGCCCTTTTCCTTGGCCGCGAAAATCGGATTGCTTGCGGATAGGGTTTTAAGGGTTTTCCCTGAAAAAGTATCTACTACCTTGATATCTATTCGGATGATGGCCGAGGCCGTTTCTCCTTCGGCATTCGTCGCCTTGGTCGTAAAAACATAGGGGCCTGAGAGCTGTCCAACGATAAGGGCACGAACCCCAAAGATCTCGTTGAGATATTGGAGGATCTTGGGTGTTTCAAGGTCCTTCATATCGACGCCGTTATTTCCAAGAAATTCCTTCACCACTTGATAGTCGGTAAAAAGGACCTGAAGGGACCTCCGGTTTACCTCTTTTACCAGCTTTTCAGCGATCCAGTCTCCTAAGACTTCTTCACCCTCGGCAATTCGATCATCGAAATAAGAGATCAAAACCCTTTTCTTTAAGCCCGCGGACGTCGGTTTCGAAGGAGACACGACATGGCTTTCCTCCTCTAAGGAAGAGGGGGCCTTTACAGGAGAAGCAGGGGCTTCTATCTTGGTTTCTGCTGTCCGAACGGGCTGGGTCGCGAAGGCTTCCCTATTGGATAGGTATTCATTCACCGGAATATAAAGGTACTTGGGTTGATCCCTCCCCTCCGAAGCTTTCGGGTTCAAGACCTTGACATATTCTTCTTTATCTATGATGATGACGTCTTTATCCAGCAATTCTTTCGTTTTTGCCTTGTACGAGGGTCCCTTCTTAATTGGAAACCAGGACGGCGTGGAGCAGGCAAAAACAAAAAAAAGGAAAAAGAAGAAAATGAGGAAAAGTGAAAGGGGGGACTTGGACAATTTAGAGACCTTTTTCCTTTTTTCAGCGAACACAAATAAATATACACTAAAAATACAAAAAAATCAATCCTATTTGCACAAAAGTTCGTAATTTTTTGTTCGGATCCGTAGAGTGACCAAAAGCGGCTGCGGGGGCTTCTCTCATAGAAAAAACCAATCCTTACAAGGTGTTAAACTTGTAGGGACCTCAATGGATGCCCCTGTTCTCCTGTTTCAAAAAAAAGCAGGGTTCGAACTTTGGAACCCTGCCGTATGAGTATCCGTTATTTCACTGCCGAATAGAACGCGGTTGCCTATTTACCCTTTGCTTTTACCTCCATCATCTTCTTGCCGCAGGTGCAGTTGCCCGGATTCTGGCTGATGGTGTCGCATTTACAATCGGGTCCGCAAGCGCAGGCGTATTTCCCGACGCTGATGAAAGGCTTCTTCCTGGACTCTACCGTAATCATTCCCTTCTCAACCTTCGTCACCTTTGTCTTTACCAGGTCTTTGTCACAGGTGCACTTGCCGGGGTTTCTTGACATCGTGTCACACGGGCAAGCTTCGCCGCAGCCGCAGACGTAGAGTTCGTCTCCAACCTTTGCGGTCATCTTGGTCTTGGCAGCGAGAGCAAGAGTTGCAAGAGCCATGGTAAACACAAGGGTGAGAACCAGCAGCTTTTTCATTCCATATCACCTCCTTTCGATTTATGCGATACCCACCCATTATACCGCACGAATTCGCTAAAACAATAGAAAAATATTTTTTTCTGAACTCAAGCTGATCCCCTCACCGCGGCCTCTTTCCTGAGAGACTGTGTCAGAATTGTAGGGGCTTGGTCGGCAAGGGCACAATATAAATGAAATCTCATCTGCTCACATTCTGTTCGCCACTGGCGTGCCCGGGAAGCCCTCACCCTGGGGAGAGGAGATTCATTTATTAGGCCCGCCAATAGGGCTCAATGAATTGAGCCCCTACACAACTCCTCGGACGAGAGGGCAAGGGGGAAAATCATTTTGGGTGATGAACCTCAATGAGGGGACGTCAGGAAGGCTTCTACTTTCTGGATATCCTCGGGGGTGTCCACGCATATCGGCTCATACTCGACGGCGACGACCTTAATCCGGTGGCCATTTTCTAACGCACGAAGCTGCTCGAGTTTTTCAAGCTTTTCCAGAGGGGTGGGCTTCATTTTTGAGAATTGGAGGAGAAATTTCCGCCGAAAGACATAGACGCCGATGTGCTTGAACACTCTCTTTGGCAAAGGCCGATTTGTTCCGAAAGGGTTGGATTCCAGGCGTCCGATCTGGAGATCCCGGGGAAAAGGGATGGGAGAACGGGAGAAATAGAGGGCGAAATCCTCTTGGTCTGCAACAACCTTTACGATATGGGGATTGAGCCAGTCCCTCACCTCCTCGACTCTGGCCATCAAGGTGGATAATGGGAGGGTACCATCGGTGAGGAGAGGGCGTATCGCGCTATCAATGATATCTCCTTTGATCAAAGGCTCATCCCCCTGGACATTGACGATGATCTCCGACTTGAGCTTCTTGGCAACCTCCGCTACCCGGTCAGTCCCGGTGAGATGGGTTGGAGAGGTCATGACGGCTCTTCCGCCGAAGGATTTTACGGTCTCTATTATCCTTTGGTCATCCGTCGCGACGATGACCTCGTCAATCAGCTTTGACTGGCGCACTCCCTCGTAAACGCGTTGGATCATAGGTTTGCCGAGAATATCGGCGAGGGGTTTTCCCTCGAAGCGAGTGGAGGCGTAGCGTGCCGGGATCACCGCAGAGATTTTGGTCTCTTTTTTTTTCATTCGGGTTTCATTCTCATTAAATCAAATTAACCTGATCCTGTCAACCTGCAGCCTTCTGTCGCGCTTCCCGCTCCCCCGCCCACCCCCAGTCAGACCCCCCCGGGCAGGAGAGCGAGCGGGAGGCCGCTGGACCTCTGCGGGTGTGGAAAATATTCATTGACTTCCGAAAGCAATTTTGATAAAGTCCGTGGCGATCTTTGGGGTGGGCTGTTGTTCTCCGGGAATTTTAAAAAAGGATAAAGACGTGGCTTCCGGACGGTTGTTCCTACCACAGTTCAGTCTTGTGGAGTGAAAGATGAGAAGGCCCTTCCAGAAGATCCCCTATCAAAAGCTTTAAGGGATTTTCTGCTCCCTTAGAGCCTTCCTCACTTTGCGCCCTCATGGAATGAGAAAGATCTGGATTGCAGCGGCAGCTGATATAAACTCATAGAACGCTCCCGGAATGTCATTTCGGGCGACGGACGAAGGGCGGTCAATCGGGTCGATGGCCTGACTCCGGAGGAGGATAAGTTATGGAGGGGTTAAATCCCAGACTCCTTGAGTTCTTTGAGACCGATTATAAACCGGGGACCATAGGGATGGTGGGGGCCAAGGATATGATTGGGACGGCCGTCAGGGAAGGGCAGAAGGCTATTACGAAAAATGGAAAAGCTTCCTTATGGTCTCATTGTTTTATCCTTGGGGAATTAAGGCTCGACCGAAGAGGCCCGAACGGTACGAAGAGTAAAAGCCCCTACATATTCGAGTCTGACCTTAAAGTCAATCTTCTTAAAGCCCAGATCAGGAATGGTGCCCAGGAGAATTGGATTGGAAAATGGTGCAGGGAAGAAGTGGAAAATGCCGCCGTGATAGATTTGGGTCTTTCAGAAGATCAGAGAGATCTTATTCTCGCCACGGCATTGCAGCTCGTGGACGACCAGGTACTCTATCCGATTCATGAGCTTCTTGGGACATGGTGGGCCATCATCATGAAGAAACAGTGGCTCCCGAATCCCGTCGATGATCCCCATGCCATGTACTGCAGCGCTTATACCAGATACTGTTATAAAGAGCCAGGCAGGGATTTTATCGGGCCTGAGATCAGCGTTTCAAACACGACTCCCGAAGATATAGCCCAAGCAGGGATCAGAGCGGGCGCCATCAGAATTTATAGCCCGTAAAATACTCTGTCCAGTCCCACATTCTGTGGAAAAGGCGAGTTCAACGATGAATCGGAGGAAGGCTGCACAGAAAGATCGTCGTCTTCCTGCTTCAGAGGGCGAGTCGGAAGCAGCGCTGTTTCGTGCGAAACAAGCCGCACACAGACTTTATAGGAACTATTCGAATGTCATCGGTATGAGCACGGGAACCAAATTTGTAAAGAATGCGGCTACGGAAAATCATGCCTCCCTTCAGTTCTACGTGTGGAAGAAGGGGCTTCCCAAGAACCGTAAGGGAAAAGCGCTTCCGCGATTTGTCTACGGTCGTTTTAAGAACGGTAAGGTCAACCGGAAATTGAGGTTTACAACCGACGTGATTGAAGTCGGCCGTATCCGAACGGTCTGCGGTGCAGGGTCTCCCATTTCTTCGAGCATTGGTTTAACCCGCCGGGATGGAACGATGACATTGGTTTTCAGGAACAAAGCGAAGTCTGACAGGAACACTTATGTTCTGTCTTGTGCCCACGTGATAGGCAACCCGAACGGTCAGACGGAGCTGCCAGTGACCATTCAAAGCGAATACGCTCCGGGAATAACCGCGTTTGCGGCAATCGTATTCAGTCCTGTCGCGGCCCATAAGCGAATCGAATACGACATTGCTATCGCCCGAATAAATTCTGCGTGCTTGCCGCTGCCAGATCTCAAAATTACGGGAATGAACGAGAGCATACGCTGCTTCATGCCGAAAGGCCGTATCGTCCCGTCCTTGCCCGTAAGCTGTGTGTTGCCTGCATCAAACGCCGAAACGGGCGTCGTCTGTTCATACGGAGGATGGGTCAGGATACAGTACGGGAAAGGGACCTATTATGAGGTTGAGAACGCATGGATGGTTAAGGTTGACGGTCGCGTCCGAGAGGGCGACTCCGGTGGATTGATCTATGACGGCAAGGCCGCGGTAGGAATTCTATTTGCCGCATCGAAGTCTGGCGGAGGATGGGCGTGGTTCCACCCCCTGGTAGAGGCTTTTGAATATATCCGCCAGAATGTGAGCATGGAGCTAAAGTGTTTCAGCTCTTAGAAGCACTCAAGTGAAAGGAGACTCGCCATGAAAAAGGTGATCGGTTGCTTCGCTCTCGTCGTTTCATTGTCGATGGTGAGTGGGTGTGCGGGGATCTCCACGAACGCTGCCCGTTCCAACGAGGTCCATGGGATCCGGGTTTACCCGCAGAAAATCTACTTGCTTGTGGACAAAGAGAAAAACACCAGCCAGCTAGTAAGCTTGCCCGACATCAAGAATGCGTACGATATCAAGCCATGGTCATTCCTGTCGAAACACGAGTTCACGATCAAGGTTGAGGAGGCACAGGTTAAGGAATTAAGCTCACATCAAGATTCATCCGCTGCCCTCTCCCTTCTTCAGAAGATCGTAGATCTCGCTGCAAAGGCGGCTGAGAAGGCAGCGGGCGAAATGGCAGAGGGGAGGGCCGTGGCAGACGTTAAATTCGGGTCGTCCCTTGGGTTTGCCACGGGCATTTACGAACTTTCCGAGACAGGGGTGTTTAAAAAGGTAGGTCCTTAGTTCGTCTTTTCCGAGAGGGTCCCATGTCGCTGAAGGAATGGTTGCCATCACCGGATGAAATGAAGGCGAAGCCCTGGGGGTTCTGGGCAACCCTTGGGTTTTCGGCGATCGTCTTCGCTCTCTTTTTGGCCCTTCAACTTTTCACTGTCATGGCCTTCGTTTCGGTCGAGAAGGCCCAGCATCCGGAATTAGATCCGGAGGCCTACGCGAAAACCCTCTCCTCCAACGGCCTTTGTATCGCCATGATGGTGATTGTTTCGGGGCTGATGTGCACACCTCTGACTCTCTTGTTTGCTAGACTCCGCAAGAATATTTCCATCAAGGATTATATCGGTTTCAGGGAGCCCCAGAGGAGAGAGTGGGTTGAATGGCTCGCTCTCCTGGCGGCATTCTTATTTCTATCCGACGGGGTGGGTTACCTCCTCCATCAACCGGTCGTTCCTCCTTTTATGGTCGAAGCTTATAAAACCGCTTCCTCTCTTCCCGCCCTTCTTTTGGCGGTCATCGTTGTGGCGCCAATTTTTGAGGAGATCTTCTTCCGGGGGTTCCTCTTTCAGGGGATTCGGTACTCTCGGCTGGGGCCCATCGGGGCAGTGGGAGTTACTTCCTTGATTTGGGCCGTCATCCACCTGCAATACGGGATTTACGGCATCGCCACGGTTTTTGTTCTCGGCCTCTTGTTTGGAATCGCTCGACTTAAGACGGATTCCATTCACCTTTTAATGGTTATGCATTCCTTGGTTGGCCTGGTGGCCACGGTGGAAACGGCGCTGTACGTGCACGCTACCGGCTAAATAAACATTCCACCCTCAGGGCGCGGCGTCGGGCCGGGGATTTTATGAAGAGATTTTCTCTTGGTTTTCTGGTTGTTTTTTTATTTCTCTCCTGTCTCAGTCCGGCCACGGCCTGGCATGATCGCACGCACATTGCCGTGGGTGAGGTTGCTGGTTTCGATCTTGCTTGCTACCTTGTGGCCCCTGACATTGCCAAACTCAAGGCTTATCACGTGGAAGATTATAATCACTGGGTGAATAACGAGGAGAAGGATGAGATAACTCCAGAACTAATAAGGGGCCAAATACAAAAATATAACCTTGGAATAGAGGGAGAGGAAAAGGGCCATCTATATGGTGCCATCGTTGCAGCGATTCGGGCTTATCGGGACGAGTTGGGTGCCGGCAAATATGGCGTCTACCACCTTGCATACGCAGGCCATTATATTGGAGACTTGTCGATGCCTTTTCATAATATTGTTCGTGATAAGTTCAACGCAGAGCATCACACCCTGAACGATGGTATTGTTGAGAATGAAATAAAAAGCAATCTTGATAAAGTGGTATTGTACCCAATCCGCATTAAGAATGAGGATGATTTGATACAGAATATTGCCCGGATAGCCCGGAAGGCCAAGGACCTGGGATTTAAGCTTAAGAAAGAGGATAGGGATATGTGCAAAAAAGAAACATATGAGCAACTGTCCGATTCGGCGAGTTTGTTCAAGGCCGTACTCGAATATGTCGGTTATCCCAAAACTCCGTAGGGGGAACTGCCATGGGCCTTTACCGAATACTTTCAATTGACGGAGGGGGCATTCGGGGGATCATCTCCACCATACTCCTTCAACGACTCTCGGCGGAACCTTCCCTATCCGGGTGGCTGGACAAGGTCGATCTGTTGGCCGGCACTTCCACGGGCGGCCTTCTCGCCTTAGGCATTGCCAAACCGCTTGATCTTCAGGTCATTCGAGATCTCTACGAGACCAAGGGCCAAATCATCTTCTACGATTCGTGGCTCCGGGACGTTCGCGACCTTTGGGGGATCATCGGAGCAAAATACGATATTGTGAACCTCGATAAAGAACTCGAGGTGATTTTGGGCGCGACAACCCTGTCGCAACTTTCCAAGAAAGTCCTCATCACAGCTTTTGATCTGGATGGCGTCAATCCTCAAGGGCAACGAACATGGAAGCCGAAACTGTTCCACAACTTTCCAGGCCCGGGGAGCGACGGAGATCAGCTGGCGTATAAAGTGGGGGTTTATACGGCCGCAGCTCCAACCTATTTTCCCTCTGCGGACGGTTACGTCGATGGGGGCGTCTTTGCGAGCAATCCCGCCATGTGCGCCCTTGCCCAAACACAAGACCCACGGATCGGCGATCGACCCGCCTTAAAGGATGTCGTCCTGTTCTCGCTTGGCACAGGAACATCCCTTACCTATATCACTGGCGAATACCACGACTGGGGCTATGCCCAGTGGGTCAAGCCGCTTATCAGCCTCATGCTGGATGGCGTCGCCGGCATCGCCGACTACCAGTGCAAGCAGATCTTGAGTGACAGGTATCACAGACTGGCGCCTGTATTTCCGCCGCCGACCCATATTCCCATGGACGCAGCAGATCGAATCCCTGAAATGATAGACTTTGCAGAACATAAGGTGGCTCTCGAACCCACAATAGAATGGTTAAAATCGCACTGGTAGCCCTTGAAGCCCATCACCTCTAACAGCCATACTGCTCGGTACCCTGTGATGGCAATTACTTTTCAAAAAGGAGGAGATTATGAGACCGAAAAGATATGTAGGAATTCACTCTATCATTCCGCCGTATATGCTGGAAGAGATCGCCAAGCGAGGTGAGCCTCATCAGCAGGATTGGGCTCTCCGTAACCTGAGCTCGGCTGGCTTTATCAGAGGACAGCGCTTTGCTTTGGGAATTCTTCCGTCAGCGGCGCCCGTCGGCCATAAATATCGGACGGTCTATGACTGCAAGCACAAAGACGGGCAGCCTCCTGCGGGCACTCTGGTCCGTAAAGAGGGTGATCCTCCCAAAAAGGATGTTGCGGTTAACGAAGCCTATGACGGAGCAGGCGCCACGTATGACCTCTACTACGATATCTACGAGCGCAATTCCATAGACAACCGGGGGATGGGGATCGTCTCCTACGTCCATTACGATGTCAACTATGACAACGCCTTCTGGGATGGCAGCGAGATGGTGTATGGGGATGGAGATGGCGAGATCTTCGCTCGCTTCACCAAGTGTATCGATGTCATCGGCCATGAGCTGACCCATGGTGTGACCCAGTACGAAGCGAATCTTGCCTATTCGAATCAGCCGGGGGCTTTGAACGAATCCATGTCGGACGTCTTCGGCTCTCTTGTGAAGCAGCGGACGTTGAAGCAGACAGCGGCCAAAGCCGACTGGCTCATCGGTGCGGGTCTTCTAATGCCGAATATTCACGGAAAAGCCCTCCGCTCGATGAAGGCGCCCGGCACAGCCTATGATGATCCGGTTCTTGGAAAGGATCCTCAGCCGGCGACGATGAAAGACTACGTACAGACAACTTCCGATAACGGCGGCGTCCACATTAACTCAGGCATTCCTAACCATGCCTTCTACCTTGCGGCCGTGGAGATCGGTGGTAATGCGTGGACGAAGGCCGGAAAGATCTGGTACATCGCTCTGCGGGACCGGCTACGGAGCAAATCGAATTTTGCGCAGGCGGCTTCCGCCACCATCAGTGTTGCCAAAGATCTGTACGGTAACGGAAGCAAAGAGATGAAAGCGGTACAGAAGGCCTGGAAAGCCGTTGGGGTGATTTGACGCGGAAGTTGCAGAGGTGAACCCGGACAAACCGTTCTCCAATGCTTCGAATGGCGGTTTTAGGAGATTTAGGGGAAACCGGGGGATTCGCTTTAAGTGACCTCTGGCTGCAAAATGGCACGTCAGTGCTGAGACGCCAAAAGGTTCGCCTCGAAGCCTTTCCGACCGGCCTGCCCGGGTTCGTACAGCTCACTTTTTTGAAACATTAAGGTTAATGCCAGATTAGGATCTAGGGAGGAAGGACGTTGCGAATTTCGATTGAGCGAAGCGGTGGTTTTGCCGGCATAACGGTGAGAACGACCGTTGACGAAAAAGACGTTGCGCCGGATGAGGCTCTGAAGCTTCGCCAGCTAATCGAGGAGGCTGACTTCTTTAACTTGCCCGGGAAGATTGTGTCGCAATCTCCCCAGCCTGACCGCTTTCAGTATGAGTTGAGGTTGGAAGAGAAAGCCGGGCAGCACACGGTGATGGTGAGCGAAGAAGTCATGCCCGAGAAATTAAAGCCCCTCGTCAATTGGCTGATGGAAAAAGCCCGCCAAACAAGGAAGAGTAAGGAATCCCGCTGATACCGGCCTACAAAAAAATCCCCCCCTTTAGTAAAAGGGGGGAGGGGGGTTTGGAAATGTATTTTCTAAGCAATCAGGTGGAGGTGGCCGGAGCCTCTATTTTGAGCAGGCCTTGACTTATATATATAAATCATCTAAATTTGTATATATCGGGAGGCAGGATGAAGACGCTGGTGGACATTAACGAAGATGTTTTAAAAAAAGCGATGGAATTGTCACAGGCAGAGACGAAAAAGGAGGTCATCCTGCTGGCGTTAGAAGAACTGATCCGGTCAAAACTTCGGGAGAAACTTAGACAATCTGCGGGCAGTGGGATGATCCAGACAAGATTGTCTGATCTGAAAAGAATTCGACATCGTCGAGAAAAAGTGCATCGAAACCTTCGGATGGCCAAGCGATGAAAAATCGCGTTCTGATTGATACCAGTGGATGGATTTGCTTTTTTGCCCGCCGCGGATATGAGGATATGAAAAAAGCGATCTCCATCCTGCTTGATGAAGACAGAGTGGCCATAGCAGGTTCTATCCTGGTTGAGCTCATCCAGGGAGCGAGAGATACTCAAGAAAAACAGAGTATCGAGGATTACGCAAAGGGTCTTTACTGGCTCCGAACAACGGACGAGCACTGGTACAAATCAGCCGAATTGATTTTTCAACTTAGAAGAAAGGGCGTTACAACTTCGGTGATCGATGTGCTCATTGCTGTCCTGGCGATGGATTATCAATGCACTCTCCTACATAAAGACTCGGACTTCGATCATATCGCGCGAAATTCTTCTCTGAGCTGCTACCCATCGGTTTGAGGTTAGAACGGCCCCACTTGGTTTTTCTGGTTGTGCAATAACCGCCTCAATCCCGCATTTTTCATCAATTTTTCATCTTTTCTTCAAAATATTTTCACATGAATGATTTATTCTCGGCTCCAATCTTTAATACCCAAGAAAGGAGACCGATATGAACGAAGGCAAACTCAAGTCTTCAGTCACAGTAAGAATGTTTGTCATTGCGTTGGTGGCACTCTTCCTCTTTATCCTTGCCGCAACGATAGGATCTCTCGTTGCCGAGCGGCAGCAACGCAGGAATGAAGCCGTCAACGAAGTCAGCCAGAAGTGGGGGAATATTCAGACCATCACAGGCCCCGTCTTGACCATCCCTTTCAGGAAACCCACGAAGGACGCGAAAGGAAAGACCTTTTTTTATGAGGATTGCTTGCACATCATGCCCGAGGCACTCCAGGCGGAGATTGATCTCAAGCCGGAAATTCGCTATCGAGGAATCTACGAGGCGGTCCTCTACCAAGCTGTCATTAAACTTAAAGGCATTTTCATCCTTCCCAAACTTGAGAAATATGATCTCTTGCAGGAGCATCTGATTTTGAAGGAGGCTTTTATCACAGTGGGCATTACGGACCTGCGAGGCATCAAAAATGCGATTATCCTGAACTGGGGTGGCGAGAAACTCTCGGCAAGCCCTGGAGCCAAACTATCGGATATTGTCAAATCAGGCTTTACCGTATTTCCTGCGGTCAATTTCTGGCGGAACGAATATGCTTTTTCTGCAGATATTCTCCTCAACGGCAGCGCAGAATTCAATATCGTCCCAGTCGGAAAGGAGACCCTGGTCAAAATGTCTTCGAGATGGAATAGTCCGAGCTTCATCGGAAACTTTCTTCCGGAGAAAAGGGAGATCAGGCCGGATGGTTTTCAGGCTCTGTGGAGCGTCCAGCACCTCAACAGAAATTTCCCGCAAGTCTGGACAGGGAGTGCTCATTGCGTCGGGAATTCGGCATTCGGCGTCAAGTTACTTCAGCCTGTTGATGAATACCAGAAGGTCACCCGAGCTGTCAAATATGCCATCATGTTCATCGCCCTCACCTTCATGGCGTTCTTTCTTACGGAGATCTTCTCAGGTAGCGCCATACACCCCGTGCAGTATACACTCGTCGGGCTCGGCATCGTTCTCTTCTACGTGATCCTTCTCTCTCTTTCAGAGCACATCCCATTTAACGTTTCTTACACCATCTCGAGTGTGGGGATAATCCTCCTGATATCCGCTTATGCCAAAAGCGTGCTTAAGACGAAAAAGGCCGCCGCCGTTATCGGAGGCATCCTCGCAGCTCTTTACCTCTTTCTCTTTGTGACGCTTCAGCTTGAGGACTATGCCCTTCTCCTGGGCAGCATCGGTCTGTTTGTCATCCTTGCCGTCGTCATGTTCCTGACCAGGCGCATTAACTGGTTTGATATCGGAGGCGTTGGCAAAGGGGGGGAGGCCCCTTTGCTCGAGAAAGAAAATAACCTTGTTGAGATCCAAGCGGGAAAGGAATGATTAGGTCTTTACGTAGAATTCAGTTGCGTTCAAGACGCATTCTGTGTAGCATAAGGGGCAAGAAGATACGCCCGTTCGGTCAGATATTAGAGAGGTGCCGAGTCCGCTATGAAACCAAAGATCCTTATCGTAGAAGATGAACCTGCCATTGCTGATACGATTCAGTATGCGCTTGAAACGGACGGTTTCAGCACAGTCTGTCTCGCCTCAGGCCAGGGAGTCCGGTCCTTTCTGTCCAAGGAGTCGGTGGATCTCATCCTCCTCGACGTTGGTCTCCCTGACATGAGTGGGTTTGATCTTTGTAAGGAGATCAGAAAGACATTGAACGTTCCCGTTCTCTTCTTAACGGCAAGGGCTGACGAGATCGACAAGGTTGTCGGGCTTGAGATCGGAGGGGATGACTACATGACCAAACCGTTCAGCCCGAGGGAGTTGTCCGCAAGGGTCAAGGCGATCCTTCGCAGAACCCAGCCTGCTCGTGCTTCGGGATTGCCGGCCCAGGCCTTTCAGGTGGATGAGTCGAGGCGGCAAATTCTGTATTTTGGAAGTTCCCTGGACCTTTCGAGATACGAGTATGCCTTACTAAAAACCTTCATCCGGCGGCCGGGACATGTTTTCTCGCGCGATCAGTTGATGGAGTTGTGCTGGGATGAACCCGACACCAGCCTGGATCGGACCGTAGACGCCCACATCAAGAACATTCGGAACAAACTCAGAAACATTAAACCCGACCTGGATCCCATCGCGACCCACCGCGGCATGGGATACTCTTTGAAAGAGGAGCTATGAGACTCGGCACCCGTATTTTCATCTGCTATCTGGCGATTTTCGTTGTGTGCTTCTATTATCCCGTCCACTGGACGTTGGGGACATTGCGCGTCCGTTATCTCGAGGGCGTGGAAGATTCCTTGGTGGACCAAGCCAGCATCCTCGCGGCAATGATAGGAAGCCAAATAGAAGGGAGGGGGTTTAGTCCGGAAGGGTTATACAAGACCTTTGAGCACGTTTACCGGCGCCCATTGCCCGCGAGAATCTACGACTTCAACAAGACGGGTGTAGACACACGGGTATACATCACCGACGCGTATGGAAAGATTCTTTTTGATTCGAAGGACAAGGGGATTATCGGAGAGGACTATTCCAATTGGCGGGACATCAAACTGACTCTCAACGGGAAGTATGGGGCGAGGTCGACGAAACAGAATCTCAAAGACCCGACTTCAACCGTTCTCTATGTTGCGTCGCCCGTCATCGTGGGGGATAAGATCGCAGGGGTGCTGACCGTTGCCAAGCCGACGACCAATATCAACAATTTTCTAAACAATGCGAGACCCCGGCTCTTGAAGATGTTTGGGATTTTCGCAGCCGCAGCAGCGCTCCTCAGTCTTTTCGTCTCCATGTGGATCACGCAACCGATTAGAAGGCTGACGCGGTATGCGAACGATGTCAGGGAAGGAAGGAGAAGTTCTTTTCCGAGGTTGGGCCGAAGTGAGATCGGTGAGATGGGAAAAGCTTTTGAGAAGATGCGAGAAGCCCTGGAAGGGAAAAAGTATGTGGAGGAATACATCCATTCTTTCACGCATGAGATCAAGAGCCCCCTCTCTGCGATTCGAGGGGCGGCGGAGCTGCTTGCCGAAGAAATGGACCCGCAAAAGCAGGCCCATTTTCTGGCAAATATTCGCAGCCAGGCGGGCCGAATTCAAGACGTTGTCGACCGAATGCTGGAGCTCTCCAAGCTGGAGAATCTCAAGAATCTTGAAAAGAGGGAAAGAATTCTGGTGCACTCTCTGGCCAAAACGGTGCTTGAAAGTAAACAGATTCTCCTGTCGGGAAAGAGCCTCCGTGTCTTGTCTCGTATTCCGGCGAATATCCTGATCGAAGGAGACGCCTTTCTTCTCTATCAGGCTCTTTCGAACCTTATCCAAAATGCGATTGATTT
Source organism: Thermodesulfobacteriota bacterium (assembly GCA_047519465.1). Classification (GTDB taxonomy): domain Bacteria; phylum Desulfobacterota; class BSN033; order BSN033; family UBA1163; genus UBA1163. The sequence goes on along the minus strand of JAPVTA010000102.1, from coordinate 2,979 downwards.
CAGCCCGGCCGGAGGCCAGATTGAATTGGCGGGCCAATCGGAGGCAGGGAGATTTCGATTCTCGGTAAGAGACTACGGCCCGGGAATACCCGAATACGCGAAGGCAAGAGTTTTTGAAAAGTTCTTCTCTCTTCAAAGGCCAGACACAGGGGGAAAAAGTACAGGGCTTGGCCTAAATTTCGTCAAAGAGGTGGCCGTGCTCCACCACGGAGAGGTTCAACTGGAGAATTGCCCTGAGGGTGGGGCCTGCGCCACCCTGACTCTTCCTTATGTCGTCAATAAAGCAAGTCAGTAACTGGTTAAGGACCCTTCATGGAGAGTAAGAAGTCAGACCAAAATGGAGGATCGGGTTTTAGGTAATTGGGTGGAAAAGGCGGATGCGAAAAACAGACTCAGTTCCCCAAAAAGGGTTGGAGAGAGATGGGTAGGTTCTTATCCAGGAGGCATTCTTCTTTCAATTTGTTCAACACAATGCTTTAATGTTTGTAATTCAGTCTCGAGATAGATGATCCGCCGGTCAAGTTCTGCATAAGAAAATTTGATAGCCGCTAACAAATCTTTGTGTCTTTCATCCATCTTTTGATCAAGTCCATCAATGCGCCGATCGAATTTTTCATTCAGATTTGCCACCCCTTCAGCAACCTGCTGGACCTTGCTGATGACATCTTCTGATATCACATGGAATTGGTGGACGATTTCTTCTCTAAAATTTCCAAATTTCTTGTCAAAATATTCCTTCAAATCTTCCGACATTTTTTCTCCTTCTGGAGACTTTCAAAAAATACTATAACTTTCATCAAGTCGTCAAGGAGAAAATAAATCTCCGTTTGGAGATCGCCAGCATCCCCGTTTCTCTGAGAGAGTAACAGTCTCCTCCCTTTGGCAAAGGGAGGCTGGGAGGGATTTCGGCGGCCTTGTCACGCATAAAAAAATCTCGATTTACGGACACGCCTGCGTGCCGAAACGCCAGTTGTATAAATTGGTTCAGCGAAAGTAAGCACTTCGGCGTGCAGGCACGCGACACGCCTGCCTCGCCGGGAGTTCGTCAAGGCGGGGACACAGATGCGTAATTTTCTCCTAAAGTGACAATTCTTGTCATTTGTTTACGTATCTGTCCTTCTCAAACCCTCCTTAATTTCCAAAAAAGCCTGTAATTTTAGCCTATTAGATTTGGCATCGGAATTGCGTCTAAATGGGTCATGAAAATCTTAGATGACAATCTACTCGCAGAAGTTGCAGATAACGTCGACGCCCCGGGTGAGTTGACTGACGAGGATAAAGACTTTCTCAACAGCCTGGAAGAGATGGCAAAAGAAGTGGACGACGAACCTAACAGTATTGATTAAAGAGGATCCGACCCCTCGCTGTCCCCCCTTAATCTAAGGGGGGATGAAGGGGGGTTACAAAATAACAAAGGAGGAGAAACGATGAACATGAAGCGATTTTTACACTATCTCATGATTAAAGGCATTGTTGTTGCGTTGATTAGCACGGGCGCAATTGCCCAGGACAAACTCTCTTCGATATCTGATACTGGGGCCGGTGCAGCCTCCGCTCCAGATACCCCCAGGCCGCTTAAAAGCTTCAAGAACTATCCTGATAATTCTTTCCAGATGAACGCTAAAGAGTATATCAACGATATGAAGAAGGGCGGGCACAACCTTCTCATTTGGAAGGATCCGGCAGTGAACCTTTCGCAGTACTCGTCTGTGAAGGTAACGGAATTTGGCGGCCGGTTGTTGCCGCAGCAGACCGCCTTTTCGTATGATCCCTATGTTGCCCTCTTTAATTCGGTCTTCAAGAGCTCTCTCAGGCTGAACCAAAAAGATTCTCCTGACTCGCTGCTGATTGAGGGTGCGGTCGTCGAATGCAACCCCGGGAGCCGGGCAGCCCGTGCCTGGGTGGGAATGGGAGCAGGTCGAGCTGGGGGTGCAGTCGTCTGTGAAATTTATGAGCCAGGCAAACCGAATCCCTGCATACGCATCTATACCAGAGATACAAGTGCCGGAGGAAACTGGGGCGGCGATTCTTCGGCTATGCTCAACAACATCCTGAGCACTGTTGCCATGCGTCTGGCTACAACCCTGAACACCACCGTTGCCGTTAAATAAACGGGAACTATAACCCCTCTCTTTTCTTTTTAGTTTAAGGGGCTGGAGGGGGGGTTAGGGTTACGGCTAGGAAGCCCGGTTCGTTAATCGGTCAAATGGTTATGGGTGACGACGCTCGTATCGAAGCAGGAAGCTCGTTCAAAAAGAAGGTTGAGCATCCAGTGTCGATAGACAAGTCTCGATACGAGTTTCGACAACGACAAACGTTAGTTCCTTTGACAATTTTCTGAGTTAGGACGTAGCCGAATGACGATGCTGGCCCTGAGCCTGTCATGGTACAGGGCAGGCAGGAACGACGAGAATTGATAACCTTCCTTTGTCCCCCCTTAGTCTAAGGGGGGATGAAGAGGGGTTAGCTGTCTTTTCTGAAATACATGAGAGTTTTGAAAAACAACCTTTCGCTCTCTTTAATCGGTGTAATCTTCCTAAAATCAGTGTGATCAGAGACTTCTGAGTTCCTTCAGAAGTCTCAAAATTTATCCTTGACAACCCAAAATATCGTGGTAAGGTTTCACATAAATAGGGATCTTCTGAAAGGGTGGGTGGACTATAAGAACAACCGCGTGAGTCCCCCTCACCCCGCCCTCTCCCCACTGGGGAGAGGGGAAGGGTGAGGGGTGCAGATTTTAACCCCCCACTTTCCCCTCCCCCTCAAGGGGGGAGGGTTAGGGAGGGGGTGATGTAACTTTATTTATGTCTCTTGTATTAGTTGTTATTTTAGGAGGAGGTTTTTATGCCGAACGGACAGGATATTAAGGTCAATTTCCCTCCGAATCTTCATGGGGGTGTTTATTCAAACAATATGGTCGTGAGCCACACAAAAGAAGAGTTCGTTCTCGATTTTCTTATGGTCGCGCCGCCCGCAGGC
>JAPVTA010000101.1:0-16170 GCA_047519465.1 Thermodesulfobacteriota bacterium | reverse complement strand
GCGCTGAAACGGTCATCTCTCAGATCGTTGCGGAGGAGCTGGGCGTTCCCCTCGACGATATCCGGATCACCGCAGCAGATACGGAGATCACCCCCCTTGACCCCGGAACATTCGGAAGCGGGGTCACGCTGCGCGCGGGCAATGCCGCTAAGATAGCGGCTCAAGGGGCCAAAGAAAAACTCTTCGAAGCAGTGGCTGAGAAGATGGAAGTCAACGTTGAGGACCTGGAAGCCAAAAACCGCCGCATCCGGATCAAAGGAAGCCCTGAAAGGGGAATGTCATTGCAGGAGGCCATAAGATTCTATCAATACTCGGACCGTCCCATGCCCATCATCGGCCGCGGTTCTTACCAGCCTCCGGCCAAAGAGCCCACCACCCTTCTTAAAGAAGACGGAAATTTTTCTCCTGCCTATTCTTTTATGACTCAAGCCGCTGAAGTGGAGGTTGATACAAAAACAGGAAAAGTGAAAGTCCTAAAGATGGTGGCAAGCCACGACTGCGGGAAGGCGATTAATCCCATGCTGGTGGAAGGTCAGCTGGAAGGGTCGGTCGTCGGTGGAATGGGACAGGCGCTCTATGAAGAAGTGGTCACAGAGAAAGGACAGGTTCTGAATCCGTCATTCCTGGACTACGGCATCCCAACGGCCATGGAAGTTCCTTCCATTACCTCCGTGGAAGTTGAAACGAACGATCCTGAAGGTCCCTTCGGTGCCAAAGAATCGGGGGAGGGAACTCAGTTAGCCCCTGCGCCGGCCATCATCAATGCCATTTATGATGCCATCGGAGTGAGATTTAAGACCCTTCCGGTCACACCAAAAAACGTTCTGGAAGCCCTCCACAAAAAGGAGAAGGAGAGTGCAGGACCGTAATCTTCATCTTCAGTTAATGTCGAGAGCTACCGGAGGAGAATCGTCCCCTTTTAGAAAAAGTGGAAAAGGCCGATTTTCCTACTTTCCTTCCCTTGCAACAGCCTGGTACCTTTCCGCGCTTTCGATCACCTCATAATAGATCGGTCTTCTGGCGAGAAATTCCGGAAAGGATGGTAAAAACTCCATCTCCGAATGAATCCGATCATCCTCCTTCCAGGAGGCTATCTTGACCCTTCCCCTGACCATCCAACCTGAATTGGATATCTTCGCCTTAAAGCTTACTTCGCTCTGGAGGATCTGGTTCTCAAGAAGCAGGGTAGGAAGAAACAGCGGGGAGTCGAATTCGATGACGAACTCTTTGTTGTCATGGACTAGAGAATAGGTGGACAGTCTCTTTATCTGTCGCCCCTTTTCGCTCGGCCGGACCCAGGCTTTTTGAACGATCACGTTGCCCAACCGCTTCACCTCATAGAATGCTTCTGAATCTTTCTCCTTCTCAATGCTATAGGTCACCCGATTTCCGCCGACATCGTAAACCCAACGCGCTCCAACCCAATCCTTTTCTCCAGGTTTGAACTCCAAAAGTTTTTCTTTCCTTTGATCCGCCCGAAAGATGATCCCGAAATTTGCACCTTGAACGAAAGAAACGTATTCCCATCTGATCCTGAGCGGCTTCCCGTCTAATAAAACAATTGTTCTTTGGCTTCCGGGTACGGTCTTTTCCAGATAGAGTACGGGAATGACTTCCATCGCGTGGTTGAATGGATCTGTCACGTCGTTCATTTCCCTTAATGGACCGGCTGAAGAAAAGTTTGCTTCGATTTTCCCCAGATCTGTTTCAGCGGAAAAGGAGACTCCTACCGAGCCATCTTTTTCAATTTTCGAATGATACTTCATCGGAGCGTACCGGTAATCCCTCGATTTCGAACTCGTATCAAATTTGCGCCGCATCTGAACAAGCTGTTCTTGATCCAGGTAATGGATTTGATTTCCATTCAGAAGACTGATTAACAGTTGTACGCCTCCGGATGCCGTTGTTTGAAACTCCACTGCATCCCATTGAGGATGCTCAATCCGGATAAAGGTGTGCTCAACCCCTCCAGCGTAGAGGATGTTAAAGGGCACTTGCGGGTTGAAAGCTTGCCCGCACATCGCCGTTCCCGGAGACGCGGCCACAGATAGAGCCAAAAAAAGAAAAATCCATGCATTCCTTTTCATCTTGACCTCCTCAAATCCCCCCAACCCCCCTTTAACAAAGGGGGGTTGGGGGGATTTCATCACATCTTCTCCAACTCTCTCTTGATAAATCCATTTGCCGGATTGATCTGAAGCCCTTTCTGAAGTGTCTCTTTGGCTTTCTCTTTATCCCCCTTCTTTATCAGAGCCCTCCCCAGGTGATAATAAGCCATGTCCAAATTTGGGTTGAGCCTGATGGCCTTTTCAATCGCTTTAATCCCTACCTCAAGATCTCCTCCAAATTGTGGGGGCGTATTCACCCTCGATATCCCAAGCTCGAGGTGGGCCTGTGAATTTTGCGGATTCAATGTCAACGCCTTTTGAATCTCTTCTTCATTCATGGGGCCATAGGTCATCCCCGCCATCCCTCCTTTGAGGGCGATAAGACGACCGTAAAACGAAGCAAGGAGGCGATGAGACTCAGAGAAGGCATGATTGAGCTCAACCGATTTCTTCGTGACCTTTATTCCTTCTTCGATCAGGCTGGAGGCGCCGTCCTTATTTCCGGCCAATTCTTCCACAGATGACAATCCATTGAAGCATTCTCCAAGAAGATAATAAATCTCCGGATCATTAGGGTTTTTCTTTGCAAATCCTTCAAAATCATTCTTCGCCTTTAGAAGAGAATCTTTTTGAAAGGTCCGGAAGCCTTCTGATAACAATCTCTTTCCTTCCTCTAAAGAGTCTGCCCAGACGAGTCCTCCGACCATCAAAACAGAAAGCAAACACACAGAAAAAATAATTCGGTTTCTCTTCATGTCCGACCCTCCTCTGTTATTTTTTCTCATGGCTTAATCTCTTCCTTCGCCTTCATTATCCCCCAGTAGAAAGGCGGTGCGATAAGGGTGTTAGGCCAGATACGTATCCACGCCCAGACCCATATGAGGGCCGTGTTCTTCGATCACTCCTATTGGAAAGAGGATGATGGCTGCCTCCCGGGCCGCTCTTTCGACTTGAGGCCAGGCCATATCGACCATCGTTTCGTCAAAGATGGAGTAGCCGTGGGTCGTGATGGGAGGACCCGTTGTTTTCCCTCCTGCTGATGCAGTTGAACAGAGCCAGAAGGTGATCAGCAAACTAGTGAATAATCTACGCCCCATCTTATACCCTCCATTTGAAACTTAAAATTCTCCGTAGACTACTTTCCCGTCGATCACGGTCGTCAATACTTTTGCCTTCTTAATGTCATTCACGGGGCACGTGAGTATGTCTTTATCGAGAACTACTAAATCAGCCAGTTTACCCGGTTCAATTGAACCGATCCTATCCTCCCACCAGAGGACTTTCGCGTTTTCTATTGTGATGAGGCGGATGGCTTCTTCCCGGGAAATCTTCTTGCACGGCGTCATCACGATCTCCCCCGTTCTGCCGTCCATTCGGGTGAGAAGGTCCCATAGGTTCCACATGGGTTCATAATGGGCTCCGTCCGTGCTGTTTCCGATCACTGCTCCCGCATCAAAAAACCATCGAAAGGGCATGAGGGTATCGATGATTTCGGTGTTAGCGGCCCTCATTCGCCTGACAAAGGTCTCCTTCCCCTTGGTATATTCGAAACCGACTACGGTCGTACTATAGATGCCCAATTCCGCATATCTCTTCACCTGCTCCTGGGTGGGATGTTGAACATGCTGGAATATCCACCGCCTGCCCTTTACGGGGATCTTGCTGTTGGCATATTCAACCGCCTCCAGGCCGATATCAGTCGTCTTGCTGCCAGCAAATTGAATATTCATCCGAACGTCGTGCTTCGCTGCAAGCAGACATAGATCCTTCAATCTTTGCGTGCCGAACATCTGCACGCCCTCTGTTGTCTCCCCGAAAGGGCCGAGGTATGGGGTTCTCATGACAGCTACTCCGAGTTGCACGGGTCCGTCCAAGGATACCGTGATACCCCCTACCCTGAGCCATTCATTTCCAATGCCGCGTCCGGCGGAATAGGATGCAATATCCTGGATCCACTTCTCCGCCTGCTCGATGGGAGCTTTGTCCAATTCTTTCGGGACTTCGTAGGCGAAAAGCATTCTCATGGTCATCTCTTTCCGGTTTTCCAGCTCCTTGAGAATTCGCAGGTCGGGCGGCCCCACAACGTGACCCTCGTATCCGGCGGTCACTCCAGCTGCATTCCATCTTTTCATGCTCTCCCTTACCCCGCTCAGCGATTGCTCAAAGCTGGGCCGGGGAAGCATTCCAAGAAGCTTCCAGAACAGTCTGCCATAGCTCCAAAAGTGGGCCCTTTCGAGTTGGCCGTTCATTTCGCCCGTTTTTTCATCTCTGATGAACATGAGGCCTTTCGGCTCGTCGGGGGTATCCTTCGCAACCCCAAGTAGTTTCAGGCCATAACTATTAAGGATTGCGGGATGGGGCGACCAGACAGAAATGATTCCCTGGATAAGAACCGGGGAATCCGGAGCGACCTCGTCGAGGTCCCAGCGCGTGGGCCACCTTTTCTCGTCAAACCAGGCAGCCCCTCCCATATAATCAGGAGGCTCTCCTACCGCTGAGCAAAGAACCCATTCGCCCGGCCTTTTCGTTTTGACGGCAGCGGCAACACGCTTTTTAATTTCTTCAATCGACTTGATCCCTGACACATCGACCGTTATATCCTTCGCCATATAATAAGCAAGCATATGGGGATGGCTATCTATAAATCCTGGCAGCACCATCTTTCCCTTGAGGTCCACCTTCTTCGTCTTGTGCCCGGCATATGCCTTGATCTCCTTGTCGGTGCCTACTGCGATGAACTTTCCGTCGCGGATGGCAACCGCCTGAGCCATGCTAAAAGACTTATCAACCGTTACCACCTTTCCATTAAATAGAAGGGTATCGGCATACATACCTTCAGGCTGGGATTGGGCTCGAGCCATTGCACAAACCCCCATGACACATGAGATCGCCAGTACGATTTTTAGTGACATTTGAGCCTCTCCTTTCTGAGACCGTGCTTTCAAAGCTTTTCATAAGGCCTACTTTCAGCTCCTTTGAAGCGATCGTCGAATCACCGGAAGAAATTCTGGGCCAGAAAGAGTATTTAGATCCCACATGATGCTTCCCCTATATTTCATTATTTATTGCCGGATACTTTCGGGGGCGAATAGCGGCCCTTTAGAAAATCCTCGATTACTTTGGCCGCGATCCTCCCATAAGCTTCAACTTCTTCCCTTCCCCTTTCGGGACGGGCTGTCGTCGGATCACCAAAATATCCGTTCGGTGTCACCTTCCTTGCATCCATCCCGCCCTTTCGCCAGACTTCAAGATCTTTAAACGTCAGGTTGGTCGGCTTCAACCCTCTCCAGATGTCAAGGTTGATTAATTCAGGAAGGTAATGCCAGATCAAGCTTGTCTCATATCCCTCAGCGTGGATATCAAGAAATGGAGGAGGTGGTCCTGCGGGAATAAGGCTTCTATGAAGAAGGAGATGCTCCTCATCTCCCTCGTACCCGAGCCGCTTCGCAACGAAGGGATCCATAATCCAGTAGGCTTTTATCCCGACCTCTTTTCGTGCGGCGTGAATGGCCCTATCCACGGCCTGCATGTGACTGCCATCCAAATGGTGGTTGATAAAGAAGACGCGATCAAATCCCCACCTCTTGAGACAGGACATCGCGTCCTCGAGAACCGAGATCACTGTCTCCTCCCTGGAAGAAAAGGAACCCGCAAATCCGCCCGTAGCCATGTTAATCCCCCAATAAAAAGGAGGGGCGATGAGGGTTCTGATCCCCTTCTTCTCCAGTTCAGATTTGATGGCTCTTGATTGGAGGTACGCGCCATAAACATCGACGGCCAAAGGCAGATGAGGCCCGTGTTCCTCGACAACTCCAACCGGGAAGAGAACGCTCGTCCCCTCCCTCGCGGCCTCCTCAATTTGAACGTAGGTCATATGGGCCATTGTCTCCTCAAAAATATTCACTTTACCTTGTTGGTCTCCCATTCAATACCTCCTTCGTATGAAATTACCTCACAGCAAATCTTATCTGTCCCATCCTCAACGGGTTTTCAGTGTTAAACCAACAACCGCACATACGATCGACAGGCATGCCATCAGATAAAGGGTACTCGTAAAAGCTCCGCTCGTATCCCGCAACCAACCCGCGAACGTTGGAACAATGGAAAGCGCAAGCGACAGGCCGGCGGATAGGATGCCGAAAGCCTGCGGAATTTGACGCTTGTCCTTCACGACTTCTGGCACCATCGCCATGAGTGTAGGAGGAAGGATAGACGCAAAAAGCCCGGCGAACGCAATCAGGATGAGGATGGGCGTGGCCGTAGAAGACAGGGGAAGGATGAAGCCGCAAATCGCCACGGCGATTGACGAGCCCACAATCCAGATTCTCCTCTGCCCACTGAGGTCGGATAGCCAGCCGATCACGATCGAACCAACGATTGCAACCCACCAGCCAATAGACGCCATGAGGGCGCCGACACCTATGTTCACCTTGAGCGTCTCTTTTAGGTACGTCGGAAACCAGGTAGCAATGATGAAGGAGCCTCCCTGGAAACATCCCCAGATGAGGGTTAACTTCCAGACTTCCGCATTGCTCCAGATCGACTGGGGCTTGCTCGCGGGGGCTTTTCCGAAAGCCGGCGGTGCTTTCTGCTCCGGCCTCTCTGCATGGGCGAAGAGCAGATAGAAGATGACAGCAATGACGACCTGTGCCGTCATCGACACCGTAAAGACGCTTCGCCAGCCGTATACGTTGCCGAAAAAGCCCATCGTGCTTCCGCTGATTGCCACGGAGATGGGAATCATTGCGCCAAGCACACCCTGGGCGAGGGCATTTCTCTCGCGGGGGATAAAAACTCCTATGATCGTCAGCCCGACGATCTGAACCAGTCGCTCGGCAGACCCTGCGATACCACGCCCCACCACCATCAGCCAGTAGCTGGTAGCGGTAATAATGATCACTGAACCGAGGGCCGTGATGAGGAGGCCGAGCACGCCAGAATTCCTGATTCCCATGCGGCTAATCAAAATGCCGCCAGGGATTGCGACGAAAATGCCGACGATCCCAATGATGCCCATCAGGAATCCCGCTTGCGCAAAGGAGATATGGACATCTTTTACCACTAACGGAATGATCGGGGGGTAAATGAACTTGTCGAGATTACAGGCGAATGAAATAAGGGCAGCCACCAATATCGACAGAGCCACTGACGGGACATAAATCTTTCTCAGTTCGGCCGCCTGAATACCATCTCCGGTTTGCATGGTTTCCTCTTTTCGCATCTATTGACCGTGTGTTTGCTGGGTCCCTTAGATTGATTCGGCACCCACCAAGCCCGGCTCATGCATTGGCAGCACGACGTCGGCCATCTTTTTTACGCGCCACAGACTCTCATAAGCCTGAACCGGATTGAGATGAATTCCCGGACAGACGACCGGCACCAGAGATTTAAAAGGTAGCGGCGGATCAAAATTTTCCAGGATGCTGCAGAATCCGGTGATGATGGCCCTTCCCTTACATGTATTCACGGCAACGGCTTGACAACCCGGACTGTGACCGGGGACCGAAAGGAGATCGATTCCAGGCAGTAACTGCATGTCTCCATCCACAACCTCATAATTGAGATCCTTTCCTCCTTTTTCAAACCAACGGTACATTTGGGAGGTAAGCGGGTGAGGGTCCTTTGCCTGGGCGAGCTCATTCCCCTGAACATAGACCTTTGCATTGCGGCATTTTCTGGTATTGAGAGCGTGATCGAAGTGGAGGTGAGTCTGAATCACGATATCGACATCGTTCGGAGCGATTCCGAAGCGGGCCAAGTTCTCTTCAAAGGAGAGAATCTCTTGCCAGGGGGCGCCAAATTGAGAATTCTTCCGAAGTTCTTCCCCGTTGCCGCCTGTATCGACTAAGATGTGTTGATTAGCTCCCTCGACATAAAAGAATAAGGCTGGAATGGTGATCTGTCCTGGGTCGGGAATCAAGTAAAGAAATAGACTCTTGGGAAGAACGGCCTGTGCTGTGGTCAATATGTGAATCCGGTACTTCGGTCCCATATTCCCCTGTCACCCGTCGATGGATGGCGGTTCAATATCGAAGTCGCAACATGGCAAGAGAAGTAAACTCCATTTCTTTCATTCGACGATGTCCGAAACGTTTTTCTTTAAGAGATAGACGAAGGTCAGTATCGTTTCGGCATTCTTTTCAACCGCTTCAAACCCACGGGCTAATTCCTTCAACCTTTTCGTTCTCTCCTCAATCGCCTCGATCTCCGAAGCCATTGCCTTCAGATCGTATTCCATGGCCCTTTCCTCTTACTTCCGTGTCATATCCTTAAACCTTGCCGATTTCAAAGAATAACGGGGGAGTTCGCCGGGTTTCACAAACTCGACTTCGAAGGTGAGGTTTGTCCTTATCTTAAGTTTCTCCCGGATACGTTTCTTGATCTCCTTGCTTTGATTTTCACCCACCGAAGGAGTGCACTCCACTTTCACCGTGAGAACAGGCATTACTCCTTCCTGTGTCAAAAGAGTTTCAAACTCTACCACCTCCGGAAACTGCGCCCGTATCACCTCTTCTACCATGTTTGGACTAAAGAAGACCCCCCGAATCTTTCTCAAGTCATCGACACGACCTCCAATCCCATCCACTCGGACGGAAGTCCTGCCACACGGACAGGGATCATCCCTCTTCGTCATGATGTCTTTCAAGTTAAACCGGATGAGAGGGATACACCGACGGCATAAAGGAGTGATGACGGCAACCCCCCTCACTCCCGAAGGGATCGGCTTTGACATCGTCTCAAGGTCCACCATTTCAAAAAGGAAATAAGGCTCGATCACATGCATCCCTTTTTTTTGAGGACACATCCCCGCCCATCCACCTGGCTCTGTCCCGCCGATATGGTCATACACATCCGCTCCCCACCCCTCTTCCAGGCGAAGGCGGGTTGGCTCGGCCATGGGCTCACCCGCACAGATCATCTTCTTGATGCGGAGGTCGCGCCTGGGGTCAATCCCCATCTCCTCCGCCACCTCTAACATATGAAGGCCATAGGTAGGTGTGTTCATCAATGCCGTTGCCTGAACATCCTTCATCTTCTGAATGCGAGCCTTTGTCTCCAGCCCTCCTCCGGGAACGACCTCACACCCCAACTTCTCAGCAGCGTAGTGGCCCTGCCAGAAGGCAACATAGACGTTATACACAAAGGGGAGAAAGACCCGGTCCGTTGAACGAAATCCCGCTGCATAAAGAATGTAGCACCAAATATCCACAACTAACTGCCAGCTTTCATACGTGTCGGGAAAAAAGACGGGTTTTCCGGTGGTCCCGGAAGTTTGGTGAAAGACGGATAATTTTTCAGGAGGGACGGCTAACAGGTGGCCGTAAAGAGGGATCCCTTTACCTTCCTGAGCCTCCCGCAGCTCATCTTTCTCCGTCATGGGAACTCTGGCTACGTCTTCGAGGGTTCGAATATCCTCCGGCTCGATCCCACGCAGCTTCTTCCTGTAAAAAGGAGAGCCCTCCTTCGCCCATCGGAGAGTCTCTCTAAACCGTTTTAATTCAACCTCCGTCAACCTCTCCCGGGGCAGCGTTTCGACGACCGGATTCCAATATTCATTTTCTTCTCGTTTCATCATCCACTCCTAACGAAACCACCCCTGCCCTAAAGGCAATCGGTTCTCTCACATACTCATGGTCGGCCTCTTTGCAGCCGCATGAAGGGCCGCTTGAAGTTAAGACATTATAAGACTTTCCGGCTTGAATACAAGATCAATAGATCGCTTCCCGACATCCCCCACTTCTCAGAACCTCCCAAGAAAATGCTTGACAAAATCACCTTAGGCAAACAATAATAAGCACTCAAACTTGCATTTTGGATGAAATCATACCCCTCACCCTGGCCCTCCCCCTCAAGGGGGAGGGCCAGGGTGAGGGTATAGACTTAACCTTAGGAGGCTGGATGATGAGAAAATGGTCAACGATTTTCGCAGCGGCGTTTGTGGCGGCTTTTTTTACGGCTAACCTGTTTGCAGAAGATGTGAAGTTTAGCATTCCTCTCCCTCTTACAGGTTCTCAAGCGAAATTCGGCGAAATAGAAAAGGGGTCTTATGAAATCGCCCTGGAGGAGATCAACGCCAAAGGCGGGATAAAGGGTAGGAAGATTGTCTTGGAATTTGAGGATTCCCAGGGGAAACCGGAAGTCTCAAGAGCTATTGCGGAAAAACTAATCGACGTTAAGAAGCAGCCTATTATTTTTGGCGAGTACAGCTCTTCCTGCTCTAAGGCTATTGCCGCGGTGGCAGAAGAGAGGAAAATTTCCTATATGGTCGTCACCGGTGCAACGGACGACATTACCCAGCAGAATTACAAGTACGTGTTTCGAATGAACCCCACAAACGCCTATTACTCCAGCGGAATGATCTCTTTTTTTAAGGAGGTTGTAAAGCCTACATCCATTGCCATCCTGTATGAGAGCTCCGATTTCGGTACTTCCGGCGCAGAGGATATGGTCAAACAGGCTGAAAAATTCCCGATGAAGGTTTTGGTAAAAGAGAAGTATGAGAAGGGAGCGGTTGATTTCAAACCGATTCTCTCTAAGGTAAAATCAGAGAGACCCGATGTCATCTATATGGTTTCTTATGTCATGGATGCCGCTTTGCTGATGAAACAGATCAAGGAACTTCGGATCGATGCGAAGCTTTTTGCCGGTGGTGCTGCAGGCTTCGCCATCCCGGAATTTATTCAAAGTGCCAAAGAGGCGGCGGAATACGTGGTCACAGCCACCCTCTGGAGTCCACAGGTTGTTTACCCGGGGGCGAAGGAGTTCGCTGAAAAATACAAGGCCCTTTACAAGGACTACCCGTCTTATCATGGTGCGGAGGCGTATTCCGCCCTTTATATCGTCAAGGATGCTCTGACGAGGGCAAAATCCTGGGCACCCGATGATATTCGAGTTGCCATGAAGGCGACGAATATGACGACTGCCTTTGGTCCCATTAAGTTTGAGGACAAACAGGGTTATACGAACCAGAACTTCATGGATACTCTGGTGTTGCAGGTGATTAATGGCCAACACGAAACCATCTGGCCGCTAAAATATGCAAGCAAGAAATATGTTTTCCCTATTCCAAGATGGAGAGATAGAAAATAGAATCTTAAGTTCAAATTTCAAAATCAAAATGTCAAATGAAGCTCAAATGAGTTTCAATGTCAAAATATTTTTGATTTCGACAAAAGAATTAGACGATACCATTTGGAACTTTCGGTTTTTCATTTTCCTTGGAACTTTGAGCTTTGACATTTGACATTGTACCATCGCATATGGCTGCTCAGATTGAGCTCTTCTTACAGACTCTCATCGCGGGAATTTTGCTCGGCGGTCTCTACGCTCTCATTGGCATCGGCATGACCCTCATCATGGGTGTGATGAAGATCATCAACCTCGCCCATGGGGAGCTCATGATGGTGGCCATGTATATCGCCTTCTGGCTCTTCAGCCTTCTCCATATCGACCCTTATATTTCTGTGCTGGTGGCGGCTCCTGCCTTGTTCTTCCTTGGGATTGCCATACAGAAGTTTCTTATCAACCCAGTCTTAAGGGTGGAATCGATCCTCCCGGAAAATCAGGTGATTCTCACTGTGGGGATTGGGATGGTGTTGGCTAATCTGGCAACCATCTTTTTTACATCCAACTACCGCTCCACCCCCGTCACGTATGCGACAACAGCCCTCTATCTGACCGATTTCTGGAGAGACGCTCCCATCGAACTCTCCCTTTCGATACCATGGTCCCTCTCCTTCCTTATCGCCGTGGCGATTACTGTTGTCCTCTGGCTCTTCCTCACCCGGACAGACACCGGCAAATCGATTCGGGCGACGGCACAGGATCTCGACGCTGCCCTCCTCATGGGCGTCAACGTAAAGACGATGAGGGTGGTGACCTTTGGCATCGGATGTGCCTTGGTGGGAGCCGCCGGGTGTCTCTTTCTACCCATCTATTATCTCTTCCCCGCCCTGGGCGGGCAGTTCACCCTGATTGCATTTGTAATCACCATTCTCGGCGGACTCGGCTCTACGAACGGAGCCATTATCGGGGGGGTCATCCTCGGAATCTTTGAGTCCATGACTGCCACGTATCTTGGCATGGGATGGGCTCCTGTGGGGAGGTTTCTCATCTTCGTGGCAGCGCTCATCTTTCTGCCTGGCGGCGTCGCATCACTCCTGCGAAGCAAGAAGCTCGGAAAATGAAAAAAGGTCTGCCTATCGTCATTGTCATTTTGCTCGCTCTCTTACCCCTTGTCGGGGTGAGTTCCTATCTGATGCACATCTTCATTCTTGTCATCATCTATTCGATGATCGGGATGGCATGGAATCTTCTCGGAGGGTACTGTGGTCAGGTCTCCTTCGGGCACGCTGCCTTCTTCGGCGTAGGGGCTTATACCGCGGGGCTCCTCTATTCCAAGCTCGGATTCTCCGCCTGGTGGGGTTTGCCGCTCAGCATTTTCGTGGTCACCGCGTTTTCTCTTGTCATCGGCTTCATCTGCTTGAGATTGAGAGGGCCCTACTTTGCCCTTGCCACCCTGGCGATGGGAGAGGTCCTCAGAGTGACCGCTGAGAATCTTGTAAGCTTTACCGGCGGAGACGTCGGAATAATGATTCGACAAAGGACCTGGGTGGGTAAGACTTGGTTCTACTATATCATTCTGGCGTTGGCGATTGGAGCCTTCTTATTGGTAAAAAAAGTGATCGAATCGAAGCTTGGCTACTATTTCGTATCGATTCGGGAGGACCAGGATGCCGCAGAGTCCTTGGGGATAGATACGACCTTTTACAAGACCATCGCCCTTTGCCTGAGTGGTGCTGTGACAGGACTGGCGGGCGCGTTCTACACAAATTACATGGGGTATATTGACCCGAAGGTTGTCTTTAACCTCCATGACATATCTATTGTAACGATCATGGTCGTGATGGTCGGAGGAGTGGCTACCTATTGGGGACCCACCATAGGAGCCATCATCATGGTCTTTCTGGCTGAGCTCATCAGGTCAAATCCAGGACTGGGAGCAGCCCACCAAACCCTTTTTGGAATCCTGCTCATCTTCATCATCATCTTTTTGCCAAACGGGATTGTCGGGGATTTTCGTAAAATAATAAGACTCTTCAGGCCCAGAGGAGCCTCAGGATGAGTTTACTCCAAATTCAACATGTCTCAAAGCGGTTCGGAGGGCTTGCAGCCCTCACGGACGTATCCTATTCCGTCCAGAAAGGAGAGATCCTCGGTCTGATCGGCCCGAATGGGGCTGGCAAGACGACCCTCTTCAACGTAGTTAATGGATTTTATCCACCTTCAAGAGGGGAAGTGTTCTTCAAAGGAGAAAGAATCTCCCATCTCAAACCCCATCAGGTCTGCGGGCGGGGCATCGGAAGGACCTTTCAGGTCGTCAGGCCCTTACAAAGAATGACGGTGCTTGACAATGTCATCGCCTCGGCTTTTCTCCGGGCAAAGGAAAAGGCAGGGGCGGAGAGGATCGCTCTCGACACACTCCAGTTTACCGGTCTTTATGAGGACCGAAGTCTTGTGTCGAAAGGCCTTCCCCTTGGCAAGAGAAAGAAACTTGAGATAGCCAGGGCCCTTGCGACACAACCCGAAATGCTTCTTCTCGACGAGTCGTTTGCCGGACTCAATCCCTTTGAGCAGAATGAGTTGATCGATATCATCCGGAAAGTGAAGGCCAAGGGCGTCACGATCATGATCATAGAACATCACATGAAAGTGATCATGGCCCTTTCCGACCGGGTGGTCGTCCTGAACTATGGGGAAAAAATTGCTGAAGGGACTCCTAAGGAGATCGGGAATAACCCTCTTGTGATTGAAGCGTATCTTGGAGAGGCAGAAAGTGCTTGAGATCAAAAATATCGACGTCCTTTACGGAGATGTTCAAGTCCTCTGGGGGGTCTCGTTTGAGGTGAAGGCGAAGGAGATCGTCGCCATGATCGGGGCCAACGGGGCGGGAAAGTCTACGATTCTGAAAACCATCTCCGGTATCTTAAGGCCTAAAAAGGGAGAGATATTATTCGAGGACAAACCGATCTACAAAATAGATCCTTTCAGGCTGACCGAACTGGGAATCGCCCACGTGCCGGAAGCCCGAAGACTTTTTGTGGAGATGACCGTCGAAGAAAACTTGGACATGGGATCCCTCAGAGGAGAAGCGAGGGTTGAACGGGAAAAGACAAAAAAGATGGTCTTCGAATTATTGCCGAGGCTGAGAGAGCGGAGGAGACAACTCGCCGGAACCTTAAGTGGCGGAGAACAACAGATGCTCGCCGTAGGAAGGGGATTGATGTCGTTGCCCAAGCTCCAGATGTTTGACGAACCTTCTCTGGGCCTCGCCCCTCTTCTCGTCAGAGAGGTTTTCAACACCATCCGAAAGATTAACGGCGAAGGGACAACGGTCCTCATCGTGGAGCAGAATGTAAAACAGACCCTTTTGGTCGCCGACAGAGGGTACGTCCTCGAAACGGGTAGGATCACTCAACAAGGGACGGGTAGGTCGTTGCTGAGCGATGAGCATGTCAAGGCAGCCTACCTTGGCGTTTAATAGGGGGGGTCCCGGAAGAGCCATTGTCTTCGACCCCTTCATTTCTTCCTGATGTACTCAAAAGAATCAAGAATCTTTTTCAGGTCCTCACGGTCGTGCGTACCTTCCTTTTCAAATAGCGAATAGATGATAAAAATCTGATAGGGTTCGGTAAAACCATAAATCCACCCCTGTTCCCGTTTCAGCCCTTTCGCCGTATAGGCTGCATATTTTTTTGCAGCGTATTGAACCCCCTTTAAGGAAAAGGCCTCTGTTGGGCCGAACTCCGGTTTAATACGGCCTGGCCCAAACTCTTTTGCTAATTCATTTATCATACTTTCTGTTACAGAAGATGTCAGCCTCTCGATCTTTTCCTGGTTAAATCTGGCATACCGACCTGCCGGTGTAAAATCGAAATTGATATTTGATTTCGTTTCTGGATTATAAGCGTATAATTCTGTCTGCTCTTTATCTGTTGAAAAAGGCCTGTCATAACCCAGCTGCTCCAAGAAATCGGGAAATTCTGTCGTTAGCTTCCAATTGGAAGGAACTGAGACATTGAATGTGTATCGAATCCCGGTGAAATGATTCCCTTCGACCTTACCCGCAGGAAGGCTGATATCTTCTTGAAGTGCTGGCCGGACCGGAATCCCTGCACAGCCGAAAATAGAAACCAAAAGAATAATCATCATCAAAATCTTTCTCATGACCGATCCTCCTTTACCCCGTTAGAAATAATGCCCCGCAACTCTGCGCCGTACGCTATACCGTGCAGGGCTCTGCAAGGGGTTACATTTCAGCATAATTCCGGTTCAACGCCCCGCTGGAATTTCTAACGGGGTCATCCACTCAAATCAAATCGACGTTCGCATCATCAGATGGCAAGGGTACAATAAAAACCGGCTTCCGGGTTCGAAGCAGTACGGAAGTGGACACACTCCCCAGAAAGGTCTGTTTTAAAAATCCCTTGCTGTGGCTTCCAAGGACGATCACATCACAATCTTCTTCATCGACCACCTTTAAGATCTCCTCCACAGGATGACCCAGCCGAATAAGGATATTGGAGACAAGGTCAACCGACGATATGCCCATTCGAGCATCTACCTTTACGGAAATGTCCTGTATTTGTTCCTTAAATTTTTTGACGGTGTCCTCCCAGCGGTCTTTCGCAACCTTATACACAAAATCATCAAAGGTTATCAACATAGGAGGGAGGGGTTCCACCGCATGCAAGATGATAATCTTTGCCTCATCTCTTCTTGCCATATGGACCGCATAATAGAAGGCGTATGCGGAGTTTTTGCTGAGATCGGTGGGGAAAAGGATCTTCTTGATTTGTGGAATCATCTTTTCGCTTCTTCACGAAAAATGTACCCACCCGAGTCACAATGCTGTAAAACGACAAAGACGCACGGCTTGCGGCAAGAGCAGCCCTTCATAAGGCACCTTTATCGTGGGTCAACGGAGAAAGAAAAGAAATACTCCCAAACTCATGAACAGGATCGCCGTTAAAAGCTTGACCGTCCCGGTATGCTCTTTTGT
>JAPVTA010000100.1:0-1594 GCA_047519465.1 Thermodesulfobacteriota bacterium | reverse complement strand
TGGGAAATAGTCGCGACGATGAGTATATCCCGGATCTCCTGACAGCGTTCCATAATCAAGATGATGAAAGGGTGCTCGGTATGATTGCGTGGGCAATGGGTCGCATTGGGGGTCCGAAGGCGAAGAAAGCTCTAAACGATGTTCTCGCAGGGAGCGATGGCTTGGTTCGAGAAGAAATATTGCTTGCTCTGGAGAAATTTTAAAGTCTATATTGAGGACTGGGGCGAGTCGTCGATGACGAAAGTGATGATTCATCCTGCGACCTATGGGAACGTCCGTACGGCTGTGGATCGGGCCTTCGAACTCTTTCCGCTGGAGTTTCATGGGAGAAAAGTCTTGATAATCGATCAGTGTCGGTGTCGGCTTTGTCGATGAATGACCACCTCCCCCGGATGGACCCTGACACTTGCATCACTTGCTTTTGCTGTCAAGAAATCTGCCCCGAGAAGGCCATGACCCTGAGATGATCTTCATGTCAGGCGGGTCGGCAGCCGGGAGGGGCTTTACGAGAGGAGGACGCCAACATGTGTAAAGAAAAGAAGATGATCCTTCGGAGACTAATCGCTCTGGCATGCTTGATCATTGTTTGGGGTTGTACGAGTACTCCCAAAACGCTTGATCCTTCCGTTTCCGGACCACAGGCAATTGTGAACCCGGAAACCATTCGCCTTTCAGTTTCCAAGTTGAAAGATACCCACATCATTTTTGAAGGATCAGGGTTTAAACCCGGGGATTCCGTATTAGTTACTCTATTAGGACCGAATGAAACAAGGGTGTTCGTTGCGGACGCCCCGATTAAACCCGACGGAACTTTCAAAGCGCCCGTACCCCCGTTAACGAAGTTCATGGAGATTCTAAGGGCAGACGTGACGTTTGACGAAAAGCTTCAGAATGTGGTTGTCATCAGTCAACCCCCTATTCCAGAGGGTGTTTACACGGCAAGGGTCGGCGCCATGATTTCAAAACAAACCGCAGAAACCAAACTGATTGTCAAAGGTCCGTCATGGATAGATAGCCTTAAAGATTGGATTGGGGGGCTAACAGGAAAGATCAAGCACAAATCCACCACTTCATCTTAACAAATTCAGCGACCTTAAGGCGCTTGACGGCTCGAAGTAAGGCCGCCCTGACTCGATAGAAAGCATATCCAAAATACAGTTTTTTTCTTCACAATATACAGGGTTCCCTTCATTTACTTCTATAACCAACGCCAGTAGTATTCGTGATAGAATTAAGACGATATGCCGGTTTGGTTTTCTATTTCAAGATAGGATACTAAAGATACGCTCGGAGGAGGGAGAAAATGGTTCAAGACGCAAGTTCTACAGCTAAGGATCTGGTTAGAGCTCTTTCCAGCTATAATGACCTAAGTCGCGTGGAGGCACGCAAGGCACTCGTAGCTATGGGAAGTCAAGCTATCCCTTTTCTGGCTGAGGCCTTAAAAGATCCTAATTCCCTACGCAGATGGGAAGCAGCCAAAGCCCTTGGTGAAATTGGGGATCCGAATGCGGCACCCCTTCTTGTGAAGGCTCTTGAGGATGGGGAGTTCGACGTTCGCTGGCTTGCGGCCAAGGGGCTGATCGAACTAAACATT
>JAPVTA010000099.1:0-10307 GCA_047519465.1 Thermodesulfobacteriota bacterium | reverse complement strand
ATAGTGAATACTCACTTTGACCTTAGGGAGGCGATGGGTCAATTCCGGGAGTTATGCGTAATGATTACCATGTGCGCTCGACTACAAAACCCGGCGTAGTAGGATTTGGCGACTCCACCTACTCCGCAATGGAGAGAGGATCTGAGGGTCGGTGATTACCGAAGCAAATAAACAAAAAAGGCAGGATCGGTGTTGATCCTGCCTCAGATTCGATTGCCAAGCACTTATCTATTTTTTCTTTCCTTTCCTCCTTTGATAATGACCACATCCTCTCCAATGATTGGTGTTTCATCCCGCAACTTTCCGTGCAACTGAAGAGTAATCGGTTCATTTTCTTCCACATCACCTAAAGTGGCAGCAATCGCCTGAGTGTCGAACTTGAAAAGGATGTCCAAGCGCCCATCGGGTCCTAGGTTGTTGCACTGGTAAGGATCAATTTTCGCAGCCAAGGGTCCATCAGGAGTACCGCCCACATCCTCGAGGCTCCATCGCAGGGGGTGCTGTTTATTTACGAGGATTTTGATTTTCTTTTTCCTCTTCAACGGATCCTCCGAAAGGATCTGACCCCCTACCAAGGTCACAGTCGTCGGGTCGATAGTCGTCACGTCAAAGTCCGACGTGCCGAGGATGGCAACGGGAAGCACTCCTTGGCTGCCTATATTGAAGGGGTTGGGGCAGGCCCCAGGCTTGATGTCCACGGGGACTCGAATAGTCCTTGCAAGTTGCGAAAATCGAATGGCATACTCTCCCGGACCGATGGCGCCCCCATACTGAACAGCCTTGGTACCGGTTTCGTCCTCGATACCCACTGTGGCCGAACCGCCCATCTCCAGCGGATTATTGTCGATGTTACGGTATTGCAGGAGGATGACCCCATTTTCATGGAGGACGATTTCGAAGTCAACACTCTTGGATTTGTCGTTATGAAATTTGGCGTTACGCCATTCGATGACGAACCGACGGTTTGGCGCTGGAAGTTCTCGGGTGCGGACACTTTCGGTTTTATCCCCATCGAGATCATCCCAGAAGGCGAAAATGGCGCCGGTAACAGCGGTTGTGGAGAGGGGATCATTCCAGCGGACGGAGCTACATCGGGTAAAGCTCAGGTAGCCGTTTAGTGACACCCAGGCATGGGTATATTCCTTATTATAGAAGGTGAATGGGAAGGGGAGAGTGACATCCATACAACCCTCATCACCGTAAAAGTAGGGGTCAGGCACCCTGTCGGCTTCGATATAACTGGCGTCTGGCAAATCAACAGAGTAGATGTCCTCGGCACTGGTCGGTGAAGAAATTAATAGGATCACCAGACCGATGGGAAGGATGAATCCTAATCGCGTTAAAAAAGGTTTTCTTTGCATAGTCCAGCCTCCTTTTTTGAAATTACATTACTCAGGTATGAATGTAAGCAATATACTGTTCACTATTCTTAAATCGTTTCATAGCCTCTTCCTTTCTTGATTGGGACCTGCAATCCGGATGCCAAGTATCGTTTTAGATTCCAGCCCCGTAACTCATAGTGATTGCGCACTTTTTTCTACTTCCGACGGAACATAAGATCTCCTCAGATAGCACCCCATTGACAATTTGACAATCGAATCCCGAAAAATGGCATGCCTCATCAACCGGTCGATAACACAAAAGTGCTGCCATGCTTTGGTAACGTCGATATAAAGATCCTTTGGCCGTTTTACAATCAAATAGACCGTAGATCTGAAAATGACAACTCAGTGGTCCTGCCCCTGAGATTAGAGAACGTGTTGTATATTCTTACCGGAGATGCTGAGGCGAAGGTTTGGAATCAAATAGCCCGGCAAATTCCCCGCAATGCCCGATTCTTCAAGGTGCCGCACCGCGGGTCGCTAAACGGTAGGTTTGGCAGTGGAGTAGTACACCCTGGTTTATACGATGCCCAAAGAATGCAAAGCTCCGGATCAGCAGTCATGTAGAGCCGCATCACCATCTTGATCCGCAAGTGGTTAGTCTGTTTACCCAGAATAGTAGAAAGGTATTTAGGACTGACAAGCATTATCATCTAAAATTTAAGACGGATGGAAATAATACGGAGGTAAGGTACTCCCACTTCCGATAGCTGTTATTTTGGCATAAATCCCTCTAATCCCGACAAATTGTCACTCAATCAAGGACTTACTCAGCTTCGAATTCTTATTCAAAACTCTGATTGAATCTTAGGGGTCAAATGGTTATGCGATCAGTCCTATCGAGCCTTTTCTGGGCATATTTCTTGCTTTTAAATCAACGAAGCTAAGAGCAAATAAGGTAAATTCAATGTCATTGATGGAGACGGATTCAGTTCTAACAACTGACGAGGCAATTGAATACTTAAAAATCTCCAAGCCAACCTTCTTAAAGTACATCCGGCTTGGAAGAATAAGAGCTATCAAGGCGGGGAAAGGGTGGAGAGTTCTTCAATCAGAGCTCTACAGATTCTTAAAAGGAAAGAAGGACATTGAGGATATCTAATCCGGGCAACCAACATGAATGATATCTTGACGCCCATTGAAGCTGGTTTGTATTTAAGCCTTCATGTTCGAACCATCTCGCGCTTGGCAAAAAAGGGATTGATTCCGGCCTTCAAGGTAGGTAGACGTTGGAGATTTAAGAGAGCCGCTTTGGAGGAATGGCTTTTAGGAGATAGTGCATAGAGACTAGAATGTGGTAGACCTTGCGAACCTCTGTGAGACATTTTCCAGGGTAGTTGAACAAAGGCTTTAATAATGGGTCAAAGGGAGTATATACGTCGATTGTGGACAGGCCAGATGAAGTAGAATTTCTAAAAAAAATGGAGGAAAAATGAAAAAATTACTTTTTGGAACAATTCTTTTGGGGTTAGTAATTGCACTTCCCGTTCCAACAATCGCGGGGGTAGATGTACACGTTAGTATTCCTCTGCCGCCGCCCATTGTATTTCCCGCCCCACCAGAGATGATAGTGATACCTGAGACGTATGTCTACGCTGTTCCTGACGTAAAGGAGGAGATCTTCTTTTACAATGGCTGGTGGTGGCGTCCGTGGAGAGGGCGCTGGTATCGCTCGCGGCACTACGGTTCAGGTTGGGTTTATTATCAAAGCGTTCCATCTTTTTATGTAGGAATACCTTCGGGTTGGAGGAATTACTACCGAGACCATCGCTGGCGAGGGCATCCATGGAATTACCACCGAATACCCTACCGACAACTTGAACGGAACTGGAACAGTTGGGAAAAGAGCAGACATTGGGAAAAGCAACAAACTTGGGGTGTCCAGGGTTTGAAACCCCAAAAGCAATTACAGCACCCTCCTCGATTGATCAAGTCGCAATCTCAAACAAAACCGCAATTTCAAGAGACGGTCAAACCAGAGAAATCGCGACCACAATCCCGAGACATCCAATCACAGCCTTCACAGATACTGCCAAGAAACCAGGAAACCCAGCGACGCTCTCAGCCTCGACAAGGAAAACCTGAAAGAGGGGAGGCAGAAAAACACGATAGAAAGTAGGATGAAAAATGCTTATCTGACTACAAAAAAGTTGTCATCCATAATATCTGTCGGTAGGACAACAAAAACATAATCGCCAACGTCAAGAATTATCTTGCAGTGGAGATTAGGAGTTCAATCAAGCCTTCTTCTGGCACTGTCTATCAAGCAATATATTGGTCAGACAAATTGAAAGATCTCGTCAAAATAAAAAATCTGTCATGTGTGAAGATCAAGGTCTTCCAAGAATGATATGGCCCTCTAAAAAGTCCTATTTTTATTTCACGTCAGTTCCCGTTAACGCTACCATTCTCAACCTCTAAAATTATAACAAAAAAGGAGTGAGCAGGTTTGCCTCCTATAGTCCACTCGGGTGACGGGGAGGGTCCGCTCTAATAAGGTTAACCTCTCCTTTTCTTTTAGGCTTAGCCTTTGGCGTTAACGCGGCCTTTTAGAGTTGATTTGATTTAGAAAATCATATACATTGGGACATCATGGGGAAAGTTGCCTTCCTTTTCTGTGTCCATAATCATCAACCTGTTGGAAATTTCCTCCACGTCTTAGAAAATGCCTATGAAAAGGCTTATTCTCCTTTCATCGAAGTCCTCAAGAAATACCCGTTCATGAAAATCTCCACTCACTATACCGGGGTCCTCTTTGATTTTTTTAAAGAGCATCACCCGGAATTCTTAGAAACTCTAAGAGAGTTGGTCAAGAAAGGGCAGTTGGAGATGATGACCGGTGGGTATTACGAACCAATCTTAGCGGTGACCCCCGATGAAGACAAAATCGGGCAAATAAAAAAGCTTACCCAAGCCCTTGAAGAAGAAATGGGAGTGACCCCTCAGGGGATGTGGCTAGCAGAAAGGGTGTGGGAGCCCCATCTCCCAAAGTATTTAGCAGAAGCCGGAGTAGAATATATTACCATCGATGACTACCACTTCGAGAAATCCGGATTGAGGGAAGAGGATTTATACGGCTATTATCTCACGGAAGAGGGAGGGAAGGTTGTAAAGGTATTTCCGGGAAGCGAAACCTTGCGATACATCATTCCCTTTCATCCTCCGGAGGAAACCTTGGAATATCTCTCCCGGCTTCGAGGATCCTCCGGTGCGGGTATTTTTGCGGATGATGGCGAGAAATTCGGAATCTGGCCTTATACCTACCATTCGGTCTACGAAGAAGGTTGGTTAGAACATTTCTTTGAATTGATCGGAAAAAATTTGGATTGGATCGAGCCCATGCCCCTTGGAGCCTTTGCCGTTCGTGAAAAGCCGCTCGGAAGGATCTATCTATCCTGTTCGTCTTATATGGAGATGGATGAATGGAGCCTTCCAACGGAGGCGATGACAGAATACGGAAAGGTTGTCGAGAGACTGAAAGAGTTGCCGGAAGGCGAGAAGATCAGGAGATTTATCAAAGGCGGATTCTGGAGGAACTTCTTTGCCAAGTATCCCGAATCGAACGATATGCATAAAAGGGTCCTCCATCTTCGCGAGAAGATAGGGAATGCCAAAAAGAAGCCCGTTCCCCAAGACCGGGATCCTCTTCCCTATCTTCACCGAGCCCAATGCAACGACGCCTACTGGCACGGCGTTTTTGGAGGGCTTTACCTTCCCCACCTTCGCCATGCAATTTATGAAAACCTGATCAAGGCAGAAGCCCTTTACGATCAAGAGAGGCATAGAGAGAAAGGATGGATTGAAACGGAAAGCTTGGATCTTAACGGGGATGGAAATGAGGAGGTCATTCTAAAGAACCCGGAGACGGTTCTTCTTTTCAGCAGCCGAGGTGGAAGCCTTTTAGAGATGGATGGCCGGTCAAAGGCCTTCAATATCCTTGGAACCCTGACCCGAAGGAAAGAAGGTTATCACCAGAAATTATTGGAATCCCTGGGACAGGCGTCGACGGGCGAGACGCCGACAACCAAGACAAGGACCATTCACGAGATTTTTGATTCGAGGGAGAAGGGTTTGGATCAATACCTCCATTTTGATGACTATCGAAGAGCCTCATTCTTGGACCATTTCATTGCAGAGCCGATGGATTTTGAATCGTTTCGAAGATGCCAATATCAGGAAGAAGGGGATTTTATCAAGGAGCCTTATGGAATTGTGGTGAGGAAAAAGGGAAAGTATCAGGAGGTCTTTTTTTCCCGGTCGGGGAGCCTCTTGGCGAATGGAAAGAGAAATCCGATCAAGGTAGAGAAAAGCTTCTCCCTCTCCTACCGGGGGAAGACGACAAGCGCATCGTATAAAATCGCTTACGAAGGAGAGAAGAGAAAAACGAACTTCGGTATCGAATTCAATATTAATCTCCTGGCCGGAAACGCACCGGATCGTTATTACGATATCCGAGGACATCAGCTCGAAGATCGAAGGCTGGCGAGCATCGGCGAATTGGAGAATGTTTCAGAGGTTCAACTCCGTGACGAATGGGTAGGGATGAAGGTTGTCCTGAAGACGGACAGCAACTGCCATCT
Organism: Thermodesulfobacteriota bacterium; assembly: GCA_047519465.1. Classification (GTDB taxonomy): domain Bacteria; phylum Desulfobacterota; class BSN033; order BSN033; family UBA1163; genus UBA1163. The sequence goes on along the minus strand of JAPVTA010000099.1, from coordinate 4,345 downwards.
CTGGCGATTTCCCGTTGAGACCGTTTCGCTTTCGGAGAGCGGATTCGAGAGGATCTTTCAAGGTTCGTGTTTGCTTCTTTACTGGCCGTTGGAATTAGAGCCTGAGAAAGAATTTCGGGTCACCATTGAGTTAGGAATTTATTCCCTGGAAAAATAAATGTTCCCCTCACCCTTTCCCTCTCCCCTGGGGGAGAGGGCGGGGTGAGGGGGGATGAGGAGGAGACGAGATGGAAAAGAAAGAGAAGCCCTTAGAGAAGTTGACCGCTAAAGAACTGAGGGAAATGGCCCTCGGTTTGCCCGGGATCCATGGCGTCCACGCGATGAAAAAAGAGGAATTAATCACAGCTATTCGCGCGGCCAAAGGCATTACCGAGCCGGAGCCCAAGAAGGAAAAGAAGGTTGTCGCGAAGAAAGAGAAAGTTGTTCTAACCGTGGCCCAATTAAAGCAAAAGGTGAAAGAACTGAGAGCTAAAAGAGAGGAGCTTCTACAGCAGAGCAATCCGAAGATGGCTGAGATTTTGAGAAAACGAATCAGCCGACTGAAGAAACAGACGCGGCGGGCCGCCTAATATTTAAATTGCAGATTGCAAATTTCAGATCGCAGATTGAAGATTAAGAAAATTTGAAATCTGAAATCTTAAATTTGAAATTGTTGTGATGCCCAAAGTCTCCGTTATCATTCCTACCTATAATCGCCTCCCGATGCTGAAAGAGGCAGTGGATTCTGTCCTGGCTCAAGATTTCGAAGATATGGAATTGATCGTCGTCGATGACGGCTCTACCGATGGAACGGCGGAGGAGATGAAGCGATACGGAGGAAGAGTCAAGCTGCTCCAGCATCCTGCGAACAGAGGGGTGAGCGCGGCCAGAAACAAAGGGGTTCTTCACGCCAGGGGCAAATATATCGCCTTTTTGGATTCGGACGATCTTTGGGTGAAGGGGAAGCTGAAGATTCAAGCGGCTTTCCTGGATGATAATCCCCATTATCCTCTTTGCTACACCGATGAGATCTGGATTCGCAAAGGGAAGAGGGTCAACCCAATGCTCAAGCATGCGAAATATTCCGGCTGGATATTTGAAAAATGTCTTCCTCTCTGTATCATCAGCCCTTCTTCAGCGATGATGAGAAAAACACTTTTTTCAAAGGTCGGCCTCTTTGACGAAGCCCTTCCGGTATGTGAGGATTATGACTTCTGGCTCAGGGTCTCTGCCCGGTTTCCAATTTTTTTTATCAATCGTAAGCTGATCATCAAGCGGGGAGGCCATCCGGACCAGCTCTCGCAGAGGTCCTGGGGAAATGACCGGAATCGGGTGATGGCCCTCGAAAAACTTTTATCAGAACCCTATATCGGCCCCGAAGAAAGGGAGATGATCCTTAAAGAGATGAAGAAAAAATGTTCTGTCCTTTATAGAGGTTTTCTTAAAAGAGGGAACGAGGCCGAAGCAAGACGCTATCAGGAGATCATGAGAAGATATGGGATCGATATATAAACAAATTCTTATTAGTCATTAAGTCACTGGGTAATTAAGTCATTCAATAACTTATGACTTATTGACCTAATGACCCAGTTACTTCAGTGGGATGATCAACATGAAACCAATTCAAGAAATACCTCTTCAACAAATCGACTTATTGGATGAAACCTTTTCCGTCAATTATTTGCCCGATCTCCATAAACTTCGCTCTTCCATCCAAGATGCAGGATTAATCCAGCCCGTGCTCTTGAGAAAGAAGTCGGGCGGATACCAGATTGTTTGCGGGTTCAGAAGACTCTCTGTGATGAAGGAGCTGGGAAAATCGGAGGTCGAGTCACGAGTGTTCGAAGAGAAGGAGATGGACGAATTCCAGCTCTTTTCTCTCTCCTTGCAGGAGAATCTGACGACCCGGGGATTCAACACCGTGGAGAAGGCCATTGCCTTGGACAAGCTGATTCATCGTTTTCAAATCCATCCTACTGTGGTCGTCAAAACCTTTCTTCCCTCTTTCTCTCTCGAGCCTAATGAAAAGATTCTGACCACCTTCCTCTCCCTGGCCCGGATGGAGGATGAAATCAAAACCTATGTATTGAAAGAGGAGGTCTCGCGCGCAAACATCCGAAGACTATCCGCTCTGACTCCCGGTGATCGGATGGCGCTCCTCTCGCTCCTCTCTTCCCTCAAATTGGGAGAAAATCGGCTGAAGGAGCTACTCACGCTTCTGGAAGAGACCTCGCGGAGAAGTCACGCAACCGTCAAGGAGATTGCCGGACAGCCTGAACTTCAGGCCGTCCTTTCTCAAAAGGAGCTTACCCCGTCTCAGAAAACAGAGCGTGTCAAGATGGTGCTCACGGGCCTCCGCTACCCGAAGTTGAATCAATTGGAGAAAGCCTTTGAGAAAAAAAGAAAAGACTTGAATCTGCCTTCGGGTATCTCGCTTCGCCATCCCCCCTTTTTCGAGGGAAAAGGGCTGAAGATCGAATTTCAGTTTGAAACCATTGAAGAATATCGATCGATCCTTAACGTCTTGTCCCCTCTTAAAGAAAAGAAAGAATTTCAAGAGATGATCAACCCCCTCCCCCTTCCCCTCTCCCCGCTGGGGAGAGGGATGGGGTGAGGGGTGGTCATTGGAAATTGGCATTTGTAATCTATTTGGGATTTAAAATTGCTGCCTCAATTTGAACGAATCTATCTCGATGAAAAGGCTGAAAAGGATCCGGTCTCGGAAACCATTCTTAAAGCCCTACACCATATTCCCGTGAAAACAATCCAAGACAAGCGGTCTCTCATCAAACATTTTTCTTCCACGTCCGATCCTATCGGGATGGGAAAAAAACATCTCTTTATTACCCGTTTTTACGGAAGGCGTCTAAAGCCCTGTCCCGGAACTTCCAATCATATCTGCTGCGGGTACTATGTGATCAACGCCGTCACCAATTGTCCGATGGATTGTTCCTACTGCGTCCTTCAAGGATACCTGAACAATCCGTTCCTGACCCTTTACACCAACTGGGACGACCTGCTTGAAGAGATAGATGGTTTTCTCTCAAGGGATCAGACATCCCTTCTTCGGTTGGGGACAGGAGAACTCTCCGACAGCCTGGCCCTGGAGTCTATCTTTCCGATCTCACAGTTTCTGATTGATTTTTTTTCAAAGCGATCAAGGGCAATTCTTGAGCTGAAGACCAAATCGCCGAATATCGATTCCCTCCTGGGTTTAGATCATCATGGGAAAACAGTTATTTCCTGGTCCCTCAACCCTCCTGGGAGGATTGAGAAGGAAGAAATGCGGACGGCTCCATTGAAGGAGCGGATTGATGCGGCACGAAGATGCCAGGAAAAGGGGTACCCATTGGGATTTCATTTTGACCCGATTTTTTACTATGAAGGATGGGAGCAGGAATACCAGGAGACGATCTTTGAACTATTCAGGCAAATAGATCCCAGAAGGGTAGTTTGGACCAGCCTGGGAGGGTTTCGTTACCCGCCCCGCCTTAAGGCGGTTGCTGAGGAACGGTTTCCGAGAACGGAAGTCTTCCTGGGAGAATTGTTTCCGGGAAGAGACGGCAAGTTCCGCTATTTGAAGGAGATTCGCGTGGACATGTATCGAAAAATAGCAGGGTGGTTGAATGAAGCCGACCCGGGTCTCTTTATCTATCTGTGCATGGAAAGCAAAGAAGTTTGGGAGAAGGTTTTTGGCTGGACGCCCAAGAGCAGCAAACACTTAAATCAAATGTTTGAAAACCGGGTAAAAACATTCTTGGACAAATGAGAGAAAGAAAATATATTCGGCTAAGAAATTACGATTACTCCCAAAGGGGCTACTATTTTGTAACGATTTGTACTAAGAATAGGGAGGGATGGTTTGGAGAGATAGAGAGTGGAACAATGCGTTTGAATAAGTTTGGAAAAATTGCAGGAGATTTGTGGATCGAGATTCCAGCGCATTTCAAGGAAGTTAGCACAGATGAGTTTACAGTGATGCCCAACCATTTGCATGGCATCTTGATTCTTGAAGAAAAAATGGTAGGGAACGCATACATGCGTTCCCATCAGGGGAATGCATTTATGCATTCCCTACAAGATAAGACGAAGATGTTACTGCCTAAGGTTATTCAACAGTATAAATCCTCCGTTACACGGAAGATCAATTCCTTGCAAAAAGGCTTCCATTTCGAATGGCAGAAATCATTTTACGACCATGTTGTAAGGAGTGACAAATCCCTTGACCTTATCAGAGGGTACATCCAAAACAATCCGTTGAAATGGGATTTAGACAGGGAAAACCCGTTGTCCAAGAACTTTGATTTAGACCATGATCATTATTGGAAAGACATTTATAATTCATTTTAGGAGCAATTCATGAATT
>JAPVTA010000098.1:0-39063 GCA_047519465.1 Thermodesulfobacteriota bacterium | reverse complement strand
TACGTGCAAGGTTGGCAAATACTCGCGATACCGGCGTTTGCGGTAGATCCCAAATAGACCTTCGGGCAGCGCAAAAAGAAGAATGAGGAGAATAATTGGGAAGAGGAACGGTTGGATCGCCCCGAGAGTGGAAATGAGGATCATCTCCAAAAAAGCGATGAAATACCCTCCAACCACGCAGCCAAAGACCTGGGCTCTGCCCCCGATAAAGATAACCAGGAGCACTTTCACCATAAAGTTGAGCGGGAGATAAGTGATTCCCGCGAAAGTCGCAAAGTAATGAGCATAGAACCATCCCACGATGCCGATCATGCCCGCCGCGAAGATGAAAGCGAGTATTTTGACCTTGTTGATGTTGACCCCGATCCCGTGCGCCACTTCCTCATCGTCATTAATGGTGGCCATGATCAGCCCATAACGTGACTTGAGTATCTTGTTCACCACCAGAAGATAGAGGAGCATCAAGGCCATGGAGATGTAGGCGCACGCCAGGAAATTGATCTTGACTCTGCCCAAGTTCACCAGGAGCTTGATTCCGGAAATGCCCACGTCCCCTTTAAAAATATCCGTATAGATGAAAGTCACTTCCATAAAGACCAGAGGGAGAAGCAGGGTCAAAAGCACATAGTAGAGGCCTCTGGCTAAAATTACCAAGGGGCTGAAAAGCAAGGCAGAGACCATGCTAAGGATGAACGCAAAGGGTAAGGTTTTCAGCGGGCCCCAACCATAGGCGATAGAAAGAAGGGCTGCCGTATAGCCACCCACGCCGATGAAGAAATTGGGGCCGAAATTAAGTCGGCCCGTTCCCACAGTCATCAAAGCCAGGGGAATCGCAATGGCGGCGTAAAGATTGGCGGTGATTACAGTGGTAAGCAGGATGGGACTGACAAAGTAAGAAAAGATGGGGAAGACGACCAGGAGGGCTGTCCAAAGCATGGTGTTCCGCCAGTATCTGGGCTCCAGCATCCAGTCCCACTTCTTTCCTTTGTAGCGGATGATAATCCGGTCTCTTTTGATTTCAGCATCTACCATAAAGCCTCACTCTTAGCGATGCCCTGCGGTCTCACCATCAGGATAATCATCACTAAAACCAAAGCGGAAAGGTTCATGAATCGTGGTTCCCCCACCACAAAAGAAATCACCGCGTGGGTCAACCCGATGAGATAACTGGCAATAATAGTTCCCTTGATGTTTCCCAAACCCCCAAGAATGGAAACTAAGATGGCCGTAGTCATATAGAGCGACCCCATGCTTGGATCAACCGCCCAGGCCGGAGCCACGATGAGCGTCCCGACAATGACGGGAATCAAGACTAGAAACATCGTGAATGTATAAAGGGCCTCAATATTAATGCCGATGATCCGGCTGCTGTAAAGATCCTGGGAGAGACCGCGCACCGCCAGTCCCGTCTTGGTCTTGAGGAAGAAAAGGATAAAAAGAATCGTGAGGAGAATACCGATCCCAGCACCCACCAGCAACTGGTTGGAAATCGACGTGGCTCCGATCCGAGAGCTCCCTTCGATCAAGGTGGTCTTGATAAATACCCCAGCCTGGATCGGATAGCGGTAATTGACCCCCTGTTCAACGATGATTGACACCAGCAAAAGTCCCGTGAGGAGGATCTCTTCATGTTCCACGTATTTCTTGATCACTCCTTTATAGAGGAGATAAGAGATGATAAACTGAACTCCGATCATTCCCAGAATGGAGGGGATCAGCCCCAAGCCGAACTCCTTCATGAACATCCAAACGAGATAAACAGTCAGCGTAAAGAGATAGGCATATCCCAGATGGAAGATTCTCAGTACGCCGCAAATAATTGAGAAGCCCAGTGAGATTAGCAGGTAAAGAGACCCGAGTACAAACGCATAAATGAGGACGACTTGGAGAGTACCCCACATGGATCCGTTACTCCTTCGTCTGAGGTGTCAAGAAATCAACGGATCGATAAGCCATTTGACCGGAACGTGCCCCGTCCCGCCAAACCGGGATAGCGGGCCAAGGGGCACAAAATATGAACGAAATTTCCTTTACGGGAAGCCCCGCCATGTGCCTGCCTGCCGCTAGAAGGGGCGGCGGAGCTTTACTCCCAGCGGCCGGACAAATTGTCTTTTATACCAAACGAAAAAATTTTGCAAATCTTCGTAAGAGAAAAAAGGCACAAGCACTTATACTAAATCCAATGAAAGGATGTCAAGGAAAAAATTCTCTCTCCTGTGATCCCTTAGCGATGAACCCTCGCCCAGGATCGGAGGGGAGACCACTTCGATCCCATTGCAACCGAGGCCGAGGATTACTTCGTCCTGTTTACGATACTCCTGACCCTGGGCTCCTGACCTTCTTGACAGAAAGCTTGTCACCATGGTATAGAAAAGCGGCTTCATCGAGCTTGTCCTGTATGTTGAACCACCAGGAAATTTTGACCGGCCTGTGCTCCACAAGCCCGGCCCTTCAGGACGGGGTCAAGGGGCACAATATGAAAGAAATACCTTGCGGGAAAGCCCCGCCCTTTAGGGCGGGGAGCTTTACTTGTAACCCCTTTTGACTCCTAAGATCGATGCGCTTTCATCAACCGGGCAAAGAACGTTGTGCGCCCCGGGATGATCCTTTTGTGGTAGGAAAGGATCGCAGATAATGCTCTTTCTTCTTATTCTGGAGAAGATATGCTGCTGAGCCTTGAAGGAGTTCATACGTCTTACGGAAATTTTCCGGCCCTCCGTGGAGTGACCCTCTCCGTTGAAAGAGGAGAAATTGTCACTCTTCTGGGAAGCAATGGGGCGGGGAAGACCACTCTCCTCAAGACTATTTCCGGCATCCTGAGGGCCCGCCCTGGTGTGATCTCCTTCGATGGAACAAGGATCGAGAACCTCCGCTCAAATGAGATCGTTCGCCTTGGCATTTCTCAATGTCCGGAGGGAAGAAAGCTTTTCCCGGAAATGTCGGTTTTTAAGAACCTTCGACTAGGGGCTTATGTCCGTCGTCAGGATAAAAAGGGAATTGAAAAATCTCTGACCGAAGTATTTCAACTTTTCCCCATTCTCGCAGAAAGAGCCAAGCAGATGGCCGGGACTCTGTCGGGGGGAGAGCAACAGATGCTGGCCATGGGGCGAGCCGTGATGTCCAATCCCACACTCCTCCTGCTGGATGAGCCTTCTTTGGGGTTAGCCCCTCTGGTTGTTCACGCTCTCTTCCGGACAATCCAGGATATCAATCGCCGCGGGACAACGGTCTTCCTGGTTGAACAGAATGCTTCACAGGCGCTGCACATCGCCCACCGGGGTTACGTCATGGAGACCGGGAAAATTGTCTTGACCGGACCCGGCCAGGCGCTCTTGAACGATGAGAAGGTCAAACAGGCCTATCTGGGGACGTGAGGGGCATGAATGTCTTTCCTCGGAAGAAGGAGGAAAGGAAAAGATTCAGTAGCGGTTTACCTGCAACAAAAAAGAAAGGAGGAAACCATGAAATGCAAAACGAAGAAGATCTTCTGGGACATCATTTTTCTGCTTCTTTTTCTGAGCGTCCCAGCCTGGGGAGCCGATGTGGTCAAGATCGGTTACTCCGGCCCGTTAAGCGGAGGGGCGGCCAAGTACGGAAAGAACTCTGAAGCGGGTTTGGTGATGGCGATGGAGGAGATCAACGCCAAAGGTGGAATAGCCGTGGCAGGGAAGAAGTACAAGATTGAAATCATATCTCTCGACGATCGGTACAAGCCCGATCTTGCCGTGCAGAACGCTCGGCGCATGGTCTCCTTGGACAAAGTCCCTGCGGTCTTCTGCCCTCACAGCGGCGGGATCCTGGCCATGATGAATTTCAACGAGAAAGAGGACTTCATCGTCATGGGGTACACCACTCATCCCAAAATTGTGGAAGCGGGAAACAAGCTGGTCATCCGTATCCCCGCCGATATCCGGGCGTACGCCTCTGCCTTCATCGATCGGGCCAGAGAACGGGGGGTCAAGAAAGTGGCTGCGATCCCAGGCGTCCATGAATATGCGAAGATCTGGATGGATATCTTCAAGGAAGAATGGGCCAAGCGGGCAGGAGACCTTACCGATGTCAGCCCTGCGGATTACATGAAGGAGACGGATTTTTACACACACCTGACCAAAGTCATTGCCGGCAAGCCAGATGCCATCCTCCTGATCGGCGCCTCCGAACCGGCAGCGCTCATCGTCAAGCAAGCTCGGGAACTCGGATTTAAAGGCCGCTTTATTCTGGCCGATCAGGCCAAGATGGAAGAGATGGCCAAGATTGTCTCCATGGATAAGCTGGAGGGAACCATCGGCCTCACCCCGCTTTATGATCGCCCGGTGAAAGATGCCCCGGCTTTTGTTAAAGCGTATCAGAAGCGGTTTGGCGAGGGGGAGGCTTGCACGACCGAGACGGCCCAGCATTATGAGAGCCTCGGTCTTCTCGCTTACGCCATGGAAATCGCAGGGACAACCTCCGATGTGAGGAAGATCCGCGCAGCCATGCCGAAGGTATTTCCGCTTGAGAAGCGGGGAATGCTTGCCCCCACGGGAGTTTTTTCCCTAAGGGAAAATGGGGCGTTGATCCGTATCGTGTACGGAACAGAAGTAACCGGCGGAAAATGGAGCGCACCATTTGAAATTCGATACTAAAATTCTTTTGAAAAGGAGACGGGTATGAAAAAGGAGAACACGGGAGTCGTCTTAGGCGTCGTGATGGTCGTTGCCCTGTTTCTCACCGTTACGGCATGGGGAGCCGATGCGATCAAGATCGGCTATTCTGGCCCGTTAAGCGGAGGGGCGGCGAAGTACGGGAAGAACTGTGAAGCAGGCATGGTCATGGCCGCGGAAGAGATCAACGCCAAGGGTGGAGTCATCGTGGCCAGTAAGAACTACAAGATGGAGATCGTCTCATTGGATGATCGGTATAAACCCGATCTGACCGTGCAGAACGCCCGCCGTATGACCTCGCTGGACAAAGTCCCGGCGGTCTTCTGCCCTCACAGCGGCGGCATCCTGGCCATGATGAATTTCAACGAGAAGGATGGGTTTATTGTGATGGGATATACTACCCACCCCAAAACCGTAGAAACGGGTAATAAGCTGATCATTCGCATGCCGCCGGATATTCGGGCTTACGCTTCCGCATTCAGCGATAAGGCCAAAGAGCGGGGGATTAAGAAGATCGCCGCGATTCCGGGAGTGCACGAATATGCCAAGATCTGGATGGATATTTTTCAGGAGGAGTGGCCAAAGCGAGGCGGGGTGGTCACCGATGTCAGCCCTGCGGATTACATGAAGGAGACGGATTTTTACACACACCTGACCAAAGTCATTGCCGGCAAGCCAGACGCTATCCTCCTGATCGGCGCTTCCGAACCAGCGGCGCTGATTGTCAAGCAGGCCAGGGAACTGGGTTACAAAGGGAAGTTCATTCTGGGAGACCAGGCGAAGCTGGACGAGATGATCAAAGTGGTCCCTATTGATAAACTGGAAGGGACGATCGCTGTTACCCCTCTGACCAACCGACCCATTAAGGATGCTCCGGCCTTCGCCAAGGCTTACCAAAAGCGGTTTGGTGAAGCGGAGGTCTCGACGTTCGAGTCTGCGAGCCATTATGAGAGTGTCTATATCTTGACCTATGCCATGGAGATGGCCGGAACGGTCTCCGATGTTGTGAAGATCCGGGCCGCCATGCCGAAGATATTTCCTCTCGAGAAGCGAGGGACGCTGGCCCCAACGGGGGTATTTGGGCTAAGGGATAACGGAGCCCAGTTGCGCATCACCTACGGAACAGAAGTAGTCGGAGGCAAGTGGACGGAACCCTTTGGGATCCGGTATTAACTGCATATCCCTCTCCCCTGGCGGGAGAGGGCGGGGGTGAGGGGGCCACACCAGGTCCACCCCTCCCTCAGTCCTCCTTCACCAGAGACCGAGTCACAATTGTAGGGGGCTTGATTTATCAAGCCCGCCAATAGGGTTCAATGAATTGAGCCCCTACAGCATAATTGTGTGTGTCTATTCGGTAAATCATATTACGACACGGTCTCTCAGGGGGGAGGACAAGAATTGGTCATTCCCTTTGTTTGATGGGTGACGTACACGCCATGAACCATTCGGTTTTCATTCGCCGGATGATGAGAGGAAGTGAACGATGGTTCTCTTTTTTCAGCAACTCGTCAACGGAATCATGCTGGGGGCGGTCTATTCTCTGGTCGCCCTCGGCTTGACGCTCATTTACGGGATCCTGCATATTCCGAACTTTGCCCATGGTCACAAATATATGTGGGCTGCCTTTACCAGTTTATTTTTGGTCGTGAATCTGCACACCAACTATTGGGTCTCCCTGCTCATTGCCATGGTTGTGCTGGGACTGGTAGGTGTCGGCGTGGAGCGTCTGGTTTATCGGCCGCTTCGCAACGTTCCGCATATTAACTCATTCATTGCGGCGATCGGCCTGCTCCTCGCCTTGGAGAGCCTTTCCCTGATTTTTTGGGGCGCTGATTTTCGCCGTTTCCCTACTCTCTATGACAAGCCCATCCATATCCTTGGGGTCGCCATCACTTTGCAGCGTCTTCTCGTGATCGTTGCAGCAGGGCTATTCATCATTCTTCTGCAGATCTTTATTAAACGGACCTGGCTCGGGGCAACGATTGAAGCGGTTGCCCAAAACCCTGAAGGGGCTGAGTTAGTCGGGATCAGCATCGATCGTGTTTCAAGCCTGACCTTTGGTATCGGGACCGCTCTGGCAGCGGCAGCCGCGACCTTGATCGCTCCCATTTTCTTGGTATACCCCACCATGGGGTCTATGCCCAACTTGAAAGCTTTTGTCGTGATCATCATTGGCGGAATGGGTTCGATCCCCGGAGCGGTGATCGGAGGGTTTATGCTGGGGCTGATCGAGGCGTTGGGCGGAGGATATATCTCAACGGATTACAAAGACCTTTTCGCCTTCGGAGCCCTCGTCACCTTCCTGACGCTCCGACCCATGGGGCTTTTCGGAAAGGGGGTGCGATGAACCGAATAGCTGGAAAATGGGTCGTTCTGGCGATCCTGGTTGTTGCTGTAATCGTTCCTCTGGCGGTGACAAACAAATACTACATGAATATCCTGATCATGAGCGGCATCTGGTCGATCGTCGCCCTCTCCTTGAATCTGATTCTCGGCTATACGGGCCAGGTAAACCTTGCCCACGGCGCTTTCTTCGGAATTGGAGCCTACGCTTCGGCGCTCATGATGCTCAAATTAAAGATGGGTTTTTGGCTATCATTACCACTCGCCTCGGCAATCGCCGGGCTTTTCGGGTTTCTCATTGGACTGCCGGCTCTTCGTACTCGCGGCTCCTATTTCGCCATCGGGACCTTGTGTTTCAATATCATTGTCACTCTTATCGTCGACCGCTGGGAAGGCCTGACGGAGGGAGCCAGAGGGCTGATGGGGATTCCGGGGGCAGCGTCCATTCCGCTTCCTTGGGGAGTGGAGATTGCCTTTAACACGATGGCCTCCAAGTATTATCTCGTCCTGTTTTTTCTCGTTTTGACCATCTTTGTTCTAAGACGCATTATGCAATCTCTCGTCGGGCGCACCTTCCGGGCCATTCGGGGAAATGAAGAACTGGCCGAAGCCGTGGGAATTCACGCCGCCCGAACGAAGCTTCTTTCCTTCACGGTGAGTTGTTTCTTCGCCGGAATAGGGGGGGTGCTTTACGCCTCCTACATCGGGTTCCTTAGCCCAGAGATCACTGACTATCACGTAAGCTTCGATGCGTTGGTCTACGTCATGATCGGCGGCATTGGCACGATCGTGGGCCCGATCATCGGCACAATTCTCTTCGTCACCATTCCTGAAACGCTCCAGGTCGCTGCTGAATTTCGCCTGCTGATTTATGGCCTGATCCTAATCGTGATGATCATCTATTTGCCCCGGGGGATTGTGGGAGGGGTGAAAGATTTAAAAGGGAGAAAGGGAAAAAAGGAGGTGGCATGGGAGCAATCTTAACCCTTCAGGGCCTGACCCGTTTCTTTGGCGGACTGGCAGCCGTGACGGACTTGAGTTTTGAAGTTCAGTCCGGTGAGATCCTCAGTCTGATCGGCCCCAACGGAGCAGGAAAAACAACCGTCTTCAACCTCGTCACCGGCACTCTTCTCCCAACCCGAGGAAAGGTACTTTTTCAAGGCCGCGAGATTACCGGTTCGCGTCCCTATGAAAGCATCGCCCTCGGAATTGCCCGGACCTTCCAGACAACCTCCCTTTTTTATGACGAGACGGTTGTGGATAACCTGATCGTCGGCTATCGCTGCCGGACCGAAACGGGCCTTTGGGATGCTGTCTTTCGGACCGGCCGTTGCCGAGAGGACGAACGGCGGTGCCGTCAGAAGGCCGAAGAAATCCTGGATTTCATCGGCCTCGGGGGGCGGGCCTCTGAGCTTGCCCGGAATATTCCGCAGGAATCGCAGAAGCGGTTGGCCATCGCCTTGGCCTTGATCACTGAGCCCAAGCTCCTGCTCCTGGACGAGCCCATGGGTGGGCTTACCGAAGAAGAGAACATCGGCATGATGGCCCTTATCCAAAAAGTACGAGCCCGTGGAATCAGCATTCTATTGATTGAGCATAAGATGAAGGTTGTCATGAATATCTCCGACCGCATTGTGGTCATCAACTACGGACAGAAGATCGCGGAAGGACCGCCTCAAGAAGTAGGTCGCAATGCTGCTGTTATCGAAGCCTACCTCGGTGCGGGATATGCGAAGACCTGATCTGCGGCTTGGTGCGATAAAAATCCCCTCACCCCATTCCTCTCCCCAGGGAGATTGGGTCATAATCGCGGCGTTGACGGAAGAGACAGCCGGGTTCCAAAGTCTTAGAATGCGGTCTTTTAGGAATGGCTAATCAGTGCCTGTGGAAAATGGGATCATCTCAAGGACATGGAGCGTCCGAATCTAACATGTTAAAAGGTTGCCGCTCTAAGACTTTTGGAAGCGTCTCGTTTATCCTTTGACTGGCCGCTTCCCGGCAAGCCGCCCAACATCCCCGACCGTCTCTTCCATCTTGTCTGGAACCGGTTTTTACTATTGTGACGCAGCCTCACGGGGAGAGGCGAAGGGTAAAGGGGGATGGAGGGGGAGATGATAAATATGGAGCGGCCGTGGCTTAAGTTTTACGAACCGGGGGTCCCTCATCATATTCAATATCCGGACATCCCGTTACATTACCTTCTGGATTATGCGGTCAGGGATTTTCCGGAAAGGGAGGCGATCATTTTCCAGGGCCGGAAGATCACCTATCGCGAATTAGGAGAAGAGGTGGCCAACGCGGCTTCGGGCCTCGCCCAGAGAGGCTTGAAGAAGGGAGAGCGCATGGCCATTATGCTCCCCAATTGTCCTCAGTATGTAGCGGTCTACTACGCTATCCTCAAGATCGGCGGGATTGTGGTCAATGTGAGCCCGATGTATGTCGAGAGAGAGTTGGAATTTCAGCTCAAGGATGCCGGGGTGGAAACCATCTTGGCCCTAAGAGATTTTTACCCGCGTCTGAAAGGAGTGAGGGAAAAAATTCCGCTGAAGACGATCATCCTTACGGATCTCCATGAGAAAGGCGGTGAGAAGACTCGGCAAAAATCGGGGACAGCCGTGGCCGCAGGAGTTTACGATTACGCCGAGCTGCTCGAAAGAGGAAAACGCCAGCCTCCGCCTTCGGTGAAGGTGGACCCGGATGAAGTGGCCCTCCTTCAATATACGGGAGGCACCACTGGCCTCAGCAAAGGGGCCATGCTGACCCACCGGAACCTGGTCGCCGATGTCTTGCAATGCGTCAGCTGGAACTGTGATGCGGTGAGAGGGCAGGAGAGAATGTTCGCCGTGCTTCCTTTTTTTCATGTTTACGGGATGACTGTGGCCATGAACGAGGCCATCGAGTTGGCTGCCACCATCATCATGCTGCCCCGGTTTAACGTAGACGAGGCTCTGGAGGCCATCAATCTTTACCGGCCGACACGCTTCCCGGGCGTTCCCACCATGTACATGGCAATTATGAACCACCCCCAAGTCAATAAGTATGATATCTCTTCGATCCGAGTGTGCAGCTCAGGTTCTGCTCCCATGCCCATCGAAGCGCAAAGGCGTTTTGAAGAATTAACGGGTGCGAAGGTGAGCGAGGGATACGGCCTTACCGAAGCCTCGCCAGTCACCCACGCCAACCCGTTCAAAGGAAAGCGTAAGATCGGGAGCATCGGATTGCCGCGGCCCGATGTCGACGCGAAGATCGTCGACCTGGAGACAGGTGAGAAAGACCTTCTCCCGGGTGAGGTGGGAGAGCTCTGCATCAAGGGTCCTCAGGTCATGAAGGGTTATTGGAATCGGCCCGAAGAGACCCGCAAGACGCTTCGCAATGGATGGCTTTACACCGGGGATATCGGCCGTATGGATGAAGAGGGATATTTCTACATTGTCGACCGGAAGAAAGACATGATCATCTGCAGCGGCTACAATGTTTACCCCCGGGAAATTGAGGAAATTCTTTACCAGCACCCAAAGATTGAAGAGGTCTGCATCGTGGGGGTGCCGGACCCGTACCGGGGCGAAACGGTCAAGGCCTTTGTTGTTTTGAAAGAAGAGGAACAGGCCACCCCGGAGGAGATCATCCAATATTGCCAGAAGAACATGGCCAAGTATAAAGCCCCGACGCTGGTTGAGTTTCGAAAGGAACTCCCCAAATCGCATGTGGGAAAGGTTCTGAGAAAAATCCTTCGCGAAGAAGAGGAAGCGAAGAAAAGCTCCAATCGTCCGAAGTGATTCCCCCGAGCTTTCCCAGCGCCCCTGCCGAATCCCCGCCGCGGATAACGGAGGGAATAAGATAGGGGAATTCAATCGCTCACACCCCGAAAATCACCTTCAGAGGAATTTATGTTGAAGACAGCGATCACTGAAATGTTTGGCGTCAAGTATCCGATCATCTGTGGAGGAATGATGTGGCTATGCAAGCCGCCCTTATGCGCTGCGATTTCAAACGCCGGCGGGATAGGCAACCTCACGGCTGGCAACTATGAGACCGAGGGAGAATTCCGTCAGGCCATCCGTGAAACCCGAAGGCTTACGGACAAGCCGTTTATGGTCAATATCACGATGCTTCCTTCCATGCGGATAACGGCCGAACATCATCACATGTACCTCAAGGTTTGCACAGAGGAGAGAGTAGCTGGCATCGAGGTCTCTGGCGCTCCTTTGGACAAAGTTGCTGGAAATGAAGGTATAGAGAGGCTTAAGAAGGCAGGGGTGAAACTTTTCCATAAGGTAGGGGCTGTACGACATGCCATTCATGCCGAGAAATCAGGATACGATGGCATTTATGCCGCCGGCGTCGAAGAAGGTGGGCACCCGCTCAATGACGACGTGACCACGATGATTCTGACGCCCCGCATTGTCGAGTCTGTGAAGATTCCGGTGGTGGCGGTGGGAGGGATTGCGGACGGACGTACCATGGCCGCCGCGCTCATGCTGGGAGCCCAAGGAGTCATGATGGCCAGTCGATTCATCGCCACCCGGGAATGCGCCGTTCACGAAAACATAAAGTACGAGCTGATCCGGAGACAGGAATTCGAAACCACGATCTTCGGAAAATCGATCGGTCTTGAGGGAAGGGCTTTGAAAAACAGAGTGATCGAAGAAATCGTCGCCATTGAGGCTCGGGGTGGCGGCTTGCAGGAACTTATTCCCCTCCTTTCCGGAGAGCGGATGAGAGAAGCTTGGCAAGAGGGAGATGTTGAAGGGGCCCCGCTCATGGTGGGCCAATCCATAGGCCTGATCAAAGGAGTCTTAGGCTGCAAGGAGCTTCTCGACTCCATGGCTAAAGAGGCGGTCGAATGCCTAACTGCGGGAAGCAAGATGGTTTGAGTTCAGAAGTTTTACCCCTATCTAGGCTTACTTCCCAAATCGCGGGTGCGAAAAGTTCTGAGAAAAATCCTTCGAGAAGAAGCAGCGAAAAAAACCCCGCCTCCCCCCGGCCGATCCCTACAAAATCCCTCTGATAATGCCTGATATAAATTGTAGGGGCTTGATTTATCAAGCCCGCTAACAGGGGCTCAATAAATTGAGCCCCTACAATATCGTGCGGCACTTCAGTCCCCCCAATCATTCTTGCCTTTACACCGATCCAGGCTCTTATCCATGAGAGGAAGCACCTTTTCCGCCGGGATCCTGTGGATCGGCCCAACGGCGGAACAACCCTGGTACCAATAATACGGAGGAATATTCATGGATATTTTCTGCTGCTCTGGAGAGACAAATTCATAGATGGCGAGATCCTGGATTGCTTTGTGGTCGCAGGCCCTCATTTTTATGGTTCTTCCATTTACATACCGGTAGCTGTCTCCCTCCCAGACATTGATGATCTTTTCGGCGTCTATGCTTTTCGCCCTTTCGACGACGCTTAAAAACCAGTAGAACTGCTGGGTCCAGGCAGCTATGTTGCCGCCCCCGTGTTCATAAAGCCTCGTGTTGTAAGGCGCCTGCCACTTGGTCTTCCATAGATTGTTCCACATCTTATAATATTTAATCTGCTCGGGTGTCTTAAACATCGGTGCAGTCGTTCCGTATTGGCTGAGTTCCGTCAACCCTTTCGTGCCTTCCACCCCCACCTCGTGAAGCATGTTGGGCTCTGTCATATAGATCATTGCAAAAGGGAGCGTGATGCCCATCTGTCGGGTCTGCTTGAGAAGGTTGGCGGAGTCCGGGCTCCAGTCGCCGGTGTAAATGACTTCGGCTCCGGAAGCTTTTATCTTGGTCAGATATGAGGCGAAATCCGTCAAGAACAGCTTATGGTAATCTTCGCCGACGATCGTGGCTTCCGGATAATAGAGCTTCAGCCCGTGTTTAAACCCGTCGGCAAATTGGTGGCCGAACAGGTAGTCCTGGCAGAGAATATAAAACTTTTTTTCTTTTTTCCTGATTTGGCCGTAATAGTAGGCGAAGCCGCGACCGATCTGATCCGTCGAAAAAGTCGTCAGGAAGGAATATCGAGTAAAGTTCGTGGCGTCATAGAGCTCATCGGACAAGGATGGCGAGCATTGGGCAATGATTTTGTATTTTTCGGCGGTCTGGTTAATGACCTTCATGATATGGCTGCCGTCAGTGCCCCAGAGCAAGTGAACCTTTTCCTGGAGGGCCATTCTTTCAGAGATCTTCTTCGCCTGGTCCGGCTTGCCCATGGTATCGGCTTTGATGACCTCGACCGGCTTCTTTTTGCCATCCACTAGGATGCCTCCCCTTTTATTAATGTCATGGGCCGCCCATTGCAGACACAACCAGTATATCTGTCCGTTAATGGCGGCAGGACCGGAGAACGAGGCGACAATGGCGACTTTGATGGTGTCCCCGGTGGGGATCGCGGGGTTGTTCGGATCGAAGTCGGACATATCGCCCATTTTGTTGACATCAAATGCATCGTTTGTCGCAATAACCCTTGACGGGCCAAAGAACATCGCGGAGAAAAAAGAAAGAATACAGACAAGAATGAAAGTACCCTTACCGACCGCTTTCATTTTACACCTCCTCTGGTAAAGAATTTGGGGAAATTTGCTCCGAAATAGGGGTTGGCATACAGCCTCTGCGAAAGAGAACGATCATTGAAAGTACCGGCGTCCCAAGAGAGGAATTCTCTGTTTGGACCCGGTTCCTTTAACACAATTTGTCGGCTGGGTTTCTTGATGAAAACTTGCTTAAGGTGAGGTGAATATACGAAAAAAGGTGTTATTCTGTCAAGCAAAAAAGCCCTTCCGGCTATGTTGGCACAACGGGTGGTTTTACAGCGGCAAAGTTATACCTTCCCCATCTCACAGAGCGTGCGTTTCAGGATTTTCCCCACAGAGTTCTTACGTAGTTCATTCAGGAAGGCGATCGTCTTGGGAATCCGGAAACGGGAAGTGAGTCTGAGGCAGTAATCAATGGTCTCCCGTTCCAAGCCCGGCATTACAAGAGTTTGCAAAAGTTCCCGGCGGGTCTGATGAGCACAGCGGTCAGGTTAGTCCTTTAACGAAATCTCTCGTTTTAGGATCTTCCCGGTTGAGGTTTTGGGCAGTTCACTCACGAACTTAATGATTCGGGGATATTTGTACGGAGCGACTCGGTCTTTAACGTATTGTCGCAATTCATCGGGCGAGGTCTTGACGCCCGGTCGCAAGACCACTGCTGCTGCCACCTCCTCTCCCAAATCGGCATGAGGCACGCCGATGACTGCTCCCTCCAAAACATCCGGATGTTTATACAACACTTCTTCAATCTCACGGGGGTAGACGTTATAACCTCCCCTAATGATCATTTCCTTCTTTCGGTCCACAATATAGATGTAGCCGTCCTTATCCATCCGAGCCAGATCGCCTGTGTGTAGCCAACCGCCTCGCAGCGTTTTGGCCGTCGCCTCCGGCTGATTTAGATATTCCTTCATGACTCCGGGCCCCCTTAAAATGAGTTCTCCCACTTCACCTTGCTGTACGTCCTTGTCGTTATCGTCCACAATTCGCGCTTGGAAGCCGGGTATGGGGAGTCCGATGGATCCGGGGCGGGTAGGTCTTCCGTAAGGGTTTTCTACACAGGTAGGAGAACACTCGGTGAGCCCGTAACTTTCATAGATGGTCGCGTTAAAGCTCCTCTCGAAACGGTGAAGTATTTCAACGGGTAGAGAGGCCCCGCCTGATATGCAGAAACGTAAGCTCGACCTCTTGGGGGGGGTGCTCTTCGCCAACTCGACAAGGCGGTTGATCATGGTGGGCACAGCATAGAGTATCGTGCTCTGTTCCTCTTCAATCGCCGCAAAAACTTCCTCCGCAATGAAATGCTCCCACATGCGAATCGTGAGCCCCAGGTAGACCGATATGTTTAGGGAGTGGGTCATGCCATAGATGTGAAAAAGGGGCAATACACTCAACACAATATCGTGAGGTTCCGTATATCTCAATTTGGTCACCGCGATGGCGTCACTCCTAAGACTGTGATGGGTGAGCACAGCCCCTTTGGGCAAGCCGGTCGTCCCACTGGTGTAAATCACGGCAAAAGGGTCATCCGGGTGGGTTGCGCTGACTTCAAATTCCCCGGCCTCGTTAAACAGTTCTTTTAGCGAATGAAATCCGGCGGGTAAGTTCTCCCCTTCGGCGATGAGTATCTCAATGTTCGGCGTGGAGTTTATTACAAGGGACGGCTCCTTTAAATAATCCACGTGGCCCACAAATGCCCGCGCGCCGGAATCACGGAAAATATGACTTAGCTCTCCCTGGCGATAGAGAGGGTTCACGGGCACCACGAGTGCTCCCATCTTGGCTAAGGCATAATAGACGAGAGTCCAGTTGGGAGAGCTGGGCATCATCAAGATGCAGACATCCTTCGGTCGGATCCCCAATCGTTTGAGACCATGAGCCAGAGCGTCTACCCTCTGGTTCATTCCGCCATAAGTCAGGACATCTCCTGCAAAGCGAATCGCCGGATGATCAGGGATACGAGCGGCCGTGTCGATTAAGAATTGAGCTAAGTTCATTATGATCTCCTTGGCCTCATTTTTTCAGAAAATAGCAGAAGGAACAGGATACCTGGTCCCATTTTTTCAATGAGTCTGAATAAGGTTATCTCATAGGCCCAAATAATTTTTCATGATTTCCGGGTTTTCTTTCAACTCCGAGATGCCTCCTTGCCAGGCGACGAGACCTTTTTCGAGAATATAGGCGCAGTCGGAAATCTTCAGAGCAAAGCTGGAATTTTGCTCTGAAAGAAGGATCGTCATCCCTTCTTTCTTGAGCAACGAGATTTGTTCCTCAATCGCCTTCACAACCAGCGGAGCGAGTCCCTCCGAGGGTTCGTCTAAGAGTAAGAGGCGGGGGTTTCCCATCAATGTCCTGGCGATGGTGAGCATCTGCTGTTCTCCTCCGGAAAGGGTCCCCCCCCATTGCTTGTCCCTCGCTCTCAATATGGGAAACAACCGGTGAACCTTCTCGATGGTCCAGCCCTCCGCGTTTCCTCTTCTATTTCCCTTCTTCATTGCAATCTCAAGATTCTCATGGACGGTAAGGTCCGGAAAGATAATTCGATCTTCCGGCACCAGACCAATGCCCAACCGGTAAATAATGAAGGGCTGTTTGCCCCTGATTTCTTCCCCCATGAATTTTATGCTCCCGGACCGCGGTGGAGCAAGTCCCATGATGCTCCGGAGCGTCGTTGTCTTGCCCACTCCATTCCTACCCAATATACAGACCGTTTCGCTCTGCTTTACTTCGAGAGAAACATCAAAAAGGATATGGCTGAGGCCATAGAAGGTGTTTATCTCTTTAACGGTGAGGACCATGTTCCCTTTTCATCTCCCAAATAGATTCTCTGGACTTCTTCGTTTTTTTTCACATCCTCGGGCTTACCCTCAAACAGGATCTTTCCTTGGTGCAGGACTTTTATGCTATCGGAAATGCCGAAGACGACGTTCATGTCGTGCTCCACAAAGATAAGCGTCAAGCCTCGTTCTCTAACCAGTCTTTGAATCAACTGGGTAAGCTCACTGCTTTCCCTCGGGCTCATTCCCTGGGTCGGCTCATCCAGGAGGAGCAGGCTGGGTCCCACTGCCAGGGCGATCCCCATTTCCAATCGTTTCTGGTCTCCATGGGCCAGGAGCCCCCCTGTGACGTTTTTCTTGCCCAGAAGCCCGACGCTTTCCAGGATCGCTTCGGTCTCGCGTCGGGCCAGTTTGGAAGCCCGGGCAAATAGATTGCGGCTTTTCCGTTGTCCGGAGAAAACGGATACCTGGATATTTTCAAAGGCGCTCAGCCGGGGAAAAATATTGAGGCGTTGAAAGGAACGACCGATACCCATACGGGAAATCGCATGGGGAGGCAGTTTGGTGATATCTTTCCCTCTGAAAATCACCCTTCCCGAATCAACCGGTATGTGGCCGGTGAGAAGATTAAAGAGGGTCGTCTTCCCGGCACCGTTAGGTCCGATGATCGAGACCAGCTCTCCTTCTCGGATACGGAGATTGACATCACAGACAGCTGTCAACCCTCCAAACGATTTCACAAGCTTCTGGGTTTCTAAAATCATCGGGTTCCCTCATCTGCGCCGGGCCCAGAAGTTCTATCAAGAACGGGAGCGAGCTTCTCCGAGAGAAATCCCATAATGCCGTTCCGCATGAACAGAACCAGGAATACGATGATAACTCCGAGGAAAAACATCCAGAACATCGTCTGCTTGGAGATCATTTTGCTGAGCAGAATATAGACGACGGAGCCGACGATCGGGCCACCAAAATTATAAAACCCTCCCAAAAGGCAGATGACCAGCATGTCCGTGGATTTCACCCAATGGGCAAAGTCCGGGAAAACGCTTCCGCTAAAAACACAAAACAAAGAACCCGCGATGCCGAGAAATGCGCTCGACAAAACAAAGGACGACAGCTGATATCGTTTCAGGTGAATGGCGATAAATTCTGTTCTTCCGGGATTTTCTCGTATGGCCTGGAGGGTCTTGCCGAAGGGAGATTGAACGATCGTCCAGAGCAGCAGCAAACTGACCCCCACAACCATCAGGGTAAGATAATAGCAATGGCTGATCGAAAAGAAAAATTCCGGAATGGGAATGGAGACAATACCGTTATCGCCCCCGGTAAAGCCATACCATTCAAAGATGATGGTCCAGATAATCTGGGCGAAAGCCAGGGTGAGCAAAGCAAAATAGACGGCGCTTCGGCGAACGCAGAACCACCCGATCAGGCCGCCAATGATTCCGGCCAGGATTGGGGCGGAAGCCACCGCGATCGCGAACGGAAGCCTGTATCGGGTCAGGAGAATGGCTGTCGTGTAAGCCCCGACGGCATACAGACCCGCCGGGCCAAAGGAAACCATTCCCGTGTAGCCCAGCATCAGGTTCAGGGCGCAACCGGCCAAGGCCATGATCAACATTTCGTTGATCAGGCTTACCCAGCTTGCCTTCATGATGAGGGGGGCGATCAAGAGAAAGAGAAGTAACGCCAGCAGTAGCACGAGGCGGTGGGAATTTAACGCATTGACCAAACTTTTTATCACCCGATTTTCCTTATTCCGGTTTGCCCATCAGCCCCCATGGCCTGATAATCAGAATGACGATCATCAATATGAAAGCAAATGCCACAGCCAGTTTCGGAATGATATAGATCCCAAAAGCAGTCAGCAACCCAAGGATGATCGCCCCAATGAAAGCACCGGGTAGACTT
The DNA here is from genome assembly GCA_047519465.1 of Thermodesulfobacteriota bacterium. GTDB lineage: Bacteria > Desulfobacterota > BSN033 > BSN033 > UBA1163 > UBA1163. The sequence continues at coordinate 20,881 of JAPVTA010000098.1, read as the reverse complement.
CCCAGCCCGCCGATGACCACGATGATAAAACACTCGATGATGACCGCCATATCCGAACCTAAGGCCACCACGGACATCGGAGGCATCAACGTTCCGGCCAGCCCCCCCAGCCAGCACCCCAGCATGAATACCCCTGTGTAGACTTTGGGCACATTGATTCCTAGGGCGTTGGCCATCTCCCGATGGTAGGTGACGGCCCGGATAATCCTTCCCAAACCGGTGTAACGCATTAAGGCAGCGAGCCCGATGAAAACGGTAAAGCCGCACCCGATCAGAAAAAGGTTATATACCGGAAAAGACAATCCCCATAAAGATACCTTTCCGTCGAATGGCCGTGGGGTCCCTACGGTATGGTATCCAACCCCCCAGATAAACTTACACGTCTCTCCGATGATTAAAATTAAACCAAACGTCAAAATATACTGGTAAAGCATTTCCTGGGCATAAATCCGACGCAAGAGAAAGATTTCGATAAGGCCCCCTGCCAGGGCGACAATCAACGGGGCCGCCAGTAGGGTCCACCAGAAGACACCAGGAAGGGAAGCAAAAGTGGAGGTGAATCCATAGCACAAGAATCCGCCCAACATATAGATGGAGCCGTGGGCGAGGTTTAACACCTTCAAAGTGCCGAAAATAATAGACAGGCCAGCGGCGATTAAAAACAGGACCATTCCCACGCTGATCCCGCTCAAGGTCTGCCCTGCAATAGCCTCGAATGTCACGAGATTCGCCCTCTGTTTCAAGATGCCGGGGAAGGAGAAGCGCCTCCCCAGGCATCTTCATTCACCCCGTTAGAAATAATGCTCCGCTCGGTTTCGAGTCGCAAAGGCTGGAATTTCTAACGGGGTTCACTTGCCTTCTCGAAGCTTCTTGATCTGGTCGACGGTGTGGTACCCTTCTTCCCCAATCACATCAATCTTGGTGATATGGGGGAAGGAGAATTCAGGCGTAAAATCCATGATCCCGTACCAGTTCGGCATCATGGCCTGATGGTCATAAGGCCGGATGGGAATCTTCCCCACAAAGCTATCGAGGACCATCCCTTCCAGGGCATTGATGATCCTTTCCGTATCGACTGCTCCGACCTTTTCGATGGCGGCCTTCAAAGCGTACATGATTAAATACTGATTCATGGCCCCATAGGAAGGCAAAAAACCGACTTTCTTGTTGTGCTTTTCTGCGAATTGTTTGCTTCTTGGATCCTTAATGGCCCAGAATGGGTAGCGGCAGGTGGCCAAGGTTCCTTTGGGGTACGGGTCCCCTTTCTTAATGCTAAACCAGGTTTCGATATCCCCTGCACAGGGTTGAATCGCATGCATCTTGTCATAAAGACCAAAGGCGTAAGCCTGTTTGGAAAAAGCCAATTCCCCTCCTCCGTAGATGCAAGCGAGGAAGAAGGCATCTGCCCCGGAGTTCGCCATTTTGGAAATGTAAGCGGTAAAGTCTGTTGTCCCCAACGGGGCCCAGAGCTCGTCCACAATCTTGGCGTCCGGAACCAGCTCCAAATACTTTTCCTTGAAAGCCTTGAGGGAGTTTTTTCCCGTTTCGTAGTCGAAGCCGAGACTCACGATCTTTTTGTCTTTCCATTTTTTCGCCAGGGCCAGAGCCGGGGCATATCCCCAATAGGGAACGGCATTCGTGTCGATCCGGAAAATATAACGATGCCAGTTCTCCTCCGTTAAACTCGAGGATTGAGAAATGTTGACAAGAAAGATTTTCTTTTCTCTTTTTACATAATTCGATATGGCCAGGGCCACTGCGCTGCTGATTGTTCCAGTGAGAAAATCGGCCTTTTCGCTTAATAGGAGATCCTTGGCCTCCCTTAACCCTGTCTCTGCGTTGAGTTTGTCGTCCCGGGTGATCATTTTTAGGGGCCGGCCCAGAATCCCGCCGGCGGCATTGATTTCCTCCACAGCGATTTGTCCTCCGGCTTCGGAGCTGATACCGTACATAGACATGGCTCCGCTCATCGTATGGATGAACCCGACGACAATGGGTTCTTTCGCAGAATGCGCCGGGGAAGAAAAACCAAGGAACATCAAAAAGATTACTGTCAAGGTCGGGAAAAGGATAGTTTTTTTCATGAGCGTCCTCCTTTAATTGGTTCTAAACGAAGATAACTGAGAAAATCCTCCCATCCGCCGGGCAAATTATTGACCTCCTTTCTTCTTTAGTAGATCCACGGCAAAGTGATCTCCTCCTGCCTTTCCTGCTCAAATTCGATCTCTCGCGCCGGAGCGGCAAGCTTGATCTCTACATTTTGATCTAATTCCTTATAACACGAATGGGTCAGCCGGGGTTATTTGATAAACGCTTGCTTTTGGATAGGATGAATATATGAAAAAACGGCGTTGTCTGTCAAGCAAAAACACCCACCTCTGAGAGACTGCGTCACAATTGGAGGGGCTTGATTTATCAAGCCCACCAATGGAGCTCAATAAATTGAGCCCCTACAAGATATCGTAGGGGCCCTATCTGTGAATAAACGTTATGACACAGCTTCTCCCTGAGGGGCAGGGGTAGACTCAGCACTCAATCACTCGCCCCAATCATTTTTGCCTTTGCACCGATCCAGGTTCCGGTCCATGAGGGGAAGCACCTTTTCGGCCGGGATCTGGAATGTCGGGCCTGCACTGCAAGTACCCTGAAACCAGTAATAAGGCGGGATATTCATCGACACCTTCTGTTGCTCGGGGGGGACAAATTCCCATACGTGCAGATCCTGGATCGCCTTGTGGTCGCATGCCCTCATCTTCATAACCTTCCCGTTTACATATTGGTAGCTATCCCCTTCCCAGACTCTAATGATCTTTTCCGGGTCCGTGCTCTTGGCCCTTTCGATGACGCTTAGGAGCCAGTAAGTCTGCATGATGTAGGAGCCTATGTTTCCAGTACCGTGTTCGTAAAGGCGGGTGTTAAAGGGCGCCTGCCACTTGGTCTTCCATAGGTTGTTCCAGGTCTTGTAATATTTGATTTGTTCCGGCGTCTTGAAGGCAGGGTTACCGCCTGCAGGCCCGTACTGGCTGAGCTGGACTAATCCTTTCGTTCCTTCAACCCCGACCTCGTGAAGAAAATTGGGCTCATCCAGGAAGATGTGGGCGAAGGGAAGTGTAATCCCCATTTGCCTCGCCTGCTTGAGGAGGTTGGCTGCGTCTGGAATCCAGTCGCCGGTGTAAATAACCTCGGCTCCGGAAGCTTTGATCTTGGTCAGGTAAGGAGCGAAGTCAGTCAAGAACAACTTATGGTAATCCTCGCCGACAATCTCGGCACCGGGGTAATACTCCTTCAACCCATGTTTAAACCCATCGGCCATGGCATGACCAAACATGTAATCCTGGCAGAGGATGTAAAACTTTTTTTCCTTTTTCCTGATTTGGGCATAATAATAGGCTATTCCACGTCCGATCTGATCGGTCGAAAAAGAAGAAAAGAAGGCATAGCGGGAGAAATTCGTGGCATCATTGAGTTCATCGGACAGGGCAGCCGTGTTCTGGGCGATGACCTTATATTTATCGGCGGTCTCGTTGATGATTTTCATCAGATTGCTGCCATCGGTGCCCCACAAGACGTGAACCTTTTCTTGTAGGACCATTCTCTCACAGATCTTCTTGGCCTGGTCCGGCTTCGACATGTGATCGGCCTTAATGACCTCGACCAGCTTCTTTTTGCCATCGACCAGGATGCCTCCCCTTTTATTAATGTCATGGGCAACCCACAGGGCACACATCCAGTATATTTGCCCAACTTGTGCAGCAGGCCCGGAGTGAGAGGCCACAATTGCGATCTTGATGGTGTCCCCGGTGGGAATCACCGGGTTGTTCGGATCGAAGTCGGACATATCCCCCATTTTGTTGACATCAAAGAAGGCATTCGGTTTGCCCAGACCCGCCGCAGCTGCCGGCGACGGACCAAAGGCCGTCAGCGTGAGAAAAGAAAGAATATATACAAGAATGAAAATACCCTTGCCCATCGATTTCATGTTAATCCTCCTTTCTTTTGTTAAATATCCTGGGGTTTTGGAAGAATTTTTCTAATCCTTTTTCCCCAGGCCTCGAAATGAAGTTGCTTAAGTATTGTTTTTTTGGTGGCGGAGATAGGTGGTTTATAAATAGTTTACCCTTCAGCTTTTGTCAAGCAAAAAATTCGCCGAGAAATTCAATATTCCAAACAAATTTTACATGACGGGGTGGGGCAGGGGGAGCGGAGCAAGCTCAAGAGACCCATGAGGTCATCTTCGGCCGAGAGGCCCATTAAAAAGCAAACGTGGTGTCGAGCTCCGTATCGGTGATGGCGAACACCGTATTGTGTGGAGGCAATGCTTCCTTGTAAAAAAACTCGGGAAGCCGGTCATCCCTATTGGTGAACCCCGCTTTGCGATTAAATTCCCTCTCGGCCTGTAAGGTGCGGATCCCCAACTGAGGAATAGCATCCGGCCCAAGGGGAGTGCCCAATTTAGCGCTCAGCGCTTTGAGCAAGGCCTCGCTTGCCTCCGGCGCGGCCATGGCAACTGCTGCCAGGATACAAAGACCGATGCAGTCGACAGCGGCCATGGCAATCTGAGCGTTTCGCGAGGCCTTCACCTGGCCTTCGGGGTTTAGAGGATTGAGTTTTCGGGCCATGTATTCGCCGATGACATTTCCGGCCGTATGATCTGCACCCATAGGAGAGGTGGCGTAGGTTACGCCATTTCCCTGCATAGCTCTCGGATCGTAGGCGGCAATGCTCTGGCCTTTTACGGCCGGGATCCGGTGATGATTGAAATGGTGTCCCACAGCTGCCGGACCGTTTCCCAGCACCTTTCCCATTTCGGTACCACGGCCAATCTCCTCCACCATCTGAAGAGCTGCCTGGCCGTCTCCAAATTTTCTGTATCCCGCATCCATTGCCACGGCGACTGCGACACCGGTATTTATGGTATCCAGCCCAATGTCATCGCAGAGGAAGTCGAGGCGGGCAATGGTATCAAGATCCTTTATTCCAGTCATGCCACCAAAGGACCAGATCGTCTCGTATTCCAGAGAGGAGGTGACATATTTTCCTTGCTTATCCGGGTATACATTGGAGCATCGGATGATGCATTGGGCACAGCCCATATGCCCGGGACCTCCGCCGCGTTCCTTCATGATCTGAGTCAGGGTTTCTCCGCTGATCATTTCCCAGCCTTCAAAAACCCCCTTCGTGGCATTGTAGCTTGGGAAAGCACCCATCGAGTTGACCGCTGAAACCAATCCAGCGGTCCCAAGGTTCGGTAGGAACTGGCCGCTGAAAGAATTTTCCTTGATTTTCTGAGCAAAGATTTTGGCCGATTCTATAAAGGTCTCAGGATCGGCAATTGTATCGGTGCTTTTTCCCCGCTGATCCACTATCACGGCTTTCAACCCTTTGGCTCCCATGACCGCGCCAAGTCCTCCTCTCCCCGCTGATCGGCAGGGGCGTCCGTCGGTATCCGAGGACTGAATGGAAGCGGATTTGACGAGATATTCTCCGGCCGGGCCAACGCACATGACGGACGTCTTATCTCCGTACTTCTTCAGCAATTTCTCTACCAGGCTGTACGTCCGCATCCCTTTATATTCCTGGGCCGGCAAGAGGCTCGCCTCTCCGTTTTCATCAATCCGCAGGAAAAACAATTCCCCTCTTGCCGCCTGTCCTTCGACAACGATGGCCGTAACCCCTAGGTGGCCCAGGGCCGCGGCGATGGTGCCTCCGGCATTACTTTCTTTGATGGTGCCGGTTAAAGGGCTCTTAGCACCAACAGAAATCCGGCTGGTATTGACCAAGCTGGTTCCGCTTAAAATCCCTGGGGCGAAAATGAGCTTATTCTCCGGGCCGAGGGGATCGCATTTCGGGGGAACCTCGGCGTTGACCATTGTTGAGGTCAAACCTCTTCCGCCCAAACCGAGATAAGATTGGGGCACCTCCTCGAAACGGATGGTCTTGTGTGTCATGTCGACTCTTAGAAATTTCATAGTTCAGCTCCTTCCTGGGATGAATTCCATCGTCTGGTTTTTCTCCATCATGATTCTTACTAAATGATGCAACGCCCGAATGTCAATAAGCACGCTCATCCCGAATCTCCGTTTCGGAAATTGTCAATGCGAGGGGCACGATGCTTGCCTTATCCTTTCTTTTTTGCTAATTTGGCATCAACTCTCGTGCTCCTTGCTAAGACTGCTGAGAAGAATGGAGGAGGGAAGAATGTCCGGGGAAAACCAAAACAAAGTGATGACTACCCAGGAGGCTATCCGCCGTTTTGTGAACGACGGCGACCACGTCGTGATTGGCAATTACACGGTGGGTACCTGCTACAACCAGATCGCTGAGATTGTCCGCCAGCGTAAGAAGGGATTGACCATCTACAGCCAGTCCGGCGTGTTTGACGTAGAAATGCTCATCGCGGGCGACTGTGTGAATAGAGTAATCACCACCTATTGTATGCGCTCGGGGGGGCGATACGGAGGAAGTATGCTCGAGCGCTACCAGCGGGCAAGAAAGATTGAAGTGGAGGACTACTCGAACTTCACTTACAATGCCCGTCTGACTGCCGGTGCCCAAGGTTACTCGTTTATGCCCGTCCTCCCCGGGATTATGGCCTCGGATGTGTTCAAGGTCAGGGACTTCATGGGCGATGGGAAATTCGGCGTGGTGAAGTGTCCCTTCACGGGCCAGGACGTGCCTGTGGTTCCTGCGGCCAACCCGGATGTCTGCATCGTGCATGTACAGCGGGCGGACAAGCTCGGGAATGCCCAGTACTGGGGATCCCTGGGCTCGGTATCCTGGGCGTGTTTGGCCAGCAAAAGAATCATCGTGAGCTGCGAGGAAATCGTGGACCACGAGATCATCAAATCCTGTCCGCAATACACAATCGTGCCGGGCTTCCGGGTGAACGCGGTCATCGAGGAGCCGAGAGGGGCCCACCCTGCCGAGCTCTCGGGTTACTACAATCTTGACACTCTGTTCTGGGCCATGATGGATCTTGCCAACCGGAGCGAAGAGGGGTTCCAGGCTTGGATGCAGGAATGGGTCTATGACCTGCGCAGCCGGGCAGCCTACCTTGAGCATTACGTCGAGCGCTTCGGCCAGGAGTTTCTGGACAGGATCAAGGCCAAACCTTACTACTCTGCTCCCGTGAACTATGGCTCTGCCTTCACTTCCATGTGGGACGACGAAGGTAAAATGTTGCTGTTCGGCATGACCAAGGAAGAGTTCGAAAACTTACTGGAAGAAAGGGGGTTATTGATCGATGTCTCCAAGGGCAACTAAGGAAGAATTGATGATCATCGCGGTGGCACGCGAGATCAAGGATTATGAAAAGGTCTTGCTCGGTGTCGGTCTGCCCACCACCGGCGGCAGCTTAGCAAAAGCCACCCACGCTCCCAATGCCGTTCTTATGACCGAGGCTGGCATCATTGACTTCAATCCTCTGCTTCCGCCCAACCACATCGCCGATGTCATGTGCCTGCGAGGCTATTCCTATGCCCTCGACCTCTTCAATACCTTCACCACCATCAACTACCGAGGTTTTGTGGACAAGGCCATCCTGGGTGTAGGCCAGGTAGACAGATACGGGAACGTCAATACCTCTTTTATGGGTGGGACCGCCAAAACGGGAATGCGACTCACTGGCGCAGGGGGCGCACCCGACTTCGTCTCTTATGCCAAGGAGACCATCCTTACGTTGAAAGGTGGGGACTTCGTGGAAAAACTTGACTACTTTACTTCTCCCGGATACTTGGGAGGCGGCGACGAACGTGACTGCTGCGGGATCTTTCGCGCTGGGTCCGGACCATCGATGATGATCTCCACCGAAGCCATCTTCCGCTTCGACAAGAAAACCAAGGAGGTCTATCTTGAGTCACTGCTCCCGGGCAATGATCTCGACAAGGTCAAGTCTAAGGTCCCGTGGGACCTCCGGGTGGCCGATCCGCTCAAGCCATTCCCGGTTCCCACCGAGCAGGAAATCAGTTACATCCGCACGTTTGCTCCCCAGCACTGTATCCCCCGACAGATTATGTATGAGCTCGCCGTAAAAAAATTGCTTGAGTTTGCAGGAGGAAAAGGCAGGGGGAAATCGGGGTGAGTGGCGAACTTAATTCGCTATTTTAGAGCTCCTCCTTATGAAACAACTTTGCCTTGGCTGCGTCGAAAAGACCGACAAGACCCATTGGCGCATATAAGACCACGAGGATGAAGATTACTCCGTTCACCAGACCAATCCGTTCTGTAAATCTAATAACCACGTCTTCTAATAGATGAAGGATACCCGACCCGATGATCGGGCCGAAGAAGCTTCCTACACCCCCGATGTAGGCCATCATGATAGGTGCAAAGGAGGTATTTATGTCCAATACGCCCACAGTGGAGACCAGTTTCTGGAGTAACGCGTGAACCGCACCTGAAATCCCGGCGAAGGCACCACAGACGATCAAGTTAATCGCCTTAGTCTGTGACAGATTGAAACCCAGGTAGTCCAGCCGCATGGCATTATCCCGGACGCCAACCACGAGGCTGCCAAACGGGGTCCGGGTGTAAAACCACAGGATGAAAAGGCATATCGCGACCACCGCCACAGCAAAATAGTAAAAATTTACCTGATTCGTCATATCAATGGACACCACCCCAGGGATCCGGAGTGGCGGAATGGGATATCCCCCGATTCCATCCTCACCGCCGGTTACCTCTCTATATTTCAGGGCGAGGACAAAGATGAGCTGGCCGAAGGCAAGAGTCAACATGGCAAAGGCGGTCCCGGTAACCCTGACCAGCAGAGGACTTAGAATCAAGGCCAACACGCCGCCGGCCAACCCACCCACCAGGACTGCTGGTAATAGGGGGAATCCCTGGATATGCCTTAAGGCAAGGGCTGTGGCATAGGCCCCGGTGCCAAAAAACATCGCGTGACCAAAGCTGAGAACCCCCATATAACCCAGCATCAAATTGAGCGTTACGGCATACAGGGAAAAGATGGCAAAGGCGGCAAAGAAATTGGTATAATAGATGCCGAAGACACGCGGGAACGCAGCCAGGACGATAAAAACCACCACCCATAGAATCCATTTATACGTGTTATTTTTCACTCTCTTTCTCCAAAAAGCCCCATCGGTTTAAAGGCTAATACAAGGGCCATAAAGGCAAACATAAGCACGGGCGCGAGCCGGGGAATGAACTGGATGCCGTAGGCATTCAACTCCCCAAGAAACAAAGCGACGATGAAAGCCCCTGAAAGACTCCCGAATCCTCCTACAACCACGACCACGAAAGCATCCATGCCCAACTGGTCCGCCATTCCCGGAAACACGGTCAGGAGCGGGCCCGCCACCACTCCGGCGATCCCGGCCAGCCACGTTCCGATCCCGAAAACCAGCATGAAGACGAGGGGCGTATTAATCCCAAGGGCGCTGACCATATCCGCGTCGGAGACGGCGGCCCGGACGATCTTACCCAACCGAGTCTTGAAGAGAATCAAGGCCATGACACCCAAAACCACGGTGGACAACCCGATGACGAAAAGTCGATAAATCGGATAGGTCAGACCTGCAAAATTCACGAGCCCGCTTAAACTCTGGGGTATCTTTACTACCAGGCTCTCGGTACCCCAGCCGGCTTTGACGACCTCCAGAATGGCCATCATGATCCCTACGGTTATAAGAAGTTCGGCAAGATGCCCATGCTTGTGCACAGTTCTCAAGAGAAAACGCTCCGTCAGAATTCCACAGATTCCAGCGACCACCGGGGCGATCAGCAGGGCCAACCAAAAATTTCCGGTCATGATCAAAACCTGATAACAAAAATAGGCGGACAGCATGGCAAAAGAGGCATGGGCAATGTTCAGAATCCCCATCATGCCAAAAATCATGGTAAGGCCGGATGACAAGAGAAAGAGCAACATCCCGTAGGCCAACCCATGAATGGCCTGAGCAACATACAACACAGCGGCGGGGCTCATCTATCTATTCTCCTCCAAAAAGCCTCCCGAGAGAGCAAACCTAAATGAAGTTGAAAGGAACGATTTGGTAATTTCCCTAAAAACTCGCCCCCGACTCAAAGCGGGGGCGAGTTTTGGCAGGGCGTTGAGATACCCTATTTCTTGCCGAGTCGTCCTTTGAGTTTTTCATCGAAAGTGGGGAAACATTTCGTTGCCGGTATCCAGGTCGGATCGCCAGGCATCGCGCAATCGGGGTTATCCCAGGTATTGGGGAACACCATTTCGCAAATGGGCCGGTCCGCTATAACCTGATGGTCAGCGGGCCGCATGTAATGCTTCCAACCGAAGAAATCGAAGGTGTCTCCCTCCCAGGCGGGGATGATTTTCTTGGGATCGGTGCTGCCGGCCTTCTGGACAACCTGAAGGTACCAATAGTAGGAGGTGAGGTTTCTATACCAGCCGCCGTTGGGCCATTGGTACAACCTTGTATTATAGGGCGTTTTCCATGTCTTCCACAACTTAGTCCAAATATCGGTTAATTTCTTGACATTCGGCACCCTGCGGTCTAGCTGAAAATCAGTGCACAGGACCAGGCCCCGGCCCGCAGGACCGCCGATAACCTCTAAGGGGCGGGTGTCGTCCAGAAAGGGACTAGCCATGGGAATGTAAAATTCAGGTTTCAAGGGGCTTTTCAGGCCCAATTGTCTCGATTGCTTGATCAGGTTCTCATTGTCGGCGCCCCAGGCCATGGTAACGACCACCTCGGCACCGGAGGCTCTCACTTTTTCCAGGTAGGGGGCAAAGTCCTTCGTATACACGGGAAAATACTCCTCGCCTACGATCTGGGCTTTAGGCTTATGCTCTTTCAGGGCCGTTTTAAAAGCGCCGGCAGAGGAGTGTCCCCAGAGGTAGTCCTGGGCTAAGATGTAAAACTTTGTTTCAGGGCGTTTTTCATAAAAAATGGCCAAACTCTTGCCGACTGTGGCAGAGGTCCCGCATGTGCGAAAAACATACTCGTTCCAGTCCGGAAGGTCCATGAGTTCATCGGAGTATGCAGAGACGTTCATGAAAATGGTCTTATGTTCTTTGGCGACTGCCTGGCCCACCTTGGCAACGTGGCTTCCCGCGACTCCTGCAAATACGTCAACTTTGTCTTGCAAAATCGCTTTTTCAGCCGCCCGTTTGCCAGGGTCCGGCCTCCCCTGGGTATCCGCCAGGACGAACGAGACCTTCTTCATCTTGCCGTCCACCTTAATCCCGCCCTGGGAGTTGACGTCCTGGGCGACAAATCCAAGCAAGGCAGAGTAAGCCTCCGCAAGGTAGGCGTTCACCCCTGAAACCTGATCCCACATGGCGATCTTAATCACATCGCCGGTTGGGAGATTCGGCTTGTTTGGGTCATACTTGGAAAGGTCCCCCTTGAGGGGCTCGAAGGCCATACCCTGCGGCAGGCTGCACAAGAAAAGAATGAACATAAAAATACACCCCATTACGATCCATTGCCTCTGAATATTACCGGTTGGTTTCATTTTCTCCTCCTTTCCTCGTTAGGCTTTTCGTTAGGCTTTTCGAGAATTACTCCCAGATTTCGCATAGAATCCATTTTTGTTCTCCCCCCTCTAATAAGCGACCATGGAGTTCACCTTTCAGACCAGTCGAGGGGAACTCATCTGGCTTAGGTGGGGTCAAATATTTATAAATTAATCAGGAAATAAGGGTTTCATAAAACGGTAACGGTAATGATGCCCGTATCGTCCAACGGTTAGGTTATTCGTTCGTCTCAAGAACTTGACATAACCCTCTGACACGCCGCGCAAGCGCTGGCACTGCGGGCGATAAACGAAACGGGCCTCATAGCGGAACTTTACTCTTAGACTTTTTTCATCGTATGAAGGTGACTTCATCGTCATGAAGGATTACTTGGTATTTGTCACGACGGGAATTTACACCTCTAAATATTTTTCCCGAACCTGTGGTTTAGCCTTTAACTCCTCCGTGGTGCCAGCAAATCCGATGTGTGCCTTGCCCATCAGGTAAACGCGGTCTGCGAGTGACATCGCCACCTTGATATTATGTTCCACCAGCAGAATGGAGACGCCAGCTTTATTGATCTCCTCCAGGATATCCCTCACTTCCTTGACCAGGAGCGGCGAAAGGCCTTCCGTGGGTTCGTCAACTAACAACAATCCAGGATTCCCCATCAGGGAACGGCCAATCGTTAACATCTGCTGCTCGCCTCCGGATAGGAACCTCCCCGGCTGTTTGGCTCTCTTTTGTAACATGGGAAAATGGCGAAAGATCCTGTCCACTGTCCACACGCTTGGATCATCGGGATGAACGATCTTCCCTCCTTTGACTCCCAAGAACAGGTTATCCATCACGGAGAGATTGGGGAAGATGCGTCTCTCCTCGGGAACATAACCGATACCGGCCCTGGCCACCCTGTAAGGCGGATAGCCCGTAATATTCTTTTCCTCAAAGATCACGGAACCCGATTTCGGCTTGACCAGGCCGATGATGCTTTTTAGGGTTGTGCTTTTCCCCATGCCGTTTCGACCCAGAAGGGCGATCAATTCCCCCTGAGCGACAGTGAGGGAGATTCCCTGTAAAACATGGCTTGTGCCATAGTAAGTATTCAGGTCACGGACTTCCAGTAGCATCGTTGCTCCTTAGACAGATATAGTTTGGAGGTTAATGTTTTTGCGCTAGGCGCTATGCTCTTTCAATTTCCGTTTCTCCGAGGTAGGCGTCCTTCACCGCCTGATTCTCCCGAATCTGATTCGGAGGGCCTGTTGCCAGAATCTCCCCATGATGGAGTACCGTGATGCGGTCTGCCAGGGAAAAGACTACGTCCATATCATGCTCGATGACGACCACGGTTTTGCCCTCTGTCAATCGCCTGATTAGTTCTACGGCATAATGTGTTTCGTCCCGGGACATGCCAGCCGTAGGTTCGTCGAGCATGATCAGGTCCGGGTCCGTCGCCAAGGCCAGGCTGATTTCCAGGGAACGATGTTTCCCGTACGATAGCATACCCGCGGGCATATCCCGCTCCCGATCCAGATTGATCCGCTTCAACACCTCTTCGGTCTCTTTGGTGATATCCCCCATCTTGTCTACCTTGCGGAATAAATGGAAACGGATTCCCCTCTTAGAAAGAATGGCCAGTCGAATGTTCTGGAAAGTGGTCAAACGGTTAAAGGTGCTGGTGATCTGAAAGGAACGTCCTACGCCGAGGCGCGTCAGCTTGTGTGGCCTGGCTCCGGTGATTTCCTTCCCTTTGAAGAACACCTGCCCCCGGCTCGGCGCGTAAGTCCCGGTGATGACATTGAAGAGAGTGGTTTTCCCCGCACCGTTAGGCCCAATGACGGCGTGCCGCTCTCCTTCTTCAACCTGGAGGTTGACATCGAAAAGCACTTCCAGTCCGCTGAAATCGTGAAATAACCCTTTGGTTTCTAAAATGTTCATGAAGTCTTCTCCAAGTGAGTCGCCGGGATAGAGTGGGCAGACCATTTTTGCTTCAGAGATCTAACCAATCCCACAAATCCCATAGGTGCAAATAGAATGACCAGAATGAGGATCAAGCCTATCACTAACTCCACTTGTTCCGTAAACCGCGTCGTCATCTCCTCCAATACTTGAATGACGGCCGCACCCAATACAGGGCCAAAGAAGTTGCCGATCCCGCCGACCATGGTCATTGTGACAGGAGTAAAGGAAGTAAAGATATCTAAGGCGCCGGATGAGATCAGGTTTTGAAATAATGCATAAATGGAGCCGGCAACCCCGGCAAAAGCACCGGCCACGACATAAACCACTGCCTTTGTCTGGGGCACCTTGAATCCCAGGTACTCAACCCTCATGGAGTTATCCCTAACGCCGACTTGAATTTGGCCAAAAGGTGTCTTCGTAAAGTACCACATCGCCCAGAGACTAATTCCCAGGATGACGACGGCAAAGTAATAAAAATTCTCCGGGGCTTTCATATTAATGGAAACGACTCCCGGAATACTGAACGGCGGTATGGGAAACCCTCCGATACCGTCCTCACCGCCAGTGATGCTTCTCAGTTTGTATGCAAGCATATGTATGAGTTGGCCAAAGGCGAGATGGAGCATGGCAAAGGCTGTGCCGCTGACCCTGACGACCAAAGGACACAATATCAGGGCAAGGACCACTGCCGACACCAAACCGATTAAGACCGCGGGTAAAAGGGGTAGCCCTCGGATGTGCTTCAAGGCCAGGGCCGTGCCATAGCCTCCGACACCAAAAAACATGGCATGGCCAAAACTGAGAAGTCCGGTGAAGCCGAGGAGCAAATTGAACGAGACCGAAAAGATGGCAAAGACAGCGAAAGTGACAAACAAGTTTGTATAGTAGATACCGAAGAGCCTGGGGTAAAGGGCCAAGACGGCAAACAGAACAATCCAAAGAATCCATCTAAAAGCTCTGTTCGTCATTCCCTTTCTCCAAAAAAGCCCGTGGGTTTGATCGCAAGCACAATAGCCATGAACAGAAACATCAGGAGTGGCGCAAGTTGAGAAAGGAACTGCACGCCGTAGGAGCTCAGCAACCCAAATATGATGGAGACGATAAACGCTCCGGAGAGGCTGCCGAATCCCCCTGTCACGATCACCACAAAGGCATCCATGCCTATCTGGTCCGCCAATCCGGGAAATACCAGGAGTATGGGCGCGATGGCCACCCCAGCCACCCCGGCGAGCCACGTGCCCACTCCAAAGACAAACATGAAGACCAAGGGCATATTGATGCCAAGAGCATTGACCATATCGGCGTCAGAGACGGCGGCGCGCACGATTTTGCCCAAACGAGTTTTATACAAGAGCAAGGCCATAATCCCCAAAACCACCAGAGACAATGCGATAATGAAAAGCCGATAGACCGGATAGTCCATGCCTGCAATAGATACCAATCCCGTCAAAAGTGGAGGAATCTTAAGCGGAAGGCTCTCGGTTCCCCAGAAGATCTTCACGCCAGCAAGAATGAGCAGAGAAACTCCCACCGTTAGGATCAATTCGCCCATATGCCCGAGGGCGTGCATTTTTCTGAGAAGGAACCTTTCCAGGAGAATTCCGAAAAGAGCAGTGGCGAGCGGTGCGAGGAGCAATGCCACCCAGAAATTTCCGGTCATGGAAAGGAACTGGTAAGAAAAATATGCGGAGAGCATGAAAAAAGAGGCATGGGCGAGGTTCAGAATCCCCATCATGCCAAAGATGATGTTGAGGCCTGAAGCCACCAGGAACAGTATCATGCCGTAGGCGAGCCCGTGTATTCCTTGGGCCACATACATAGCAGTCGTCGGATCCATTAGCTCACTCTCTCACCGGGAGTTTTTCGGATCGAATTCTCATACATCCCCTATTCAATTGGCGCCGAATGCGGCATTCGCTGCTCCGACCGTCCCTTTTTTCCAAGGGTCTCGAAATCAAGTTACTTCAGTATTGATGGGTGGGTGGAGGAGATAGGTGGTTAATATAAATAGTTTACCCTCCGGCTTTTGTCAAGCAAAAAATTTCAGGTTCCTGAAAAATGACTTAATGCTCTCTGTCCAGCGTCGGAGTAAAGATATGTCGTTTGGATGAATGGCCAACGAAAGAAGCTGAAAGGGCTAAAGGCGCATGCATCGGTAATAGGCAGGGTGCCTTTTAGTTGGTCACCCTGCCTATTACCGCCCTGAGATACTCCGATTAGAAACGTTTACCACCGAATTCTACCACCAGAACTTTGCCCCATCACCGCAAGGGATATTTTCCCGTTGCAGGTAATCATTAAATTGAACGGTTATTCTCGGCCCCTCGAATGTAGAAACCCAATTGGGGACATTAAGGATTTGCATTTTGCCGTTGCCGCCCCGAGCGGGCCACGGGGTAGCCGAAATCATTAAAGACAGAACCAAGACAGAAGCAGCCATAAAAGCACTAAGTCTTTTGTGAAACTTCATCACACACTTCCTTAGTGTATTTGCCGGGAAGCGAGGCATCATACATATCCTCCGGGATCATTCAGTAAAATTAGGAATCCATGCGGACTACGGAACATCCGCATGCGCTGCCTCGACCCGCAACTCATCTGCGTCCTCTTTGAGATACCAACCTTCTCGAACTAGCTCGTCAAGATAGCGGTTCACCCTGTTCACGTACCCGCCATGATTTCCGTACAACTCGATAAGCTCCTCCTTGGTGAATTTGAGTTGATAACCGATCTAGTTTTTCTCCTTTCTTCTACCTGCTCAATTTACGTTTTTGATTTCCTTATTTCCTCGAGCCAGGATTCTTTAAACAACAAATGGGAATAACGGGGTGCTCCCACGCGTGATTTATCTGTTCGTTCACGCTGGTCCGAAAATCGTCGCAGATCAGCGCGCCGGACCGGTTTTTGCCTCTATCTCGGCGGCTGGGGTGAAACCAGCGAAGAGTAATTGGGCTTTACCAGCGGCAGATACCCGATGTCAAGGTAGTACTCGCCAGAAGAATTATAGGCTGGCCACATAACTCCCATGTCTGGTACGCTTGGATTTCCGGTTGCAGCAAAATTAGCCAGCATAGACATCATGAATTCGGATACCCATACGTCCTTCTGTGTAACACCTGGATCCGAAGTTAGAGTGATGGGCAAAAGTGCCCCGGGGAAGAGTTTCAAGGCTATCGTGTCACCGAACTCGGATGCAACATCGCTGCCATGCCAGGCGTATATTCCCTGACTTTTCCAACCATCCGGCACCTGGGTGAATACGTAGGTATAAATTGGGGACGTTCGCTGCTTGCTCATGGTGATCAAAAGCTGCCCCCTCGCGGGATTTGAGGCTCCTATCTCTGCTCCGGCGTAACCCACAATGTAGGGAACGTCGTGACTCTTACCCGATGCGAAAATGTTTGCTATTGTATCCGGCAAAGACCAGCCATCCACTGTAAACAGAGTGAAATAACCGCTGCCCGGCGTGTTGGCAGCTGTGATGATATCTTGCCAGGACTTGGCACGCAGGGCTGCAAGCCCAGTGGCTCCGGTATCGGTGATGCCGAGTTTAGCAGCGAGGTTCACACCGTACTGTTCCGTAGTTGCCAGAGGGGTGCCGCCTGTGCTAAAGCCGCTTTCGCACTTAGCGCTCTCGAAAAGTCCTTCGGATAATGGTGAGGCCAACAGCCAATTTGTCTTCGCGCCACCCCCGGACTGGCCGAAAAACATGACTTTATGCGGGTCGCCGCCGAAGGCAGCGATGTTCTTCTTCACCCACTGCAAGGCAGCGATTAAATCGAGCTGGCCGTAATTTCCCGAGGCATGATGGGGTGATTCCGCCGTAAGTGCTGGGTGAGCCATGTAACCTAAAGGTCCTATCCGGTGTTGGATAGTAACTACCACCACACCACGGTTGGGCAGAGGGGGGGCGAGATATCCGCCCGCAGCACCCATATAGTCGCCAACGCCGTCGGGACTATCGGTACCGGTAGTAATGCCGCCGCCATGGACCCAGACCAGAACAGGAAGACGCTCGTTCTCATGTTTGGCCGGCGTCACAACGTTTAGATAAAGGCAGTCTTCGCTCATCCCTGACTCGGGGATATTCCCCCAGAAAGGATTTGGGGGGTTAAACGGCTGGGGAGCCATTGGGGTGAACTTGGTACATTCCCGGATTCCCACCCAGGGAGTGACCGGCTGCGGCGGCTTCCACCGCAAATTCCCCACGGGGGGAGCGGCGTATGGAATCCCTCTGTAAACCCGCACCGTTTCCCCAACTTCGCCTAACAGCGTCGAAGAACATTGCTTCTCACCGGTAGGTATATAGATCCAGCATCTCGGGACAACGTCTATTATTGTCCCGGAGACATACCCGGCGTCTGTCTTAATGGGGTCAACGAGATGAACGCCAAGATTTCCACCGTCGGCGGCAACTACGTAACCCGCCGGGATGATCAGTAGCGTTAGTGCCAATAGAACGCCTACAAATTTGAACCTTAAAATACTTCCCGAATTCATTGCGCTTCTCCTTTCTCATGAGGTAATAACTAAGGTGGAAGCACCCCGCTGCTTCACATTTATCGTTTCAGTTCCACGTCTTCTTATCCCCATCACCTTCTCTTGTGACTGTATTAGAAGCTATGTAACCTTTCTTATCTTTTTCATCTTTCTCTTCGTTGTTTTCGAAATAGTGAATTTCAGACTTTGATTTCCTTGGATCAAGATTCTTAGCATTCCGGACGGAGCTCACTTATCCATGGCAAGGAGCCCAACATCTAGCTGGGCTCCTTGGCCTGACTTACCTAGGGAATTTCGGCTTTGATTGCATCCCCAATCATTTCGTCAGCGTCGTCTTTGACGATATAGCCAGCCTTCAAGGCCTCATACGTAGAATGGCTGAAGGCGTTAACATAAGCGTCATGGGTGGGATAGAGGGAATGAAGTGTAGCATCGTCGAAGGGAGCAAAAAAGCCGTAAAGCACGCAGAAGGCAGGGCCTCCATTGTCCGCCCCGTTGTTGGTTCCTATGGGTACATCGAATGCTGGCAGGCGGAGGCCGCCGAGTGCATTGCCGAAGCTATCGCGGGCGATGGTGAAGGTTGTTCCCGAGAGTGTACCGTCAATCAGCGGAGCACTGGGCGGAGGAACCCCGTCTTTCACCCAACGGACGAGGTGGTCATAGGCTGCGTTTAGCGCGTAGAAGGTCGGTGTTCGGCTAAAGACGGGTTTGATGCTGCAGCCAATATCTGACGGGGTGAGGCCGTCACGGAGCACGATTGGCTTCCGGTAGAGATAACTGTCATAACCGGAATGAGCAGCCCCTGCGATTTCCCAGGTGTGGTGATTGTCGGAGTCGGCAATACGACGATACGCACCACTCTTAACCTCTCTCTCCGACACCACCTGGAATATTTTCGTGCTGAGGTCAGTGCGGGTACCGTAGCCACCTACGAGGAGATAGAATCCATCAATCACATTGTGCAGTGGATGGATCGAGTTGTAGTAAATCGTCAGTCTACTGGCAGATTGTGAAGCCCCGATTGCGAGGACCAGCTTCGCATCAAGGCCTGCCAAGGGATCAATCCCATTAGGGCACCGCAGGGCCTGGGCAGCCTGGGCAAAAATATCGTAACAGAGCGAATCGTCCGTGATCGTGCCGCCGGCAGTCACATCCAGAGTTCCATACCGAACCGGGCTCCAATTCTTGAGACCGGTCACCGGCTGCTGTACACCCACTCGCTGGGCGGAAACGCCTACCCAGACGTAACCCGAGCGCATAAAATGCTTCCAGGATATCCAGTGAGCGTCAAGATCGTAGCCCGCAGTAACATTCTGCCATTCAAGCAAGACCGTGCCGTTGAAGTGATGCGGAGAAACGGGCCTGCGGACGACGATACGGGTTTTGTATGGGTGTCCGCCGTCGATGATACTTCCTGTTGTACCGGTCGGAGTGTTGTAGCGGTTCGCAGTGCCTTCAATAAAGAACTCCTCCTGGATATAGCCATAGTCGGACAAATCGGCGTACGGGCTGAAGAACGGGTAATTCTTCGACACGTCGCCAATCTTGTCGGAGGTCCAGGCCGGCTTGCTCACTGTCGGGCTCGGTACGGTATTCGTTTTTAGGCTACAAACCTTAGCGTTCCAGGGCCCCCATAACTGGTCCACAGCAAAGGCATTGGCAACCAGCCCCATCGAAAAAATCAATGCAACTGCAAGTGAAAATACGACCAATTTTTTCATCATTCTCCTCCTTAGTTTTTTAAATCGGCTTTGTACCTCTGATTTCCTTAAGTCCCTGAGCCAGGATTCTTAGCGCCCCCGACAGAGCTCCGATATCCAGTCGGGGGCCACTCAGCCGAATCTGACGGGCTTCTCCCTGGGAGGATAGCGTCGATGGAGAACGTTCTTCCGGAGATCAATGGATCTTCTGGGTAATTTGCAAAAGCATTTTTTGTCGCTCCCTATTCTGGCCATAATCTCCCCGCCATTCCAAATAGATGGCTCAGACTTTCCGGTTGTCCAATTTATAATCTTCTGACTACACATAACGGTTGCTATACTATAAATATGAGTGCGAGATTAGGTTCGTTAACATTTCGTAGTCGGCAAGCCCCAACATTCGGGCCCTTTCTCTGCCTTCTACCAGGAGCAAAAATGTTGGAGTCCCCACGACACTATAGTTCTTCTTAAATGCTTCGATTAGCCCCTCCTCCAGTACACCTACCTTCAATTCCTGGCTATACTTTGCGGCAATATCCTGTATCACCTTCAACTGTTGGGGAAATTCATCGTCCCGGGGCATGCACAATATGAGAACCGGCCTCTTTTCGGCAATCACTTCTTGCCCAAAGTTCTCTGACCGAATTAGACAAATCAAGGGCCCCATCCCTTAGAACCCCGTAAACCTGCTCTGCAGCTTTAGACAAAAGATGCTTACAAGATCTATGCCCAGAGAAATGGAGAACGCAGGGTAAAAATCAGCAGCAATTTTATGCGATTAGTAAACAGAAACAAAAATGGAGTTTTTGAAGACTGGGTCAAGTCTCTATCTGAGACGACTCATTTTGGGACGCGAGACACAGATTTTCGTTACGGTTGGCTGCTCAGTTGATATAAGTGGATTTTACGGTGAACGGTTCGCCGGCTAATGCCCAAAAGACGGGCAGCCTTGGTCTTGTTCCAGTGGGCCTTGTTCAGAGCATTGAGGATTTCTTGAGCTCCATTCGACCCCTGCGTGCGGACCGATTGGACAACTGTCTTTTCAGTCCTCTCATAGTCCCTGATCTCCGAGGGTAAGTGTTCGAGGGTGATCACCCCCCCATGGCAGAGCACAAAAGCATGCTCCATCACATGCTCTAACTCCCTGACGTTGCCCGGCCATGGATAATCCATAAACCTACCGAGCACCTCATTGGATATCCCTTCGATGCTCTTTTTGAACCTCTCGTTAAAGATGTGGCAATAGTGATCGACCAATAACGGC
>JAPVTA010000097.1:0-1857 GCA_047519465.1 Thermodesulfobacteriota bacterium | reverse complement strand
TTCGCCTATCGAGAAGTCTTATCGAGTTGACCAACCTGTAAAGGTCTTTCCTTCCTGTGACAAAGTCACATCATGATGGTAATAACGTCACTGACATTCTGCTGATCATCTTCCATATTTGTATTGAGAGGAGGCGGAATCCTCGGCTGCCAATGTGAGCGGTAATATCCAGATTTTGAAGGAAGGAGGTTATTATCATGGCTGAGAATCCTTTAGAGGTTATTAAGAAGCTCGATCCGGAATTATTTAAGAACGTTGAAGCCAGCCGGACACTTGTCCTTGCAGATGGGGTTTTACCCAGAAAGGTTAAGCTTCTGATCGCAATGGCTCTTGATGCTTCACACGGAACCATTGAAGGGACTAGATCACTGGCCCAGCAGGCAATGAAGGCTGGAGCTTCAAAAGAAGAGGTCATGGAGACTTTGAGGGTGGCCCAGCACGTCAGCGGGGTGGGATGCGTTTTTACTGCCGCTCATGCATTTAAGGATCTGTTTTAATTTTACACCATCGGCCGGATTAAGGGTGGTATTGTAATATTAAGGTGTGAAAGTCTGGATTTGACCACACAGACAGTATAATTTTAATTTTTCCCTACCACCAGTAATTGTCAGAGGGCTTTTTGCAATATACAGCAGATCTCAAAAGCATACCTTTACTTTGGACAAGAAGTAGGTATAGGCAAGATATCTGGCCAAGCCTCTACGGACTAATTTTCTAAGAGAAAGTTTCGTTAAAAGGTTTGCGAACAAATGAGATTAGTCTTTAGCTGGGAAGTGAAAGGACCGCCAAATAATTAAGCTTGTTGGGGTGTCTCCGATCATCTCGATGCTGGAATATCTGGCGAGCCACTATCGCGGAGAAAAGATCCGGATGCTTTGGGGTATCCGAAAGGAAAACCAGGATTTTTCATCGAGGTACTTTGCCGAAATTCAACGCAAGGTACCGCTCGAAATGTACATTTGCGTCTCCCGGCCATCAAGACCGGGATCTTTTTTTCAGCGGCAGAGTTAACGATAAACTTCGAGAGCTGCCCATTAATTACCGAACAAGCGATTTCTATCTCTGTGGCAACCCCGGAATGATAAACGATATTCACTCTTTTCTACGCTCGACCGATCCTCAGAATGTATTTTTTGAAATGTAACGAGAAGGCTACCTATGAAGACAGATTCTTTCTGGAAGTTCCCCTCCCCGAAGATCCGCCTACTCGCATGAGCCGAGCCAACCTCCTGGTCTCCAAGCAAAAAAGCCACCTCTGCTGGAATGGGCGTTTCCTGATACCCCCTTTTGTTTCAGTATCTCCTATGCCTTGGGCGTCTTTCAAAGCCATGTTCAGTTCTAGATGATGGTACCGTCCAATATGGCCATTTAACTTCTTCTTGATTCATTATTTATTCTTGGATCTCACCCTACAATCATAATCAAAGGAATCCTTCGCTATCGAGAAATCATATGGAGTTGATCCACCTGTAGAGCTCTCTCTCCATCCAGTGACAAAGTCACAGAGTAATGGTAACAAGGTCACTGACATTCTGCTGATCGTCTTCTATATTACGATTGAAAGGATGAACAGATCAAAAGCCTTCGTTTTTAGGGAATGCAAGTGATAATCGAGATAATATGGAGATTGATCTCAATCTAAATTGAATATGAGGAGGTAAGTCCTTGTTACTAAAGCAAAGACCAACCCAAAAGGCGTTCCTTGAAATTTTCCCCTTCTTCCGAAAGGGATCTCCCGAGACGGTGAAAGATATTCTGTGGGCTGCCATGTATGAAGCTCTCCCAGCCAATACAATGATGCAATTAGAAGGGCAACCCTGTGACAGCCTGGGGCTCATGCTCTCGGGAGTCAAAAGG
>JAPVTA010000096.1:0-11372 GCA_047519465.1 Thermodesulfobacteriota bacterium | reverse complement strand
TCATCACGGGTGGCATTGCCAAGAACGAAGGTGTGGTGAAGAGACTGGAAAAGGAATTGGGTATTAAAACGGCTGACCGTGTTTGGAATAAGAAAGCATATGCTGATCGCGGTTATCCTTTCGACACACAGCTTGCAGGTGCTATCGGCGCGGCCCTCTTCGGACAAACCCTCTTGAAGATGGGCAAAGCAAAGAGCGCAAGGAAAGCCTAAGATAAAATAACCAATGATCAAATCACAATAATCAAATAATGACCATCATCTATGTCCCAAATCTTGAACCTTCCTGTTTGGGAAATTGGCGCTTGGTAATCGGGGCTTATTTGGTGTTTGAGATTTGGTTATTGGTCATTCCTGTGAGAAGACATGATCGCAAACTACGGTTTTAGAGATGGCTCTGGCGATTGGTATGTCATCATCGACACGGCTAAGTGCAATGGCTGCGGCCAATGTCCCGGGGTCTGCCCGGCCAAAATTCTCGAGGTCGGGCCGGATGAGATTGACCTCTTGCGCGAAGAACCCGTGGCATTTGTGAAGGATGAAGAGCGAAAAAAAGTGCGGTATAGTTGCGCTCCTTGTAAGCCTGGCTATGGGGATGAACCGACACCCTGCTTCAAAGTCTGTAAACCAAAAGCCATTTCTTTTTCAACCGGATGGAAGAAGTTATATCAGGGCTTGAAGCGTTAGGGATGAGGTGGGGAGAATTTGATGACCCGAGAAGAGGAATTAATAAAACAGGGTTGGGAAAAACGGTTTACCATCGACGAACCCCGTCTGTCGGAAATGGTGGAGCAATATAAAGAACTCAGATTTGAAGTCCTTCTTGAACCAGTAGATACCTTATCCGAAGAATGCACCACCTGCTTAAAAGACCCTGCCTCCAGCCAGCGTTATAAAACCATTTACACCCGCCAAAAAAAGAATAAGGAATACTCTCGATAAGTTAAAGGACGTTCTTCTTTTCCCTATTTTTTTTCTCCTGTGACCAACAACCATTGATGGGTGAAGGTGACCATTCTCCCATCAAAATGAAGATGGATGCCGGCATGAATCCCCGCTTTAGCCAACGCCTCCATTACAGTATAAAGTGGCTTCACCCGTTCCGGAGCATTTGTAATGCGAATCCATTCTTCGTAACTCCTCTTCATCTCCCAGGTGACTTGAGAGGCAATCCGGAGTCCAGCCGACTCAAGCAATGCCACTATTTCCCTTGATGGCAACATCCGCACGTGAGTTGGATCTCTCAAAATCTCAAGAGCGTTATGCAACTTTGCTTCTTCGTCATTTTCTGAGGATACCACATCTGCCACAACGACCTTGCCACCCTGATGCGTGACACGTACCACTTCATTCATCACCTGGCGAGGATCGAGGAAATGGTGGATCGTTAAACGAGTCACCACGCAATCAAAGGCCCCTTCTTCAAAAGGAAGATGTTCCGCACTGCCAAGCTCAAATCGAACGTTTTTTAATCCTGCCTCTCGGCACCTCTTCTTTGCCTGGTCGAGCATTTCTGGTGTCAGGTCATAGGCGACGACCTCTTTGACATTCGGGGCCATTGCAGCGGTGACAATCCCCGGACCGCAGCCAAGATCCAAGAGGTTCATCTCCATGGTTGGTTTAATCGCAGCGCGTATCTGTTCCAGGGCACCTGAATCTGTGAACACCGAGGCGACTGAAAGTGTTTCCGCCTGTCTCTTGAACTCTTCTTTAACTCGCGAAAAGTGATCCATGGTTCCATTTCCTTTCTGTGTCGGTCCCCAAAATGCCCCTTACGGTATGGAAATATTGTAACTTGTCAGCTCTACATAATCTAATTACCCTTCATCCCTCTTATCATGTTGCCCTAATGAGGATGCGTTTAATGATTGACAGCAAATCACCCTTTCTGATATATATTTCTATCCTAATCTACCATTCGGACGGGTGGGGGACCCTCCGGCGTAAAAATAAAATGATATTCTAAATTTTACAAAGGGAGGAGTATACCATGTCCAAGGCAGAAAAGATCCTTCTCACAATCCTCGTTCTTATCATTTCTTTTATTTTAATACCGGCAAGGGGGTTCAGCCAAGCTGGCGCAACAGCCCCTAAGGAGATTATCTTGGGTGCGGCTCTTCCACTCACAGGGGGTCAGAGTCGTGAGGGAGGGTACGTCAACAAGGCGTATGCGATGGCTCTCAAAGAGATCAACGATGCGGGAGGCATCATGGTCAAAGCCTATGGCAAGAAAATTCCCATCAAATTGATCATCTATGACGACAAGAGCGATAATACCACCTCGGTTCAACTTTATGAGAAGCTGGTGACCGAGGATAAGGTGAATGCTCTGATGGGCGGCTATGGCACTCCTCTCATCACAGCACACACGATCGTAGCAGAGAAGTACCGTGTTCCCTACGTCAACGGCGGTGGTGCCACAGGGGCCATCTACCAGCGGGGCATGAAATATATCTTCTGTATTATCTCAAGCATCGAGAAGCTCTCCTTTACACTGATGGACTGGATCGCCCTTCAGCAGAACGCAGGGAAATTGAAGAAACCTTTGAGGATCGCCCTGATGGGAGAGAATACCTCCCATGGGAAAGAGTTCCGTCAAGGTGTCCTGGATAAAAGCAAGGCTTCTCCGGATCGGTTCCAGGTGGTGATGGATGAACCATTCGAGTTAAATCTGAAAGATGCCGACCCTTTGCTCCAGAAAGTAAAAGCCGCCAATGGAGATGTCTATCTCGCTGATGCTCGTCTTGCAGATTACGTCACGATCCATCGTCGCTACACCGAAATGAACCTATACCATTCCATCGTCAGCTACGGACCACGGGGCCCCGAAAAAGCGGCCCGGGATGCGCTGGGTCCGGCATCCGATTATATTATTTCCTGCAACTGGTGGAATAAGGATATCCCGACAGCGCCCTCGAAGGCCTTCGCCGATAAATACCTGAAAACCTACAATGAACCGGCTGAATGGTTTGCAGCCACAGCGTATGAGGCATTTCGGGTCATGGCCAAAGCCATTGAGGATGCCGGGACCCTTGACAAGCCCAAAATCCGTGATGCCATGGCAAAGATGGACATGAAGAATTCCCTGGTGGTCGGCGGCCGTGTTTGGTTTGAGCCCAATGGCCAGATCAACAATGACCATTTGATGATGCAGAATATGCCGGGCGGCAAAGTGGCTCTCATCTATCCCAAGGATGTCGCAACCGCTCGACCCATTGTACCCATTCCAAAAAAATAATTTAAACCCATTCTCTTCAGAGAGGTGACGATATCACTATTGATATTTTCGCTCTGATCGTGAGTGCTATCCTTCTGGCGGGCCTTTATGCAACGATGTCTTACGGGTTGGCTCTGATCTACGGCGTCATGAAGATTGTCAACCTGGCCCATGCCGGTGTGATGATGTGGGGGGCTTATTTTGCTTTCGTCCTAATTGCTCGATTAGGTGGAAATCCCTTTTTGGCTCCCATCGTGATTGTCCCGGCATTCTTTGTCTTCGGTGTGTTTCTTCAACGGTATGTTGTCCGACGAGTGATGGGCGCTCCTCCCATCTCCTCTCTCCTTCTTCTCTTTGGTGTTTGGCTGATCATGCAGAACATCTCTTACCTTGTTTTTTCCGGTGATACCAAGGCAATCACCACTAAATATACTTTGCTAACTTTTCAGTTGGGCAGTATTCCTGTTTCCGTGAATCGGCTGGTTGTGTTCATCGTCGGAATTTTAGCCCTGCTCGCCCTGCGGCAATTCCTCGGTCATACTTACATGGGGAAGGCTATTCGCGCAACGGCCCAGGACAGTGATGCCAGCAAGCTGGTGGGTATTAATACCTCACGCATCATGGAGATTGCCTTTGGCATAGGTATTGCCTTAGCCAGTCTGGCCGGGTCGCTCATGGCCCTTATCTTTGCCTTCGATCCCGATTTTGGCAGGTCACATCTCCTAAAAGGATTCTGCATCGTTGTATTGGGAGGTCTGGAGAGTATGATTGGTGTGGCCTTAGGCGCTCTGGTTCTCGCCTTGGCTGAGGCATTGAGTGTTCTGTGGTTGATGCCAGCCTTGCAGGACTTTGTCAGCTTTGCTCTCTTGGTCATTGTTCTTATCGTGATGCCCGGAGGGATGAAAGGGTTAGTAGACAAGTTTTTTAGCCAATAGGGTTTTCAGGGATACACCATGCAGTTAAAGCAAGTGCTTTGTTCCTGGAAGTTATGGGCAGGTGTGATTGTTTTAACCTTTCTTGTGTTGATACCTTTTCTGGGGATACAGGGAGGCTACTTGCAGACCCTGGGATTTTTAACCTTCCTCTATATCACTTTGAGCACAGCATGGAACATCATGGGCGGCTATGCAGGGCAAACCTCCTTTGGCCATGCTACGTTCTATGGTCTGGGAGCTTACACAACGTGTATTCTGGCCTTAAGGGGCATTCCTATCCTGCTGACCATCCCTATTGCAGGAATAGTCGCTTCTCTCTACGGATTCTTATGGGGGTATCCCTGCCTGCGTTTGCGGGGCCAGTACTTCGCCATTGCCACCATCGGCGTGGGTGAAGCGACTCGCCTCCTGATGCTCAATCTCGATGATTTGATAAAAAATAATTCTCTGCTAAAAGGATTTTTACAAAAAGGTGTTCTCACCGGCGGAGCCACGGGCCTGATGTTACCGACACCGGAAGATATCCGTGCCTATGCAACATGTTTTTATTATGGAGTGATGGCGCTAATGTTTGCAGCGCTTCTCGTTTCGTGGTGGGTAAAAGAGGGTAAATTCGGTTTGGGACTGTTCGCCATCAACATGGATATCGATGCTGCTGAGACAGTGGGGGTACATACCACCCGGTACAAGATTTTAGCCTTGATGCTCAGTGCTTTCATGGTGGGCATCAGTGGCAGCATCTATGCCCAGTATGTATTTTATATTGATCCTCAAACCGTCTTCGGTTTCCCCATGAGCATTGCCATGGTGCTCATGCCGATCATCGGTGGCATCGGCACCCTGGCCGGTCCGATTCTAGGAGCCGTGGTCTACATTGTGGTCCAAGATCGAATCCTCACTGCCAATTTGAATCTTGGATTTATCAAACTTTCACTGAGCACCTTGCACCTTCTGGTCTACGGCGGTCTTCTGGTGCTCATCATCCTCTTCGAGCCCAAAGGCATTCTGGGCATGCACCGACGGCTTAGCAACTTATGGAAGAAAAATAAAATGCGCTCTCTGATTGGAAAAGAAG
The DNA here is from genome assembly GCA_047519465.1 of Thermodesulfobacteriota bacterium. Taxonomy (GTDB): domain Bacteria; phylum Desulfobacterota; class BSN033; order BSN033; family UBA1163; genus UBA1163. Next base: position 6,146 of record JAPVTA010000096.1, on the reverse strand, counting down.
GGGTATAAGAATATTATGGCCATTCTTCTTGAAGGACGAGAGGTTTGTAGAAACTTCGGTGGACTGGCAGCCTTGCTAAGAGTAAACTTTAAGATCCACGAAGGCGAGATATTGGGGCTGATCGGTCCTAACGGAGCCGGAAAAACGACTCTCTTTCGTTGCATGACGGGTATCTACCCGCCCAGCTCTGGAAAGATCGTTTTCAAAGGAAAAGAAATTAATAAGCTCATGCCTCACGATATCTGCACCTTGGGTATTACGAATACCCATCAGGTGGTCAGACCCTTCCCGGAGATGACGGTTTTGGACAATGTCAGAGTGGGAGCCTTCTTCGGCAGAGGATGGATAAAGAATGAAGTCAAGGATGCAACCCAAGAGGCCATGCGTGTCTTGGAGTTCACCGGCTTGGCATCCAAGACCAATTTTTTGGCCCGCAATCTTACCCTGCCTGACCGAAAGCGTTTGGAGGTGGCGAGGGCTTTGGCCACACGACCCGAACTACTCTTATTAGATGAAGTGGTAGCGGGTCTCAATCCTACAGAGACAGATATGATGATTCGTCTCATCCGCCAATTGCGCGAGAGTGGGATCACTATCTTTATGGTGGAACATGTGATGCGCGCTGTTCTGGGGGTCAGCGATCGGCTCATTGTATTGAATTTCGGCGAAAAGATCGCAGAGGGCACTCCTGATGAAGTGGCAGCCAATCCTCAGGTGATCGAGGCCTACCTGGGAAAGAACTATGGGAAGGAGAATTATTAGAATCGCCATGGGGGATATGCAGAGAAGCGCAAGATAAAGAGTCGGAGGAAAATAATTCTTTATGCTTGAAGTAGAAAACATTAACGTTTTTTATGGTGATGCCCGGGCCCTTTGGGATGTCTCATTCAAGGTCAACCGGGGTGAAATCGTCACTCTCGTGGGCTCTAACGGCGCAGGGAAAAGCACCACCCTCAAAGCGATCTCTGGTCTGGCCCCGCCACTTACAGGGGAGATCAGGTTCGAGGGGACGCGCATTGACCGCACGCCAGCATACCGCATTGTCGAGATGGGTATTGCACAAATCCCGGAAGGGCGACGGTTGTGGCCAGGTTTAACAGTGCGTGAAAACTTGGAACTCGGTGCCTATACCAAGGCCGCACGAGGCGTCAGAAGGGAGACGATAGAATGGGTCTTTAACCTTTTCCCCCGCCTGGAAGAACGGATGACTCAACTCGCCGGAACCCTTTCCGGCGGCGAACAGCAGATGCTGGCCATTGGCCGAGGTCTCCTTTCAAAACCCAAACTGCTCATTCTCGACGAACCCTCATTGGGTCTAGCACCTCTTCTGGTCGATGAGGTTTTGGAGAATATCCAGAAGATCAACAGGAATGGGGTCACCATATTGCTAATCGAACAAAACGTGAACCGCGCCCTGACCATCTCGAGCCGGTGCTACGTTCTGGAGATTGGCCGGATCGTCCTTTCCGGAACCGGTAAAGATTTGCTTGCCAATGGACGTGTCAAGACAGCTTATCTGGGGTTATAGGGAGGATGTCCTGATGAATGAGACGTTAGCCCATCTTTTTGATCAAACGGCCCTCTGCCTGGGGGAAAAGAAGGTCATCCTCTTTTTAAGAAAAGGAAAGCTGGAAAGCCAAATGACCTATTCTTCTCTCCAAAACATTTCCAGCCGGGTGGCCAACGGTCTGAAGGAAATGGGGCTACAGAAGGGTGAAAGAGTCATTCTTTTTATGCAAAAGAGTATGGAACAAGTGGTCTTTCATCTTGCTGTGCAAAAGGTGGGGGCCATTTCCGTGATCCTCAACCCGGGTTTTAAAAAAGACGAGATGGACTATTTTCTCAGGGATACCGATGCAAAGCTCGTCATTGCTGGAAAGAAGGAAGAGGCCTTGATCCGGTCCTTAGATAAAGAGCGACCGATCATCTCAATTGATTTGGAGAGCCCATTTGTAGAAGATAAGCTGTTTCCAAACTTACCTGCTCAATTATCGCCGGTGGAGGGAAACCCTGACGACCCAGCCGTCATCATCTATACTTCCGGCACCACAGGCCAACCCAAAGGGGCGATCCTTACTCAGCAGAACCTGATTCAAGATGCGAAAAACATCATCCATATCTGGGAGATCATCGAACAAGATGTCCTCTGTCATGCCCTTCCGCTCTTCCATGTGCATGGTCTATGCTTTGCTCTCCATACCTCTTTGATCGCCGGTGCAAAAATAGTGATGTTTGATGAATTCTCTCCTGAAATGGTGATCGACATCCTCGCCCAGCCAAGAGGGGAACTGGCCTGCACCATGTTGATGGCTGTCCCCACGATGTATTTAAGGATGATCGACAAAACCGAGGGACAGGACCGAGATTTCAACCACCTTCGGCTCTTGGCTTCCGGTTCTGCACCACTCCTTCCAAAAGATTTTGAGAAGATCAAAAAGGTCTTCGGCAAGGAACCTCTGGAAAGAGAAGGAATGTCCGAAACTGGAATGAATTTTTCAAATCCTTATCGGGGAGTGAAAAAACCCGGTTCCATCGGTCTTCCCCTTCCCCATGTGGAGGTGAGAATTGTAAACCCGGAGACTTTTAAGGACTTAAAAACAGGCGAAGTGGGAGAGATCTGGTTGAAAGGTCCTAATGTCACGCCAGGTTATTGGAAAAAACCAAGAGAGACAGAGGCCGTATTTGTGAATGGATGGTTTCGGACGGGAGACCTTGGGAAAAAGGATGAGGATGGCTATTACTACATCACTGATCGTTTGAAGCATATCATCATCTCTGGGGGAGAAAATATCTCTCCGAAGGAACTCGAATCAATGATCAACCGGCATCAAAAAGTATTGGAGTCCTGTGTGGTAGGCATTCCTGACGAGAAGTGGGGTGAAAAGGTCGTGGCCGCTGTGGTATTAAAACCTGGAATGGCTCTTACCGAAAAAGAGATAAAAGATTATTGTAAATCTCACCTCTTGGATTGGAAATGTCCTAAGGAGATATTCTTTTTAGAAGAACTCCCCAGAAATAAAATGGGAAAGGTGATGAAAGAAGAAGTAGTTAAACACTATCAAACCGTCTCCCCCCTCCGAAGGGATTGAATCCTAAACCAATATACGAATAACTCTTTTTCAAAATCCTCATAATTATTAAACCTTCTCGATATTCTCTCCCAGAATTTATCGTTATGCCTCTTTTCTTTTAAATGGAGAATTTCATGAAAAATAATGTAGTTCAGCAGATCTTCAGGTAAGTGTTTCATCATCCTATTAATCGTCAGATTTCTCTTCGAACTCAAGCTTGCCCATTTTGTTTTCATTATTCTGAAATAGGTATGATTCAGTCTTCCACTCATCTCTTTCAATGCCTTTCCAATCGAGGATTGTATGAAATTCCTAAACTCTTCTTCTGTTCTTTCAACCAATCTTTTGTCTGAAGCATGGTTTAAACACTTCTCAACGAAGCACATCTTTTTGAGTATCCATTTCTTATGGTTATCCAGGATGGGCCCAGGTTTGCGACCAAATGGAAGAACGAGAAGGAGTTTTCCTGTCCTAAATTCTAATCGTGGGTACTTGACATTTCTGTGAGAGACTGAATAAGGACCGTTAAGCAGTTCCATAATTCTTCACACTTTCCAGAAGTTTTTCATGAAGCTCGTTCATCTCACCCAGGGAAAGGTTATACTTCCCCTTCATCCCGCGGACAAACCTTCTTATTTCCCTTTCCACTTCTTTTTTGATGGTGACTTGGTTAAACCAGCCAAAAAACATATATTTCCCGAGCCTATTTGAAAGCTCTTTTACGACCTTCTCAAAATCATCACTCTTAAGTTTCCTTTCCATTTCAAGGAGCATAGAATATTCAAGATTTGAAAAGCCAAGAGACTTCTGCCTTGAAAAAAGGCTGTTTATCTCTCCTATTGCCTTTACACCTTCCATGTATATTTTTTCATAATCTTTCGTCTTTTCCCGCCACATTTCGAGAAGTCTCTCAACCCTCTCAATCAAGGACTCATAGATAGGATTCCTATGTCTATCAACCAAAACCAGTCTGTTCAGTGTAAAGAGAATGTTGGCGGCTTTCTCCTTTCTGTTCTTTACCTTCTCTTCGAGTTTTTCAAGATACTCTTTATCAAAAGCGATCGCCGGTAGTTCCCGCTCTAACTTTTCTATTTCCGTAGACCTATGGATGAATCTTATTGTCTTATCATAATACTTCTGAACATATCCCTCGTAAGCATCCTTTTGACTGACTATCTTCATATAGAAAGCATAAATGGCAGAGGTCCATTTGTAATCCTCAAAGTGGTCAAGCTTTATCTCATCCGGCCCGAGGAGTTCGAAGGTCTTTCGCAAGTTCTTGTATTTTTCGGTAAACTCTTTCTCTGTGTGCTCATCCGAAGTAAGAACCTCTACGGCCTGAAGCAGTGTTTCTCTTTCGTAACTTCTTGGGACCTCCTTTACGAACTCAAGAACTTCCTTAATAAGTGTGATGAATTCTTCTTTGACGCTGTCATAACTATATAATGCCCCTTTGATATCCTCCTCGCTGTACATCTCGAAGGCTTTCTTAAATTCTTTCAGAATCCCGACATAATCAATGACGACGCCAGCCTCCTTCAAATCTTTATAAGGCCTGTTTGTTCTTGCCACTGCTTGAAGAAGCCTATGCTCCTTCAAAAGTTTGTCAAGATATATGATCTGAAGGATGGGAGCATCGAACCCTGTCAGAAGCATGTCCGTAACAATCAAAATCCTTGGAAATTCTTCTTCCTTAAATTTCTCAATGAGATCTTTTCTGATATCTCCAATATCCTTTCCTCCATATCTTACCTTTGCTTCTGCCACATATTGCTGAATGACTCCCTCGTCCTCTCTTTCAAAGGTAGTGATTACTTCTGAATAGTTCTTTGGCAAGAGCTTGTCTAATTCCTCTTTGTAAATTGCACAGGCTTTCCGGCTTCCCGCCACTACCATCGCCTTAAACTTGCCATCAACATTTTCTTTAAAATGGTTAGCAACGTCATTAGCAATTGTCTTTATTCTGAATGGATTCTCAAGCACGACCTTGATGGCATTCAGCCTCTTCTTTACTTGTTCTTCTACACCCTCCCTTATCTCTTCGGGCAATTCCTCAAACTCTGTCTCTAAAAAGGCTTCTAATTGATCCTTTTTTAGATGGACTTCTTTTTCGAGTCTTGGTTGATAGACGATCTTTACCGTGAAGCCGTCTTTAATGGAATCCGTGATGAAATATCGATCAAGGTAAGGTTCTTCGGGCGGATAGCTGAACTCTAAATACGTATCCCTTCCTCTCTTCGATATCGGTGTTCCAGTAAGGGCAAAAAAGAAAGCATTCTCAAGAATCGCCTTCATCTGGGCAGCAAGAAGACCGTATTGGGTTCTGTGCCCCTCATCCACGAAAGCTATAACGTTTCTTCTATTCATTATTGTTTCTTTTCGTTTGGAAACCTTTTCGAGTTCTCCGTAGACCTCCTTAAGCTCCTCCGGTCTGAACTTGTGGATTAGAATGATGAATATTCCTCTCTTGCTGCGGTAATCATCAAATTTCAGGGTTTCCTTAAGCTCCCAAACCGACCCTATAATTTCCGGCTCAACAATATCTAAGGCATAAAATTCGGTATAAAGCTGATCTTCCAGCTCAATTCGATCAACAATGAAGAATATCGTTGGATTCTCAAGCTCCTTCATGTAAAACAGCTTATTCGCGGCAAAAATCATGGTGAGAGTTTTTCCACTGCCCTGCCAGTGCCATATTAAACCTTTGGTTCGTGAGTCGTGAGTCGTGAGTCGTGAGTCGAAAGATTCTTTTACTCTACTGACCATCTTATTTGCGGCCCGGTATTGCATATATCGGGCAATGACCTTGGTGGCATTACCAAATTCAACCCTGAAAAAGAGAAAGTTCTTGATGATATCGAGAAGGGTGCCTCTTGAGAGCATTTCAATCATGGAATCAATGGAATCTAACCCTTCCTCTTTCCATTCATAAGTCCTTACTTCTTCCTGCCATGGAACGATGGGAAAGTACCTTGCCTGGCTTTCAGCAGCAATTCCAATCTGAATGTACTTGCAAAGCTCCGGGACAATCTTTTCATAGTCTTTAATCTGTTTATAGGCATTGAACCAGCTTTC
>JAPVTA010000095.1:0-3375 GCA_047519465.1 Thermodesulfobacteriota bacterium | reverse complement strand
ATGGGGTCCAACGAACCAACCCCTTTTTGCTAATGCCAAAGCTATCCTAGGAGGTGTTTTTGTCTTCTGTCAAGCAATTTGATTACGGATTACGGTCCTGAACTCTTCACTTCCAAAACTTTCAAAAAAGGTGTATATTACAACCCGTATTTCACAATTGAAAGCCCTAATCCTAAAAGGTGATTCATTGTTTTCAATTATTATATTGCGGCGGTATAATAATAATATAGGCAACATTTTACAGAAAAAATCGTCATTATCGAGGCGACTCAGGTGCAAAAAGAGCTTCTTAGAAGGCTGAAAAGTTCGGTTTCCAGGACAAAGATTGTAGCAGTATAAAATATAATGTTACACGCATTAATGGGGAGGACTTCATGAAAAAAGAAAAGGATGTAGAAGAAATTGTTAAGCAGGCGTATCGAAGAATGCACCGATATACGTGCGCAGAAGCGGCGCTACAGGCACTACTAGATATATGGGAATTACCTAAAGAAAATATTTCATGGGCTACTGGAGGCTACCTGGGAGCGATTCTTTCGGGCCATACGACGTGCGGAGTCTTGATTGGTAGTAGTATCGCGATCGGTATACGGCACGGTCGCGGAAAGAACGGAATACCGGAAGAAAGCGAGGCGGAGAGAACAGCGGCGATTACGGAAGTAAACAACCTATATAAAGAATTTATTAATGAATTTGGCAGCACCGATTGCAAGACGATAAACCAATTGGACTTCACGAATTCAGAAGCGTTTGGACAATGGACCGTTTCGAAGGGATGGAAAAAGACGTGCGACGTATTTCTCGACTTCGTAATAAGAAAATATACTAATAAGAGCGTATAACAAAGAACTGCGCGACTCCGGCGGCATGAGGGGCCTTCCAGCGGCGAGGGGAAACCAATACAATAGAAGGGACTGAGGCGGTGGCCGGGTCGCTGAGTTCTGCGCTATACTTCCTTTCTTCCCGTAATCATCGAGGTTCAAGATCAGTTCACATCGAAGATAAGTAAGTGAAAGAAATTGCGGGCGGGGTCATCATTCTCTTTCCTTCAAGTTCTCTTTGAAGACGTTACATCTTTTGCAAATCTTTATTTTAGTACTCCAACCACCCATAGGCTTTCCGACACAGACTGTTCCGTTGATAAACCAGCAGAGAGAACCGGCTTTGAATTCCCATGCTGGACAGGTATTACGAGTCTTGGAAGGGCACTTCAGAATTTCCCAGCAAGGCCGAGCATACTTATGCCTCTCTGTCTTCAACGTTTTCAGGAACGTAATTTCACGTTCGATGTGAACGGGAACCTTCCGCCATCCCTGTTCGAAACTCTGAATCCCCTTGAGAGAAATTCCAAGGAGCGCTGCCATCTGCCTCTGCGTTTTTTGGAGCTCCTGCCGAAATTCAGAGAATTGTTGACTGTCCACGCTGCCTCTTCGCTGAGAAGGGGATATCCCCCCCGGGCATTTCCATCGTAAAGAATGACTATCCAAGTCTTCCATGCTGGAAATATAGGATCGTACCACTTTGTGGTGCATAAGATATGCCGAAAGCAAATCCTAAAGCGTTGGAGCCACCTTTGATGTAACTGAGCGGAAAACAAAAGCAATTTGCAAACCTTAATTCCTTACTCTATTTGCATGAAGAAAGTCCGGCGGTTGATTAAGGAATTTCACGCTCCGGTGCGGAACTTTACGCAGAATTCGAGGAGCGAGAGGATCATTAGACGCTATAGATTTGCTGTTTTCAAATCATCCAAAATGTTTGGATTTGGTTTTAATATATTTATCCGATCTGATGATTTGTATCGGAGCTTTCCCCGAATTGATGGATACGGCTAAGAATTTGTATCATAAGAGAGTGGGAGGTGCCTATGGGAGAGAAGTACCGTCATTTCAGCCGTGAGTTCAAACGAGATGCAGTGCAGTTGGTTACCGCGAAAGGGATGCCAGTAGACAAGGTGGCCCGAGAGCTTGATATCCATCCCAATCTTACGAAGGCTCTGAGGATTATTTGTAAGATAAAATGTTACCCGGAGAAGGTAAACGATCCTTGGACTTCTAAGCTAAAAATCTTTGAAAAAATTTTTGATTCGATCAAAATCTGATTCTGCAATGTGGACAACAAAGATGGATTCACTGGCATCGTCCATGGCGGAACCGTAAATGTAGTCGATGTTCACATTGGATTCACCAAATCTTTTCACCACCCTACCAAGCATGCCCGGTTGATTCACCAGCCTGAATACTACTACCTGATCTTTATCTATCAGATGGTTGGCTTTGGCCAGTGCCTTCTCTGCTTCAATTGGCTTGTCAACCAGAATTCGGATCAGGGAATAGTCTGAAGAATCTTTTAAGATACCCCGATAACTCTCAGCCAGAGCAATCCGCCTGCCCGTTTTTTCTCTCATATTAAAAAGTTCTTTAACAGAATCCTTTGCGTTTTGAATACTCATTGCTAAAATATTAACATTTGATGCTTTAAGCACATCGCAGAGTTTCGAGAGTTCCCCCGGTACATTCGTTAAAATCACCGACAGTTGAGTTTTTTTCTCCACCGATCCTTCCTCCTCTCTTCACGGGTCAACCAGGAATAGATGAACCAGGATAGCAGATCAGCTCACAAAGGTCAAGAATCAGGACCGTAGCCTGCTGAAAAATGAATTCTCTGGAAGATCCTTAAACTATAATAATCAAATGAATTCAAGAGGGATTCACGATGCAGGAAAGCCGTGACATATCTATCGTGCTAAAGCCGCGATTGATGCGGCGGTAAGTGGCACGGTCCGGCAATTTGGCATTTGAAAGCCGTCCCCAACCTGAAAATTTAAAAAGGGGTTAAAAACCTCTAAGACATGCTGAGGTGATACTCTGGATAATTTTTCGGAGCTGTTGATGGATCCGCAGATTTCTCGCATAATAACAAGAAAGGAATAGAACAAAAAGGAGGGAATCGTTCCTATGCGTAACTGGCTGACGATCTTTTGCTTAACGGCCGTCATGTCCTTATTTTGTTTTGGGTGTTCATGGACAACCCGGGAAACATCGAGAGACACGAAAGACACTATGATTAGATGCCCCAAATGTGCTGCCTTTTTTTCATCAAAGGAAGGAGCAGAGATTTTCAGAGAGATGCAGGCGGAGCCTAAGTGACGACACCACAAGACATCCCTGTATGCCTGGGACCTTAACGCTGCACTGTCTTCCTGTCAACAGAAAGGTTCAAATAGAACTCGAAAATACCCTTTAAGGAACTTAAAGCTCAGGTTTTTAGGAGAAACGTCGCAGGAGTATAAAAAATAATGTCAGGCGTTTCAGGAGTGGTCGTAAATAGTCCAGCCGTCCAAGAGGCATTGTCCGCAATTCGTGATTGCGCACT
>JAPVTA010000094.1:0-7342 GCA_047519465.1 Thermodesulfobacteriota bacterium | reverse complement strand
CACCGGAATTTTTCGGGGGCATTAACCTTTCAGACAATTATGCGTTCTGGGAACACGGATACAAAGCCGTCATGTTAACGGACACATCTTTTTTCAGGAACAGGAATTACCACCAGGAGACAGATACGATTGACACCCTCGATTTTGATAGCATGGCAGAAATGGTCAAGGGCTTGCACTATACTTTGATGGGGCTTTAGATAAAATGTCGACCTTGAGGAAGAGGATTGGCGAAGCCTTGGACGGACTTGGCTGAGCGATGATCGAATGCTCAGAATTTACTCAAAAGGCTACTTGGAAAATGTAGCGATTGAAGAATTGATCCCCTGATCCACTTTGTCTTCCCGAAAGAGTGATTTCCAAATATTGCCAGGCCATCTAACATTTCACTTGGTAAATCCTAAAGCCGAAGCTTACACCCTTACGCTTTCTTAAAAACCAACGCTAACACGCAAATCAAAAATTCAATCGTCCTCAAACAACTTTGACTTTTTCACTCAGAGTCGGGTAAAATTGGTTCAAGCATTAGGACGTAGGACCCTCTCATGGTAGAAAAAACGAGAACCGAACTTTCCAAATATACAATTCTTGTCGCGGATGATCAAGAGTTATTAAGAAACTTAATCGTCACTTTTCTATCCAAACTGGGACATTCATGCGTCACAGCCATTGATGGAGTTGACGCTCTGGAGAAAATGAAGGGAAATAAGATCGATGCCGTCGTAACAGATATGAGGATGCCCAACATGGATGGAATTACTCTTACAAGTAAGATTTCAATGCAGTACCCTGAAATCCCGGTAATGATCATGACAGCGTTTGACGAAGGAGATACTGCCGGATTAGCAATTACGGTTGGGGCTCGAGATTTTATAAGGAAGCCATTCTCTCTTAATGAGTTTTCCGTCAGATTACATAAGATGATCAATGACTCGGAAGCTCAAAAGCGAATGAGGAGGGAAAAAGACGTAGATCACGATATCCAAGAATCTATAGATAAGTTAGAGCCTCCGAAGCAAATGGGAAGGGAAGATGTTGTAGATCAGGATATCCACGAATTTCTAAAGGAGCTCGAGCCTCTGGAGAAAATGAAGGGGGAAAAGGACGTAGATAAGTTTATCCAAGAATTTCTAAATGAGTTAGAGTCTTCGAAGCAAAGGGAGAGGGAAAAGGGTGTAGATGATGGCGTGCGAGAAGCTTTAGAGAAGTTAGAGGCGAGCTTAAAGAAGATTTGGAACCCCCCTAAAAACACATAATTCCTTCACGTCAGAAAATTAGGCATTTCAAGCAACTCTGGGGCCGGGTCTTGCAATCACACATTCAGAAAACAAAGACCCTGAACCACGTAGCGTTCAGGGCAGGCCCTGCACCATGCTATGTTCAGGGCAAGCGCGGGACGCGGTGATGTAACCCCCCTTTATCCCCCCTTAGCTTAAGGGAGGAATAGAGAGAGGGCTTAGCCTAAGGGGGGACGAAGGCGGGTTATGATACGGGGAGACCCCGAACCGCGTAGGGTTCAGGGCAGGCCCTGCACCATGCTGGGTTCAGGGCAGGCGCGGGACGCGGAGACGGGGGGGGGCTGACCCCGGGGGACATAGTTAAGTTGTTTAAGAAATGCTGAACGAGGGTACGTAGGTGAACATTAACACTTCTTCACTTCTACTCTGCGCAGAGAGCATCGCGCTACTTACTCTCTTTCAGACATTCCACTTCTCCGGACACCTCGGTGTCTTCCGCCTCGATTTCCGTTATCGTTTCATAGTCGCTTGAGAGAGCACCAGCACCACCGCGTCGCTTACTAGTTACCTTCCCTGGGTGGCCTTCTCTCCTTATTGCCTTACTTACCCTTAGGCAGCCCTCAATATGGTCGAAGTAGGGTAAGTCGCCGTGTGCTGCGCCCGGGCAACCACAAAGGTCTTGTGCACGTCTCCAAAAGTAACCTTCCGCGGTGCCTTTGCTGGTTACCCGACTCGCCTTAACAATCACTTTATATCTGTTATGGCTCATCTTATAGGTTTTGACCCCGTATCCCTTGCTGTCCGCTTCCTGATAAGGGGTGACTCCTACACAACCTGCAATCAATAACGGCACGATTGGGAGTAATATAAATACCTTACATGACCGTTTCATATTTCCTCACTCCCCCGTTTGCCTTATACCTTACCTCTAAAAAAACATACCATGATCTTATCAAATGGGCAGACTTTGTCAATATGGAAAATTGGATTGTATCGAAAGTTAGGTGTCATCCATAAAAAAAGTTGGCCGGGCAATTTATCTCGAATTTTCCTTCCCTCATTCTTCCCTATCTTCAATTTTTCAATTTTCAAATGGCCCAGGCCAATAAAGAGAGCCCCTTCTATCCCCCTTTGGTGGATGTTGGACCGGCTTTCATATTCTTATTAGCTCACTCATGCATTATTGAGTTGTTAGATCACTAAGTCATTAAAAAATGAATTAGGAAAATTTTCCAATTTTGAATTGCATGTGCCCGATGACGGGTGTAAACTTGACTTAGGGGTGAATCGTTCGAAACAATTTGTGCGTGGGAGTCACGAGCAAGGTCGAACATACGTTTATCACTGATCGGATGCCTCCCGGACGGGCGGCGGCACACGCTCCTTCGCTATGGTTAACAGATTCACAAGAAGGGATTTCCTAAGATCCGTATCGATGGGAAGTTTGTGTGCCTTGGGAGATTGGGGAAGGCCTATGTGTGCAAATGCGACCGAAATCACGGAAAGGAATTTGTTGGAAGCCGTTGAAGCATCAAATGTGGATAGAGCGTTGGAGATTTGTGCAAAGATGGTGAGCCAGGGGGGGGATCCCTGGAAGATTCACCTTTCGCTCTTTCCTGCGGTTCAGCGAGTTCAGAATCCCCCTTTCATTAACCCGCACCTGCCCAAGATGTACCGTATTGGTCGGGAACTTATGCCCTGCATGAGTGGGGAGAGGACCAAGGCTTTCCTTTCCCTTGAGATAAGGGAGTACACGAGAAGACCCAAGATGGAAAAAATCCAGAGAGTGAGTCTATTGGCCTCTCCCGTCGGATTCAAAGACATTGAGACCGCAGTTCGCGCGAATGATCCGGAAAAGACTGCGGCCCTCATGGCCACCTTTTTGAATCAGGAGTCGGGAACGGAATTCGCCCGTCGTCTATTGCTACTTGGAAGCGGTTACCTAAGCAGCTCCTTAGGTCACTCGGTCTCGTGCACAGCCTTCATTCTGTCAGAAATGCTTGAACGGGCGGATGTCGATCCCTGGCCTGCACTGTCAGCATTGGCTCTCTATTTCTGCAAAGGTAGGTTTGGCACCACCCCAGACCTGAAAAAATCAAACCCCTTTACGGAAAAACAGGCTTCCAACCGTCAGATGCTTCGGGCGACGAGCGGCAAAGGCTTTGTCCCCTTGCACCATACGATCACCCGCTATGCCATCGAACGGGTCAGGAGGTTTCTCGGCCAGGAGGACTACATTCACATGGTGAATGCCTGGATTGACTTTTTGGGGGATAAGGGAGAAAAGAAGGTTTCACTGGAGGAGGCATCCTCCGAACCCGCGAAGGAATACGATCCGTTCTACGAGAAATTTTCAACCCTGAAGGCGAAGCCTGTGGTGTCATCGTTGAGTAGCATGATTGGCTCTCAAGAGGGTCGGCAGAAGATAAAACGTTTCCTCGTTCAAGGCGTGTGTGACAAGTATCAGGGGTCCTATGATCCTCATTACCTTACGGGTCTTGGATCTGCCCTATGGGTGCTGGATCAGTATTGGCAGGATGTCCCAATTGTGACCAACGGTCTGGTGCAATATCTTGACTTCTTCTTCAGCGGCATCAAACCTTAGAGGAACTGTCATTCGTGCATCATATGTCATTCGAGACTGGCGGGGCCGGGGTCGGACCAAGTTAACTGCTTGATCGAACAGGTCATTTCCAAAAACGGCGGCTGATTTCAGGCTTAGAAGACCCATTTCAAGGTTAAAATCGCTGAGAGCAATCGGGTGTCGTCCATAAAAAAGTGATCTGGCTGAAGACCTTTCCTAATATGTTGTGGCCTGCGTTTGTTGACATTCGAGCCCTTTCTCTGTATATTCAAATCGTCCAAAGCGAGTCCCACTTTTGTCATTCGTTATGAAATGGTCATGGCTATTATTAATTGTGTTGGCTCTTTTGACTGGAAGCTGTGCCTCCGGCCCGAAAGCCAACATCAAGGACGTCGATTGGGGGAAGCGCATCGGAACGTACACCTACGAGGAAGCTCTGGCCGAGTTGGGGGAACCCAACGTAATGAGCGAAACGAACGAGGGCACGATTGCGGAGTGGATGCTTCGACGAAGCCCAATGGTCTCCTTTGGCGTTGGGTTTGGCGGTCCGGGAGTAGGCGTTGGAACCTCAGTATCACCGCCACCCAGCGGAGAATACCTGCGGCTGAGATTTGATAAGGATGGCAAGCTCATCGAGTCCGCCAGGGTGAGGTACTGACGGACTTCAAACCTGTAAAAAAATCGCAAAGGGCAGGCCGCGCGAAGCACACTGGACCTGGTCTGCAGGCTGCCAATTCCTAAATTCACTTACCACAAGGAAAGCTTCTCTACTGCCAAACGAGCGGCTTTTTCTATATCTGTTGAGAATAAGGAATCCACCTGAACCATCGAACGGCCCAATACCCGACCCGTTTCGGTATCGATGATCTTCACCTGAAGGTACCAACTCAAAAGACCTGGAGAATAAATCATTCCCGTTATCAGGGCCTGAGCACCTACCCTCCTACCAATCTTTAATCTCGCCGCATCATCCAGTTGGTTAAGATTGAATTTCTCTTCTTGAGGGTTGTCCGAGAACTGCCGCCCGCCCAAAATTGAAATCTCTGGGAATCTCTTGTGAAAATTCCGGGCAAAGGCCTTAGCCACTTCACCCGTGTCATCTCCATCAAAGGGAAGGACTGCAATGTTTTCGTATTCTAAGAACTCTTTTCTGAGAAAACCACTTCCGCCCGACTGAGCACAGCCCATGGCAGAGAGAACGATCAATAGAAACAAACAAAGAGAGAGACAAACTTTTTCCTTCCCTTTTCTTTTCATTCAGGTCCTCTTAAAACATTCTAACTCCCCTTCTCTTTTCCCTCAAGCGTTACAGGTCGGGGGCAGGCAACGGTAACTTGGTATTAGCGAAGCAAGCCCGGGAACGTAGTTAAGTTATTTAAGAAACACTGTAGGGGCGGTGATGTAACCCCCCTCTTTCCCCCCTTAGGCTAAGGGGGGATGAAGAGGGGTTATGATACCGGGACGCGGTGATGGGGAGACATCTTAGAGTGCGGAATGCGCCTGCCTGCCCTGTACCAAAAGTCCTGAATGACTCCCCAAGAATATGGAAAAGAAAGGACTTAGGCGTCAGCCTACACTATCCACGGTTTCGAACTCCACACTTCCAAAGATTCAAGAAAAGGTGTATATTACCGTCTGTCATGAAGCTCTAATCTAGAGAGAAGGAACGTGGAGACGAAATACCTAAGAATGATCCAAGGGATGAAGAGAAGAGGGCGAGAGGATTGGACAGTTTATATGCTTCGCTGCGGAGATGGGTCGCTCTACACGGGGATAGCAAAAAATGTGCAGGCTCGGGTCAAGCAGCATAGTCAGGGGCGGGGGGCAACTTATACCCGAACTCGCTTGCCCGTCAGGCTGTTATACCAACAAGAAGGCCTGACGCATTCTGAAGCTCTTATTCGAGAAGCACAGATAAAAGCGATGCCCCGGTCCAAGAAAGAGGAAATCATCTCTAAGAAAGGAGGGGAGGAGACCCCTAAACTGGACGGAATCAGCATTGCAGGGAACCCTAAAGGCTCATCCAAATCGCAATCGCTATAGCCGCTAAATTCATTGCTAAATCGAGCATCCTTTCTTTCCTGCGATATCCTCATGGTCAAGATAACCCTTCTCGCAATTTCACTGTCTACAATCGAGGTATGCTTTAAGGATCGAAGATTACCGAAGGAAATAAACAAAAAAGGCAGAGCCGAATTAGCCCTGCCTTCCGCTCTGAGAGTTGATGATAGGTTCATAATCGACTTATCGGTGATTCTTTTGGGGTCTTTTCTTCTTTCTGGAAGAATACCGATTGAATGAACTTTTCCGTAGCTATCACGCCAGTAAAATTCATAAGCTTCCATATCCAAGGCCTCACTCTTACAGAATTAAACAGACAAGCGATGTCGTCTAAAGGAGAGGAAAGACTTTTTAGAAAATTTTTCAACTTGGTCCCATCTTCTGGAGAGATATCAACAAATTTTACCCCGGAGGGATAATACTCCCGGTCTTTGCTCAAATGATTATCCGTCCAAACTACCTTAACCAGTGCTTTAATTGTATTCAATTCAGAACCTAAGGAGAAAAAGAGTTTCAACCTTAAATATTGACTTAGATCCGTTTCCTCGGGAAGATAGATGAGCAATCCACCCTCGCTGATATTGCCGGTGTGAGTGATGGATGATTTGATTTGAAAATATTCTATCGGCAGGTGGATGTCAAACCTGGGGCACCTTCTGTTTTCAAAATCAATAATTTCAATCTGTGGCTTGGTATTTTTTTCTACTGCTTCCATCCGTTTTCACTCTTGTCCAAATTGGGTTTTTACAAATCCCTATTCAGAACAGCGTAATGAAGATGGAAACCCGATTAACCAATAATGCCACTTACTGCCCTCTTCCTTTCTCCATAAACTGCTCACAGGCATGGTCTTCGGTTTATTATAATATGAACAACGATGGATACGGCGTCTCCGGTGTATGTGTAATCAGTGTTGAAATGGGCAAAAGGAATAACCCATGAAGTTTGTCTCGCAATTAGTATACCAAAAATAAGGTAATATTCTCTCATTCATACAACTACTTAGAATTATAAAGGTTTTTCTGAAAATCCGATTTCGAGTAACCCAAAATCATTTGTATGGATTATCCTACGATGAGCTGCACAATTTTGTTCAGGGAGGGCAGGATCAGTTCCCCAGCGGAATTAGGAAAATCTCCTCAAAGTGTAATTTTTGCCTTACCTTCATGGAGAATGAGACAAAGCCATTTCTACACTTTTCACAGGTGGCGTCGACAAAAAAGTTGGCGGTTCGATTGCGGAATGTGCCCGCCTTGCCGAAGCGGCTTCGCGAGGCAGGCCTGCCTCGCCAATGCCTCATCCTGCCTCGCCGAAGGCCCTCGGCTTCGCCGAGAGGCGAGCTCGTCAAGGCGGGCAAGGCGAGGATTGCTGAATTTAAAACGAAAGACTGCTGATGGTTGTTAGTGAGCGCAATATTGTTGTCCGTAGTCACCGGGGCAGTTGTAGAAAGGGTAGGGGT
>JAPVTA010000093.1:0-4593 GCA_047519465.1 Thermodesulfobacteriota bacterium | reverse complement strand
TCGCCATCATCGAGCAATAGATCGGATAAATAGAAAGGAGACGTCTTATGGCAAAGGAATTGAAGTTTGATATGGAAGCCAGAAATGCGATTTTGGAAGGTATCAACATCATGGCAAATGCAGTGAAGGTAACATTGGGACCCAGAGGTAGGAATGTAGGTATGGAGAGGTCTTTCGGCCCTCCTGTAGTTACCAAAGACGGGGTCACCGTTGCCAAAGAGATTGAACTTGAAGATCACTTCCAGAACATGGGCGCAAAGATGTTGAAAGAGGTGGCCAGCAAGACTTCGGAGACAGCTGGAGATGGGACGACCACGGCGACTATCTTGGCCCAAGCCATCTGTCGGGGGGGATTCAAGGTGGTGGTAGCCGGAGCCAATCCTATGGATGTCAAAAGGGGA
The DNA here is from genome assembly GCA_047519465.1 of Thermodesulfobacteriota bacterium. Taxonomy (GTDB): domain Bacteria; phylum Desulfobacterota; class BSN033; order BSN033; family UBA1163; genus UBA1163. The sequence continues at coordinate 4,192 of JAPVTA010000093.1, read as the reverse complement.
ATTGACTATGCGGTGGAAGAGGTTGTCAAGGAATTGAAAAAACTTTCTAAGCCCGTCAAGGAGCAGAAGGAAATTTCTCAGGTTGGAACGATCTCTGCCAACAACGATCCGACCATTGGCAACATCATTGCGGAGGCGATGAACAAGGTGGGAAAAGAGGGTGTCATCACTGTGGAAGAAGCTAAAGCCATGGAGACCACGCTTGAGGTCGTCGAAGGGATGCAATTCGATCGGGGTTATATCTCGCCCTACTTTGTGACAGAACCGGAAAAGATGGAGGCCGTCCTTGAAGATCCTTATATCCTACTTTTCGAAAAGAAGATCTCCGGTATGAAAGATCTGCTTCCCATTCTGGAGCAGGTAGCCAAGGCGGGCAAACCCCTGCTGATCATCGCAGAGGATGTGGAAGGGGAGGCCTTGGCTACATTGGTTGTCAATAAACTTCGGGGAACACTGAAATGTGCTGCAGTCAAGGCCCCTGGTTTTGGGGATAGAAGGAAGGCCATGTTGGAGGATATCGCCACTTTAACCGGAGGTAAGGCCATCTTTGAAGATGTTGGGATGAAACTCGAAAAGATGATGTTGGATGATCTGGGCGGAGCAAAGAAGGTGATGATCGATAAAGACAATACGACCATTGTAGAAGGAGCAGGACAACCCGCTGCGATTGAGGGCCGGATCAAACAGATTCGTGTTCAGATCGAAGAGACCACCTCTGATTACGATAGAGAGAAACTTCAAGAGCGATTGGCAAAATTGGCAGGAGGCGTTGCTGTGATCAAGGTAGGTGCAGCCACCGAGACGGAGATGAAGGAGAAGAAGGCGCGGGTTGAGGATGCCCTTCATGCAACCCGAGCGGCAGTGGAGGAAGGGATTGTTCCTGGTGGTGGGGTGGCCTACTTGAGATGTCTGCCTGCATTAAAGAAAGTAAAATTGGAGGGTGATCGACAGACGGGAGTCGAGATTGTGATGAAGGCCATTGAAGAACCTATTCGTCAGATCGCTCAGAATGCTGGCAAGGAAGGTTCCGTGGTAGCGGAGAGAGTGAAGCAGGAGAAAGGAGCTTTCGGATTCGATGCAGATAAGGAGGAGTATACGGATATGAATGAGGCGGGGATCATCGATCCGACAAAGGTGGTGAGGTTCGCCCTTCAGAATGCAGCCAGTGTAGCTTCTCTTTTGATCACCACAGAGGCGGTGGTGGCCGAGAAACCCAAGAAAGAACAAGCCGGCCCACCCATGCCCCCGGAATATTAATGGAGAAATAGAGTGACGGGCTTGGAACCCGGCACACTAATAATACATTAACGCTGTAGCCTAATTGATTCATTTTGTTATTGTTGAGCGAGAGTGAAATCGAGAAATTTGTCGTTCTATCATGTTTAGACACCCAGAGGAGGTGAACGATGGAGGAAAGAACCAGAGATATAGGTGAATTCAAATGGCCGAGTCCACGAACTGTTGGTATACTCATTTTGCTCATCATCATCATTATCGTTCTTTGGGGCACTTTTGTCATCATCCCGGCTGGCCACAGGGGAGTTGCCCTCTGGTGGGGGAGCGTAGAGAATAGAATCATGGGGGAGGGGCTCAACTTCAAGGTACCCATTGCTGAAAATGTCATCAAGGTAGATGTTAAGGTTCAACCCCATCCGTTCAAGGAGATCGATGCTTCTTCAAAAGAATATCAGATGGTGAAGATGACGGGAATGATGAACTTTCATATCGATCCGGCCTATGTCAATGACCTTTACCAGAAAGTGGGGCTCGATTTTGCCGACAAGGTGATCGATCCGGCTTTCAATGACTTCGTCAAGGAGGTTGTGCCTACCTACCCGATCGGGGAGATTCTTCCCAAGAGGGAGGAGATTCGGCAGAGGGCAATGAAAAAGTTGGGAGATAACCTGTCGAGGTATCACATCATCGTCGATGACATCTACTTTGCCAACATCCGATTCTCTCCTGGATATGAAGGGGCCGTCGAGGCCAAGCAAGTGGCCCAGCAACAGGTGGAGACGCAGAAACAGGTTTTGGCCCAACGCGAGATTGAAGCGCAGCAAAAGGTCGCCACCGCAAAAGGAGAGGCTGAATCCATTCTGGTGGTGGCTCAGGGACAGGCTAAAGCCAATGATGCCCTATCACGGTCGATCAGCCCGATCCTCGTGCAGTACAAGGGGATCGAGAAATGGAATGGGATTTTACCTCAAGTCTCTGGAGGAGCCATTCCCTTGATCGATTTAGGCAAGATGGGTGGCTCGTCGGGCGGAGCGGAAGGAACCAAAAGATAAGTTCACCCTGAGCCGCGCCTCCTTCCCCGCCTTCAAAGGCGGGGCTTCGCGGGGTCGAATGGGTGAAGAGTTCAGAACCCTAACGATTCCCGAGAGAGGAAATACCATGATAAAAGCAGGTGACATGTTCAAAAACGTAGAAAGTGGGAAAATCTTCACAGTTAAAAGCGTTGATCCCCGCACCATCATTTTGGGAACAAAGGACGGATTCCAATCAATGTTTGTCAATCCAAACAACATGGAATCCGTATTTTTGCCTTTAGTGGAAGACGAGGTCAAGGAAAAACCCAAAGAGTAAACCCCGTTGGAAATTCCAACGGGGCATTATTTCTAACGGGGTAAACGAAGTCAGAAATTTGCTACCAATTCTAAAATCTTTAAGAAAGGAAAACCTATGTTCGATTTTGACGCCCTATGCCCGCATTGTGATGAAAAATTCAAACTGAGCATGATTGGCCTGGAAACCAAAGAGTTTATACAATGTCCTCATTGCCGAAGAGTCATTAAGCTCGACCTCGCTGATCCGGAAAAAAAAGCAATACGGGTTCCGGATTTAGCGGAATAATTTTTGCCCTCAAACTTCTGTAGTCCAACAGGAGGTCAAGAGAGGCGAAGGTGCTATGATGAAGATAGGAGACAGGTTCAAAGATAAGACAACCGGAAAGATCTACATTATAAGAATGGAAATTGGTAACGATACGCTTTGTCTGGAGGGGGAAAACGGTCTGGGCCGCAGATTGACTGGTAAAGCAAGTCTGAAGCAAACTTGCGAGAAGTTGGAAGACATAAAATCTTGAAGCAGAACCATTTCTCGGAGAACCAAGGCAGGGTCAGGAATGGCTCTACCGTTGTTCATCTGACGCTTTTTATACTTCCTCTCTATCAGTCATCGTCAACTTTGAAAGTTAGCACCCCTTCTTAACTATCCCTTCTGGAAAGTTGCAGTTGACCAATTCTCATAAAATATGTATATTCCAACCAACAATCCACAGGGGTGGGGACGAAGACATTTCTTCGTTTTCAGCAATGGAAAAAGACCAGACCCCACGGCCCAAAGACGGTAATGGGAAGTTTAAAAGAAAGGAGGAAAACCTATGCTAGTGAAAACGGATGAAGCTAAGAAAATGTATTGCCCATTTAAATTTTCAAAACCTGCAAGTAAGGAATTAGGGCAAATAAATCCAGAATGGATATGCGAAGGCCCAGGTTGTATGGCATGGCAAAAAATCGTGGGATCGAGATGGGTTGGAGAACATGGTTATTGTGGGTTAGCGGGAAAACCGTTAGATATTAGCACAGAACCTCGGTCTATCCATAACGGGCCTTTCAAGAGGCGGGCATAATTCAGATTTTATAATAGAAAAATTCTATTGGATTTGGATATGAGCTCAAATTAGCGATGAAAATAATAGCCATAGCGGAACAGAAGTGCGGGGTAGGGAAAACAGCCTCTACCATAAACATAGGAACTGGGCCTAACCAGTAAGGGAAGAGGGTTACCATTTTTGATTATAAACCCGATAGCCACGGGGCAGAGGACTACTGAGCCCTCTGTAGGGAAATTGTAGGGAGGGGGCGACACAAAATGAAAAAGATTTTATTGATAATAATTTACCTGTCCGATCTGGTAAACGAGGCGATCCGGGACTTGGTGAAGAAATACAAGGCCAGAGCGACAGCAAGACAGTAAACCAAAAAGGTGAATTTTCAAAAAGCAAGTGACCGGGATCAAGTTATTTTGAGGAATAACGGAGAAAAACTGTGACGAGGGCTAAGAAGCCAAAAATGAAGGCAGAGGGGTTGGTCAAGCGTTACCAGGATCTTTTAGAAATCGCCCGGTTGGTAAGCTGGTGCATGAACCGGGATCATCTCATCAAGACCTGCCTTGATCACATTAGCCAAAG
>JAPVTA010000092.1:0-8277 GCA_047519465.1 Thermodesulfobacteriota bacterium | reverse complement strand
GGTCTTATGGGCTCTTCTGTCTTCGGGGTGTAGGGACACCATGGATCTTCTTCCATATAGTCCTTGTAAATGGCAAACGCCCTGGCCCTGCAGCCCCGCAATCTTGCAATAATGGAAATCAACCAAACACTGTCCTGTAAGCCTCTTCGTCTATAAGATTAAAGATAAACTCGACGAGTACCGTCTCTGATTCCCGGTGATGTCTACTTTCGATTTTTACGGAACATACTAAAAATAGTTCTTGACTTTTCCAAAAATTCACATTAATTTGAATTCGCTAACCTTTAGGGGGTAAACCGGTTACCGGTTTACCCCTTTTTATTTTCGGTAAGGAAAGGAGGGTTTATGAAAAAGCTCTTAATTGTTTGTATTTTGTTTTTATTTGCTTCTACGGTGATGGCGGCAGAAAGAAATCTTGTTGATGTGCACAAAAATGCAGGGAAACTGGGTAACAAGGAATGTCTTGCCTGTCATGCCAAAATCAAAACGGATGTCTCACTCAATCAGAAATTTAAGACACTTCATAGGCTACATCTCGAATCCAAACTCGATACACCCAAGAATTGTTCTGATTGCCATCAGTCTGTAGACCTAAGGGAAGGGTCAGGTTCAGCATTGAGGAAGCAGGTTGATCCACAGATTTGCGCTGGATGCCACAGTGGCGGTGTAAAAGGCGCAAAAGTCTTGTTTGCAAAGTAAAGGAGGAATGGTGATGACCGAAAATAGAAGGATATCAGAAGATGAGAAGAGCCTTTTTACGGAAATAACTGGAAAAGAATTTACGAGGAGGTCTTTCCTTAAATGGACATCCGCCCTTGCTGGAGCGGCCGTTGCCAGCGGTCTGATATGGGACGACAAGCTCGGGCTTTTCAGAGAGGCAACTGCCCAGGAGAAACATTTGAAGCAAGGAGAATGGATATATAGTAACTGCAATATGTGTGGAGGCCAGAGCGGCATAAAGGTGAAGGTTGTAAATGGGAGAGCTGTCAAGATTGAGGGGATGTTAAACCCGAACAATGTGGCCAATATCTCGACGAACTATGAGAAGGCTATCAAAGAACTTGCGGGGCTGTATGGCAATGATAAAGATGCGCCGGCAAGAATTTGTGCCAAAGGAAACTCTGGATTGAGATCCCTTTACGACCCGGATAGGTTGAAGACTCCTATGGTGAGGGTCGGAGAAAGAGGAAGTCGCAAGTGGAAGGCTATCTCATGGGATGAGGCAATCAGCCAGGTTGCCCAAAATCTCGAAAAGATCAAGGAGAAATATGGAGCAGAGAGCCTGATATGGTTTAGCGAAGACCATTCCTTTACCCACATCCAACAGGACTTTTGCAAGATGTATGGTACACCCAACTATCACAATCATTCGAATCTTTGCGATGTTGCGAGGAAGGCAAACTTTAAACTGGTGATGGGTAATGAACGGCCCCTCGCAGACTTCGAAGATACATCCTATGCCTTTGTATTTGGCTGGAACATGCTTGCTGCAACGAAATGGATCCATCTGCCAGGGATCTGGAACAGAGGCAGAGCAAAGGGAGCGAAGATGGTCTATGTTGATCCATTCTATAATCAGACGGCGGCCAAGGCAGATGAGTGGGTCTCTATCAGGCCGGGTACGGACGGCGCCATGGCCCTTGCCATGGGACATGTATTGATCAAAAAGAACCTGATTAATAAAGCTTTCATTGATGAATGGTGTGTGGGTTTTGAAGAATATCAAAAATATGTTCAGGACAAGACGCCAGAATGGGCAGAGAAAATTTCAAGTGTTCCGGCAAAGACCATCGAAAGAATTGCAACCGAGATGGGAGAGACGGCAAAGGCTGGAAGACCGGTTTGTATTGATGTATGGAGCGGTCCGGGGCATCATACAAACTCTACACTTGGAGGTTATGCCATCACTGTCCTTCCTGCCTTGCTCGGCATGATCGATAAGCCAGGCACCATGATTGAGCCTTCTAAAATCGGCAATCAACATCGTGGTACGGATGTTGATTTGCCTTCATTGAAGAAACCAAGGGTTGACGGAAGAGGAACAAAATACATCCTTGGCCATGGGTCTGGTATCTATGTGGAAACGAGGGACGCGGTTATCCTTGGGAAGACTCATCATCCCGACGCTGGGATCCCGAAGGCCGGGGTCTTTGTATTCCAGAACTTCGTCATGTCTGTGCCCAACACGAAGAAGAACTTTGATTTCATAAAGAAACTTGAATATATAGTTGTGAACGACACTCATATGAGTGAAACTGCAGAGCTTGCCGACATCGTAATTCCGGGCTCAGTGTACCTTGAAAGGTACGACTTTACGGGTTACTGGGTGACATGGCCTGTGCTTGGTTTGAGAAAGCCGGTGGTTAAATCTGTTATTAACGGGCTGACCGAGGTTGAATTCTGGATGGCAGTAATGAAAAAGATGGGGCTGAAGGATAGCAAAGGCTACAGTCCAGCAGATCTCTCTTACGATGCCTTTTACGCACAGGAATACAAGCCGACCCCGTATTCCAAGGAACAGGACTGGGAGACGTACAAGAAGACAACTCTCGCCATGACCGGCAAGACCGAATATGAGAAATTCAGAAAAGAAGTGAAAATGCCCGAAGGCGGAAGCATAGATGAGAAGACTGGAGTGGTGAAAGATAGGAGTGGCAATGCCGTGGGGGTCAAAATCGGCGACAAGATTATGAAAGGTTTTAGCACCCCTACAAAAAAACTTGAATTGGCATCTGCTCTTCTGAAAAGACATGGATATAGTGGTCTGCCTGAATATCAAGAACCGGAGGATAAACCAAGCTCAGATTTTCCGCTTTATCTTATCAACTTCAAGCAGGCTGAACATACCCATTCCAGGACATTTAACAACGACTACCTGATGGAGATGAAGCCGGACAATCCTCTTCTCATCAACTCAGCCACGGCAGCTAAACTTGGGCTGAAGGACGGAGATCCCATCTGGATTGAATCTCCTTATGCAAAAGCAAAGGCAACGGTGCAGGTAACGGAGAGGATCCACCCTGAGGTTGTAGCCCTTCAGCACGGTTATGGTCATTGGGCACTCGGGAAAGTTGCTAAGGGAGCATTGAACAAGATCAATGAATGGTGCCCTTCTGGTACGAACGATGGCCAATTTCTTGCGGGCAAGGCGGAGAAATTCTCAGGTCAAATTGTGGCCAAGGAAATCGGCGTCAGGATTATAAAGGCATAGGGAGGTAATCGCCATGGGAAAGAATCCAAATCAAATGGGATGGTATTTCAATGAGAATAATTGTATTGCCTGCAGGGCATGTGAGGCAGGATGCAAGGCAGAATTTGACCTTCCAATTGGTGTCCAACGGAGAAGGGTGATCATTAAGGAGGAAGGCAAATACCCGAATGTAAAGGTGAGATACTTGTCTGCAGCCTGTAACCACTGCGAAGAGCCATCCTGCTTGAAGGCATGTCCTGTTGGCGCGATAACGAAAGAGCCGGAATTCGGCGTTGTTCTCATCAGTCAGGAGAAGTGCATTGGGTGCAGACGATGCGAGGCAGCCTGTCCGTATGGCGCCCCGACCTTTGATGAGAAGAAAAAGAAAATGGACAAATGCACTTTTTGTATTCACAGACTAAAGGAAGGGCTCCCGCCTGCCTGCGTCAGAACATGCCCTGGTTACTCCCTGTGGCATGCAAAGCTATCTGACATTGACGCTCAAGAGAAGCCGCCTGAAATTTATCGGAGACCTTTGAAGGAGACGTTACCGGGATTCGCTGATCCTAAATTAACTATTCCATCTGTAAGATTCTCGGAGATTAAGTAAGCGACGGGTGAGCGAGATAATTACCAGCAAAATGTTAAGTGCCATGGCAATCGAGCCTTCCAAGATTTTAGGGTTATTAAGCAGCCTCTACGTATGCAAGCCCACCAAAGAAGCCATCAAAAACTGGAAGGCGTCGCTTTCCGATGATGTGCCCAATTCTTTGTCAAGATTAAAGGATGCTCTCGATAAAATTGACCTCAATTCAGGGCAAGAATTTGAAGATCTACTTTGGGAATACACAAGGCTTTTTATCGGGCCCTACAAGCTTCCATGTCCTCCCTGGGAATCGGTTTATACCTCTGGCAAAAGGTTGATGATGCAAGAAGCTTATGATCAGGTTCAAGATTTTTACAGTGAAGTCGGTTTAAAAGTCGGTAATCCGAACATCATGACTGACCACGTTGGAGCAGAACTAAATTTTCTCGCTGTCTTACATGAAAAAATGGAGGGCGATCATGAAAAAAGATCATATTACGTGGATATTGGAAAAAGATTTATGGATGAACATGTGATGAGGTGGATTCCGCAGTTTACCCAGGACATGGAAGAGGCAGCAGACTTGCGGCTTTACAAGACACTGGCACAGGCGACAAGAGATTTTGTTATGACCGAGTGCAACTTTTTAGATAGGGTTGCTGGAGACTTATCGAGGGAGAAAACCCATGCGCTCTTTCAATGAGCTGCTGACCGATGCAGCAACGATGCATCGGGGCCATGTTTGTCCTGGTCAGGTACTGGGTGTGCGGATGGCGATGCTAGGATGCAAGCTCCTCGGCATTGAGGAACCCCTCCAGGAGAAACGCCTCATTGTCTACGTTGAGATTGACCGGTGTGTGGCTGACGCAGTTGCCGCTGTTACGGGCTGCCGGCTCGGCAAACGCACTTTGAAGCACATCGATTATGGGAAGTGTGCGAGCACCTTTGTTGACCTGCCAACGGGTAGTGCCGTGCGTATCCTTGCCCGGGAGGATGCGCGTAACCACACGTGGCACTTTGTGGAACCCGGGATGGATAAGAATAAGATCAAGGCACAATGTGAAGCATACAAGGTGATGTCCGACTCAGAGCTGTTTGTCGCCCAAGAGGTTGTGGTCCATATCCCAGACCATGATCTTCCCGGACCGCCAATCAGCCGAGTGGTATGCGCTATTTGCGGTGAAGGAATCAATGACCGGCGCGAGGTACGGCTAAACGGTCAAGTGCTGTGCCAGGCTTGTGCGCAAGGGAGTTACTACCACGAAGTGGGACAAACGGTTCACTTTCAGGATAGAAATGATCCATCACATCGAAGAGATGCGATACATCGAAGATTGGTCTGAGGAAACAAGGGTTTTAGAGGCACTTCGAATAACCTCGTTGGAATGCTCTCCTCCCAGGCAATAAATTAGGCCACCCATCGAAGGGGACCTGTCAAGAGAAGAATACGCTCCCTGGTTATTATTCTATTTCCATTCCTTTTCCCCTGGGAAGAGGTGGTTGTTTATGAACCTTGCCACGAAAATTATTCTTTCTATCCTGTGTATCCTCATCCTCTTAATGGGAGGGGTCACTTATCTGATTGCGCGATGGCAGAGGACCCAGTTTGTAAAATCCACCCATCATTCTATAAAGGTTTTAGGTGAAACCATATGCGATAGCATCGCAACCGAAATGGAGTTGGGCAGAAGTGATATGGTGCAGGGGACCCTGGAGCGTATAGGACAAGGTTCTCCCCAGATCCGTTCTCTTCGTATTCTTGACCAGCAGGGGCAGATTCTTAGGTCCGTTGATCGCGAGGAAATAGGTAAGAGAATTGATCTCCCTCTGCTCCAAAGCCATTTGAGAAATGAGTCCACGCTGTTTGAGCAGAAAAGGGATGGGGAACCTGTATTGTCGTTTATGAAACCTTTCCCCAATAGATCCCAGTGCCAGAGGTGCCATGACGCGCAAAAAAAAATTAACGGCTATTTGGTCCTGGACGTATCGATTCAACCCGTGGAAGAATTGGTGTCATCAAGCCAAAGGCTTATCTTGGGAGGAATGGGAGTCGCTCTTCTGCTGGTGGTAGGATCAATACTCTTAATTACATCCAGATGGGTGCGGGCGCCTCTGTCCAAAGTTATGGGTGCGATGAAGAGAGTCGAAGAAGGGGATCTCGAAGCAAGAGTCCGCCTGACCTCTGGAGATGAGTTAGGAAGGGTTGCCCAAACTTTTAATTCCATGGTTGAAACTATCCAGAAGAATAAGAAAGATTTGGAAATTCTTCACCAAAGGGAACTGGAGAGGACCCAGAGAATGGCCACTCTGGGAGAGTTGGCAGAAGCGCTTGCTCATGAGATTAGAAATCCTCTTGCTGGAGTTTCGGCTGCGGCGAAACTCATCTGCGAGGGTCTAAAGAAGGATGATCCTCATGCAAAGGTTTTTGAAGAAATTCATTCCCAGGCCGACCGAATTGAAAAGATTGTTTCGAACCTTCTTCAATTTGCCCGTAAAACAACACCCCAATATTCCCTGCTCGATGTAGAAGAAATTATTGAAAGGACTCTACAACTGTTTTCATTTCAGTTTGAAAAACAACGGATCCATGTGGAAAGGGAATTTCAATCTAACCTCCCATGGATCTATGGAGACCCAAATCAGACTCAGCAAGTGCTCATGAACATCATTTTGAACGCGATCCAGTCGATGCCCGAAGGAGGAAAGGTCCAATTCAAAACATCCTTTCTTCCAGAGGACGGAATGGTTCATCTGGCCATTGCAGACACAGGAAAAGGAATCCCTGAGGAGAACCTCCCAAAAATATTTAAGCCCTTCTATTCAACAAAGGCTAAAGGAGCCGGACTGGGTTTGGCCATTGTTGAAAAGATCGTTCAAGAGCATGGCGGGAAAGTGGCCATTTCCAGTAAGGCAGAAGTTGGGACTACTGTAGAGATTTCACTGCCCACAAAACCCGCTTCTGTAGACAGATAGGCAGAAGTTAGGATATTGAACTCAGGTAATGACGAACTATTCATCAGAGTTCGATGAGACAAGTGAAGCCGCAGACCGACCAGTGAATTCTTTTACAAAGCTAATCGTCGGGGAGATTACAATGAATGGAAATAGAATCGTCTCTTTGAGAACAGTCATCACCTTTCTCTTCTTGTTAAGTCCAGTTGCCTTTGCTCAGACCCTTCCTGAAGATCCAGCCAGAGGGGGCGGACTCTTTATAAGCAAGGGATGTGTGAACTGTCACGCTATTAAAGGCGAGGGAGGAAAGATCGGACCCGATCTGGGCAAGATAGATTTAGGTGATACCCAATTAGATCTGGCTGCAAAAATTTGGAACCATACCCCTTCTATGATTATTGAGATGGAAAGAGCAACAATGATCAAACCTACTCTTACCGGGCAAGAATTCGCTGAGGTTTCAGCCTATCTCTACTTTCTCAAATTCTTTGACGAGCCGGGAAATCCCGCACGAGGAAAATCTGTATTTGCTGAAAAAGGCTGCCATTTGTGCCATCCTCATTCAGGCAAAGGCAAAGAAGGCACACCGGGCCTTCAGGAATTTCCTAAGAATATATCATCAGTTTTTTTAACTCAGGCGATCTGGAACCATAGTCTGGACATGATCGCCCGCATGGTTGAAATTGGAATGAGATGGCCCAAATTTTGGGGGACAGAGATGATGGATCTTTTAGAATATATTAAGACCAATGCGAAAGGAGCAGACGAACCTGCCTTTTTCAAACCTGGCAATCCGAAAGAAGGAAAACGGATCTTCGAGGCTAAGGGATGTAACAAATGTCATTCCATCGGGGGGGAAGGCGCAAAGGGAGGAGTTGATCTCGGCAAGATAGCAAAGACCTTTTATACCAGTATCACCCAGATGGCTTCTATTATGTGGAATAAAGGACCTACGATTTTGGTCAAGATGACTCAGACCGAATCCGGTATTCTCAAATTTACATCGAAAGAAATGGTAGATCTTCTCAGCTATCTTTACTTCCTCCATTACATAGATGAGCCTGGGGATATAACGAACGGGAAAAGACTATTTTCAGAGATGGGGTGCTCAGAATGTCATGGTCTGGATGGGAAAAGGAGTAAACTGATGCACATCAATCTTTCAAAATATCAGGGCACCCCCCCAACGGAGATCGTCGCCAGTATCTGGAACCACAGTGTAGAGATGCAGAAGGCCGCAGGGGGGCAAGGTATTCCATGGCCTCAATTTAAAAAGGGAGAGATGGCGGACCTTCTCGAATATATTCGGACACCTAAAAAGTAATAAAAAAAAGGGAGGTGGCGATTCTTATTAAAGTCGAAAAGTTGGGACTACTGTGACCCAATGGTCTTTTGCAAATTGTCACCTAGGACAAAATCCGGGTTCCTTTGACGGGGAACAGTAACCGGCGATTTTTATTTTGCAAATCGATTATCAATCCATCCCTCTTGGCCATTTTCCAAACGCACATTAAGCCATTCCCCATATTCGCCGAGCAGTATTAGTTTT
>JAPVTA010000091.1:0-15261 GCA_047519465.1 Thermodesulfobacteriota bacterium | reverse complement strand
GACGAGATCCGCGGAGATGCCCCATGGCAGTCAGGGGCAGGAAACCCAGAAACGCAGACGCTCCAAGCATTGGGAAATACATATATCGATCGTTCATCAAGGTAACCAGGGGAACGATCTGGGAAACGGGCAGGAACCCGATGAAGAAAAGAACGAACCAGAAAGAAAGATCGCGTTTCAATCGATAAAGGAGCACCCCAGCTATTCCCAACAGGAAAAGCAACAGGCCGGACCAGAGCACTGCAAGGTCGAGGACTTCTGTCTTCAAGGGGGGGTAGTATAGTACGCTCAAAGACGTTGGGTAGAACAACAAACCCAGGTAACGGGGCAAGACGGTCAGCATGGTGAAGAAGGTGAAAATGGGACTCCCGCCGTGATAGGGTATGCGCCCGCCGCCAAATTCCGGCGATTGGCTTATAATGGTCACCACGGCAATCGTGGCTGTGGCAATCCCGTAAGGAACCTTGTCGACGAGCCATCTCTTACGCTCGTGCCTTTGCAGGTAGCAGAGATCGTAAAGGAAAAGAACGACCGGCAGTATCACGGTCACCGATTTTGATAAAAGGGAGAGGATGAAAAAAATAACCGAAAACGCATAGAAAAAACTTCGTCGTTTTGCTTCCTCCCGGCGATAAGATAAGTAGAAATGGAAAGACGCCAGAAAAAAGAACATGGCCAAGACATTCTTGCGCTGGGATACCCATGCCACCGATTCCACCTGTACTGGGTGCAGCAAAAAAATGAAGGCCCCAAGGAATCCCCATCGCCTCCGACCGCTGATTCGAAACAGGAGCAGATAGATCAGAAGTCCGTTCAAATAATGGAATAGAACATTCGTCAACAGAAACCCTGCAGGCTTCAATCCCCATAAGGTGTAGTCGAGCATGTAGGAGACGATGTGCAACGGGGCATAATTGCCAAAGTAGGGCCGAGTGAACGTGACCTTCACGTGACTCCAGGAAAATCCTCGGATGATTTGGTTTCCCACGACGTACACGCTATCGTCAAGGTTGATGACAAAGCCATGCCCAAAGGTAGAGGCATAGACGACAAGCGTAGCTACAAAAAGGACCGCTAACGACAAAATATGAAGCTCAGTACTTCTGTTCATCCGCTCTTGCATCACAACCACGGTTGGATTTGGCAGGAGTTTCCGTGTTTAGAAACAAACCTTGACTGTACAGGAAGTGTCCCTCCCATCAGGGTTGTTGGAACGATTAAGGAAACGATTGAAAAGACAACTCGGATGAAAGAAAGGTAAAGGTGGGCATCGTCTTTTCCCTGGGCGAGGGGAACATAAATCGTGGGATAAAGTTTCATCAATCCCATGAATACGAGGGCAAAAAGAGCTATACCGAGTTCAAGTAGTCCATAGAGCCTTAATGGTTTCTTCACATGGTCAACATACCTGCCAATAGTGTAACCACCCATTGCCAAACCGGCCATGAATACGGACAAAACTGCCGTAACGGCCAGGTGGGAACCGCCAAATATCAAGGTGAGTGATCTCACCCACACAACCTGGTAAATCAGCGCCGCGGCACCGGACAGAAAAAACATCATATAGATCAGACCCAAAAACAAAGGTTCCCTCTCCCTTCCTTAGGAATATGAGAATTTTTAACGGTTGAGGATGATCTTAAGGTAAAGGTATTTATTTATAACATATGAAACGTTTTGAAATCTATCGTCGCAAAAAGGGACGAGAGGCTTGATTTTTGATCTTCAGATAGAATGGAGGGCTTTTCCTTTAAGAATTTGCAGAGCGTTACTCATTGAGGTTCCATTGTTCAAGGATTAGTCTTGGGAGGATTATAAAGCTTAGACACTTTGCAATTCCTGCAATCCCTTTTGATGCCAGTCATGATTTCACATCTCGTATAAGCAATTTCCCAGCACGGTCGCTCTGGATAAAGATACGCTGGGCAGTTTTGATAAACGTATTTCGAGCACTCTAACACCTTCCAGCAAGGTTCCTTTCCTTCCCAGAAGCTTGGCAATTTCATTCCCCCCAGGCAAGTCCATTCTACATCAACCTCTAAAAAAAGCAACAGGAAAGATTCTCTTTTAATTTGTCCAGAAGTTATCGAACGAACAAAAAAGTCAAGGTAGGTTTATGACGATTCTTGAAGGGCGGTTGTCGCTCACTGATAACTTCTTTTGTCTTCTTCGATAATCGCCGTGACTTCGCGGATCTTCTCGTATTTTCCCCGAGAGCCTTGGCCTGTGCGAGCTCTACCGAGGTAAGGCCGCTGAATTTTAATCCAGTGCTTCGAAGTACTCAGGTCTCCCGCGTTGTCAAAGATAAAATAAGCTTCTTTAAGTTCTTGTCCTGAAGAGAGTTTAATAGCCCTTCCCCCTGTTCCGGGCATCCTGTACTCTCTCGCGGTACCACCACTATAAAAAGCAACGACCTTCTCAAAGGGATCACCCGTCGTAAAAACGATTTCTTTTGAAGTCTCTAAGATTTTACCACCTGGCCCTGGCTGCTTTGCCTCATAAACGTCCTCCAGTTTGGCTCCCGGGTAAACTTTAAAAGATGCCGAGAAACCAATTGTTGGCACGGAAAAGAACATTAGGAAAGCGAAAATCCATGTCCCTTTTTTCATCTCTACCCTCCGTCTTATTCCTATTTTGACCCAGCCGTGACGCTTCGTCAAGGCTTCCAGCTTCCTAGGCGATTCGGATGAGGAGTAGTTCCCACAGCGTCTGTATCGAATAAACAATCTGGATTGCGCAATTTTACTCACCTTTCTGCGGAAAATAACCTAATTTGACTAAATAAAATTCGCCCGTTGATTTTCAGAAGCAGCGAGAAACGAAAACAGCAATTCATATTAAGGAGTTGAGCAACTTGGAAAGATTTACGATCGAGGGCTTGTTCAAGGTATACATTTTGCTAGTAAAGTAGCGTCAAATCTCGGATTGGGGGTTCCGAATCCAGGCCTTTGCAGTCAAGCTCCGAAAACGATGAGCCCCGCTGGTGACCAAGGCAGAGAACTTTGGAGAATTGGGTCGAACTCGGCTCTACCTTCGTCAGGCTCAGGGAGGAGGGCATCCCTGGTGATTAGAATGCTGGTCCATTCGGTTGTGATTGCGTTTCTTTCCTGGATGCTTAGCGCTTCCGTCTTTGCCGAAGGCTCGTTTCCTGTCAAAGGCGAAAGCCTCCCCGGCATTCGTCTTCCCATTCCTAAAGATCCGAACGAAAAAATTTATTTAGGACTTTCGGGAGATGGTTTTTTTAGAATTCCTCAAATCAAGTCGAAAGGTGTTCTGATTAAGATTTTCAACCTCTACTGCCCTGTCTGCCAAAGTACGGCAGCGGCCATGGCGGAAATATATCGCCAAATTGAAAACAACCCAGACCTCAGGGGTAAACTGAAATTGATTGGCATTGGGGCGGGGAATAGCCTCTTAGAGATAGAAGTCTTTAAGCGTGACGCTCATATCCCCTTTCCTATGTTCCCCGACGAGAATTTCAAGATTTACCAAGCTTTGGGAGAGGTGAGGATTCCATTTTTTATTGCCGTCAAGATAGAGCGGGATCGCCCTCCTGAGATTGTTCACACCCATCTGGGTGGGGTCGCGGATGCACGGGAACTTTCAGATTTAATGATCGAAGCCTATGGGATGAAGCACGAAGACTTTCTGATCAATGAAACGGCGACGCCACCCAAGGAATCCCGGCCGGATGTGGGCCCGAAATGAGGGCCTCTTAAAGGAGTACTGCCATTCAATCTTGTAAGATTTTAGTCGCTGACGATGAATATTTGATCCGATGGTCCCTGACCCAGGCCCTATGCCAGGAAGGCTATGAAGTCATTTCGGTCGAGGACGGGAGGAAGGCCATCGAGGCGGCCGCAGCACAGCACTTTGACTTCATCATCACGGACTTGATCATGCCGGAGTCCGATGGATGGGAGGTATTGGAAGTGGCTAAGCAGGCTCAGCCTCCGCCTCGGGTCATTATCATCACAGCCAGGGGAAATGAAGAGACGGGAAGGATTGCCAAAGAAAAAGGGGCCTGGGCCTATGTAGAGAAACCTTACATCATCGATAGAATCAAGGAGATATTGAGATCCGATTTCCCTTCTTACTCATCCCTTCAACTTCTAAGATGATCCTCCGATGACCCGGATCTCCCCTATGCCGGTCAACGACATACTCCTCCTGTTGGAGAAGGGTGCAGCATCCGTTCATCGCAATCCATTTTTACGTGCTCGTAGACCTTTGCATTGTCAATGGCGAGACCGGACTGCACAGCAACGGCAGAAAGAAAATCGACATCATCCTGTGTAAACCTACACGGGGTCGAGGTATAGAGTCGCAGGACTCCGATCACCCTCTCTCTTAAAATGACCGGCAGAGAGATGATGGAGGCGATTCCTTCCTCCTTCGCTTCCAGAGGATATTGAACCCTTGGGTCTGAGGTAGCATCTTCGATAATGACCGGTTTACCCCTCAGTGTATCGGAGATTGATCTGTCTGCCGAGAGAGGACCTTTCCTGACGTATCGGTCCCTCATCCCATAGGATGCCTTCACCTCCAACCTCTCCGCTTTCTCGTCCAAAAGCATGAGGGCGCATCCTTTCGCTCCCGTGGTCTTACAGGTGCTTTGAACGATTCGTTTAAGAACCTCTTCAAGTTCCAAGGAAGAGCCGATCGCTCTGCTGATATTCATGAAGGCCAAAAGATAAGTGTACTCGGCTTCTTTCACCCTACATCACCTCCCCACCAAACGATTGAATTGAATAACTCGCCCGGGCCTTAGGGATTCCTAACTTCCCTCCATCCCTTTTTGAATCAATTCCTTAAACATCACGAAAGGACGGGAGCTCTCTGAGGGGGTTACAAAGAGAGATAAAAGAATTAACCCTGTCAGCGGAATCACCCAGAGGGTGGCAGCAAAGAAAAAGGTGATCATAACGGCAATCAACCCCTCGAGAAGAATCCCATATTTCAAGATAACAAACCAGGTCCCTACAAAGCAGAGGATTGTCCAGGAGAGCATCGAATAAGAAATGATGGGGGAAAACCAACTTTTCCGAAGTGCCCTTGTTTCCATTTTACCTCCTCTCTGTCCGCCCCGCTCCTCGGCGGGTGTCCGTTGTTTTAGCCTTCGACCTCCTATTCCGACACTTTTGACATGAGTCTCTTGGCAGTCAGAACCTTTTTTTCAGCCTCCGACATCAACCGTTGGGCATAGATGAAGTTGTGCGCCCCTTGACTCTTATCTTCACCGATCACTTTCAGGGCCTCTTCGACCTCTTTGGTAAGAGCCTCGACTTTCCGCCTCTCCGGGTCGGAAAGCAGTTTCCTCTGGCCTTTCAAGGCCTCCAGAGAAAGTTTAAGCTTCCTCATCTGGGAAGAGACTTCCTTTTGCCATCCTTCCGGCATCCCGCCGTATCGAGCTTCATGGCACTGTTCACAGGTCCTTTTCACCTCTGCCGGGGAGTGGCCTTGGGAGATCGTGGTGTGGCATTCGACGCACTTCACTCCTTCCGCCATGACATCTGAGAGGCCTTCTTTCTCCCCGAAGGCCTCTCCTTGAATGAACCTGACCTGTGTTTCATGGCAATCTGTACAGTTCGCTCCGGGCTGATGATGACACTTCAAACACTCCACCCTCGTCTTGTGAATCTTTCCGTGTTCTTCCCCTGAAGCATGACAGACGTCGCAGTTCAATATTCTTGCGATGTGTTTCCGGTGGGGAAAAGGAAGGTGGTAGATTTTGATTTTTGCGTCTTCAAACCCCTTGTGACACTTACTGCATTCGGAATGAGAGACCTCCACGGCTTTCGGCAGAGGGATGGCCTTTTTGGGGTGGCACGTTGAGCACGAGGTCTTATCACGACGATGGCATTCGAAGCAGGCTTCTTTTGGAGGACGAAATGTGGGCGGGTCATGGGGGTCGTGATAAATGTTATAGTGGCAAGAAGTACACGAATTTTTTAGCTGTTGAATGTGGAATCGATGCGGAATGGAGATATTGTAAGGGTTGATTTTAGGAGAGGCTCGCTCCACGTCAAAGACACGCCGATGACAACGGATGCAGTTCGGATTGATCTGGTCAAGTTTGGCGGAAAAACCGGCATGCTCCCCCTCGCTCTTGAGGGGAAAGATATTGATGCTCGGCATCATGGCATGTCCCGTCGCATGGCACTCCGAGCAGTTAATCTTCGGATGCATAGCCGATTGCTCCCAGAAAGAAGATTCCCGTTGCTGCTGATGACAGGTAATGCAGAACTCCTTCTTGGTCGTCGTATAGGTGGGCAGGGTGATGGCCGCATTCACACCCAAGATGACCAGAATACCCCCTAAACTCCAAGCCCAAAAAGGAAGATGTGGGATCTTAAACTTCGTCACGTTTTTTCCTCAGTGTCCCTCACGCGAGTATTGAAACCCTTCGCCTCAACGAAGGCAAGATGTCATTGCGAGCCCGAATCCACAGAGTGGATGAGGGGGTGGCAATTTCAAAGTTCTGCCGTTCGACAATATTTTTGCCGCATTTATAAGATCACCACGTCGCCCCTTGCTTCCGCTCGGGACTCCTCGCGATGACACAAGACAGGTAATTACTCGTTCGCCAGCAATCCTGGCACTCCGGCCTTTTTCCCGACCGCATGAATCGTGTTGGCGATGTCCAGCGAGATGGGAATAATGGTGCTGTTTTTCTCGCCCGCAATCTCCGTGAGCGTCTGGAGGTACCGAAGCTGAAGGGCAGCGGGCTCTGTGGAGATGATCTTGGCCGCCTGCCGAAGGGTTTCTGCGGCCTGGTATTCACCCTGGGCATGGATCACCTTTGCCCGCTTCTCCCGCTCTGCCTCGGCTTGCCTGGCCATGGCGCGCTGCATGGGGTCGGGCAATTGAACATCCTTCACCTCGACCACACTGACCATCACGCCCCAGGGCTCTGTATGATGATCGATAATCTCGCTCAAGCGCTTATTGATCTTATCCCGTTCAAAAAGAAGCTCGTCGAGGTCCGATTGCCCGAGGACGCTTCGGAGGGTGGTAAGAGCAATCTGAGTGGTCGCCTTGATGTAGTCGGCCACCTGCAGAACGGCCTTCACCGGATCTTTGACCATGAAGTAAACGACGGCATCCACTTTGATGGTGACGTTATCCTTTGTGATGACGACCTGGGGTTCTACCACCATGGTGACCACCCGGAGATCGACTTTAATCATCCGGTCAATAATAGGGATGATCAGATTGAAACCGGGATCTCTCGTTCTGATAAGCCGGCCGAACCGGAGAACCACGCCTCGCTCGTACTGTCTGACAATCTTGATGGCCAGGCCCAGAAAAGTGATGCTGAGAAGTCCCATGATGAGAATGAGAGACATCCATCGAATCGTTTCCATGAATGGGTTTCCTCCTTGAATTAAGAATAATTTCGAAATACGAATCACCAAATTCGAAACAAGCACAAATGCTCAAAATTTAAATGACCTAAATTGGTCTTAAGCCTTGTCATTCCAATTCCCGATTCGTTTCGACATTCGATATTCGGATTTCGAATTTCCATCAGTGTTTGTCCAAATCCCCCCAACCCCTTTTCAACCATGGGGGGGAATGAAGGGGGTTGGAAGGATTCAGACCTTTTCCACTTTTATCACCGTATCCATCCACCCCTGCCCTTCCCCGACCGGGTCCCGCAGGATGGGTATGATAGGGTTGGGATGGACACCTACCCCCTGTTTTCCCCACCAGAGAAGGTTGGTCTCCGGATCCTGGCTTCGAAACGGCTTCCCCTGGGGGGTTCGGCCGTAGCTCCAGCGGCCTAAACTGTCGGAGAGTGCAACCACCCGGGGATGAATCCCCTGGGTCACGAAGACCGGGGTGACCAGGGAACCCAGCGAGGAGGTGAGTTTTACCCGATCTCCACTGTTTAAACTCATCTTCTTGGCCGTTTCTTCGTTGATCCAGAGGGGGTTTCTATGGACAATCTCCATGAGCCACTTACAGTTGGCTGTCTGGGATTCAGAATGGACATTCCATTGAAAGGTGACGAGATGGAACTCATTCTCTCTCAACGGCTGGTGATGGGGGATAGGCGAATAAATGGGCAAAGAAGGTTCGAACTCGTATTTTCCTGAGGGTGTCTTTAGCCTCTTTTGTCCGGGTTTCAATTCGGAATCCACCCAGATTCCTTTCTCCATCAGGAAATCTATGCCGCCGGCATCGACCAGTCTTGGAATCTTACGGACCATGGCTTCGATGTAATGCTCCATCCTCCCAAACCTGAAGTATTGCTCCATCCCATTTCCGACCCGATGGGCCAGCTCGATCAGAATATCTGAGAAGGGGAGGGAATGCCCCATGGGTTTAACCAGGGGTTGTCTCAGGGCGATATAAGGAATCCCGTCCATCGGCGGAGGTGAGAGAAGATCCCATCGCTCGAGGTAAGTCGCTTCCGGCAGCACAATATCTGCATAAAGATTGCTTTCATTAAGAAACGGATCGATAGAAACATGAAAGGGAATTCTTCCTTCGTCCTGGAGGACATGAGAGATGAGAGCCGAATTCGGTCCTCTGTAAACGGGATTATCCATGTGGGTCATCAGAACCCCCACGGGCTGCGCCCCCTGAGCCACGCGAACAAAAAGATTCTGGGACTCCGGATTCGTCCTCCGCGATTTTTGAGGCTTCGGATGCGGGGGGTCGAGAAGATATCCTTGCGGAAAAAGGAAGCCGCCTTTCCTGTCCAGACTTCCCACTATGGCATTGAGAAGGAGGATACTTCTTTGGTTTGAAGTCCCATTAATATGTTTCAGAGCCCCCCCTCCTCCTATGGCAACACTCGGCTTTGCCGAGGCAAACTCCAGGGCAATACGTTTGATATCCGAGGCGCGGATTCCACTCAGACCCTCTGCCTTCTTCGGGGTGTAGGCACTGAGGTGTCGCAGGAGCCGGGCGGGAGAGGTATTGGTCCGCCGTTCGATAAATTCCCTATCCCAGAGACCTTCACTCGCAATGACATAAGCCATGGCCAGAACAACCATGCCATCGGTCCCGGGAATGATCGGAAACCACTCGTCGCTTTTCCCGGCCGTCTGAGAAATCCTGACATCAAAGGTAACCAGTTTTGCCCCCAGATTGATCCTGGCATCAATCAAGCGCTGGATGAAGGGGACGTACAAATAATGGGATTCGTAAGGATTGGCTCCAAAGTTGAGGATATATCGGGCGTGGGCCACATCGCCCACTCCGATAGAGTAACCGGATACATCATGAATGGCGAAGGCCCCATTGGGAGATTCCAGAACCGCCTGATGAAAAGTGGTCGAACTATCGAAAGCAGATGCAAACCTCCAGGCCAATTCATTGCTCGACAAATCCCACGCATTTCGGAGGATGAAATCATGGTGCTGTCTTTCGGCCTGGAGTTCTCCAAGTCGAAAGGCGATCTCATTGAATGCCTCGTCCCAGGAGATGGGCTTCCATCGACCTTCGCCTCTTTTCCCAGCCCGTCGCAATGGAGAAGGAATGCGATCGGGGTTGTAAAGATGGTTCAGCCCTGCGATCCCCTTGGCACACACCCTGCCCCGACTGTTTGGATCGAGGGGATTTCCCCCGATATGGATCACCCTTCCATATTCTAAATATCCTAAGATGCCGCAACTGGCGGGACACATCATGCAGACGCTGGGGATCGATTTCCGGGTTCGGCCGGTCGTCCGGGAGACGCTCTTCCCTTTTTCAAGGGAAGCCGGCTCACTCTCCTGCGCAAGTCCGGCAGCCAGGAGAGCCATTCCTCCCATGCCCCATTTGATGAAATCTCTTCGGTTCACTCCGGACATCACTTCTCCTTAACTCAACGGAACGCTCAATCCCCCGATCACCATGATGCATCGCATGGCAAAGATCCCGACCATCACCAATACGGAGGCAACGACATAAGCCGGAATCCAACGTTTTGTGAAAGGGGAAAGTAAAAGTAAAAGAGGAAGGATCGCTCCTAAAAGGATCTCGACTCCGAGGAAAAGGAAACTAAATGATCCGCCGAGAAGCATGAGCGCCGCCTTATACGCTTCCGTGGTGGAGGTGAGGAGGACCGACAGATCGATGCCGATCAGAAGGAGGTCCAAGACGATACTCGCCACTAGGAACTTTCCGAGAGCATAGATGAGATCTCTGTCCGGCCCCTTTCCTCTCTGGATGATAAAATCTTTAATGATCACGACGAGAATCATCAAAGCGAGTCCTGATACCATGGCTGAGACAAGAAAGATCGGAGGCATGATCGCCGTGTTCCAGAGCACCCTTGCTTTCCCGAGGGCAAGGATGAACCCCGTATAGCCATGCACCAGAAGAGCTAACGGAATTCCGATGAGACCGAAGATCTTCGTTTTTTTGAGGTCCCCCTTAAACATGAAGTATCCGTAGACCATACAATTCATCGGATAGAGGCTCAGAAGAAAAGTCCCCCATGTGATCGGAGAGGTAATCCTCAAGTAGATGATCAGGTGCCAGAACCTCAAAGGCTGCTCAAGGTCAATGAGCAGGATCATGGGAGCAATGATCAAGAGACACGTGGCCATCACGACCCCTATCTTCCCCAGAGGTTTGAACTTGACCATCCCGAATCCATAGGCCATGGTGGAGATGATGAAGGACCCTGCGCTCAGACCGGTGAGATAAAAGTAGGCCGCGATGGGAACACCGAGAGGCATTTCATGCTCGACATTGTAGATGATATTTACGTCCATTCCTTCCTCCCGGCGAAGGGGTCCATCGCGTCCAGATCGGCGGCAATATAGTAGACCTTTGGAAACGTCCCCATTTCCGGCTTTAGCATCTGGAAGGGATGCTTGGAGATGAGTTTGGTGACCTCATCCTCCGGGTTGTTCAGGTCGCCGAAAATTCTGGCCCTGGCAGGACAGACCTCGACGCAGGCCGGCTCAAGCCCCGCATAGACCCGATGGTGGCAGAAATAGCATTTCTGGACGATCGGCATGAGGGGGTTGACATACCTGGCGTTGTACGGACAGGAGGCCAGGCAGTATTTGCAGCCAATGCACCGGTGCTCGTCAATAATTACGATCCCGTCCTCCCGCTTCCATGTTGCCTGGACGGGGCAATTGATGACACAGGGCGGGTGGTCGCACTGATTGCACAGGGTGGGGAGGAAGTGGCGCGTGATATTGGGGTACTTCCCTTTTTCAATAATCTTCACCCAGGAGCGGAAAACCCCTAAGGGAACCCGGTTCTCCGACTTGCAGGCAACCGCACAGCTATGGCACCCGATACAACGCCGAAGATCGACCACCATGCCGTATCTTTTCTGTTTGATCTCGCTCTGCTTCATTTCTCTTCGACCGTATTCTATTTTTTGTATCCAATTTTGTCTATCGGTGAATTCACCTATAATTCGAAAAAAATATCCCTATTTTTGCGGGGGGTTTTACTTAAAAACCAGCAGGGATTTTTCCTGAGAATTTTCTTGGAAGGAAGATGTTGTACTGAACGGAAGTGTCATGCCAAACCAAGCCCTGAACTTGCCTCAGGATCTTTGATTTCGGCATTTCTTCAGGACAGGCTTGGCTCTGCATCTCACTCTGAAGAGGCTGGCGATATGGGTTGGCGATTTATCAGGGAAGTCGAACTCTTTTTCTTGAAGGAGAAATTCTAAAGTTTGGTGAGTCCGGTCCGGATGGCATATTTGATGAGCCCCACCTTATCGTGGATATTCAATTTCTCCATAATATGGGTTTTGTGAGCTTCAACAGTCTTCTTACTGATGCAGAGGAGCGATGAAATCCGGGGGACGGAATTCCCTTCAGCCATCAATTGTAAAATCTCTCTTTCCCGGATGGAGAGAAGATCCTCAATTCCCTTTTTCTCTCCCCGTTCCGCTTTCCGGATGTATTCTTCGATCACCTTTTTCGAAATGGAAGGACTGAGATAAGAATCCCCCTGATAGATCGCCCGAAGGGCAGAGGTCAGATCGGTCATTGCCGAATCTTTGATCAGGTAGCCTGAAGCGCCGGCCCTCAGGATTTGGAAGATCCATTCCTCATTGTCATACATCGTGAGGACAAGGACCTTCATCGAAGGGAAAAGTCTTTTGATCTCCCGGGTGGCGTCGAGCCCGTTCAAATGCCGCATCCCGATATCCATCAAGACGACATCCGGTACGAGTTTTCTCGCCAATTCGACCGCCTCTAACCCGTTCGAGGCCTCCCCCGCCACCTCCATATCGCTCTCAGCCCGGAGGAGTGCAGCAATTCCCTGGCGGACAATCGTGTGGTCCTCCGCCAGCAGAACCCGTATTTTTCTCATGGCCATCCCTTCCGCCTTCATACGGAATCTCAATGTGAATCAAGGTCCCAAAGCCAGGTCTTGTCTGGATATCCAGCTCTCCCCCAAGGAGGGACACCCTCTCCTGAATTCCGACGATGCCAAAGCCCCTTTCGGGAGACTCCGGGTGTAGCACCTTGCCCAGATCGAATCCGCTGCCGTTATCCTGAATCGAGGCGAAGATTCTCGAATCCCCCTTGACCAAGGAGACCTCAACACGGTCGGCCCGTGCATGTTTCGCGATATTGTTCAAACCCTCCTGAACGATCCGGTAGAAGGCCGTTTCAATCTGCGGCGGGAGCTTTTCCTCAAACCCCACGGCCTCGAAGTTAGAGCAGATGTTTAACCGGTTGGAAAAATTCTGGACATACCATCTCAGTGTGGGGATCAAACCCAGATCGTCCAACATGGTAGGCCTGAGATCCAAGGAGAGCTGACGCATGGCCGTCAGGGTCTGGCTCGATAAAGATTTGGCTTCCCCCAATCTCCCCTGGACGAGGGAGGTCTTCTGCGGAAGGTCCTTGTCAATCATTTCCAGATTGAATTGAATGGCGTACAGAGCCTGGCCGATCTCATCATGGAGTTCTCTTGAGATCCTTCTCCGCTCGTTCTCTTGGGTTTCGATGATCTGGGAGAGATACTTCCGCTCCGACCTCATCTTTTCCATCACCGTCTTGGCCATCAGATTGAAGGAATCGGCTAACTTCTTGATCTCATCGTCGCTCTTGAAACTGATCGCCCTGTTAAAATCACCCCGACCGAAGAGAGAGGCCGCTTCGACGAAATGCTGGAGTTTCTTGATCACCAGTTGATTCAGGGCGATGCCGATCACCAGGGTGGAAATGCCGATGGCAAAGAACAAGAGGAGGATGTTTTCTTTCAATTCTGCCCGGAGTTGTTTCTCGATATTGTTCAGGGTGAAATCGGTGACAAGGACTCCGGCGATCTTCTCTTCAGGTTTATGGCATGAGAAGCATTCCTTCTTAATATAAATGGGATTCACGTTCCGAAAGATCTTTTCTCCGCCGGAAGAAGAGTAAATGACCGTCTTATTCAGGGCCTTCGTTGCTCCACGGTGACAGACCTGGCACGTCGAATCATGGATATTAATGATTCTTCCCATGTCCTTATCGTTGATGGAGATAATAATTCGGCCAATTCGATTGAGGATGAAAATGTTCTTGACATCCGGATACTGCTGCACCGCTTCAAGGATATATTTCATTTCATCCTTGTTTTTGGACAGCATGGAGCTCTTCAGGACATCATTAACCATTTGAGTCAGATGAGGGCTGATGTTCTCCTGAAGGTTGTAGATCATCTTTTTTCGGTGGTGAAAGTACTGGACGGTAAAAAGGATGGTCATGGTGAGGGTGAGAAGACTGATCAGTCCAAGGATGATCTTAAAGCGAAGGCCTTTATAAAATTTGACTTGTCTCACCGAATCTCCTCTCTCTCGGCGGGAGACAAAAAAGGCTAAAAAGACAAAAGAGATTTCAATTATCCGCGATACAGAATCTTGTTGCGAGTTTCAAGGCAACACTGACCCGTTTATCTCTGAAGCAATTTCTATTCCAACGCTCCCGCGGATTCTTCTCTCCTCAAGCATTCGAAAATAACTTTTAATTTCAGCCCATTCCATAAAGCCTGGAGAATTTCTTCGGCCCGGGCGGACTCTAGAAGGTCACGAATCGTCATTTTCTTGGGGAAAATCTCACACGCTTTGTGGATTTTCACACAGCGAAAGCCTCCCACACTCTATGCTTTCCATTTGATTAATTTACTTTTATAGGCTATTTAAATACAATTTGTGGATAAACTACGGTTTCCGTAAAAAGGTGTCATTTCGGCTGACCCCGGATCAGGTCCGGGGCGGGTGCCGGAATCCGGTGTTTTTCAAGGATCTCTGGATGCCCTGTATCAAGCACGGGGCAGACTCTTCAATTCCGGCATGACGGACTGACAGACTTTATCGCCAGACACTAAGTAGAAAAGGAGAATCTTGAATGAAAAAAGAGACCGTTATCCTGATGGTTGTCATCGCATTCCTTGTGGGATTCATTACCGGCGCGACCGTTGCGGTTTTGAGAGGGACAAAAGGGGCAGAAAAGGCGGCCATGGTCCAGAAACCGCAGATGGCTCCCGGAGTTCCGGCGCCGGCCCTCCCTGCACCCACTCCTCCCGCTCGGGATTCCATCGAAGTCGCGTCTCAGATCAAAACCTTGCAGGAGATCGTTAAGAAGGACCCGAAAAACCTTCCGGCCTGGGTGGAGTTAGGAAACCTTTATTTCGATTCTGACCGACCCAAAGAGGCCATCGAGGCCTACAGCCGCTACCTGGCCGTCAAACCTGATAACCCGGATGTCAGGACAGACATGGGTATCATGTACCGAAAATTGGGGCAATTTGATAGAGCCCTCGAAGAGTTCAGAAAGGCAGCCCAGAGCGATCCAAAGCATATCAACAGTCGATACAATATTGGTCTTGTCCTGCTTCATGACAAGGGGGATATTAAGGGTGCGATCAAGGCCTGGGAAGATTACCTGAAAGTAGACCCGAATAGTGAACGGGCACGACGAATAGGAGCCCAGATCGAGAAGATGAAAACGATGTCCCCACCGCCGGCTAAATGAGTTTCCCCTCACCCTTCCCCTCTTCCCTCGGGGAGAGGGCGGGAGTGAGGGGGTTGGTAACGTGATGAAAAACAATAAAGACGACGATCTCGAAGAGGCAAAAGAGTTATTCAGGGAAGGTTTGAAAAAGATCCTCCAGGCTACGAAGAAAGTTACCGAAAAGGTCGTAGAAGGCTTTCGGGAAGGCTACGCGATAGACGTCACCAAAAAAGAAGGTGACTAAAGTTATGAGTGACTAAAGGCAAAGCTGCCGACAACCGGATAATCCTGACACCGAAATCACGGGTCCTCTTCTCAAGTAGTTTTGAAAATTCTTTATTGT
>JAPVTA010000090.1:0-3054 GCA_047519465.1 Thermodesulfobacteriota bacterium | reverse complement strand
TGCATTAGGTTGGAACTGTGAATTTGAAAAGTCAGCAACCTATTTCCAGAAGGCTATTGATATTAATTTGGCAGTAAAAAATCTATGGGGCATTGCGACAATGAAGAGTAATTTGGCTTCCGTTTCTTATTTTTACAATGGAAGAATAGATCTGGCATTCAAGACTTCGAATGAAGCCCTCCAGATCGCCGAAGAGAGCGGGGATATTTATTCAAAGGCAATAGCGTATGTATTTCACGGAGTTTCCTGTTACGGGAAGGGACTGCTTGAAGAAGCTGAAAAGCATCTATTAAAAGAACTGGAATTCTGCGAAAGGATCAATTTCCCTCTCCCGGACGGTGCCGCGGAAAATTTTCTTGGAGACATCTATTATGAAGCGGGAAATTTCCAGACATCCAAAGAGCACTACGAAAAAGGGATTTGGGCTCTCGAGCATAATCGATTACTCCCTTCCTTGGTGGGAGGGGCAAAGGTAGCTTTAGCAAGATCAAAAGTGATGAATAAAGAAAAAGATGTGAATTTTGAATCCTTATATGCTTATTCCCGAAATAACAGGGTGAAAGTAATCGAAGGCTGGATTCAAACATATATCGGAGAGATTCTGCTCAACATTGATGATCAGCACATGTCTGAGGCAGAACAATGGATTCAGAAGGCAATTGAAGCAGATCGGAAAAACCGAACGATGTTTTACCTGGGGAATGATTATGCCCTTTATGCAGAGTTATTTAAACGAAAAGGAGATAGATTAAAAACTCAGGAGAATCTCGGCAAAGCCATAGAGATCTTAAAAGAGTGCGGCGCCGACGGTTGGGTCAAGAAATATGAAAAGGAACTGGCTGCACTTGCGTAGTAAGTTTTCACCCGTCTTAGTAAGTGACAGGTTCATGCACATTTCTTTCGGTAATCATCAACTCGCCGTATTATCCTTGACTGTAGACTTGTGTTATCGCCAAACCCCAAGAATTTCGATTACCAAATTTGCTTCAAGGTTTAGCGCCGGAATTTAGAGACAATCGTCCATCCATCAATTCTCATTGACACTCTTTTCTAAGAAGAATACAATCACATCGAAATAAAGGCCCTCTGTCATCAACCCCCAACCTGAATAAAATGGAAGAAGAAAACACTGAGCGGTGTCTGAAATGCGGAGAGCAACAAGGATTGCAGGGTGTTGCTGTAACCATTGGGAGGAAAACATTCCATCTCTTTTATCTTTGTGCAAAATGTGGAAATGTGAGTGCCAAAGAATTACTGGGGATGATCAGATCGTATGAAGAAAAGAAAACGATTGGATAATTGGGTGTTCAATTTCACGAAAGCAAACCGAGAGAACGGAAGGTCGATTGATTGAGGAAGGTATAGGAGGTAGCGGATGGACATAAAGACACGATGGAAAAGAACTAAAGGCACTCGCCTTTTGTCTGCTAAGGGGAATTTTGTACCGATTCCATCACCTCGAGAAGACCTCACCTTAGAGATTTCTGCATCCCCTGACACTTGGCGTACACTCTACATAATGTCTCTTGCGAAACCTGAGGATATCGTAAGCATGATCCGTAACCTTTCGAAGACTACTTTTGATTATATTAGCGCCAAACCTGGAAGAGAAGATTTTCTCGATAAGATGAAGCGATATGCCGCTTACGTTTATTGCTGGGCTGAATACTGGTTGAAGAAACCACAGGATGAATGGCCGGAGTCCCTAAAAGAACTTGCAAAAAAATTGAGTAAATATACAGATCATGGAAGGAGAGGAAGGCCCAAACCACCAAGAGTAACAGCTTATATTATGGAAAAGGATTTTGGAAAAGAAAGGATAAAACATCACCTAAAAAAGTGGACAAAAGATCCTGACGCTTTCGGGAGAGCATTCATTTCAAATAATAAATACGCAAAATTTGTAAAAACGATTTGCAGGAGCTAAGAAGAGCTTTCGGGGTCAGACTTAAAGATTGAGATCTGGTGTCATCCATAAAAAAGTTGGCCATGGTTTGGTCATTGAGTCACTAACCTCAAAGCAAGCAAGTCACTTCTGACTTAATTATTAAGTCAAGAAATCCAAATCCTCTGGCTGACTCGCGTTGTGTGCTGCCGAGCGCGCGATATGAAACGAAATTTACCTTTGCTCGCATTGCGCTCGCCAGCACGTGCCCGGGAAGCGCGACTTGAAGTGCTTCCATTCTTAAGTCAAGAGGTCCAATTTTGCTTACCGATTCGTTACAAGCGGAGCTGCCACCCTTGGATTTCAGCGGCCTTAAGGGATACAGAAGAAAGGCGTACTTTGCAGCGATACGAGCCGGTTTGGATCGAGACTATAAAGCAATGGAGGATGTTTTCAGCGACGTGATTCGGAAGACTTTGCGGAGGCGTAAAACCTAATCCTTCTGTTAGAAGTAAATAGTGATTTTTCTAATTCGTCCCAATCTAAATGGACGCCTTCGATGGCTGTAGAAGAAATGACGGTTTTAGCCAGTAGCGCTTCTCGCCGTTTTGAATCTCTGAGATAAGAATTCGTACGAATCAGAGAGTCTTTACGCATACTTTTTAATAACACATTTTTGACTTTCAGTCTATGCCGACCTGAGGGGGACCGGAATACCGTATAAGTTCGGGACGGTTCTTATATTCGTGATAAGAGACAGATAGATACAGACTAATTCTTTTTGAAACTCCGGTATCCCCCCCGGATCATTTGCTGAGGTCTGAAAAGGCTTCCAGCCGCTTTAGCCCTAATTGAATCTATCGATCAGGGCTATTAATTACACTCGAGGCAATTCTCGAGAGGGTTTTTTGGCTCCCCGGGCAGGACTCGGTCACTGCGGTCGAAACATTCTGTTTCTTCCTGCGTAACCTCCCCTTCGGATTCCTGACGCGGCACATAGTGGGGCTTTTCCTCCCTACTCGGTCGGCGGAATCCTCGCTTCGAGTCCTGCAATCGAGAAAATTAGCAAACAAAAAGGCCCATACTTTCGTACGGGCCTCATTGTTTGCTGGCTCCCCGGGCAGGACTCGAACCTGCAACCTAGTGGTTAACAGCCACCCGCTCTGCCG
>JAPVTA010000089.1:0-3303 GCA_047519465.1 Thermodesulfobacteriota bacterium | reverse complement strand
ATTAGGAATCCGTTGCTCTATCCACCTGAGCTACAGGGGCAGTGTTTGTAACTATACAAGCTTGTTATATTTTCGTCAATGGCCAACTCTGCCGTTCTCGAATTTTGATTGACATTCGTCCGGTCAGTTAATAGATTTAAAAATAAAGGGGTTAGTTTCCGACGAGTAAAGGGATGTAGGGGAGACGGAGGCAAACGGGAGGTGTGAACATGCGAAACAAGAAAGGTCTTTTACTAAGCATTGCAATTTTATTGCTCTTTTCAAGTCTGGCTTTGGCGGATTGTGTGAGTCTGGCTAGTTTCACTGATTGGTTTGCACAAGATACACACCATGTTGTCTTCTACCGAGGATCAAGACCCCTGGGAACCCTTAACGTACCTGATTGCTCAATAAAACCCTCATCAACCATTCTGCTCAATACAAGTTACGTCTGCGACTCGGACAAGATTATTATAGACGGCGAAGAATGCACCATTATGACGGTTAAATCGGCAGCGTTTTAGAAGATGGGCGATATTAATCACAGGAAAGAAAGTCATTTCTTCTGCAAAGACGGCAATCCAGGAAAACCCTGGATTCTGGACCAAGCCCTGAACACCATGCGGTGCAGGCCGAGTCCGGAATGACGGACAAAGCAAAGAGATTCTTGCCCCAATACACTATCTTAAGGGTTTGTTTTACTTCTTTCTCTCTTCTCCCTTATCTCCTTCTCCTTTTTCTCCTTTTCTCCTAACTGCTTCCTCATACTTTCCACCTTGTCCTTAAACTCTCTTGTGACGGCATCGGATGTAAATTGATCGCTGATAACATGAGGGGTCATCAGCAGGATCAACTCGGTTCTTTTTTTCTCGTAGCTCTGAAACCCAAACAAACCTCCAATGATGGGAATCTTGCTCAGCAGAGGGATGCCCGACGTTATCTTTTCTCTGGAATCTTCGATCAAACCGCCGATGATAATCGTCTGACCCTCCAAGACCGAGAGAATGGTCTT
The DNA here is from genome assembly GCA_047519465.1 of Thermodesulfobacteriota bacterium. GTDB lineage: Bacteria > Desulfobacterota > BSN033 > BSN033 > UBA1163 > UBA1163. The sequence goes on along the minus strand of JAPVTA010000089.1, from coordinate 2,312 downwards.
AGCAGTCTTTTTTGCAAAAACAGGAACATTTGGAAGATTGCCGAGGGGGATAGCGGAAGTATTTACGGTGCTGCTTTCGATGCTGATCTCCAGACTCACCAGCCCTCCGTCGCTGATGCGCGGCGTAAGGGAGAGAATAATACCGATATCCTTATATTCAATTGTTCCCTCGACCACGCCTGCACCCGTAGTACTTGTCACTCCCGGCGTTGTATAAGTATTGGTGAGAATGGGCTGCGACGATCCGACTTGAATTTTGGCCTCTTTATTGTTTGAGGCAATGATGTGGGGTGACGAGATTATTTTCAGTCGGTCTTGTGAAGCCGCCAAATTGATTGCTGCGGACAGCCTCCCTCCCAACTCAACAATGGCATATCGGAAAAAGATGCCCTGGGGAAGAGCTGCATCGAAAGGAATTGGAGCACCCGTAATAGTACTAGTAGTAGTTCCAGAAGTAGTTGTAGTAGTCTGAACAGGTGGCTGCTGACCCGCGACAGCCCCTTGACCCACGTTGGTCGAATGGGTTGACGTAAATTTGGCCCATTCAATGCCGAACTTATTCGTATCATCAAGCGTAACCTCTGCCAAAAAGACCTCGATCAGCACCTGTTTCGGGTAGATATCCAGCTTCTTGATCGTTTCGAGAATCGCCCTATAATCCCTGTGAAAGGCTTTGATAATCAATGAATTGGTGGGTTCATCAACGACAATTCCGATCTCTCCCTCCGGAATCCCCCCCGCCTCTTCCTTCGCAGGGGCCGGAGGCATGGCAGGAGTCGGCGCCGGTCTTGCTCCTCGGGGAGTTGTTTCCGCAGGGGTTCCAGGTTTCTCTACCTTCTTCTCTTTCGCTTTCATAAATACTTCTTTCAGAACTTCAGCCAGATCCTTGGCCTTCGCATTCTGGACGTGGTAAACAAAAACGCTCACCTTCGACCCTTCTCCCGGTATCTTATCCAACTCTCTGAGCCACCCCTCGACTTTCTCAAAAATATTAGGGATGGAGCTGACAACCAGCAGGGAATTGATCCGAGTGACGGGCGTAAAAGTAATTCCGACCCCTCTCGCTGATTTTGTGGATACCTCAAAAGAGGAGAAGATGCGCTCCATCTCCTTAGCCACCTCAGTCACATCGGCATTCAAGACAGGATAGATTCTAACTCTCGTGTCGGTAAAAATATCGATATCGAATAGGGCAAGGATGTCGAGCGATTTCTTTATGTTGGAAGCCACATCGCTGATGATCAGGATATTGTGGGGAGGATGCTCGACAATATCTGCTCCGTCCGAAAGAAAAGGCTTGATTAATTTGGAGGCTTCTGTCACAGGAATGTATTTCAAGGAAACGATTTGAATCGTATATTTCTCTTCTGAAGGGAATTTTGTCCCGCCACGGATAGTCGTCGGAGGGACATACGTCTTTTTCCCGTCGCTTAAAGGAACGATCTCATAAAGGCCATCCTTCTTCACCGCCGTGGCCCCGTTCAATCTTAAAATCGACTGAAAGATTGGAAAGACCTCCTCGCCTGGGAACTGGCCCGTGGTGTGAATATTGACAGTCCCTTTCACCCTGGGATCGACAAGATAGTTAATCTTCATTATTTCAGCCATCACCCGAATCACTTCGTAGATATCCGCATTATCAAAATTGAAAATGACTCCGGGACCTACTGCAGGCACCGCAGGCTTTACCATTGGAGGAGCGGGTGGCTGCAATGGCGTTGGAGACTGGGTTCCCGCTGGCGGCTGTGGTGTAGCCGGAACGGGAGGCTGTGTCGAGGGCGTTGATGACGATGACGTCATCTGGGCTTGCATTGATTTTGGAGGTTGCGAAGGTGCCGGAGCCTGAGCCCCTGCCGCAGTTGGTAGTTGGGGTGTAAGCGGAAGGGCTGGCTGTGTCGAAGGGGGGACAGACGATGCCGAGGGTTGTTCTCCCACTGATCTTGAAGATTGCCTGAGTGATAAAGGTTCAACTGCCGCCGGAGTTGGCGGTTGCGGGGTACCCGGAATGGGAGGCTGTGTCGAGGGTGTTGGGGGCGATGGGGTCACCTGACCTTGCATTGATTTCGGAGGCTGCGAAGGTGCCGGAGGCTGGGCTCCTGCCTGGGCTGTCGGTGTAGATTGAGATGTTGCCGGAACTGCGATTTCTTCCTTTGGAATGCTAACCTGCTGAGTCGAGGCTCCTTCGGGCTCGGTCTTCAGTTGTGCCTTCTCTCCAGCACAACCTAAAATGCCTACAGCGAAGCACAATATCAGAATGTCCATTCGGAGAGATCTCATTTTTCTCATCCTTGTTGCATCCTCTCTCTTCAATT
>JAPVTA010000088.1:0-14774 GCA_047519465.1 Thermodesulfobacteriota bacterium | reverse complement strand
GTGCTATGGCCATCGGTCCAGTCTTACCCGAATTGAATCGACTCCATTTCTTCAGCCATGCTTCAACGCACCGTTTGACAGAAGAATTAGTCTATCAAAAAGGGATTAAACAGATCTTCCGTACCTCTGCTCCAACCTATCAGGATGGAATCCTGCCAGCTTTGATTATGAAAGATTTCCCAGATATAAAAAGATGGGCAGGCATTCACGAAGATTATGAATATGGATATGTGTCTTGGAACTTATTTAAAGATACGATGAAAAAATATCGTCCTGATGTGGAATTTGTTGCGATTGCATGGGCTCCTTTCTGGACAATGGACTTTTCATCCCATATTGCTGCTGTGATGGCTGAGAAACCTGACGCTATACACACAACAAAATGGGCTGGTGAGGGGGTCATGCTTCTTCGGCAAGCACTAACCCTTGGTGTCTTTGACAATATCAAGGCATGGTGGCAATGTATGGGTGGCTCAGTCGATGTCCTCCAGGGAATAGCAAGGGAAGTTGAGGCGGATAAGTTCAAGGGAAAGTTGTGGGCTTCGGCACGGTACATACATAACTACCCAGACACACCGGAAAATAAAGCTTTCGTCAGTAAATTTTTGAAGAGATGGAATCGATATCCAAATTATTCTGCTGAAACAAGTTATTCCTCAATCTATGTCATCAAAGCAGCTGTAGAGAAAGCCAAATCTTTCGAAACCCCCAAATTGGTTGCGGCAGTGGAAGGAATGGAAATTATGACTCCTGCAGGGAAGAGGTTCTTTAGACCGGAGGACCATCAGGCAGTCTATACCGTTCCGGGAGGAAGAGTCATCTATGACAAGAATTATCCCCTTCCCATTCTCGGTGACCTAAAGGTGATACCGGCCAAAGATTATTATCGCTATCCGCCTTTTACGCCGATTGCTGCAACGAAATAATCGGTCCCAAATCCCCTTAATCCCCCTTTCCCAAAGGAGGAATTAAGGGGATTTACTGTTTCATCGGAAGAACTGTGAGGGAGCCCCTCCGCAGGCTCCCAAAATTGAGCGGCCACAGAAGGCCGCTACTACGAATTTCAATTGGCTCGTGATGTTTGAAAAGTTGCTTTTTCAAGCCCTCATTGGTTTGAGTTTTTCAATGTACCTTTGGCTTCTTGCTGCAGGGCTAACACTGGTGTTTGGGGTTCTGGGGGTGCTTAATTTTGCCCACGGAAGTCTCTTCATGTTGGGTGCCTATGCCACCTTTACATTCTATGGGAAACTCGGTCTTAATTTCTGGCTTTCGATCGGACTCAGCCTCATCAGTGTAGGTATGATTGGAGCAATCTTTGAGCGCTTTTTTCTTCGCCACATCTACGATATTGATCTCGCCTATCAATTAATCTTAACTTTCGGCTTTATCTTGATCTTCGACGATTTGGTAAAAATGGTTTGGGGTGGCGTCGCCATGATTCCTCCCATGCCTCGTTTATTCGAGGGCAATCTTTCTATTTTGTCCAGACCTTTTCCCATCTACAATCTTTTCATCATCGCTGCTGGGTTTGGAGTGGCAGTCATTCTCTGGCTCGTTCTGGAAAAGACCTGGTGGGGAAGGATGATCCGAGCTTCCGCATCAGACCGGGAGATGGCGAGTGCTATCGGAATCAACATTCCAATCCTCTTCACTACTGTATTTGTTTTTGCAGCCATGCTCGCCGCTCTGGGGGGAGCGCTTGGAACCCCTGTTCGTGTCGTGGCGCCGGGAATCGGAACCGCCATGATCATTCAAGCCTTTGTGATCACTGTGATCGGGGGACTGGGAAACCTAAAAGGTGCGTTTGTAGGGGCTTTGATTGTCGGCGTTTTAACTGCTTTCGGAATTCTGCTCTTCCCAGTCTTTGAACTCTTCATTATCTTTGTTGTGATGGCGATCGTATTGATGGTAAAACCGGAGGGACTCTTCGGTAAATAACCAACGTAAAATGATCAATGACCGATGGTCAATTTTCAGTTTTTGAAGCCATTGATAATGGGTAATTGATAAAGGGTCATTGCAGATTGAAAAGGGCGTCATGAGACTGAGAAGTTTTCTCCTTACCGCATTGATTTTATTTCTACTCTTCCTTCCCATACTTGCCGGGAAATATATCATCTATATGGTCATCCAAATTCTCACTTTATCGGTTTTTGCCATGGGCTTCAACCTCCTTTTGGGTTACACGGGACTGCTTTCATTCGGCCAGGCAGGATTTTTCGCTATGGGAGCTTATGCTTCTGCTAAAATCCTCCTCATCTTTCCATCGCTCCTGGTGGGTGTGGCCGCGGGAATGATAGCTGGAGGGATTTCTGCGCTCATCCTTGGCTATCTCTGCGTCCGCCACACGCGAATCTACTTTTCCATGCTGACCCTCTGTTTTGGAATGATGATCTATTCCATCGCGTGGAAATGGCGGGAGGTCACGGGTGGTGACGACGGATTAGTCGGGATTCCAAGGGCCCCTTTTGAGATCCCAGGGATCCTTAGCATTAATATGAACCCAATGGAAAATTATTACTATTTTGTCTTGGCGATCTCATTGTTTGCGATTTTTATTCTTTATCGCTTTGTGAACTCTCCTTTTGGCCTCACTTTAAGAGGCATCCGCGATAGTGAGAACCGAGTTTCCTTTGCAGGAATTTCGATCAGGAATTACCGCCTTCTCTCCTTTACTCTTGCCGGTCTCTATGCAGGTCTGGCAGGGTCGCTTGTACCGCCTCTGGAGAACACAGTCACTCCGCCTCTCGCCCATTGGACACATTCAGCCGAACCTGTGATGGTCACCCTTCTCGGGGGGATCCACACCTTTTCCGGTCCTATCGTAGGTTCTGTCCTCTTTTATCTCATCAAGGATATGATTGTCAGATATACTCAATACTGGCTGATATGGTTTGGTTCCATCGTCGTCTTCTTGGTTTTGGTCTTTCGCGGAGGGGTCGTGATCTTCTTTTCCCAACGGATCTGGCCTCTCTTTAATCGCCCCTCCCCTCCCCCTTGATGAGGGAGGGCGGGGTGGGGGTGACCCTTCGACAGCCATCCCCCTTACCTCGCTCCTCTCCCACCAGGGGAGAGGAAGTCTCAATGGGACAGGAAACATTAGTATGGTCGAACTCCTCAGGACTGAGAAACTCAGAAAATATTTTGGCGTGGTCAGTGCGGCAGATAATATCGACCTTCGTATTGAAGAAGGGGTGCTGACATCTATTATTGGACCAAACGGTGCGGGCAAGACGACACTGATCAACCTCCTCACCGGAAACATCCAGGCCGATTCAGGAAAGGTTTTTTTCTGTGAGGAAGAGATCACCCATCTTCCCATCCACAAAAGGGTGAAAAAGGGGATTTGTCGTTCTTTCCAGATTATGAACATCTTCCCCAAGCTCACTGTCTTCGAAAATCTTCAAATTCCAATCTTCTCTCTCATGAATCGAAGTCTGAGTTTCATCAAACCCGTGGGTCGCCATGCCGATGTGAATAAGAGGAGTGAAAAGCTGCTGGAGGAGATCGGGTTGAGGGATAAGAAAGACCTTCCAGCCGGCACATTATCTCACGGAGATCAACGGCTGCTTGAGATCGGTCTCGCCATGGCCCCCGACCCCAAACTCCTCTTCCTCGACGAACCCACCGCGGGGATGAACCCTGTGGAGCGGGTCAAGGTTTTGGAGAATATACGAAGATTGTCCCATGAAAAGCAATCCACCTTTGTGATTGTCGAACACGATATGGACATCGTCTTCTCCCTTTCAGACCGAATTGTGGTTCTTCATCGAGGCCAGATTCTGGCTGACGGCAGACCTGAAGAGATCAAGCAAGATAACGATGTGAGAAAGGTCTACCTGGGTGAGGAACTTTTTTGGGAAAGGATATGATTCCAGAGTCTTACGACACGATACTCAACATCGATCAGATCAACACTTTTTATGGCCAGAGCCATGTCCTCCAGGGAGTCGCCCTGTCCATTCAGAAAGGGGAAGTAGTCTGCCTTTTGGGAAGAAATGGCGTTGGCAAGACCACCACGCTCCGTTCGATCATCGGACTCACGCCTCCCCGATCAGGCCGAATCCTTTTTAAAGGCATTGATGTTGTGGGAAGACCTCCTTTCCAGATCGCTCAGATGGGCATGGGTTACGTACCCGACGACCGAAGGATCTTCCCCGACCTCACGCTCTTTGAAAATCTGGAGTTAGCCCGTCGGTTATCGAGCAAAAGCAAGAGCCAGTGGACTTTCGAAAAGATTTATGATCTCTTTCCGGTCTTTGTTGAGTTGAAGCAACGGAAGGGAATCCAGTTAAGCGGCGGCGAACAAAAGATGTTGGCCGTCGGACGGGCCTTGATGAAAAATCCGGATCTTCTCCTCCTTGACGAACCTTCTGAGGGCCTGGCGCCTCTCATCGTTAAGAATCTGGCTGAGGTCACTGCCCGGATCCGAGGTGAAGAAGTAACTATTCTTCTTGCTGATCAGAATCTGAAATTCTGCCGGAAGACTTCTGACAGAGGCTACATTCTGGAAAAAGGCATGATCCAATATCAGGGCATCATGGAAGAAATCTGGCAGAATGAAGAGATCGTTCGCAAATATCTGGTCGTCTAAAATCTTATTTCTCTCTCTCCCGTTGTTCTACCCATTGACCACAATCCCCTTTTTTGTTAGTTACAAAATGAACCGATCCAAAGCTTCACCCTCTGTTGGCGGGTGTGTCACAATTGTATGGGCTTGATTTATCAAGCCCGTGAATAGGGCTCGATGAATTGAGCCCCTGCGACATATTGAGTGTGTCTATTCGGTAAATCATATTACGACACAGTCTCTGGGCCCGAGGGAGATGAAGGGAAGGGGGAATGAGACGTTCTTGTTCGCCCCCAACCCCTGGACCGTGTGAGGTTCAGGGCATTGTCCTGCACCCTATGTGGTGCAGGACTCACCCTCCCCCATCGGATGGGGGGTTAGAATTTCTGGAAAGTATGAAAACGTTCTTCCTCAAACTCTCCTTCCTCATCATGGGTCTGAGCGGAATCGTTGCACAGATCATCCTGATGCGGGAACTTCTCATCTCTTTTCGTGGCAACGAGCTCACCCTCGGAATCATTCTCGCGAACTGGCTCATCCTGGTAGCCATCGGCTCTATTGTTGCCGGCAAATGCTTTGACAAGACAAAAGGGAAGATGGAGGTTTTTGTATTGTTCCAACTTTCTTTTTCTACGGCCCTTCCGTTTACTATCTACCTTTCTCGAATATTCAAAAATTTCCTTCTTGCCACTCCCGGAGAGGGGCTTGGTTTTGCGCCAATCGTTTACTCCTCCTTCCTAATTCTCCTCCTCGTGACACTCCCCCAGGGTACCCTCTTTACTTACGGGTGCAAACTTTATTTCCAATATATCAGGAAAGATATTTCCTCCATCGGAAAGGTTTATGCCCTCGAAAGTATCGGAGCCATCATCGGTGGGCTGCTCATGACATTTCTTCTTATCCAATATTTCAATTCTTTTGAGATCGCCTTTACTATTTCTCTACTCAATACAGTGGTGGCAGCGATCCTTGTCTGGCCTTCTCCAAGATCATCAAATCCCCGTGTAAAAAAGCTTCTCTGGATTCTATCCGGTCTTCTTTCTTTTATCTTTGTCTGTGGCCTCTTCTTTCAAACCCCAAACGCGATTGATCAATCCTCCATCCGTTCGCTGTGGAAAAATCTGAATGTCATCCACAATGAAAACTCCATTTATGGAAACATCACGGTCACGAAGAGAGGTGAACAATTCACTTTTTTTACCAACGGGGTCCCATCCATCACCGCTCCTGTGCCGGATATCGCTTCGGTCGAGGATTTCGTCCATTTTCCAATGCTCTTTCATAAAAAACCTGAATCGGTGTTAATCCTGAGTGGCGGAGTGGGGGGGATGATCCACGAGATACTGAAATACCCGGTGAAGCATGTGGATTATGTGGAGCTGGACCCCCTTCTGTTGAAATTGGTCCAGAGATTTTCGACACCCCTCACCCAGTCCGAGCTTTCAGACAACAGAGTCAGGACTCACTATGCGGATAGTCGGTTCTTCGTGAAGAGAACTCTGGATCGATTCGATATCGTTTTCATCGGACTGCCTGCCCCCCAGGAATTACAGACGAACAGATTCTTCTCGGCTGAATTTTTCTCTACGGCCAATGACAGGATGAACCCGGACGGAATCATCGTCTTAACCCTCCCCGGGTCCCTGACCTATATCAGTCCAGAATTAAGAGACTTAAACGGATGTATTCTGGATACGTTGAAGAGCGTTTTTCGGTCCGTGAAGATCATCCCCGGTGACGTCAATCTCTATCTGGCCTCGAATTCCGATCAGCTCAACAAAGTCTCTTCCGCCGAAATAATCAAAAGGTTTGAGACGAGGAAGATTCAAACAACCCTCTTCACCCGAGGCTATATTGAATACCGGCTTCATGAAAGATGGGCAACCTGGTTTTCACAATCGATGGAGGGAAAAGAGGTTCGGATCAACTCCGATTTTCGCCCCATAGGTGTCTTCCTCAGCCTTTCTTACTGGAATGCTCTCTTCTCCCCATACCTAACAGAAATTTTCAAACGGTTTGAAGGACTTAGTCTCCGAATCTCGATCGCCTTGATGACCCTTTTCACCCTCTTGATCGCCGTCCTTTCCGTAAGGAGACCCTATCTCTCTGGACAGTCCGTTCCCTATGCCATCTTCACCACCGGATTGACGGGGATGATATTTAATTTAGGCGTCATCTTCACCTTTCAAACATTCTATGGGTATCTCTACCATCAAATCGGCCTGCTCATAGCTACCTTTATGTTTGGGGTGGCGCTGAGCAGCTTTTATATGACTCGGCACCTAGATAGGATAGAAGAGGGTGCTCGTCAATTTTTGAAAATAGAAATAGGTGTCATCCTCTTCTCATTTGTTTTTCCCTTTGTGTTCTCCATCCTATCTCATTGCCTTGAAAAAACAGTCCTCACTTTTCTCATTTATCCAACGTTCTTGATCATGTCGTTGTTCTCTGGCGCCTGGATCGGGCTCCAATTCCCTTTGGCAACTAAAATCTATATCGATATACCTACAAAGGTAGAAGCATTCGGCCAGACAGCTGGTCTAATCTATGGAGCAGATCTCTTAGGAGGTTTCTTGGGAGGACTCTTCGGAGGTATTCTTCTATTACCCATTCTGGGTTTGAAAGAATCCTGTTTTATGATGGCTATGATCAAAATCAGCAGTGCAATACTCTTTCTTCTATTTATGAAAATCTATAAGGCGAAATAAGAGAAGAGGATTCGAAGGGCCAGGAGGTCGGAGGTAAGAGGCACCGGCTGTAAAAGCTGAATCGATGAGCATTTCTGATGCAGATATTGCGTAATGCCTGCGCTCAGCCGCGTCGTTTAAGGGCTGGCTGGTGTAATTCTTTTTTGGCGAAGCCGTCCCAACCTCACTTCTTTGTGCTCTTCGATCTCTTGCCACCGCCAGCAGGCTTTTTCTGCTTGGCCGGCAGAGACGAAGCATAGGCTAAGGCTTTTTCAACCCATGGCCGGAGCTGTGCCCGCGCATTCAACAACACTTTCGGCACGACCACATACTCCCTCATCACTCTTCCGGGTATCGGCTCGAACTGCTCCGCACCTCTCAAACGAAGAAACTCCGCACGCCGTTCGTCAGGAAGCCGAAGGACCATACCCACCTCGTGCAAACCGGCAAACATGTTTCCCTTTGTAAAGGAACAGGAGTACCCAAACATCTTCCTTGGCTCGGCTCCGGCCAAGCCAGAGGTTGCTACCTCATAAGTCGCAACCGCCTCGCGCGGAGCTGGTTTCCACTTCTTCATGACGCTCTCCTGTATCGAGATTTTCGGCCCAACGTCCACCGACGAAGGTTGGCGATGGTTGTCCCCATTTTCCTATTTTCCATCTTAGGGATTCTAAAACAAGGATTTGAACCCATCAAACCAAAGCCGGAACATTTCCAAAAAACCCCATTGAGTTGAGCCAAGCACCAACAGTATGATGATCAACCCGACAAACCCCAAACAGACATAAATCGTTTCTTTACTGACAAGTGGTTGAGTCCTCTTTTCCATTTCAGTCCCTCCCTCCGGCCTTTTCGATAGGGGTTGCTGTAAATTTTGATTAGAATATCGTCGGCATTGTACCGCAGTATAGATAATACTCAGGTTCCTGTCAAGACGGCATGTCAAATGGATGATGGATGCAACTTTTTCCCTCAAGGGAGCAATGTTCTACCCCGGTCTCAACCTTCGAGTCTGCCTATGGGATTGCAAAGAAAAACGGTTTGAGATATGGTTATACCGGAAATGCTCCTGGCCATGTTTGCAACTCAACTTTCTGTCTTTTTTGTAAGCGAGAGGTCATCCGTCGAACAAACTTCGATATCTTAGAAATGAATGTAGTGAACGGGAATGTAAGTTCTGTAATTCTCCTCTCCAAGGGAAATGGAGGTAACACAATTTCAGATTTCAGATTGAAAGCTCTTTTCAATTTGCGATTTGCAATTTGAAATTTACAATAAGAAAAGGGGGTTGACAATGGACCTTTTCGACTTAACCGGCAAAGTGGCGATGGTCACTGGGAGCACGCGAGGGCTGGGCGAGACCGCTGCCAAAGCCTTAGCCAAGGCCGGTGCGGACGTCGCTGTTTGCGGAAGAAATCCTGCTGACCTCAAACGAGTGCCAGCCGAAATCCAAGCGATGGGCCGGAACTCCGCAGGATTCGAACTCGATGTCCTCTCCAAGGAAAAAGTTAAAAAAGGGGTTGGGGAGGTACTCAAGCACTTCGGCCGCATCGATATCCTCATCAATAATGCGGGGACCAACTACCGCGTTCCAGTCCTTGAATATCCCGAGGAGAAGTGGGACCTGATCATCGACACCAACCTGAAAGGATATTTCCTGGTGGCCCAGGCTGTCGTTCCTCAGATGATCGAGCGCGGATACGGCAAGGTGATCAATATGAGCTCCATTTTTGGAAAAGTCGGGCTCGCCACACAGTTAGCTTATGCCTCTTCGAAGGGTGGTGTCATCCAGATGACCAAGGTCATGGCTCTCGAATGGGCCAAGCAGGGTGTGCGTGTGAATGCCATCGGCCCGACCTATTTCGAGACCGATATGGTCAAGCAGATCCGGAATGACCCGGTGAGATTTAATTTCATCAATGACCGCACACCCATGGGAAGATGGGGCTATCTCCCCGAGCTGGAAGGGACCGTCATTTTTCTTGCGGCTCCGGCTTCCGATTTTGTCACCGGTCAGACGATTTATGTCGACGGCGGCTGGACGGTCTGGTAAGTGCTCTACTACCCCCTCACCCCGCCCTCTTCCCAACGGGGAGAGGGCGGGGTGAGGGGGGGGCCATACAATAGACGGCATGAAGAAGATCACAATTAAATACTGTGGTGGATGCAACCCTTCCTATGAAAGGGTGGAGATGGTTCAACAGCTCCAATCTTTATTAAAGGACCGATTCATCTTTTCCGTCAACGACCAGCAGGTTTCAGACATAGTGGTGTTCGTGTGCGGATGTCCCCGGGCTTGTGCCAATAAGAATTCAAATAACCTAAAAGCTCCCTCCCGGTCGATCGTCGGAGAAAACGATTTCAAGAGCTTGGTCGGCTGGTTGGAAGGTCTCGACGCAAAAGGAGATTTCTGATGAATTCCACATCTCAATCCAGAAAATGGCTTTCCCTCTACCCCAAAGAATATCTCCCTGATTTAGCACCCGAAGCCATGAATGCTTTGGACCATCTTCGAAAATCAGTTCAACACCACGGCCAGAACCCCGCTCTTTACTATTTCGACAAGATGATCTCATACAAGGAACTGGACGAAAGGAGCGATGCCTTTGCCTGTGCGTTGAAGGACCTCGGTGTGAAGAAAGGAGATCGCGTGGCGCTCTACCTCCAGAATATTCCCCAGTTCGTCATCGGCCAATTTGGCGTCTGGAAGAGCGGAGGAATTATTGTTCCGTTGAATCCCATGTACAGAGAAAAGGAGCTGTCTTACTATTTTCAGGATGCTTCGGTTCAAGTTCTTCTCTGTATGGAATCCCTTTACGGAGAGATGCTTCGTAGGGTGGCCAAAGAGACAGGCGTAAGGCACGTTCTGACCACTTCAGAATTGGATTTTCTCGACCCCAAAAGTCCACTCCCTTCGATCCTTAAAGGAGTTGAAAAAGTCAAGGGGTTGGAAGGTTCAGACTTCATGAAGCTCATTGAGCGGTATCAAGGGAAGCATCCTCCGGAGGTCAAGCTTTCTCGGGACGATGTGGCCTATCTCACCTATACCTCCGGGACCACAGGCCCTCCCAAGGGAGCCATGAATACACACGGAAATGTTGTCTTTAACTCCGAGGTCTATCGTCATTGTTGGAAATTGACGCCCTCGGATGTTATGCTTGGGGTAGCTCCTTTCTTCCATGTAACGGGAATGGTCGGTCATATTGGAACCTGTATCGCCTCTGGAACTCCCCTCGTTCTCTATTACCGTTTCGATCCCAAGACAACATTCCAGATGATTGAAAGATGGAAGGCCACCTGCACGATCGGAGCCATCACGGTCTTCATTGCATTGATGAATGATCCAGAAATAGGAAAGCATGATCTCTCCAGCTTCCGAAAAGTCTACAGCGGCGGAGCCCCTGTCATCCCTGCTGTTGTAGAAAGATTTGAAAAACTGACAGGGACTTACATCCATAATGTTTATGGCCTCACTGAAACCACTTCACCCGCTACTCTGGTCCCGCTGGGCTTGAGGGCGCCTGTAGATCCTGTGACCGGGGCCATTGCCATTGGGGTTCCCATCCCGAGCCATGAGGCTAAAATTGTGGACCTCGGTGATCCTCAAAAGGAGCTTCCCCCCGGAGAGGTCGGGGAGCTGGCTGTCAAAGGGCCGGGCGTCGTACCGGGATACTGGAACAAACCCGAGGAGACCGCTCACGCCATCCGGCAGGGGTGGCTTTTTACCGGAGATGTGGGTACAATGGATAGTAGGGGTTGGGTTTATCTCTTAGACAGAAAGAAGGACATGATCATTGCTTCCGGATTCAAAGTTTGGCCGAGAGAAGTAGAAGATGCTATCTACCTTCATCCTTCTGTCAGGGAAGTTGCCGTGGTCGGCGTTCCTGATCCCTATCGGGGGGAGACCGTCAAGGCCTTTGTGGCTTTGAAGGATGGATTTGAAGGCAAGGTGACCGGAGACGAGATCATGGCCCATTGCAAGGAGCGGATGGCTGCTTACAAATATCCGAGGCAAGTCGAATTTGTTAAAGAGGTGCCAAAGACGGCCACAGGGAAGTTTTTGAGGAGGGCCCTGAGAGATTCTAAAAGCTGAAAAGTTTTTTGTGCTTGTGCGCCGTGTTCTAGACGCTATGCTTTTTGAAAGGAGAAGAGATGAAACGAATCGTTACCAAAGAGGATTACATCCAAAGTCTTAAAGACCTTCATCAGGTGGTCTATTACAATGGGAAACGCGTGGAGGATGTCACCGAACATCCTGCCCTTCGGCCCCACATCAATTCTGCGGCCCTCACTTACGAGCTTGCCCTTCGGCCCGAACACGAGGACTTGATGACCGCCACTTCTCATCTGACCGGCAGGAAAATCAACCGATTCACTCATATTCATCAGAGTGTGGAGGACCTCATTAAGAAAGTCCAGATGCTCCGTCTCATTGCCCATGAAACAGGCTCCTGCTTTCAACGATGTGTGGGGTTCGACGCCCTGAATGCCACGTACATGACGACTTATGATATTGATCAAAAATACAAGACAAATTATTTCGAGCGATTCAAAAAGTATCTGATCCATGTCCAGGATAGTAACGTGATGCTGGTGGGTGGGATGACCGATGTCAAAGGGGACCGATCTCTCCCCCCTGCAAAGCAGTCAGACCCCGATCTTTTCACTCACGTCGTCGATCGACGGTCCGACGGAATTATTATTCGTGGAGCCAAAGCCCATATGACAGGGGGTGTAAATTCCCACGAGATTCTGATCATGCCTACTCAGGCGATGAGAGAGGAAGACAAAGACTATGCCTTGGCCTGTGCCTTTCCCCTCAATGCGTCGGGAGTGGTTCTCATATTTGGCCGCCAGACGAACGAAGAGCGTAAATTCGAGGAAGGAATCGACGTTGGCAACCCTCTGTATGGGCTTGTCGGAGGGGAGGCGCTGATCGTCTTCGAAAATGTCTTCGTCCCCTGGGAGAGGGTTTTTCTCTGCGGCGAATATGACATGGCTGGACTGCTGGTGGAACGGTTTGCCACGTTGCATCGGCAAAACTATGGAGGTTGCAAAGGAGGAGTGTCCGATGTTCTCGTGGGGGCGACTGCATTGGCCGCCGAGTATCAAGGAACAGCCGGCGCTTCTCACGTTAAAGAAAAACTGGCTGAGATGATTCATCTCGCAGAGACAATCTATTCAGGGTCTGTGGCCTGCTCGGCTATGGGATATAAGACTCCTTCCGGAGCTTATTATCCGGATCCTCTTTTAGCCAATACGACAAAACATAATGTCACGCGCCACATCTATGAAATCGCCCGCCTCGCCCATGATATCGCCGGTGGTATCGTTGCCACGATGCCCTTCCAGGGTGATCTCGAAAGCAGTGAAGTGGGCCGATATGTGAAAAAATACTTAGCCGGCGCGAAAGGGATCCCCGTTGAAGCTCGTATCAAGATTCTGAGGCTTATTGAAAATATGAGTGGAGGTACAGCTCTGGTCGAATCCATGCATGGCGCAGGATCTCCTCAAACTCAAAAAGTCATGTACGGACGGCTGGGGAACCTCGATCAGAAGAAACGGTGGGCCAAACGCATCGTAGGAATTGAATAATTCGCGGACCCTGGTACAAGAAAGGGACCCGCCCATTCATCGACGACTTGTTCCGTTTTCACTCCGGGGAAATGCATACAGAAAAAAAGGCAGAGCCATAAAAGCCCTGCCCCATTCTCTGGTTCTTTTTTTGGGCTTCGCTACTTGGAGGCTCCTCGACCTATGCTAAGAATTTCGGAACCTTGGCGAGAACTTCTTCGGCTTCCCGGACAATGTTCTTGACCAGCTCCTGTACGGTGGGAAGATCGTTGATCCGCTGAGCGCATTCGCCGCCAGCCAAAAGAGCCTTGCTCTCGTCCCCTGCGTACACCGCATTCAGCCCCTCAATCTCGCCCTGAATCAACTCCATAGGAACGGTCGTATAATCGTCCGGCCTCCCTAAAAAAACCCCGGGCGACATTTTCAAGGTGTTCTCCTGGTGCTTGATGCTCACCGGCGTCTTTAACCATCGGGCCGGACCGACAAACCCTCGGGCCACCAGCGTTCCCCGGTCACCGGCCTTGACGACTCCTTCTTTCCACATCGGGTGAAAATCGCTCTCCTGGGTCGCGAGAAATCGGGTACCCATCTGAGCTCCGGAGGCGCCAAGGGTCAGGGCCGCCACCAAGGTTCTTCCGTCGCAGAACCCGCCGGTTCCCACGACGAGGATTTTCGTGTCGGCCAAGGCATCCACCACTGCGGGCAACAACGTCATTGAATGTACCGGCTCCCATGACGTGTGGAACCCGCCTTCATGACCTGAAGCAATTACCCCATCCACGCCCGCCTTCTTACAACGGAGCGCCCCCCTCACGGAGGGAATAACGTGTAGCCATTTCAGCCCCGCCTTCCTGACCCTCTCAGTCCATGGGAGCGGGTCTCCAGCTGAGGTGACCAGGATCTGGAAACGCTTCTTCATCTCCTGGTCCTCCTCCCGGACCTCGATCATCGTGTCAACGATCAGGTCCGCATAACTCTTCATCTCCTCGGATACCATGACGTTAACGCCAAAGATTCCCTGCTTCTGCCTCGTCTGTTCGAGCGTCTGCCGATAGATTTTCTTCAGCACCGTCTTGCCGTCATCTTCCAAAGAGGCCCCGCCCGTTTCAACAAAGTATTTATAAATCCCCGGCTGAAACTCCTTCACAGAGATGCCGCTCGAACTGATCAGCCCTAATACTCCGGCATTGGCCGCAGCAATGCAGAGCTTGTTTGTCCCAAATGGCCCCATCCCGGCCTGAATAATGGGATACTTGATTCCAAGAAAATCACACAGTTCCGTCTTGATCATAGCCTTCACCTCCGGGATTTATTTGTTCTACCTCATTTCGATTCAAATCCTCCTCAGGATCTTCTTTTCCCATCTCTTCATTTCCTTTTTTCCCTCTTAGTCCATCAGGATAATATCATCGCTTGAACGTAGATTGTATGTTCCTATTTTCACATATTCCCTTTATCTTAGCAATACTCCTGCGTAATTTTTTTTACTCTCTTCCAAATCTTCTCAGCTTCTCTCACAATGTTCGGATTCTTCCGAACTGCCTTCCGAATCTCCTGGTCCTCGACCCAGATTACATCTGAACTACGTATAACGTTACCCTCCTCCGCTAATTTGATCTCTCCGACCCACCCATGTCTGCGAAAAAAAATATCGGTACAAATGCCGAGCGAATTCGAAAGAAGAGGATTCCAGAGAGAGGCAGATTGCGAGACTTGTTCCCAGAACCCTGTCATGTACGACCAGCCGGCGAAGCTGAACGTTGGGCCAAACGCATCGTAGGAATTGACCGGTCCGTGCCCCGCAAGCCCTGCCCTTCAGGGCGGGGTCAAGGGGCACAATATGAAAGAACCACCTTGCCGGAAAGCCCCGCCCTTTAGGGCAGGGAGCTTTGCTAATTTCACGCCAGGCCAAGAGATCACCTGCCCTGCTCTCGCTATTGCCT
>JAPVTA010000087.1:0-15671 GCA_047519465.1 Thermodesulfobacteriota bacterium | reverse complement strand
CCCTATTGTACCCCAGTTTTTCCTTGGCCGACGATCGGTTTAGAGCGCCTCGGTCGGGCATGAATACACCATTAAATAGAAAAGCGAGCGTAGCGCATCCGACACTTCTTTACATCAATTCTCAACCCGTCATTCCCGTCCGGTATCGAGTACGGAGTAAACTCAGACGGGAATCCAGCTCAGAAATACTTGATTCCCCCGTATCAAGTCCGCGCAGCCTAATAAAGCCCGGAATGAAGACAGTAAAGGCATTTTTGAAGCACTGGTAGCGGACGCCAAGAAGGACGAGGGGATTGACAATTGCGTAATTATTTTCTAACGTTTAGCAAAGGCCCTTCGGGCAGGATGTTTATGGATCGTATGATCACAAGAACATTGGCAGAAATCTATCTCCAACAGGGTCATCTTCAGGAGGCCTACGAAATCTTCAAAGCCCTTGCTGAAAAGGACCCTCATAACGCAGAAATAAAGCATCGGCTCGAGCAGTTAAGTGAGAAGTTAAGCCTTTCCCCTCCCCGAACCCGTCCACCCCTACGCTCAAAAGAGGAAAAGATTCGTTTTCTGGAAAAATGGCTGACCAATATCCACGAACGGAGAAGACAATAGTGGAAAATTCTTTTTACCCACCGCGCTTAGAGGCTGTTCGTAGAATCTTGGATTCAAACCACCTGGATGGAATCCTGTTCAGCAGCCTCGAGAATATTCGTTACCTCTGTAGCTTTACCGGCAGTGACGGAGCCCTCGTCATTACCCAGAAAAATTCTTTTTTTCTTACGGACTCTCGGTACTGGACTCAATCCGAAGAAGAAGTCAAGGGATCTCAGATCGTGCACTATAGAAAGAAGACAGAAGGGATTGCCTCTCTTCTATTAGACTTGGGATTAAGGGAAATAGGGTTTGAATCTGTTTTTCTACCTTTCTCGGCCCATCAGTTTCTTTCAGCAAGATTGTCTTCCAAAGCGAGCCTCATCCCTTTGGAGGATGAGATGAAAAATATAAGGGCCCTGAAAGATAAACAAGAGTTGGCCGTACTTCGAACCTCTATCGAGATCGCATCCGATGCCTTCCTCCATATCTTGGAGCTTCTTAATGAGGGTGTGCCGGAGAGAGACGTTGCTTTTGAGATGGAGTGGTTCATGAAGCGGAAGGGCGCCGAGGCCCTCGGTTTTGATATCATCGTTGCCTCGGGAAAACGATCCGCCCTCCCTCATGGAAAGGCCAGCGGGAAACGAATTGAAAAAGGAGATTTCATCGTGATCGATTTTGGCTCCGGATTTCAAGGCTACCATTCCGACCAGACGCGCACAATGGTCTGCGGCAACCCTACCTCAGAACAGCAAAAAATTTATCAGACCGTCAAAGAGGCTCATGATAAGGCGATCGACAAGGTTCGGCCGGGAATACCCATTTGCGAGGTGGATGCCGCTGCAAGGGATCACATTCGAGATCGAGGATATGGCGAGTATTTCGGCCACGGGACAGGCCACGGCATAGGCCTTGCCGTCCATGAGGATCCCGTGATCAATACCGAAAACAAAGGACCCGTTCAAGAAGGAATGGTTTTTACGATCGAACCCGGTATCTATGTGCCAGACTGGGGAGGAGTTCGAATCGAAGATATGGTTCTCGTGACCCCTCACGGGGCAGAAGTATTAACCTATCTTCCTGCCGAGGTGAAGGTGATTTAAAGAGAGCTCTGAGAAACGGCTATACGCTCTCTTGATCACTTAGATTTCAGACATGATGACACAGATTTTTTTGCTCTTCAAAGTTTTCTAATCAGTGTAATCGGCCCTTAATCAGGGTAATCAGAGATTTCTAAGCTTTTTTAGAAATTTCTTAAAAATCTCTTGACAAGGCTCAAGGCTTTCTTATATTTTGAAGATTAACCATTGATCCTTGCACCCATCATGGGGCGGGAAGCGGGCATAGCTCAGCTGGTAGAGCATCGGCTTCCCAAGCCGAGGGTCGCGGGTTCGATCCCCGTTGCCCGCTCCAATTGTATTTCAAAATAATTTTGTGCTTGCTTTTTAAAAACTTTTTTGTATACTTAAAACTTAAACCACTTCACAAGGAGGAGGAAAGAGTATGGCAGGAAAGAAACCCCTGACTAAGGCCCAAATCGTTTCCTATTTTGCAAAGAAGTTCGACCTTTCCAAAAAGGTAGCTTCCTCAGTGATCGACGAAATGGCAGCCTTCGCCATCGCCGAAACTAAAAAGGCTGGAGCCTTCACCTTCCCCGGCGTCGGCAAGCTCGTCCTGGTTAAGCGCAAGGCACGGGTAGGGAGAAACCCGGCTACGGGCGAGCCGATCAATATCCCAGCCAAGACCGTAGTCAAGATGCGCATCGCTAAGGCTTGCAAGGACGCAATCGTTCCACCAAAGAAATAAACATTTTTAGCTTGGCACAAGTGAGCTTCGGTGAAGACCCGTTGGCGCAGAGGGAGGTGAATTGTTGTACCCCGGGGCGATTCAAACCCCTCCGGCCAGCGCTTAGAGGACGGGAGGATTTCCTCCCACGCTGTATAAAGCTCCGCGGATAAAATCCATCCGAGTCGCAGCCATTTATTAGCCGAAGCGGGCTATTGTTTAGACTCCACCCAACCCGCCATTGCGAGCGAGGGCCGCACGGGCCTAAACCAGCACGGTTCGAGACTCCGTATGGTGTCCAGAGCTCAGGCATGCCGTTCTCTCGGGATCGCTTTAGCTGCTTGCCGTCCTACCGCTCGGCGGGACTCCTTCAAACCTGTCAAGGTTGGAATGAACATTGAACATTATTGTTAGCAAGATCCTCATTCGTAAATTAGATTAAAAAGCTTGTTCGCCAGTTCCTGGTTTAGTCCCCTAAGAATTTTGTATTCCTCGACGGCCGACCCTCTGTCCCCCGACCTTAAATAAGCCATGCCCAAGTTGAGATGGGCCTCGGCCAAAGAAGGCTTCATCTGGATGGCTCGCTTGTAAGAATCGATCGCCTTCTCGAATTGTCCCGTTTGAAAATAAGCCGACCCTAAATCTAAATGTCCTTCTGCGTAATCAAATCGGATGCGAATGGCCTCCTTATAGGCATCGATGGCCTCTGTGTATCTCTTCAGGCCAGAGTACGCATTCCCAAGATTATAATGTGCCTGAGCCAAATCAGGCTTGAGGCGGATGGCCTCCTTACAGGATTGGATAGCCTCCTGATACCGCCCAAGCTTTTGATAAAACCATCCTAGATTACTGTGAGTTTCGGCGAGATCGGACTTCAACTGGATGGATTGTCTGCACGACTCCGTCGCGTCATGGTAGCGACCGACCATTCCGTAAGCAACGCAGAGATTGTTCAGATAGTCCGCATCCTTGGGGCTGAGGCGGACAGCTTGTTCATACGGCCCGATGGCTTCTTTATACTGCCCGAGTTTTGCCAAACAATATCCCATCTGGAAATAAGCTTGCGCATGCTCCGGGTTTCTCTTGATCGTTTCAGCAAAATAGGGAAGAGCCTTCCCATAATCCTCTGCCCAGACATAGTGGATCCCCATGGCGTAGAGTCCTTCTGCCGAAGCAAGCCAATCTTTCGTCTTCGCCTCTCCCCACTCCGGAAGTGTTTCCCGCCGTCCTGAGGTCAGCCTTGTTACTCTTTCTCCGGGAATGGCGAAGTTGAGGTTTTGACCCGCTACCGCAAAGAACGTCGCAATTCCGATCACCTCTCCTTTCATGTTGATCACCGGGCTGCCACTCGACCCCGGAGATATGGGAGCGGTCAACTGAACGATTTTCCCGAATCCTGGGATCTCTCTCACGGCCGAGACAATTCCATCCGAGACCGTTTGATCGAGCCCGAGGGGGGTCCCGATTACAATCACTCGCTCTCCCACCTCGGGGAGTTTCGTGGCCACGGGTAGGGGCTTGATCGCTTTTCTTGAAATATCTACCGAAACTTGAACGATATCGCCTTCCTTATCTTCAGCGACAACCTGCTTAATCGGATATTCCTCCCCGTCTGTCGTTCTGACAGTCCCGCGGCTTGCGCCCTCCAGGACATGGGAATTCGTGATCACATCCCCCATCTCACCGATAAAAAATCCGCTTCCTTGACCGAGGACGCTCCCTTCCTTACCATAAGTCACAATCATAACGATCGAGGACTCGACTCTCTTAATCAGACCGGGCAGGTTTTCTTTGCCCGCGACCGGAGAAACGGTAAAAACGAGAAAAAGAAATGCTCCCGTAAGCGCACAAGACTTTGGCATATCTTCCCTCAATCGTAGAGTGTGAAGCTCCCCGCCCACAGGGCGGGGCTTCCCGGGCACGCAGTGGCGAACAGAATGCGAGCAAAGGAAGTTTCGTTCATATTGTGCCCCTTGACCCCGCCTATCCCGCTTTGGCGGGACGGGGCACGTTCCGGTCAAAAACATCCAGACGTACCCGGAACCCTAAACTGCGCAGGAAACAGGTCCCTTCATACATGAGAGAAACCGGTCAGCTTCGTGAGGATCATTTTCATCAGGTGATTCCTCTTTTTCGCCCAGCTTCTCATCAAAACATTCATTTTTTTTGAAAAGGTTTTGTCAGTCACAGCCGCTAAGTTGATGTTCACATTGAGCAGCCCACCTGCCAAGGCAGAATGAGCAAGAAAAACGGCCACCCCTGCATCACTGATGGCATTCGGGTTCCCCTTAAAAATAAGGGTCTTTGAATATTCCAAGAGTTCAAGGGACTGTTGACACACTAGTCGGGGGGTGAGGATCGCCTTTTGGTAGGCCTTTTGAATCTCCCTGGCTCGACGGAGACGCTCCTTTTCCGAGTTTCTAGGAAGGCGAAGGGCTTCGATGACAGCGTCAAAAGATTTTGAATCCTCATCAATCGCCTGAAAGAGCCTTTTCTGAATGGATAACCCTTTCTTTCTAATCCCCGCCATCTCCTTTTTTGCTGTCTTGCCCTTCTTGGGAGGAAGCCCTGCCACCATTGCAACGAGAGAGGCAGATAATGCCCCCGCCAACGCGGAAGCACTTCCTCCCCCTGGAGTTGGAGTATGTGAAGATAGCTTTTCCAAGAACCGTTCCAGTTCCATCACCCCTACCCCTTACTCAAATTCTAGAATTCGCTGCTCAATGACCTGACGAACCGAGAACGGCTGGCATTTCAAATAATATTGGACGACGTGTTCTAAGACCCTCAAGGGGATCAACCCTACAATCTCCGAACCCTCTATCTCTACCCCTTTTTTCCGGGCTTCTTCTTTGATGAATTCGTAGACATCCGGAATATTGGTCACTCGATAGTGAGTCAGGTTCATTGAAACCTGAACGACTCCCTTTTCTCTGAGATCAACTCCCATGGCCCTGACATGAGGGAATCCTCCATCTTTGAACCGGACTTTTTTCGCAATCGCTTTGGCCAAGGAGACGTCTTTTGTTTTGAGGTTGACGTTATAGGCCACCAAAGGGAAGCGAGCTCCCACAACCGTCGCGCCGGATTTCGGATTGAAGTGACCGGGCCCTTCATCGGGCATCCATTCGGAGTCCTTGAGCTTCTCCGCTAAACCTTCGTATTCTCCCTTCCGAATGCAAGGCAGTTCTTTTCTTTCCGGCCGGGTAGCGGCCTCCTCATAAAAAAAGACTGGGATCCCCCTCTTACCCAGTTCCTTTCCAAATTCGCGAGCGATTCGAACAGCCTCTCCCATCTCTACCTTTTGAATGGGAACGAAAGGGACAACATCCACGGCTCCCAGACGAGGATGGCTTCCCTTATGTTCCCGCATGTCAATAAGGTCAATGGCCTTCATAGCTAAGGAAAGGGCGGCATCCCTAACCGCCCCGGGTTCACCAATTAAAGTGAACACACTCCTGTCATGGTCCTTGTCTGAAGAATAGTCAAGAAGTTTGACCCCTTTGTGTTTCTTCACCTCCTCAGCGATCAGAACGATCTTGTCCTGATTCCTCCCCTCACTGATATTGGGAACGCACTCAAGAAGTCGCATCGTTACTCCAACCAGTCAGAATGCAGTAGGCAGAATATTTCTTCACTGGTCGTCATTCCCGCGAAAGCGGGAATCCAGCTGAAAAAACTGGATTCCGGATCAAGTCCGGAATGACAAACAAAATGAAGGGATTCTTGACGCGTTACATTAGCAAAAACTCTGCAATCCGCAATTACACGGGCCTCTGATAGACAATTTTCCCCTTTTTGATAACCAACTCGACATGGTCCACACCAAAGTGATACGGAGATGACGATAGTTCGGGATGTCGAGCAGGATGATATCGGCCTGCTTTCCAGCTGCCAGACTGCCAATCTCTTTTTCTCGTCCGATGGCTCTTGCCGCATGAACCGTTGCGGCTTGTATCACCTCTTTCGGAAGCAGCTTGTACATCGTACACCCCATGGTCATCATCAGGGGGAGGGATTCGGTCATCGAAGAGCCCGGGTTTAAATCCGTGGCGAGGCAAACGGCCACTCCCTTTTCGATCATGTCTCTGGCAGGGGGAAATTTTTCTGTTGAGAGAAAAAAACTTGCCCCTGGCAATAACACGGCCGTGACCCCTTTCTCGGCCATTTTCTTGATACCCTCTCGGCTCGCGTATTCTAAATGATCGGCCGAAATGGCATCGACCTCGGCAGCCAGTTCGGCCCCACCCCCCGGGCTCAACTGATCCGCATGGATCTTCGGCTTAAGGCCGTATTGCTTCCCTGCCTCGAGAATCTTCTTCGATTCTTCGAAGGTAAAAGCCTTCTCCTCACAGAAGACGTCGCAAAATTCCGCGAGTCCCTCCTGGGCCACCTGAGGAATCATTTCTTCGGCAAGAAGATTGATATAGCCCAAACGGTCTTCTCTGAACTCCCTGGGGAAGGTGTGGGCTCCTAGAAAAGTGGGGACGATATCGATAGGGTGGCTCTCCTGCAAAGCTTTCATCGCTTTCAGAATTTTCAGTTCGTCCCGGACAGAAAGGCCGTATCCGCTTTTGGCTTCCAGGGTGGTCACCCCTTTGGATAGCATCCGGTCCAATCTTTTCCTGCCAAGGGAGAATAGTTCATCGAAAGAAGCTTTTCTGGTGGCCTCCACCGTTGAAAGGATTCCCCCTCCTCTCTCCGCAATGTCCTGATAGGAGAGTCCTCGAATTCTTTGTTCGAATTCGTTCTCCCTTGACCCTGCAAAAATAAGATGCGTATGCGCATCGATGAGACCGGGCATGACCACTCTTCCTGTGCCGTCTATTTGGCGGCCCTCTCGACTCAAAGAGAACTCTTGAAACGCCTCTTCTGTCTTCCCGACCCAGAAGATCCTTTTATTTTTTACTGCCACGGCTCCATTTTGAATGATGCCCAGTCCTGACTCTTCCGAAGAAAGGGTGAGGAGTTCCTGCGCGTTCTTAATAACGAGATCAACTTCAATCATAAGTCAATGGCCGATGACTCCACTCTACTGAGAGCATGAAATAGTTCGTATGTCAGGAACCACAAAAAGTTGTCATCGCGAGCCCAAAGCCCTGCACCGGGCTGAACCAGAACGGTTCGGGGCACCCCATGGTGTCCAGCCCGAAGGGCGTGGCAATCTCGCTTTGAGATTGCTTCGTCGTGGCCTGCCTACCGCAGGCAGGCACTCCTCGCAATGACCTACAGTGGTTAATGCGAACTATAATATAGCCACAAATGACCTAATCTTCAACGGTTTTTCTAAAGGATTTTTCTGAGGGCTTTGATGAACCGGCGATTGTCCTCCATCCTTCCAATGGTCACCCTGGCAAAAGTGGGATATCCCCATATTTTTCCAGGCCGGATAATGATCCCTTCTCCCAGAAAAGCCTGAAAAACCCTCTCGGAATCTTTCTTAAAATCGATGAAGATAAAGTTGGCCTCGCTGGGGACATAGAAGAGCCCTGCCCTGTCCAGTTCCTTGTAAAGATATCTCTTCCCCTCGTAGACCATTTGAATCGACCTTACGGCGTGCTCCTCATCGTTCAATGCGGCCAGCGCAGCTGCCTGTGCCAGTCGGTGGACAGGAAAAGGATCCCTCACCTGATAAAGACAATCCACTAAGTCTTCCCTCCCTAAAGCGTAACCGATCCTCAACCCCGCCAACCCGTAAACTTTTGAAAAGGTCCGAAGCACGATGACCTGTTTTGTTTCTTTGATATAGTCCAGGCCATTCGGGCAGAACGCATCCTCTACAAAGTCTCCGTACGCTTCATCCAACACAACGACCACACGCTTTGGAAGCCGAGAGAGAAAAGCGTTCAGCGCCTCGACGGAAACAGTCGTACCCGTTGGATTGTTCGGATTGCAGATAAAGACCAATTTGGTCTTGCGGCCGACTTTCTTCAGCATGCTGTCCAGATCATGGGTAAAGTCTTTCAACTTTACCCCGACAGGTTTTCCGCCCATGATCTGAGTCGCATTAGTGTAGACCGAAAAAGTGGGATCGGCCATCACCACTTCATCCCGTTCGTTCACAAAGGCATTCGCGATCATGAGAATTAAGTTATCGGCGCCGTTGGAGATAACGACCATTCCTTCAGGAATGGCAAATTTCTCCGCCAAAGCCTTCCTCAGAACGGTACAAGGGCCCTCCGGGTACAGATAGACTTTAGCAAGCTCTTTACGGATCGCTTTAAGTGCCCTGGGAGAAGGGCCGAGAAGGTTCTCATTGGAAGCAAGCTTGGTCCATTTTTTCGCCCCAAACTCCTTTTGAACCTCCTCAATCGACTTCCCGGGCACGTAAGAGGCTATTTTCAAAATTCCTTTCCGTGCAAGATTCTCTGCTTTCAATTCTTCTTCTCGCCTCCCTTTTCTTTTAGCCCAAGTCCTGCCAAGCAGCCTTCTGCCCCCCCGACTCAGGTCTATCCCTTGCCCAGGGTGGCCTTAATAGCCTCTTCCCGGATAAGGGCGAGGGCCTGTTTCTTCAGGTTGAGGAAAGCCTCCTTGGATTTGAGCTCATAGCTTCTCGGTCGCTCCAAGGGAATATCGATCTCGGCCTTGATCCTTCCCGGTCTGGCAGTCATGACGAAGACCCGATCCGAAAGGAAGATGGCCTCTTCTACGTCGTGGGTGACAAAAAGAATCGTCTTATGAAGTTCTTCCCAGACTTTGGTGAGCAACTCCTGCATCAGCGCCCGCGTCTGCGCATCGAGGGCTCCAAAAGGCTCGTCCAAAAGCAGAATCGCAGGGTTGTTAGCAAGGGCTCTCGCGATGGCAACCCTCTGCTTCATCCCGCCGGAAAGCCCTCTTGGGTAAGTTTGTTCAAACCCTTTCAGGCCTACCTTCTCGACGAACTCCTGGCCGATCTCCTCTCGTTTCATTTTTGGTATGCCCGAGATTTCGAGTCCGAACTGAATATTCTCTTTCACCGTGAGCCAGGGAAAAAGCGTATAACTCTGAAAGACCATTCCCCGATCCCGGCCCGGCGCGCGGATCACATTCCCATCGAGTCTGACCACGCCTCGCGTCGGCTTGGTCAGTCCTGCCACAATGCGGAGGAGCGTGGACTTCCCGCAACCGGAAGGTCCCAGCATCGTCGCGAACTCTTTGTCCCTAATCCTGAGATCGATCTCGTCGACGGCCACCACTTCGTTATTTTTCGAAGGATAGATCTTTGACACATTATGGATATGGAGTTTGATGCCCTCTTCCACTTTTCACTCCATCCATGGAAATAATTTATTATAAAGCCATTTGAAGAAAAAGTCTGTAATCAGACCAAGCATGCCGATCGTCAGAATTCCGAAGATGATGTTTCCGGTCCGGAGCATTCTCTGGGAGCTGATGATCATATAGCCAATGCCTGAAGCAGAGGCGACCAGTTCAGCGACAATGATATAAGTCCACGCCCATCCCACAATGATTCTCAAGGTGTCGACAATTCCCGGAAGGCTCGCCGGAAGCAAAACCTTCCGGATTACCTGAAGTCGTTTCGCCCCTAATGTATAGGCCGTCTCCAGCATATCTTTATGCACATTCTTGGCGACGACAGCCACCATCAGGACGAGTTGGAAAAAGCTCCCCACAAAGATGATAGCAATCTTTTCGACATCACCGATCCCAAGCCAGAGGATGAACAAAGGGATAAAGGCGGAGGCCGGCATATAGCGAATGAAGCCCACCACAGGTTCCGTAAAGGCTTCTGCGACTTTGAAGGTTCCCATGATCAAACCGATGGGGACTCCAATAATGGCCGCGATGATAAATCCCATCATCACCCGGTACACACTATTGAGGATGTCGGTGGTAAAGCCTAATTCGAAGAAGAGATCGACACCCGCTCGGAAAACCCTTCCTGGAGACGGAAGAAACAGGGGATCGACAAGTCCCCCATAAGTAAGAATGGACCAGATGACGAGGAAAAAGGCAAAACTGCCAAGGGCAAGGATGAAATAGAGGCTTTTAGGGATGGGCTCCCTCGGACTCAAGAAATTCTCAAGTTTCCGGGGAGCCCCCTCCAGTTCCTTTTCTTTTTTCCCATCCATTGGTTAAAGGAATGAACCATCGATCAAATCGGCCGCTTGGGGTTTGGTCTTGATCAACTTCAATTCAAACCAGAGGTCCGCAGCCCGTTGTGTCACAGCATAAAGAAGCCCCGGCTTTTGTGGCGTTCCAAAGTAATCCTTATTCTCCTTGACGCCATAGAATCGAACACCCGTCTTTTCTTTGGTGAATTCCTCCGGTTTCTGGCCCGTGAATTTCGCCATGATGGCATCGGCCTCTTTCGGATATTCACCAGCAAACTTAACCGCCTCATACCATCCCGTTACGATCTTTTTCACATCCGGCGCACGTTTTTGCAAGAAGTCGGGCTTGAAAGCTAAGGAGTCCACAATAATCCCAGGGGTCTTATCGCTTGAAAGCAACACATGGCCAAAGGCGGTCCCCCTTGCCCTGGAGAGCCATGGTTCCCATGTCACTGCTGCATCGACCTTGCCGGCTACAAAAGCAGAACCCGCATCGCCTGCCTTCATATCAATCGTCTTGAGATCAGCGAGCTTCATCCCATTCTGGGCCAGTACATAGTTTAGCCAGAAATAGCTTGCTCCTGCACCCAGTTGAGCGGCAACCGTCTTTCCTTTAAGATCTTTAATTGTTTTAATCTCCTTTTTCGCCACCATGCCGTCGCCACCATGAGAATCATCAAGGGCCAAAACCTGTTTTACCGGGATCGGATTCTCAGCGGCCGCCGTATCACATGGGTATCCACAGTTGTCGCCATTCCCTGAATCTTGTCGGCCGCGAAGGCGGCCCGTCTATCCGCCGGGCTTTCGATCACAACGATCTCCACGTCAACCCCGTGCTTCTTAAAAAATCCCTTTTCTTTAGCCAGGTACAAGGGAGCGTACCCGAGCCAGGTCGACATACCCAATTTAATCGATTCAGCGCCGAATGCAGAACCCGCTATCAAAACTGTCAGAACCATCATCCCTGCAATCCAACTTTTCTTCATATCCACCTCCCCTTTCAAATAATTTGTCTGGGGGTCTTTTTGAACCCCCTAAAATACTCGAAATTATTATCACAAACCTCGAGCAAAATCAAATCGTTTGTTGCGGCTTAGTTCCAATTGACAAAGCCTCGCGGCCCATTATAATTGCCTATGGTGGGCTGGGAGAAAGGCCCTGGGGGTCTGACAGAGAACGGAGATATCCGAAATGAGAAACCTTCGAAAATGGGCCGTTGTTTTATCATTCTTGGTAGGGATCTTCGGCTGTGCACAGAAATCTACGTCCGCTTTCAAACCCAATTCAGAACCGGACGGGTTCGCTGGCATTAAGTGGGGAACTCCATTCTCGGAAGTCAAATCAGACATGGTGGCATCGATGAGCATCAGCGACCCGTCTGAACCGGATGTGAAAATCAAGATTTATTATACCCGAAAAGGGGACATGTCGAAGTTGGGACAGGCCCAGCTTGACAAGACGGAGTATGTCTTTTGGAGAGGGAAGTTTGCTGAAGCTCGGATAACTGGCACCGGGCCCGAAAATTTTGATGCCTTAAGGAAATTCTTATTCGAAAAATATGGGCCTGTGAATAAATCCCAGGGAGCCTATTTTTGGGACGGAAGTATCACACAAATCTTTTTGAAATACGACGAGTCCGCCAAGTCCTTTTTGCTAACAATCGCCTCGACAAGCATGGCCTCCCAGGAAGTCAAAGATATATTCGATAAGGACAAAGACTGAGAATAGACTGAGACAATTCTTTTCTTCAGGGATTGCCGATACTTGTATGCCATGGATCGTTCTGGGAACCAGATCTCGTGTCGAACCTAAATAAACTTTTTTGACCTGAGGGATAAGGGCCAATTTCCCAGCGTGATCAGTCGAAAGGATCTCGCCGGGTTCGAGGGCTTGTCCGCGGTTCGCAGTCAGCCCGGCAGTAAGGAGGAGGAAGTCTCTGATCGCAGAATTGTTAGCCTTTTATAATTCTCGTTAGAATGAATGTCAGTGCGGAAACTGCGATCAGTGATAGGATTGACACAATAATAAAAAGAATGATCCAACGTCTATCTTCATTTTTTTCATTCATACGCTCTCCAAGATAACGAAGTACTTGGCAAGAGGAAAAAGCCTCCAGGAAGCATCAACATATCGTTTCCGTCTATTACGCCCCTGATCTGTTTCAGGTCATCCGTGAAAAAAAACAGGTTCAGGGCGGTGTATCATGAAGAAGAGATTCAAGAGAAACATCATTCCTGTTTGGATTCCATGGTCTCGGCGACCACATTCAGAATTTGCGCAAAATCGAAGGGTTTGGAGATAAAAAAATCAAGACCAAATTGCTCCATTTTGTCTCGACTCTCTTCCCCCCCCCATCCTGTAATCATTCCCACGGGCGTATGAGGGCTTATCTCCTTAATCATCCTGCATACCTCCCAGCCTGACACTCCCGGCATTCCCAAATCAGTCAGAACCACATCGAATTTTCCTTCTTTAAAGAGCTGCACGCCCTTTATTCCGTCCTCTGCCAGGGTCACTTGATGGTCGGCTTGAGCCAGAGTCCGAGAAAGAACACTTCGGACGAACTCCTCGTCGTCGATCACCAGGATACGTGCTTTTTTCCCCTTTTTGATCAACTGGGGATCCACTGCCTCTTCTTTTCCCTCGCCAATGGGCAAGGTGATGGTAAAGGTCGTTCCCAGTCCGACTTTGCTTTCTGCTTCGACCTCTCCTCCGAATCTCTTGACGATTCCGTACGACATGCTCAACCCCAACCCTGCATTCGTAAATGGCTTTGTGGTAAAAAATGGCTCAAAGATCCTCTTCTTAGCCTCTTCTGGGATTCCAATCCCCGTATCCGAGATCTGAATACAAATATCCCTCTTTCTCTTGAACGTACGAATTTCGATTTTTCCCCCATCGGGCATTGCTTCCACGGCATTGAAAATCATATTCGTGATGACTTCCCTCAACTCAGAGGCGCTCCCGGAGGCAAAAGGTATGTCTTCAAGATTTGAAACGATTTCAATGCTCGTTCCTCTGCTTTGGGCCTCATCTTTCCATCTGGGCTTGGTTATCTCAATCGAATCTTTAATGATGGAGTTGATATCGACCTTAAAGAGTTCTTGAGGAGCCCGGCTCCTTGTGAAATCCTGAAGTCTTCGAACCGTCTGGCTGCTATCCTTTGCCACCTGTTCAATGATCTTCAGCATTTCCTTTAGCTCCCCATCCGGAGCGTTATAAAGCAAGAGCTGGGTATTTCCGAGGATAGCTGCCAAGGCGTTGTTGAAATCATGGGCAACCCCGCTGGCCATCTCCCCTACTGCCCGGAGCTTCTCAGCCTGAAGCAATTGCTCCTCGATCCTTTTCCTATCGGTGACATCCCGTACAATCCCTCTAAACCCTACCGGTTTACCGAATGCATCTTTTCGTAATGATACAGAGGCCTCGATGTATCTTTTAGTTCGATCTTTTCTTATAATCTCCCAATCGAATCCTTTGGTAGGTTCCCCTGTTCTGTAGACTCTATTAAAAGCTTGAAACAATTTTTTTGCGTTCTTCTGATCTGTATACTGCCGGTCATTCATGCCCATCAATTCTTCTCTGGAGTACCCAAAGATTTTGCACATGGAATCGTTGAAAAAAGTAAAGTTGCCGGGAAGGTCAACTTCGTAATATCCATCCTCGATGTTTTGAAGAATGTTTCTATATTTCTCCTCACTCTTCTGCAGTGCTTCTTCTGCCTGTTTGCGCTCCGTAATGTCGCGCGTGATCCCCCGAAACCCAACCGGCTCTCCTTTAGCACCCCTGATTAAATAAACGGAACTTTCGACAACAGCTTTCTTACCATCATTTCTTATGATTTCCCATTCGAATATTTTGCCCGGCTGGCCGGTTTTATATACCTGATTAAATATTTCATATACTTTTCTGGCAATCTCTTCATCCATATATTGTCTATTGCTCATCCCCAGCATTTCCTCTTTTTTCGGAAGTCCATGCATCTTACGCAAGGCATCATTGAAGAAGGTAAATCTCCCTTGGAGGTCAACCTCATAGTAGCCTTCTTCCATGGTCTCCAGAAGGGTTCTATATCGTTCTTCTCGTTCGCGCAATGCCCCTTCCATTTTCTTGCGTTCAGTGATATCCCGAGAAACACCCCGGAATCCGATCGGTTTGCCTGCCGAATCCCTGATGAGAGATGCCGAAAATTCGCCAATCAGTTTGGTCCCATCTTTTCTGACAAATTCCGCTTCTAATGCCTTAATCGGTTCCCCCGTTCTGTAGAGTTCGTTGTAGAACTGACGCAATTTTCTGGCATCTTTTTCATCTACACGCTGCCGGTAGTTCATTCCGATCAATTCCTCTTTGGCATATCCGAGAGATCGACAAAGCACATCATTAAAGAAGGTAAGATTACCAGAAAGGTCATCCTCAAAATAGGACTCCTGGATGTTCTCAAGAATGGTTCGGTACTTCTCCTCACTTTGGCGCAACGCCTCTTCCACACGCTTGCGCTCGGTGACGTCGTGTATGACGCTCGCTACTCTGTTAATACCATTGGGGCCTTCGATAGGAAAATATGACACCAACAAATCCCTTTCACCTAATTCAGGATATGTATATTTCATTTCATACTGGACGACTTCACCTTGAAAACAGGCATCTAAGTTTTTCTTAACCACTTTCTCAAAGACATCTTCACCCAGGACTTCCGGAACTGACCTTCCAACAACCTGTTCTCTATCCAGACCACGATATTGGAGGAATCTTGCGTTTGCGAGTAGATATTTGGAATGCTGATCGACAACAGCGATCATATCTTCTGAACTCTCGATGACTTTTTGGTATTCTCGCAGTGTCTCCTCCACACACTTGCGCTGGTTTACTTCTGCTTCCAATTCAGCAATTCTTTTGCGCAATTTTACCAACTCATTTCTAAGTTCCGTCTCTGTCTTATTTCGATATTTCATCTTGTTATTCTTTCTAAACTGTGGGTTTTGAGTTTTTATCTAAAACCTCACGAACTTTTCTTGTTAGTGTATTCACTGCAAAAGGGTTCTGAAGGTGGTTTATCCTTCGACAGCTCTTCACTTTAGCTTCAGACCTCTTTCGGTCCTTGGGGTCACGATTCGATCTCCCCTCGTAAGAATCGATAGAGCTCCGACTGCAGGACCCTCCAACCCTTCCCCGCCTTGATGGCCTTGATTCTCCCAAGACGAATATATTTGAGGAAGGTGGGTTTAGAGATCTTCAGATATTCAATTG
>JAPVTA010000086.1:0-2919 GCA_047519465.1 Thermodesulfobacteriota bacterium | reverse complement strand
GTATTGAAGAAGAGCATCTAAGATATATCTTAGTTGCTCCTCGTGAACAGTCGTTTCCGGAAGATCCTTTTCAAAATTTTTAAAGATCTTTATGCTTCTATCCTGCAGCTGCACTTCATGTTTCCTCAGAACCTCTTCAAGGATGAAGTGAACCGTATCTCTTTTTTCGATGGGGGAATTGATTTTAATGTAAGTGAGAAGATGGTTCAGCACGGAATCGATCTTCCCGATATCCTCGGTGACAATCCTGTAAAAATGCTCCCTGAATTCCCCGTCGTTGAATTTGTCCCGCAAGAGTTGAGTAAAGGTTTTGATAGAGACTAAAGGATTCTTAATACGATGAACCAGCTCAATTAAAAAAAGCGATAAAATATTGGTGTTCTCCTCGGAGGAAAAACTTCGGGGTTTCGAATCGGCTGACTTCGCCTCGGCCATTTTTAAGAAGGTGATAAAGGATTCATTCTCATTTTCAGTTTCGAAGAGGAGGTCCTTCTCCGTCAGATTCTTGCTTTCGGAAAACATCGCACTTCGAATGATCACTTGCTCCATCTCTCTGAGGTTCCCCGGCCACCAATAGTTTTCGAATAGCTTCAATACGTTGTCAGAAATTTCAACCTTGCCTATCTTCATTTTCTTAGAATATTCTTCCAAAATATATTGAGCGATCCTTGAAATCTCTTTGACACGGTCTCTAAGGGGAGGGAGGTAAACAGACAGAGTACTGATCCGGTGGTACAAATCCTCTGAAAACTTGCCTTGGGTGACCTTCTCCTTCAAATTTTCTGAAGAGGATGAGATGAATCGAAGATTTCTGATGACCTTGCTTTCGGCGCCGTTCTGGAAAAAACCATCTTCAATCAGGTCCGACAACCTTGACTGGCTGGATTGTCCCAACTCCCCGATTTCCCTTAAATAGACCGTAGCCGGGATGGTCCCGAAGTTGTTTTCCCTAAAGATACGCATAAACTCGTCGCGGAATGAATCCTCTGTTTGAGTTTTACAGTCGATCTTATAAAAACGATAAAATTTCCAATCGCCAGTGTAATGGATCATCTTTGCGACGAGCTCTTTTTCTGTCCCACGCTCACCCTGGATGAAGACGGGAACATTATTTTGAGCTGCTTTCCGGGTGAGCGAAATGACCTGGGGCGGCATAAGCGGGGATCGAGCTATTTCCTGGTAATCAATCATGATTGTCTGGTCGCTTTAGTAAACTATGAACAATGAAACAGTGTGATGAATCAAAAAATCTATTTCCTTTGTTTGTCATTCCGGACCTGATCCGGAATCCAGCCTCCTCAACTGGATTCCCGCTTTCGCGGGAATGACGATATTATAAAAAAGAAGTGTAAGATTCACTATACTATGAGCGGTGAACAAGGAGCTGTTCGTAGCTCGCTGTCTAAGGTCTATCATCCCAAGGGTGCCCTGTCCATCGTCTAAAGTTCATGGTTCATCGTGTAAAATTCATCGTTCCTCGACGATATTAGGAATATCATTCTGGCCTTCTAGTTCTTGTTTTTTTCTTTTCGGCAGGTCTTGTTTGACCGGTAAATTGATAAAAAAGGAGGATCCCTTCTCCAACTGGCTCTCCACATCGATATAGCCTCGATGGTCTTGAACGATCTGATGCGAGATGGAAAGCCCTAACCCGCTACCACTACTTTTCGTGGTAAAGAAGGGATTAAAGATTTCTTCTAAGTGTTCCCCCGGAATCCCGCAACCGGTGTCAGCAAACTCAATTTGGGCATAGGGTTCTCCCCCTGGTTTTATAAAAGCTCTGGTTTTGACGGTAATCCTTCCCTTCTCGGGTGTGGCCTGGATGGCATTCAATAATACATTCAAGAAAACCTGTTTCATCTGTTCCCGATCAATCTGGACAAGGGGCAAATCAGGAGCGTAGTTTTTGAGAATGTTGATTTGTTTCTTCTTTGTTTCCGTTGTAACCAGGAGAATCATCCCGTCTAAAATCGTGTTGATATCCTCGAACTCCAGCTTCGGATCGGAAGGCCTGGCAAAATCGAGAAGCTCGTTGACAAGCGAAGTAATCCGGTTCACTTCCCCCGAGGCAATCTTGAGAAATTGGTCTCGGAATTCCTCATCGTCCAGCCGGTCTGGAAGTAGTTGTGTTAGCGTTTTGATGGCGACCAGGGGGTTACGAATTTCATGGGCTAGCCCGGCTGTCAGAGTTCCCAGAGAGGCAAGACGATCCGCCCTCCGGATATACGATTTCGATCTTTTCAAGTCTTCATAGAGCCTTGCGTTCTCAATGGCGGTCGCCGTCTGATTTGCCAGGGTACTGAGTAATTCGATATCCTCATGAGAATAAATATCTTTGTTAAACTTATGGCTCAAATTGATCATGCCAATGAGCTGTCCCTTTGAGATGAAAGGAATGCTTACCTCCGCTTCCAATAGAGACATCCCTTTGACGACATCGTTTAATTCCGGAACATGGGCCCACTTGGCCAATTCTTCCCGAACAATAATCTCTCTGACTTTTTGTAGATAGCGGGGTAGGGGATCGTCTTTAGGAAGCTGCGGTGTTGAACCGGTCATTTTTATATTTTTTGACTCAAATAGAGAATAGCCACCCTTTTCCTCATTCGACAAGAACAAAGATGCCTTCTCAACCCCCATGGTTTGAGTAATCGTTTCAATAATCTTTCTCGATAGAGATTGTAAATCGAGGATGGAAACCATGGCCTTGCTGAAATTTGCCAGGGTTTCACGGTAGTCGTACCGGCCTTTAAACAAGAGGTGCTCTACAGCCTTTTCTGTTTGACCCTTTATCCTGTAAAATAAAATGGTAACCAAAAAGAGCAGTGCAACAATAACAGCCGAAAATAGGTAGTTAATTTTATCAAAAAAGACCTTTTGACTGAGAAGGATAAAAAGAAATGACGGAACAAACAGAAG
>JAPVTA010000085.1:0-2047 GCA_047519465.1 Thermodesulfobacteriota bacterium | reverse complement strand
GGCGTCAAGGCAGAGGATATCAGAAAAATTGCGGAGCTTTACGCTCGATCCGAATCCTCCTCCATCGTCTATGCCATGGGTATTACCCAGCACATCACCGGGGTGGATAACGTCAAGTCCCTGGCCAACCTGGCGATGCTCTGCGGTCAAATCGGAAGGGAGAGTACGGGCGTCAACCCCCTTCGGGGCCAGAACAATGTGCAAGGGGCATGTGACATGGGCGGGCTCCCGAACGTCTATCCGGGCTATCAATCGGTTTCCGACAGTCAGATTGCTGAAAAATTCGAAAAGGCCTGGGGGACCAAACTCTCTACCCAACCTGGCATGACTGTGACAGAGATGCTGAAGGCGGCCATGGCAGGAGAGGTAAAAGCCATATTCATCCTCGGAGAAAATCCCATGGTCAGCGATGCGGATATTCAGCATGTGGAGAAATCCCTCGAGGCGCTCGATTTTCTGGTCGTTCAGGATATTTTCATGACGGAAACGGCAAAGCTTGCGGATGTAATTCTTCCGGGCGTCTCCTTCGCTGAAAAGGACGGCACTTTCACGAATACAGAGAGGAAGGTTAAAAGAGTCAGAAAAGCGATTGAACCGATCGGGTCGTCCAGGCAGGATTGGGAAATCATCTCTGACCTGTCGACCAGGATGGGCTACCCCATGCATTACGACGATCCGTCAAAGATTCTTGAAGAGGTGGCTCAGGTTACGCCCAGCTATGGCGGCATCTATTATGACCGGATTGAGACGGAAGGGGTTCATTGGCCTTGCCCGAACCGGGCACATCCGGGAACGCCTTATCTTCATAAGGATCGATTTAGCCGGGGTCTGGGCTTGTTCCATGCGATTGAGTATCTTCCTCCTGAGGAGCTGCCGGACAAGGAATATCCTTATATGTTGACCACAGGAAGGATATACGTTCACTATCACACGGGAACTATGACGCGCCGGTCTCCGTCGTTGAACAAAGAGGTGGAAGAGGGGTTTGCAGAGATCAACCCCCGACAGGCTAAGGAGCTGGGGATTATTCAAGGAGAGAAGATCAAGGTTTTTTCAAGAAGGGGAGAAATTGAGATCAAAGCCGACCTCAGCGAGCGGATGGAGAGGAATACGATCTTCATCCCCTTCCACTTTGTTGAGAGTGCAGCCAATATGTTGACCAATCCCGCTTTCGATCCCATCGCGAAGATCCCGGAATTCAAAGTCTGCGCGGTGAAGATCGAGAAAGTGAATCATTAAGGCCCATGGATACTTCACTCCTTGAACAACCTCCATAAAGCCTTTGCCTCCAAACCAAACCATTTCTCTAGGAGTTTCTCATATTCGCCTGTTTCCTTCATTTTTACTAATGTTGAATTGATAAAGTCCAGCCATTCCTTGTCCCCCTTCCTGACCGCTAAGCCGTATCGGGCAGGACGGAACGGCTGCAAACTCGCCATTTTTAAACCTGGATTTCTCTGAAGAAGATTGAAAAGGAGGACATAATCTTGCACAAACGCTTCCACACGACGCTCTTTCAAGGCTTGGAGTGCTTCGAAATTACGTTCGAATTTAACCCGCTCCGCTGTGGGAACCAGTTCCCCAATAGCAATATCGCCTGTAGAGCCTCGGATGGTAGCGACCTTCTTTCCTGCTAAATCCTGGTATTTAGTAATGTCACTGTCCCCCCTGACCAGGATCAACTGGCCGGTTATGAAATAAGGCGTACTGAAATCAACCTGTTTCTTTCTTTCCTCCGTGATGGTCAGGGTGGCGACGATAATGTCAATCTTCTTTGAAGTCAGGTACCCAATCCGGTTTTCTGATGTGACGGGCACGAATTGAACCGCCTCCTTGTTGCCAAAGAGCTCTTTCGAAAGGGCCTTGGC
This sequence comes from Thermodesulfobacteriota bacterium, assembly GCA_047519465.1. GTDB lineage: Bacteria > Desulfobacterota > BSN033 > BSN033 > UBA1163 > UBA1163. The sequence continues at coordinate 179 of JAPVTA010000085.1, read as the reverse complement.
AATGTCAATGTCGAATCCTTTATTGACTCCCTTTTTATCCAAAAAACCCAGAGGCGGATAGTCGGTTTTTACTCCTACAATTAGTTTACCCCTTCTTTTGACGTCTTGAAGAGTGCCTGCAATTCCTTCTCCAGAACAGACCAGAGATAGAAAGCCAAAGACAAGCAACAACAGCAGAG
>JAPVTA010000084.1:0-45203 GCA_047519465.1 Thermodesulfobacteriota bacterium | reverse complement strand
CCCCATGTTGTCTTAACGCTGATTTGAATGATTAGTGAAGATCCCTCCTCCATAATTTTGACTGTAGCGGGATAGCCTTGCTCCTGCTCTGCTTCAAAGAACATCGTGGTGCTGATCGTCCCCGCCCCGGAGTCGGCTGAAAGAATTCAATGTCCCTGAGACTGAAGGGTTTTGACCACCAAATCGAATCCTTTCTTGAAATCGAGATGATCGTATTTAACCCAGGTCTTATAGACCGGATGGGAGATCAGGCCTCCTTCTCTGGTACAATTTTTCTGGCAATCCGAAGGGGGCGCAGAGACAGTTCTCTCTTTGGTTGGCTGAAGGCCTGCATGAGAACAACCAAAGGCCCAGAATGCCGATAAAAGGAGGAGATAGTTTTGGAGATTCGGTATGAGCATTGATTCCCTCTTCTTACCGAAGTGTCAGAGTGTTACAAAGGCCCTGGCCAGAAAAAGAAAAGGATCGCCAAACGAATTTATATTGCATTTTATGTGCCAGGCCAGGAAGATATTACTCCTATGATATCGAGGGGTTCTCTCTTGGGGAACAAAAAAGGCCGACCAAAAATGGAAAAAAATTCAGCTTCTGGCCAAAATTGTGCATCGAACAGGGAAATCCATGGAATCCAAGTTCGTCCCTGAAAGCATACGGGAGGGAATATGGAATAATTCTTATTCGAAGCGTAAACGTCGGCGCCGTCAGAGCAAGGCTACGGCGATTGCGGGGTAACCACCTTTTTCTTGGAACCCTCTTGGGCCGTGGCATCGATTCTTGCCTTAAGTTTGTCCAGGTCGCCGAAAAACTCGTTGGGTGACACCGTCTTCACCCATTTGCGGCCAAGCGGTTTTATCACTGAAGAGAAACGGAGCTCATTCGAAAACTCTTTCTTGTAAGCATATTGGGTCAGTAAAACAATGCTGACAATGCCTGTGCTTATCAGGGTTGACGCAAGCAAACGTTTCCGGCCAGATGATTCGGTGATGACAGACAGATGAGCATAAAGCAACAGTGAAAAAATCACGGTGAATCCGGTGTAACCTAGAACCCTGGCCGCAAGCGGCGCCGAGAGAAAGAACTCGACATACTCCTTAGCAGTGAAGAGCATAAGAAGACCGATGGAGGCGATGCCCGATATTCCGAGATGGGTCATAAAACGAAACGAGTGTGCGACAAGCCGGTTTAGGAAGGACCAGAAACCAGCCCAGAGAGCAAAGACAATCAGAAGACCAAGCGACATCGCGGTCAGGTCGGACCAGATAACCTTCTTACTTATTTCCTGGGCAAAAGCGAGGATGTTGATGCAGAAGCCCATGACGAACGCGATAGATGCGGTCGCGGCATTCTCAATGTATCTGCCAAAGGACTCGAACGATGTTTTGGGTGAGGCTGCGGGCCCAACCGCAAAGTCATCCCCCCGTATTCGAAGGACCGTTTGCCCGATGCGAATAACAACTTCGCGGCCAGCCGGAATTCTGTGTCGGTCGATGCGCTCCCGCGACCTCGACAGCCGTGTGCCGTTTAGGGTGTTCAGGTCCTCCACGACTATAGCACCCTCGCCATCCAACGAAAGCCTGAGGTGCTCCGGGTCGACAAGGCGGTCATCAACGACAACGGCATTCGTGTAGCCGCGGCCAACAGTGCCAGGGAAGGAGTCGACCATAACCCGTTCTCTGATATTCCCTCTCCTGTCGAGGAGCTCCACAAAAACTATTTTTCCCATGTGATCATTTCCAAATAACTCTTTGTCAGGGCCACTGCCTTCTCGAAGCTTACTCCTGAAACATCGAGTTCCGTTTCGAGTCCAAAATTCTCGGAACCGACGACAGCTGCCTTAAACACAATGTCGTAAAGTCCCCTGAGTTTACTGTATCCACGTGCGCAGAAGGCAGTCTTAAAAGTTATCTCGCCGCGCCTTACCATCCCGGATTTGCACTCAAATTTCGTGACCTCCTCTTCGTTACCACCCATGTAATACCTCGGCGTCTTAAACAACTCCGAATACAGATGATCGAACCGAAACTTATTCATCTCCTCACTCGTAATAGAGCGATGGCTGAAAGTCATAATCCCCGAGGAGTGTTCGCCTGAAATATAGATGTAATCGTCGGTGGAGCAACGGTGGTCGACAGTCTGGTACGGGGACTTCTCTTGATGATGTGAATCCCCCCAGCACTTGAAGAAAGGTGAAAGCTGGCCCGGCAGCCGATAGTGGCCAATCTGGACGGTCTGGCCGGACCTGATGAGGTCATCCGAGAAAAAAACTTCCTGGTGAGCCAATATCTGGTTACGGATATCTTCGAGGAAGTTTTGACGGCCTTTCTTCGCCGTATCGGCTGACTTCAGGAGCTTTGCCACCGCCTCCGTCGGAACAAGGAAACTGATTGCCTGGGCTCTCGATGACACATTTACACCCACGACCTCACCTGCGGCGTTGATCGTCGGGCCCCCGCTCATCCCCGGATTGATCGGCGCAGTGAAATGTATCTTCTTGTAGAGCGCATGTTTCATCAGGCCGTTATACGTTCCTTCGACGATGCTCAGGCCGATATCCCGCGGGAAGCCCATCGAATAAAGTCGGGTGCCTTGCTGCGGCTCTCTGGCCGCAATCCTGAAAAAGGGCACGCCGTTTACCTCAGCTTTGACCAGTGCAAGATCATTGATGACGTCTACGTTTATTACAGAAAGGGCTCGGATTGTGCCCGCTGGCTCGACCAGCTCGGCGCGGTAGCGGTCAGGATGAAGGATTAGCTTGGAGATGACATGGTAATTGGTGACGATGCGACCGTCCGGGTCAACAAAAAAGCCGGAACCTAACACGGCCTTCGCGCCCGACCCCTTCTCCACGACCTGGATCTTCACCACACAATCAGAGTACTTTCCGAAGACCTTCTCGGTCTCGGGAAGCATCTCTTCTGCGACGGAAAGGACAGGGAGTGCAGGTATTGCTATAAGGAAAAAGACCGTGACACATAGTACTCTTTTCATATTACACCTCTTCCGGAGTAGAAAATACTCGAACTGCTTTCGCTATTATAGCGTTGCCACTTCATAAATCAAGGGTCGAGAATATTAGGAAGGGAAAAGAGGCCGGGGCTCCGCTACGGGACATGCGGTCAAGCAGGACTGGGTCCTCTTAATTTTGTTCATTGAACGGCTTTTTCAAAGATGATACACTAAATTTAGTCGAGGAGGTTTTCATTCAAATTGGTAAACCAGGTCTTACTCATGCCGTTCATTTCGCTCCTCGTGGTCCCGATAGCGTGGCTGGAGGGCGGTTTGCTCCAGAAAGCCGCTTGGACCGGTTGGGCGGCAATTCTACCCTTGGTCAACGCCCTGCTGCTTTATATCCCCTGGGCTGTCGCCATCATTACTACTCGCCACTTAATGATCGAACCCGTGAGCATTCTTGGATTCTTCATGATCGCGTTCGGGCTCTTTCTGTTGGCTACGGCCCTGCTTCCTATCATTCGAGTGCCCGGACAGAGGCGGTCTTTACCTGAAAGATTGGTGGTAGAAGGTCCATATCGGTGGGTCCGGCATCCCATGTATCTGAGCCACTTTTTGTTGATTGGTGGTTCAGCTCTTGCGTGTGGAGCACTCAAGGTTTTCCTTGAAACTCCGATCGTGATAGGGATGGCTGCCATTGGAGGAAAGTACGAGGAATCCAGAAGGCTTCTGCCTCTCTTCGGCAGGACATTTGAACAATACAGAGAGAGAACGCACTTTTTACTGCCTGCGTGGGGATGGGTTGTAATTGGGTTGATCTACAGTTTGACGGCCTTCCGCGTGTTTTTCCCTTGAGCCGACGAAGCTTCGTCGTTGGCTACAGAAAATTCCGTACTCAGGAGACCCCCCCTTTCCGGTTATCTCCATACTTTTCTGCGTTCTTCTTCTCTTATCTCACGCCTGAGCATCTTCCCCACTTTGGATTTAGGAAGCATGTCTCGAAATTCAATATACGTAGGAACCTTGTATGGAGCCAACCTCTCCTTGCACCATTTTATGAGCTCATAGCTGCTCACCCCCCTTATATCGGTCTTAAGAACAACAAATGCCTTGATGCGCTCGCCAACACTCGCATCCGGTACGCCCACCACACAGGCAGCGAGTACGGCATGATGTTCCTGGAGGACTCTTTCCACTTCGGCAGCGGCAATTCGATAGCCTTTGTGTTTAATCATATCCACGGATCGATCCATGAAGAAGAGCCATCGATTCTCATCCACACGAACAATATCTTTTGTCCGATACCAGGTTTCACCATCGATATTCAAGAAGCACGCCGTCGTCTCCTCGGGATTGTTCCAATAAGCTTTTACCGCAAAATCACAGGATCCTAAGAGTTCTCCCGGCTCTCCGGGGGGGACTTCTTTAAGGGTTTCAGAGTCCACCAGTTTAAATCGGTCCGTGGGCACGATTTTCCCCGCCGAGCCCTTGGGTGGAATTCCGTCTTTGGCATAAGAGAGAGAAATGGCCCCACACAATTCGGTCGCCCCATAGCCCTGGTATAAAGGGATGCTGAACCTTTTAAGCCACCGGTTCCCTACCTCCACCGGCATGGCATCGCCCCCTGTTCCACAATATCGAAGGGAGCTGAGATCATAGTCGTCGAGCCGGTCGTGTTCAAGAATCATTCGGTACATCGCTGGGACAGCGAACATATTGGTTGCCTTATATCGTTGAATGTGATCGAACAAAGCATCCAAGACAACCCGTGGCAGCAGGATGACTGTCTCACCGCCAACAATCAAAGGAGACAAGGCGTCCATTTCACCAATGATGTGATAAAGAGGGGCCGAGAGCACTGTCACACATTCTCCCTGGGGCGTCACCCCTTCGCTCGCGCCCCTCCATTCGAGTGCCCTGATGAGAAAAAACTTTTCCGAGAGGGGAACCCCCTTTGGAAACCCGGTGGTGCCACCTGTGTAAAGCATGAGGGCTGTTCTGTCTTCTCTCCTTTTTTGAAGAGGAGGGAGAATCGAGGGGCGGCCTTCCTTTAAGAGTTTAATGAAAGAGAAAAAATCCTTCCCAAAAGGAATCTTACCTTTCGGAACACGGTCAAATCCCTTGCCAATAATCCTCTTCCAGAAGGGAACGAGTTCAATCATATTGGTGACAATGACCCTTCTTAATGGGGTCTCGGGAAGAACCTCGACGACATACCTGAGGTTTGTATCCATACACACGATCGTCTCGGCTCCGCTGTCTCTGGCCAGATACTTGAGGTCTTCGGCAGTATAAACGGGAGCCACAGGGATCGGTATCGCACCGAGTCGCTGAAAGGCTAACCAGGCGATGACCGTTTGGGGAAGATTATAAAGGTTTAAAATAACACGATCCTCTTCCTCAATCCCTAATCGATGTAGAGAAGCGGCAAATTGAAGCACGAGCTCTTTCAGTCCAGAATAAGGATAAGTTTCTCCAAGATGAATGAGTGCTGGCTTATTCGGATTTCTTTTTGCCGCCTCTTCAAAAGAGCCATAAAGGGTATCGGAAAGTAACTCCATCAGCTCCACCCTTAATCTTAGCTCGAAATTGCCCTAATCCAACGAGTTTAGAAGATCGAATTCCAAATACCTGCCGCAGACAGGAATTCTAAGCTCCGGGTCCAAATCCTATGGCGAAAGAGTTGGGGAGTTTAAACGCCCCGTGCCATGCTTTCTGCTCTTTGCCCCTATCACTAGATTCCAAGATATGCTGATTTCACTTCTGGATTATCGAACAACTCTTGTCTTGAACCTTCGAAGACAAGCATTCCGTTCTCTATCACATATCCTCGATCGATGATAGGCAGAAGGGTCCTAGCAAATTGTTCACTCACAAGCACCGTGATTCCTTGGGCGCGAATACTCTTGATCGTCCGAGCCAGGTCCGCTTGGAGGAGAGGGCTTAATCCAAGGAGAGGCTCATCCATGAGCAACAGCCTCGGTTTGGCGACGAGTGCAATTCCAATGGCGAGCATTTGTTGCTCCCCTCCGCTCAGGAGCCCTGCTTTTCTCTTCTTCATTCCTTCTAAATGTGGAAAAAGTTGGAAAAGGAGGTCAATGCTTTCCTTGACCTCGTGTCTCTTGTGCAGATACCCGGCGATTTTCAGATTTTCCACGACATCGCTGTCACGGAAGATAGGGTGTCTCTCCCGACTGAGGACAATTCCTCTTTTCACCCTCTGAGTTGGCTTCATGTTAAGAACATCTTCCCCTTCGAACTTCAATTCACCGAGGACACTGATTCGCTCACCGCCTCTGCGGTCCTCTTTTTTCTTCATGTCTATGATCAAGCCGGAAACGGTGTTCATCAAAGTCGTTTTTCCAGCACTATTGGACCCGAGAACCCCAATAATTTCACCCATCCGTACCTCTAGGCTGAGGTCATTCAGGGCAAGGGCATTTTCAAAAAAAACCATCAGATTCTTGACAACGAGCATCCGTTCCGTCATTTTCTCCCCTACGGCGTTAACCTATTTCCACTTCGATCCCAAGATAGGCCTTCTTGACCGCCTCGGTGCTCATCACCTCTTGGGGAGATCCCTCAGCGATTTTTTCGCCGAAATTCAAGACAAACACCCGGTCGACAACTCGAAAAAGCTCTTTCAGCCTGTGCTCGATCATGATGATCGTCAAACCTTCTTCATGGAATTTTTCGATGAGGGGCAGCGTGCTCGCCACTTCGGACATCGCCATCCCGGAAAAGAGTTCATCGAGGATCAAGAGGTCCGGACGAAGGGCCAGCGCGCGGGCCAGATCAAGGCGTTTCAGGTATCCATGGGGAAGGCTACCGGCCAACTTGTAAGGGACAAAGGAATCTCGCTCAAATCCCATATCATCTAAGAGATCGACGGCCACGTCATCCCTTTCGCCGTATTCACCTCCCCTGAGTTTCTTCACCCTTGAAGAAGAAAGGGGAATAATGAGGTTTTTATAAGCAGGAAGATTATAGAAGAGCCTTACCATCTGAAAGGTCCGGGAAATGCCGAGACCGGCTATGGTATAAGGCTTCTTGCCTGCAATGTTTTCTCCTCGATAGACGACTCTGCCTGAATCAGGTTTGACAAAACCAGTGATCAAGTTAACGAGAGTGGTCTTTCCCGATCCGTTTGGCCCGATAATTCCAAGAAATTCTCCCTGACGGAGTGAAAAACTGACGTCGTGGACCGCCTGAACTCCGCCGAAATGCTTCTTCAGTCCGATGATCTTCAAAATCGGCTCGCCTTCCACCCTATCCAACCCTCACCAGCCTTTCGAATTGGTGGTATTTTCTCTCGAGATAATGAAAAATTCCTTCAGGCAAAGCGATCACGCTCAAAATCAGAATAAAACAGTAAAGAGCTATCCGAAGCCCTCCCAGGGCGCGTAGGGCCTCGGAAAGAGGGATGAGAATCATACTCCCTAAGGCTGGGCCGGCAAACGTTCCGGGCCCGCCCAACGCAGAAGCGGCGAGCGGTAAGATAGAATAATCCAAAGCAAAAACCGTCATGCCCACGAACTGATAGTGATGCGTCATAAAGGCTCCGGCAAAGGCGCCTATGGCGCCTGCAACAAATAAGGCCTGAGTTTTTCGCCAGTATATATTGATGGCAGCGCTCATGACGGCCCGGTCATCATCTCGAATGGCTTTCAACACGAGTCCATAGTCCTCGTTCATCACTCTTCGAAAAATGAAAAGGACCATGAGGAAGGCCCCGACCGCGAGATATCTCGCAACCCAATCATTGGGAAAGGGAGGGAGAGCGGATAATCCATGAGTTCCGCCCAGGAGCCCCGTCGTCTCAATCATCTTCATGAAGAGCAAGGGAAGCATCAGCGTGACCATGGCGAAGTATACGCCTCTTAGCCTCAGAACCGGCGAAAGCAAAATAGCGCTTAACAGCCCCCCGCCTAAGATGGCGGCGAGGAGGGTGAGGAGAGGTGGCCAGTGTAGGTAATAACTGAGTGTGCCAGCCACATAGGCGCCGAGGCCGAAGAATAGTGCTTGCCCTAAGGAGAATAAACCACAGGAAGCCAGGAAGTCCCAGCTCAAAGCAAGAAGGCCATACATGCAGGCATAGACCAAGACTTTCCCCCAATAGCCCGTTAGCACAACGGGCAAGATCAATAATGCGACAACCGGCAAAGCCCTTGGCAGAAGAAGGTAAAGTATCTCTCTGAAGGAGGCGATAGCAAAGACAGTATCTGCCCTTGCTTTGATTCCGCGGTCTAATCTTTTTTTGCGATACCGAACACCGACTTCTGCCACGTTAAATCCTCTCTTCGAGTTCCTTATATTTACCGAACAGTCCAGAAGGTCGAATAACCAGGACAAAGATGATCGCCACGAGAGGGACAATGATCATCCATTTCGCACTGAGAAACTTTGCCGTAGCGACTTGTCCAAATCCGAGGATGAAGCTCGCCACGATGATCCCGGAAGTGCTCTCCAATCCGCCTACAATCGCTACGGCCAAGGCATAGATGAGAACCTCGTAGCCAATCGCTGACTCCATCAGCCCCATCGGCAGGACGACAATGGCAGCCACCCCAGCCAAGGCGGAGCCGAAGGCTAAGCTCAGAGACCCTATCCAATCGGATTCGATGCCCACTGAAAGAGCGGTGCGTTCATTTTGGGCCATTCCCCTGAAAGCCAGACCGATCTTGGTATAATGGACGAAAAGATAGAGGAGAACCACTAAGGCGAGTCCAGTCCCGATAACGAAGAGGCGCTGATAATCTACCGCGACTTTGCCTATCTCTATGCCCCCTCCCACAAAAACAGGCAGGCTATATTGAATACCATAAAAACCCTTCCACATTAAGAGCTCTAAAATGGCTACGCCTCCTGCAAAAGTGACAACGAGCTCAGCAAGAGGTATCCCTCTGACTCGGAGCAAGAGTCCCCAATAAATAGCAAATCCTATTGCTCCGGAGATGACAATAGAGAGAAGGGCGGACAAAAAGTAAGGGAGTTCTGCCTGGTTCAGGAGAGACCAGGCAATGAAGCCACTCAGAATGTAAAGGGCTCCATGGGCAAAATTGGCTAACCCGCTAATGCCGTAGGTGAGGCTAAATCCGGCAGCATACAGGGCTAAGACAACACTGCTTATTGTGCCATAAATCAGGAGTGACATCTTTCTTCTCTCTATTTTAGGGAACCATTTCCTAATACCCTTACCCCCTTACGAAAGTCCTTGCCCGACCTCCTCCCCGAATTTTTTCACAGCTTCAGGGAGGCAAGGGGAAAATGATTTACTTCATCCAAGGAGGAAGTGCTATTTTCCCTTCGGCTAAAAAGGCAGGATAAACCGGTACCCTTTCTCCTTTTTGCCACTGGAAAACGACACATACCCCTGTCTCTTCAGGGTTCGAATCGAAAACGGCAATGTGGTCCTTGTTGAATCTCAACCTTCCCGACACTCCCCTGTAATCCGTCTGTTCGAGAGCCGTGACGAGCTTATCCGCATCTAGGCTCCCGGCGCGCTCAATGGCTTGAGCCAGAATATATACTGAATCATAGGCAGATGAATTGACAGCGGCTGCCTCAGGCGCCTTTCCGTATTTCTTCTTGAATTTATCGAGGAACTCCACTGTCTTCGGTAGCTTCTTCAGCGGAAGAGAAGCCCCAACCGGAAACTCCACCTGGATACTATACTCGATATCCTTCCCGACCGTTTTCCATGCATCGGGTGAAGCCATGGGGGGGACAAAGCCCATGACGAGAGCGGGCACTTTCATCGCTGCCCATTGCTTCGTAAATATTCCCGCACCCAGAGGGACATCCCAGACCATCGCGATCACCTGAGCCTTTCCTTCCTTGGCTTTGGTCAGCCCGGGTGAAAAATCGGTTGCGCCGGCGGCATAAGGTTCGTAACCCACTTCTTTCCAGCCCTTCGACTCACAGTGCTTTCTCAACACACCGATAAAACCGAGTGCCCATAAGGTATCTTGGGGAATGAAGTACACCGAGTTCAGGCCGAACTTTTCTTTGAGAGAATCTAAAGCTCCTCCGAGATATCTCGCATCAATACCAGCATCTGTCGTGACTCGGAATAAATACTTGTACTTCTCCGGGTCCGTCTTAAATTTCACCTGAAATTGAGGAGTCTGGGCAATCGTCTGAAGCTGTGGGACTTTGTATTTGGCCACTAGATCCATGCTCGCAATAATGGCTTCCGAGCGGAAAGGAGCGATGACCACTGCATGAGGTTTCTGCTCTAAAAGCATTTTTTCATAAGCCATGAGGGAATCATGGATAGGGGTCGTAGGTTCTCCATCTCTGGTATCTGTAACGACCACTTTGAACGGCCGTTTCTCTTTCCCTACCATGACGCCTCCTTTCGCATTGATCTCCTCCACAGCCAGATTGACAGCCTTCAGGCCATCTCTCCCGAATGGAGTATATATTGAGGTGGGAACTCCGACAATAACAGGTTCTGCTGATTGTGAAGAAGCGGGTATGAGAACGACCGGACAACTGATGCCAAATAACATTGCCAGTAAAATCAAGCATATCTTTTTTTCCATTTCTACACCTCCTCTGAATATTTTTTTTTAGTTTTTTGCTCTCCTTTTTTCATTCCTCACCCCCTCTCCCGGATTATTATTGGAACGATTTCTGCGGTTTAGAAAACGATTGTGAAGGCTTTTAAAAGAAACGAGACGAGATTCCTTTCACGGTTCTTTTCCAAAAAACCATGAACACACCCATCCTCAAATTATGTACATTGATGGCCCTGTCCCGCCCCACCCTCCGAACTCTTAAGGACGGAACGAAAATATAATAATAGGACTGAAATGTCAACCCTTCGATCTCGACGACGATCTCATGTCAAGCCAATCGTTCATGACAGGTTCCGTCACCCACGCCTACGTGCCCTGCCTTCGCCGAAGCGGCTTCGCGCAGGCGGGCGAAATACGGCACTTCGGTGTGCAGGCACGAAGGATGAAAATGGCCCCGGGTGACGGTAACGAAGCCAGTTTCGTATAATGAACAGTGGACAATGGACTATGAACAAAAAAGAGAATATTACTGTTCATCGTTCATCGTCTAACGTTCATCGTAGTAGTGATACAGGCAACGTTACCTCTGCGGTAAGACGAAGTCCTATTTATTACGTCATTATCGTAAAGAGGGTCTGCTTCACTTTTTGTAGCTAATGGAAATCCCTGAACTGCTGGAGCGGTCTATCGTCGTCTGGTAGTTGGGAAGACTCCTGATATAATCGAGGAATTCTACTATGCCTCCAAAACCATCGGTTACATTGTGGGCTGTGAAGCAGCCGCCCATGACCAGTTTGGGCTCCAAATCCTTGAAGTACTGGGTATACCATTCTTTGTCAGCATCGGAAAAAACGAAGTCAAATGGCCCTTTCAACTGCTTCACCAGCTGATGGGCGTCGGCTAACCTGGCATCGATAAACTCCTCCACTCCGGCCTTCTTGAAATTCTTTAAGGCGGTCTTATACCGGCCTTCGTCGACTTCGACGGTGATCAGTTTGCCCCCTGTCTTGCTCAGTGCCCAGGCCATCCATATCGCGGAATGCCCTGTGGAGGTACCGATTTCCAATGCCCTTGTATAGTTGTTCTTGATAATCAGATTGAATAGGACTTTGCCGTCTTCGAAGGGCACATTCCAGTCATGCCAGTTCCTCCGATTTTCATTCAGAAATTTTTCCACCCTTGCATCCAGTTCTCGGGAGGTCTGGCGGCCTTGCGCAAAGACGGAAGTCAGGGCGCCGACGATTACGACCGATATGCCTATGTAAGCCATGAAGACCTTGGAGGATTTTTTATTCATGATTCTACCAAGATTTAGCTTTGCCACACAACCAGTCTTAAACAGAGGAGAACCTGAGGACACATAGCATCGATTCGGTAGCGAGAGAGAAAGACGAATCTATTACCCCTGTCCAAAATGTAGGTCACTTGTGTCGTCCCTGGGAGAAGCGGAGATCTTTTGGGAGACCTCCCGTTAGCAGGATCAATAATTCTCTGCCAGAACCTCGAAGTAAGCTCGTGGGTGCTTGCAAACCGGGCATCTCTCCGGGACTTCCTTTCCTTCAAAGACGTAACCACAGTTGCGGCAGTGCCACTTCACAGGCGAATCCTTTTTGAATGCTTTCCCTTCCTTCACATTCTTCAACAGACCCAGGTACCTCGCCTCGTGGAATTTCTCCACCTTCGCGACTTGGCTGAAGGTTTCATAAGCTTCGCTAAGCCCTTCCCTCTTGGCGACGCCAGCGAATTCCTGGTAAAGCTTCGTCCATTCGAGATTCTCCCCGGCCGCCGCCGCTCTTAAATTGTCATGGGTGTTCCCAACGACGCCAGCGGGGTAGGCAGCCATGATCTCTGCGTCTCCTCCCTTAAGCAACCCGAAGAAGAGTTTGGCATGCTCCTTCTCGTTATCGGCTGTCTCAAGAAAGATAGAGGAAATCTGCTCATAGCCCTCTTTTTTCGCTGCGCTCGCGAAATAGGTATAGCGATTCCTGGCCTGGGATTCGCCCGCGAAAGCCGCTAAAAGATTCTTCTCTGTCTTACTGCCTTTCAATTCCATAATTTTTCCTCCTCCCATGATTTACCCCGTCAGAAGGCTCTGGCATTTGTCCTGAGGATGGCAGAAATAAAAAACATCAGCTCCTTATTTACAACGGGGTCAAAACCCTGTCTTTCTAACGGGGTTCACTAGTTCGCATTCGGTTTAAGCTTCATAAATTATTTTATCCTCGGAATGTGAATTTATCAAATCAAAAAATGACCTCCGATTGAACCCAAATCCCGATTGGGAAGCCGAAACCCTTTTCCCATCCGGTCATTGCGAGCACCTGCAAGGTGCGCAGCAATCTGATTGAAAAAGATGAGATTGCTGCGTCTCACTCGCAACGACGATTTCTAAATCGGGATTTGGGTTGAACTCTTCTGTTGCCAAATCTCTGGAAAAAGCTTAAAGTTTTGGGAGCATCCCACTGAAAGGAGGACTCAATGAAGGTTTTAGGGATTTTGGGAAGTCCGCGAGCAGGAGGAAACAGCGACATCCTCTTGGATCAAGCCCTGGCCGGAGCCAGCGCCGCGGGAGGTGAAGTAGAGAAAATTATGTTGTCCAAGAAGAAGATTTCTGGATGCCTGGACTGCGGAAAATGTAATGAAACCGGAGTCTGCGCCGTTCAGGATGATATGCTTGAGATTCACAAAAAAATCTTGGAGGCGGATGCCCTTATCCATAGCGTCCCCGTCTATTTCTGGTCCATGACGGCCCAAATGAAAGCCTACCTGGACCGCTGGTGCGCTTTCTTTGATGCCCAGTGGCGATGGCAAAAGACCTATCGCCCCAAGATGAAGGGAAAAAGGATTGGCTTGATCACGGTCTGCGGAGACCCGGATGTATCAACCGCCGACCCCATTGTTCACAGCTTCAAGAACACGTGCCAATTTACCGGGCTCAACTTCCTGGGCGCGGTTCGGGCCTCGGCTTCGACGAAAGGAGAAATTGCCAGTAATGAGGAGATTAAAAAACAAGCCTATGATCTGGGGAAAAAGTGTGCGACGAAGTGACATCCTGAGCTACTTTCTTCCTACAGGCGGTCAGCGTTTCTTTCGGAATCGGTTCTCCAGGATCACTTGGTCAATGATCTCCCCACAAACAATGCATCTCCATCCAAAATAATCTTCGGCTTGGCCGTAGAACTTTTCATAAGACATCACACCGCCACAGCGGTCACATTTCACCATGGTTGCCTCCCATAGGTTATACTAATTTAAGCATCAGCCTTTGAAATTTCAATGTCGATCGACGGGAAAGGGGATTTTGGGGCTCCTAATACTTCTTTACAATGATCCAAGAGTCGTCATTCGGTTATGGATTATGTTGTCATATTCAAGACGATTGGGTATATTGTTGCAGGCTGGGTCAAGCCAGAGCTTTTACATGCTGTCCGGCAGACTGATGGAAACAGGAGCAATTGATGGAGTCAACCATTGCTTTATCCGATGCCCAGGCGCAAAAGGCTTATAACCGCCGTGTCCTCTCCTGGGCATGGTATGACTGGGCGAACCACGCCTACATCACCACCACGGCCACAACCTTCTTTCCTCCCTATTTCATCGCCATCGCCACCGCGTCTTTCATGGCAATGGGCGCCTCCGCAAGTGACGAAGCCGCAAGACTGATCGCCAGGGATACTGCCTCCAATGTTTTCGCCCTGATGGTGTCATTCTCCCTGTTGGTGTCGGCGGCCTTGGCGCCGATTATGGGCACATACGCCGATATCACCGGGATGCGCAAGCGTCTCCTGATCATGACCACCATCCCCGCGAGCGTGGGCTCCTCGATGATGTTTGTCTTGGTGGCCGACATGTGGAAGCTTGGATTGGGGCTCTATTTCGTGACCCAAGTTGCGTTGAACATTGCCCTGGGCTTCTCCAGCAGTCTGCTGCCGCATGTAGCACTTCAGCAGGATATGAACAGGGTCTCCAGCCTGGGCTATGCCATGGGCTATCTGGGCGGCGGGCTGCTGTTAGCGCTGAACACTGCCCTGTACCTGTTCTCGGGAAGAATAGGCATCGACAGCACCCTCGCGGTTCGTATTGCTTTCCTCTCCGTAGGAGTATGGTGGATCCTCTTCAGCATTCCACTCGTCGTCAATGTCGAGGAGCCACCTGCCATGCCGCTGGCGCACGGCAGCCGCGGCAGTGCCATCCTCGATTCGCTCACCCGGCTTGCCCACACGGTGCGGGATGCCACCCGCTACGGCGAAATGTTCAAGATGCTCTTAGCCTTTTGGTTTTACATGGAAGGTATCGGAGCGATCATTCTCCTCGCGACGGCCTACGGCGCCGCGCTGGGGTTGGACACGGCGGTGCTGATCAGCACACTGCTGATGACACAGTTCGTAGCCTTTCCCTATGCGGTCCTGTACGGTCGTATCCCCATCCCAACCAACCCCTGGCGAAGCGTTTTCGTCTCCATGCTCATCTGGACTGCGGTCACCTTCCCTTTGATGGGACTGTATGCAAACTTGCACGGAGGTGTCAGCATCCCGTCCACCTTCAGCATGATCCTGGGGAATCAGATGCTGGGTGTGCTTTTCTCTTTGCTGTTGGGGCGCCGCCTGTTTCTTGGTCTGGTGCAAAAGCTGGACAGCAAGCGAGCGGTCATCCTGGGTCTGGTTATCTACACAATCATACCGGTCTGGGGCCTTTTCCTCAAGAGCCAGGCAGAGTTCTTCATGATTGGCTGGTTGGTTGGCACAGTTCAGGGCGGGACCCAGGCGCTCAGCCGCTCGATCTATGCTTCGTTGACACCCCGCGCCAAGTCGGGTGAGTTCTTCGGACTGTACGGCTTGAGTGAAAAATTCGCAGGAATCCTTGGTCCCTTCCTTTACGGAATCGTCGGTACGTTTACCCACAACCCGAGGGCAAGCATTTTATCCATCACCGTGTTCTTCATCGTGGGGATCACCATTCTCCTACGGGTGAACGAGAAGAAAGGTGCTGAGCTCGCCGCTGCGGAAGAAGCTCAGATTGAGGTGCTCAAGGCTGCGGATTAGGTTATTAGTGTAATTGTTCGACATCGAGGCTTTCCATCCGAGACATTGCATGGATAAGGTCGATTCGGAACTGAATTGATGGTAGGAGGAAGGAGTCTTCGAGGATCGGATATTCGTAGCAATATAATTTTCGTTAATCCTATCACCTTCTTAGGACTTCTATTACTTCTATCTGACTGAAAAACCATTTGTTCTCGATTTTCCTCAGGAGACATTCAAGCTCCCGCGTTTCATCCATCCTTTCTCCGGCCGTGGACAGACCCGTGAGTCTCGCGGTAAGAGTGACTTTCGCCAGTTCCTTTTCAGGGAAGACGACTTGAAGGTCATAAAATTTTAGGTCGAGCTGAGAGACATGGGAACGGGCGCTGCCTGCGTAGGTGGATATTTCTTCTCGTGTATAAGTTCCTGAAAGAGATTGGTCAGGGACTTTTAGCTTGCAGTGCATATCAAATAAGGTGCCGATATTTTTCATTCTCTGCAGCAGGGTAAAGGCATTCTCCTCCGGAGACTTGGAAACCCATTCCGACAGAAGGCGGAACTGCTTCTTCACTCTCTTCTCTTCGCTTGGAAAGAGAGTGGTAGCCAACACGATCCCGAGGATCACTATCAGCGCGCCGATCAAGAGATATCTTTTTTTCACCATAGTGGCCCTCCTATAACACGACTCTTTGAAGCTTGTCCAAAATGATGACTTTCTATCGGCATACTCCGATTATCTCCAACCACATAGATGGAGTCCTTTTCAACTTGGCGAGGGGAAAGGTTCCAGGTACATGGATAACGGACATAGGGCTCTTCGATCTGCCTGCCATCAACAAAAAGTTTTCCGTCACGAAATTCGACCCGCTCACCCTCCCGAGCGACCACACGTTTTAGAAGCATGACTTTACTGCCGGCAAGACGTACCGCTACGACGTCATGCCTTTTGGGTTCTGAAAAAAGGTAACGCAGCCTCCAACAAAAATTTACCCCCCCGTTGTGATAGGTTGGCTCCATGCTGATTCCTTGAATAGAGAAAGGGATACAGAGGTAGCCAAAAAAAAGATAGGCCAGAAGTGCTACCGAGGAGACCCTGATCAGAAACTTCAGTGTGATAGAGGGAAAAAAGAATTGGCGGATTTTACTATTGGCGGTCGTCGTGCTTGAGCCTTTCTCCTTCAGTGTTTGGAAAGGGTCCTTCCCTAAGGCAATCTTAGCGCCTGGCCTATGTTAGCTCATTTCAGGAATAGTATACCGTAAAGTCCCTCTGGCTGCAAAATCAGCCTTTGGACGGAAGAGAGTGGGAAATTGATGGTCAGGCTGTCTGAGATTCAAGGGATGGGAAGAGGGTCGGTAGTCTCCGCGGACCGCCTTCCGCTTATTTCCAACGCGTTATGAATAGTCTCCATCAATTCTTCCGGCTGATATGGCTTCATCAGGTAACCGGAAGCCCCCAGCTTGTAAGCCCTTTCTTGCCCTCCCTGGATTCCGGTCAGGAAGATGATTGGAATGCGGTGGGTAGCCCCGGACTGTTTCAATCGTTCTGCGGCAACGAATCCGCCCTCTCCGGGTATCATAATATCGAGGATGATCAGGTCTGGGTTCTCCTTGTTGGCAACTGTAAACGCCTCGACACTGTCAGAGGCAAATACGACATTGTATCCGTTCGCTTTTAGCCGAACTTTCAAAGCCATGGCCATATCTTGTTCGTCATCGACCACAAGAATCTTTTTTTTTGCCATTTTCTTTTATTTTCCGTCCTTCACTTCTGTGAACTATTCTTCCTCAAAATCATCGTCAACGAAAGCCTCATCTGCTTTCAAGAGAACCTTCCCGTCGTCTTCGGCAGCCTGAAAAAACGCATCCTTCAACAATTCTTCCGTCCACTGATCAAAGTTTTTCAACTCTCCCCTCCTCTAAAGATTTTTCCGTCCTCAGACATTGTAGTTGAGCAATTTCTTTGCCAACCGGATTCAATTTGAGGAGATGGGAATAACTTATTGGAATATATAGGAAATTGTCTAAAAAGCAAAGGTTTCTCCGTATTAATTAAATGACATCAATTGTCACCCAAACGCATTTATCGTCTTTTCGTCGAGCCTGGCTTTCTTTTCAAGGACCTCTTCAAGCTCTGCGCCATGGGTCTTTAAGTTTGAAATGTGAAGCTCCTCGCCCACAGAGGGCGGAGCTTCCCGGAAAGGAAATTTCGTTCATATTGTGCCCCCCGTGGTCGGGTCTAATCGACTTGACTCCGCCCACAAGGCGGGGCTTCCGGGGCACGTTCCGGTCAACGGAATTGATGGTTGACTTTGAGGGATTTATGGTAGAATGAAATGGAGGTCGTTCGCATAGACTGTATCGTACGCATCACTGTACCGACTCTCACGTTCCAGCCTAAAATTGGGAGGTGACGCAGCTTGCATGCACAACAATAAATGTTCTCAACCCACGGGCCCTGATGTCCATCAGCCCGAACCGGAGGTGGAGGCCAATGAGACGGTCGAGGAAGCTGGGGCAGGGACGAAGCGAATCTTGATACGGATTCCAGCGCGGCACAATCCACGACTCCAGCAGATTATTGATCGGATCAATAAGGACGAAGAACTTTATACCCTCTGGCAAGTGATGAATGTCAACGCTGTCCAGCGGCTGGGGATGAGCGACCATGGCCCTGTCCATTTCCAAATCGTCGCGAACATTGCGCTCAAACTTCTCAGGTTGCTTGTCGAGCATAACGTCCAGCCCAGCGTTTCTACCGACCACAAACTTCCCGTCGAAGACGCTGAGGTGATCGTGGCCATGGCCTCACTTTTTCATGACTTAGGAATGTCGATCCACCGGGTCGATCACGAGCTGTACAGCCTCTTTCTGGCTGTTCCCAAGATTAAGGAGTTGCTGGACGGTATCTACGATATTCCCGTCCGGACCATTGTCATTTCGGAAATCCTCCATGCTGTTATCTCTCACCGGGCTGACGGCCGGCCGTTGACCATCGAGGCGGGTATCGTCCGAGTGGCTGACGCATTGGATATGGCAGAAGGCCGCTCCCGGATCCCCTTCCAGGCGGGCATGGTCAATATCCACTCGGTCTCTGCCTCCGCCATTGAAAAGATTAAGATTGAGAAAGGTGAATTGAAGCCCGTCCGGATTGTGATCTCCATGAGCAACTCGGCAGGGATTTTTCAGATTGACGAATTGCTCAAGAACAAGTTGGAGGGCTCAGGGTTGGAACCCTATGTGGAGGTAGAGGCAACGATTGAAGGAGAGAAGGAGAAGAAGCTCATCCACAAGCTTCATATCTAATCGGTCAAGACCCCTATCCCAAGCCGGGATAACGCAAATCTCCCCTGATCTCTCTTGATGGTGTGAAATTATTGGACTTACTTTTTTGCAGCGTTTTTGGCAAAAGGGGTGTGGGGATCGCGTTACGGCCCTAACTTCTTACAGAGTTCTGCCACCCGCCTTCCTAATTTTCGAGCATTGTCGCTCGTTCTCTCATCCGGGGCGCCTACACAGGCCACACCATAATGACCTGTTGCGTCCATGGGGTCTCCCACAACAATCATGCCGTAAATGAGTAAACATTGGACGATGGACATCATCGTCGTCTCCTTCCCACCGGATGGATCTCCCGAAGTGGCAAAGGCAGCTCCTAACTTATTTTCCATTTTCCTGCGGATGACCACATATTCATCAAAGACACGCTTCAACTCCCAGGCCATCGCTCCAAAGTAGACCGGGGAGCCTGCGATGACACCGGCGGAATCAACAAAATCTTCCTTCTTCACTTCTTGCGTTGATTTCAATAGGGCTTTGGCACCCGGGACGGATTCAATTCCCTCTGCAATTCGGTCTGCCACCTTTCGTGTATTTCCCCCTTTTGAGTAATAGAGGACTAAAATTTGCATGGCTCCCTCCTTTAAAAAGTGATCTTTGATTCCAATTCTGTCTTTTATTTTCTTTTCAGGGTCGGATCGGAATAATAAGCCGTAACCATCTCGTTGCTGTGGTCTGTGTCAGTTTGAATCCCAATGGCTAACACTCCATCTGGCTCCGTTCCAAAAGCCGATTTGTAATCTTTGTGCAGATTCCTTTCCTCATACACCCATTGTCCTGTTTTCCTTTCCCCGGACTCCAGCACAAAAACCTTGGAATATTTCTCTCCGGGATGATCGAAGATACGACCTTTGGGCAGATGGCCTGTCCAGATATATTCGATTCTAAACCCCGAGGGCTCCGCCCCTTCCAGGATCTTGAACCCCTTTTCTTTTCCAAAGATGACCAGTACCCGAGCGGCTGCGTCAAATCGATCTTTTCTTGTTTCAATGGCAGAACGAACCACATTGGATATCTTCCATCTCCAGGAAAGAATGGGGAAATGCCTCTCCTTCTCCCCCACTTCTTTAAAAAGAGACGAGCGGCTTCCCAGACTCTCGGCTTTGATGATCCCTTTTCCAGCCCTCGAATATTGAGTGGGAGGAACAGCAAAGTAGGAAACCATCCACCAGCCTTTGACCGGTGTCTTCTTCTCCTCAAGTTCCTTGGGTTTGAAGTCGCCAAAGGGAAGCTGGACAAGGATAAGAATGAGACTGAGAGGAATCAACACATGTTTCATTTTCTAAGAAATCATTCCTTTTAAACCATTATACATTATATTCCGATGGATGCATTGAAAAATAAGGGATGACCTTCCCTTTGGAATCACGGAAAACAGAGGAATCCCTATGGCTGATGCAAAAGACATAAATAAACTTACATCACCCTCTCCTTTACCCTCCCCCTTTGGAGGGTGTGTCACAATTGTAGGGGCTTGATTTATCAAGCCCACCAATAGGGCTCAATGAATTGAGCCCCTACAACATATCGCGTGTGTCTATTCGGTGAATCATATTATGACGCAGTTTCTCGAGGGGGAGGGGAGGATGGGAGGAAAGCTCAGAATAGGTTCTTTAGCTCCGCCAAGGGCAGGACTTCGACCCCCAATCACCGATCTGTCCTCTTACGGTCTCCCCATGGCTTTTTCGATCTTCAGCTTCACGGAATTAAAATCCACCCTCTGTTCTTCGCAGGCCTTCCTGACCGTGATGGCTCTTCCCAGGGTTTTCCGAAGCAGGGGGTTGGTAATCTTTTCAAAACCTGCCTCTTTTAGAATGGAGACCGTTTCTGGATACTGCTCCGTCAAGGCGTAGACCGTCTCATTTCCCGTAAATACTTCGATGGGCTTCTCTTCGTAAACCTCCTCTTTTGCCATTGTCACCCAGATATTGATTCCAAAGAGGAGGAGGGCGAGCACTTCCAAGAAACCTGTGAGCCCGACGATACGATGGAGAATTGGGTTTTTCGTTGCAGAGAGGATTTCAAACCCAATCCGTGAGCTGTTGCCGGTATTCAGAAGCCAGAAGGTCCATTTTGTCAAATGGCCACTCCAGATGCGATTGCCTGTGAAGACAGGGATCATTTTCATCGAGTACCCGATCATGAGCATACTGACGAAACCAACCGTATAGCCGTGGTTCGCCGCTCCTCTGAGCATGTGGATGGTATAGGGGTCTTTGGAAACCATTTGAAAGAGAGCGATTCCCAGGGAGATGGCCAGCCAGCCGTAGCCCACTCGTATGAAACGCTCATGACCTCGATCCATCCGAATATCGTCTAACTCTCCCACCTTCTTCTCAAAGACCCTTAATGAGAAGATAAAGACCCACGTGGAATGGGCGATGAGAAGAAGCGTGATAAAGTAGACGGTCTGGATCCTTGTTAACGCGGAGATCGCATAACCGGTCAACGAAAGGTTGAAGACCCAGAAGAATTTCCGAATCATTCCTTCTCGGACAGGGGGAGTATCCAAGAAGGAGGATATTGTCTTTGAAGAGATTCCGAAAATAAAGTTAAAGACAAATCCCATGAGAAAGAGATGAACCCAGGCACTGAAAAGGTAAGGAGGAACGGATCCGGTGCTCAGAGGATTTTCTGCCGGAAAACTCCCCAAAAAGAGTTGAAGGTTCAAGATGGAATAGATGATTCCGCTCACCAAAAACCAGATCATCCCCGCCAGGAGGAAATTGTCTTGAATCCCTTTTGGTTCAGTGCTCTGTTTGAGGGTCTTGAAGCAGACTCCAAGGAAGAGAGCGGCTGCCATTGTATCCAAAAGACCGGCGATGAGGGGATAAAGAGGCGCATTGGATGTCTCAACATGATAGAAAAGGGCTCGGACGATCAATCCAGCTAATACAAGGTAAAAACTGAGATTTGCCCACTGTCTTCCTACTAAAGTCGTTCCTTTTAATCGGGGAAGGATAAAATAGAAGAATCCCATGATATAGAGCCCTACCCAACCCATCAACTGGCTTGAGCCGTGCATCTGGATGGCTCCTTTGGACAGAAGATCAAAAGAACCTCCCCTTCCCGCTTCAAGGAGCTTGATGGCGCCATAAAGGCATCCTGTGGTAACTGAGACGATCAGAGCGGTTTTGATAAACTTCTGATAAATCGTATCGCCGATTAAAGAGGGGTCAATCTCAATCCGTTCGATTTTTCCAGGTTTTTCAGAGATGGATGTTTCCAGCTCCTGAGCGAACTGGTCATAATCCACTCCGTGCGCCTTTGCAAAGAAGGCCATGGGCTCGTGGGGACCACAAGATTTCCCAACAATCAAAAGATTATGTTTCTGAAAAACCTTGGCTGTCTCCGGAAATCGATCCAGGACTTCCTTCACCGTCATGTTCCGATCAATGTTTTTCGCCATCTCTCTTCAACCTTTCCTTACAACGGATGGTCTAATGATAACCCTTTGCGGCATGATCTTCATTGACTTGAATCAAAAATGCCCTTGAATTCGATAATCACGATAATTACCTTTAGTTTAAGTGTTAGGAATGTTAGCAAGGAGGGCAAAAAATGATCAAAGACGACAGAAATTACCACCAGCGGCTACAGGAGCTTTGTGATTGTTATTTGGAAACCGACCCTAAAGAGGAACTGGAGAAGGCTGCCAGAGGAATTTCAGGCGACCCCAACGGCAACCTTGACGAATTAGCCCTTAAGTTTCTTGGACTTGGGATCTTTTACGGGGCCACTGAGAAAGCAAAAAAGATTTCCATTGAGCGGTCAAAGGAGGGAAAGGTTCTATTCTCAGTCGAATCCAGAGGGAAATATCAGCTCCCCCCGCCGAGTGTCAAGGTGGCCGATCAAATCATCTCCATTGCCCGAGCCATCACCCATATCGATGATGCTAAAGGAAACGAGCCGGTATCCTTTGGCTTGAGAAACGATCGGATTGATCTTACCTTCCGGTTCGACCGGAAGAAAAGTGGAGAGATTTTCTCAGTCCTGTTTCCGAAGCTATAGGGTGGCCCAATTCTCAGAGCGGATTCTGTTCACAAAAGCAGCCGAAGGTTCCCGTCGGACAGCAACTTGGCGTATCCTCAATCCGAACGCATCTGCCGCAGAGTTCCCCTGGTTCTTTTACCCCCTGGCAGGGGACAATTATTCCCGGACAGACATAATCACAGCCTCGGCAGAGGCGGCAGGTTTCTGGCCTCACCTCGAAGGGCATGGTTACCTTTCTGCCCATGCCTCTTCCGGCAAACCCAAGAGCCTTTCCATCCATTTGTTCGTAGCACATCCGAATACAGAGGCCGCAGAGGATACAGCGATTATCCTCCATGGGAAATCGAACCTTGAAAAGGCCCATGCGGGCGGCAATGTCCTGAGCGATCTTTACGTTGGGAGCGCTGGTAACCAAGAGCTCGGCCAGCATCCTCCTCGCCCTGATGATCCGTGGAGATTTCGTCTGGATTTCCATGCCCGCTTTGACTTCGTGGGTGCAGGAGGTATCTACAAAAGTGTTATCCCCTCCATTGTTGCTGATCTCAACCACACAGAGCCGACATCCTCCGTATGGAGAGAGATGGTCCATATAACACAGCGTCGGGATATGAATCCCAAATTCGCGGGCCGCTTGTAAAATCGTGCTCCCTTCCTCCACATCCGCGAACCGTCCGTCTATCGTTACCTCCACAGTCTTTCTCTCCATCTTGTTCTCCTTTTGGAATCTATTGGTGTCATTCCTGCGGAAGCAGGAATCCAGTATAATTAATCTTTCCTGGACTCCCGCTTTCGCGGGAGTGACAGTGGGGTCGTGTTTTGGACCTCCATATTAGACCCTGAAACATAGAAGGTGACGGAAATCGGTTACTGGACCATCACCGCGCCGACTTTACAGGCATCTTTACAAGAACCACATTTCGAACATATTTCTGAAAGGATGAGGTGGCTCTGTTTTCTTTCACCTCTGATTGCCTGAGTTGGACAAACCTTCGCGCAGGCGCCACATCCTGTACAATCCGTTCCTGATATCGAATATTGGATCAGAGGCGTACATACAGCAGCTGGACATCTCTTCTGACGAATATGGGCTTCGAATTCAGGTCGAAAATATCTCAAGGCCGAGAGGACGGGATTGGGTGCTGTCTTTCCGAGACCACATAGGGAGGTATCCGCCACGACTTCAGCCAACTCCTCGAGGAGCGATAGGTCTTCTTCATTCCCTTTCCCTTCTGAAATCCTATCCAAAATTTCGCCCATCCTCTTTAACCCTTCGCGGCAAGGAAGGCATTTGCCGCAAGACTCCTCTTGCAGGAAGTGGACGAAGTACTTCGCCACATCGACCATACAGGTCCCTTCGTCCATAACGATCATGCCGCCGGAGCCCATCATCGAACCGACCTTTGTGAGGCTGTCGAAATCCACGGGTAAATCAAATAACGAAGCCGGGATGCAGCCACCCGAAGGGCCTCCTGTCTGTACTGCCTTGATCTTTTTCCCATTCTCTTGGCCGCCGCCGATATTGAAGATGATCTCCTTAAGGGTAATGCCCATGGGAACTTCTACCAATCCCATATTTTTTACCTTTCCAACAAGAGAAAAGATCTTCGTGCCTGTGCTTTTCTCAGTGCCAATGGAGGAGAACCACTTACTCCCTCTATTGATAATCAGTGGGACATTCGCCCAGGTCTCCACATTGTTGAGGTTCGTAGGTTTTCCCCAGAGGCCCTGTTGAACCGTGTGGATCTGTTTACTCCTGGGCTCTCCGACCTTTCCTTCGATCGATGCAATCAGCGCCGTGGATTCTCCGCAGACAAAGGCACCGCCACCCTTTGCAATCTCCACATCAAAACTGAAATCAGAGCCCAAGATATCTTTGCCCAATATTCCGGCCTTTCTTGCCTGTGTGATAGCAGTTTCTGCGTTCTTACAAGCGAGGGGATATTCGTGTCTGACATAGATATATCCGTGGTTTCCCCCAATGGCATAGGCTCCGATAATCATCCCTTCCAAAACAGAATGGGGGTTACCCTCCAAGAGGCTTCGATCCATATAGGCTCCGGGGT
Source organism: Thermodesulfobacteriota bacterium (assembly GCA_047519465.1). Lineage (GTDB taxonomy): Bacteria > Desulfobacterota > BSN033 > BSN033 > UBA1163 > UBA1163. Next base: position 20,318 of record JAPVTA010000084.1, on the reverse strand, counting down.
CTCCCTCGTCACAGTTGCAGATGATATACTTGACGTCCCCGGAGGCATTCCGGCAATCTTCCCATTTTTTGCCCGTCGGAAACCCTGCTCCTCCTCTCCCTCTTAGACCGGATGCTTTAATCTCTTCGATGATCTGCTCGGGTTTCATTGCAGAAAGAGCCTTTGCCAGACCTTGATATCCGCCGATTCCGATGTAATCGTCTATTTTTGTGGGCTCGATCAGGCCATTGTTTCCCATAACCAGTCGATGCTGCGCCCTATAAAAGGGAATCTCTTTCTCGGAGGTCACCTTTCGCTTTGTGACCGCATCTTCATAAAGGAGACGTTCCAAGACTTTCCCCTTCTCAACGGTCTCCGAAATGATGACGGGTACGTCTTTTTCCTGCACCCTTTGGTAGAAGATCCCCCGTGGCTGGATCGTGACGATCGGCCCTCTCTCGCAGAACCCCCTGCACCCGGTGAACCTCAGTCTGATCTTCTTATCAAAACAATTGTTCTTAATTGTTTTAGCGAACTCATCCCTCACCCTTTTGCATCCATAGGCATGACAACCGGTCCCTCCGCACACAGAGATGACCACCCTATCCTGCCTCAGCTTTGATGAAGCAGATTCCCTCCACCTCTCCAAATCGGACGCAGATCTTATTCTCTTCATGACTTCACCTCATTCCTTCTACTATTTTTGTTGTTCTTATCCAGTTTCTCAAAGATTCTCTTCGCCTTGATGGGATTCATCTCTCCATAGAATTTTCCATCGACGAACATCACAGGCCCGATCGCACAGACGCCTAAGCAGTTCACCACATTTAAGGAGAATTGTTTATCTCCGGTTGTTTGACCCGGCTCGACATTCAATAGGTTCTTCATCTCTCTTAAAATTTTTGGGCCTCCCCGCACATGACATGCAGTCCCAAGGCAAAGAGTGATCGAGTGCTTTCCTTTGGGGGCAAGGCTGAAGGATTTGTAAAAGGTGGCTACCCCGTAAAGATCGTTGAGGTCCATCTTCAGCCTTGACGCGACTTTCTTTAATGCTTTTTCCGGCAAGTGGTTATACTGATCCTGAATTTCATGGAGGATGCTGATGAGAGCCGTCCTTTTCTCCTCGTACCGGCCAATAATTTTTTCAACATGCTTTAGATCCATTTTCCCCCTCCGTATTAAATATTAGTTAATTTTATGGGATAAAAAGTTAGCTATACTTGATTTTCCTGGCAAAAAAATAAATACCCTAAGTATTACTTAACCCTACCATCCTCCTCTTGGTGGACTCAAGACCCATAGAAGAACCGCATCCGCTTTTCCTATGTTGACCCATTTAGAAGGAAATGTTGAACTGATATAAAGACTATCTCCCTGCCTTAGTAGCTGTTTTTCCTCTTGAATCTCGACCTCTAATTCTCCATCCATAAGGTAGGCGAATTCGTCCCCTTTATGGCTATAAAAATGTCCATCAATAACAGCCCCCTTTTTCATGGTTAAGAGGTAAGGCTCCATCCTTCGATTAAGAACGTCTGAGACAAGAAGTTGAAGTTTAACATCTGTGCCCTTCATCTCCTGAAGGTGAATATCTTGTCTCTCGCCTGGTTTGATGACCATCTTCTGGAGCGGTCCGGTCTCTCCTTCGGTTAAGAAATAGATGGGCTGGGTATTCAGTTTATCGCTCAATTTGAGAAGAGAATCGAGAGAAGGACTGATCAGGTTCTTCTCCAGCTGAGAGATGAAACTTGGAGTCAGACCAACCTGCTCAGCCAATTCCTTCTGCGTCATCCCCAACTTCTTTCTCAATATTCTGATCTTGTCACCCAGGTTACTTGGCCTTCGGCCTCCAATGGATGGAAAGATAACTTCCTGGTCCCACACCTCGTAATGCTTTGGGAGAAAGGCACTCCTCGAAAATCTCCCCTCGAGTTTGATCACTTTGAAAAAGAGCTCCCCATTCTGCTTTTCCAATTCGATCGCCACCTGAGTGATATGCCTTAGATTGGCTTTAAAGGATGGGGTGTGTGCTTCTTTTTCCAATACCCAATAGGCAACGGTTTGAAGATCGTAGAGCCGGGGGCAGGAGTAGGTGAAGAATTTATAGGTAATGTTCTCATCGCCCCAGATATCCTGCATTCCCGTCACGCTGTCGAAGATATAGCGTACACCTCCCCCTTTCTCGATCTCGATTCGATCCATGGCCACACGAAATTGCGATATGTCTTTCGGGTTTTCAACTTTTACTACACTGCCTTTGAATCGTTCTCTTTCCTTTTCATAAAACTGAGAGAAGAGGGGGTCGCTATTCCCCTTTCCAGAAGTAAAACAGTCCAAAATAGTTAAGTTCTCCAGATTGGGAAGAAAGTTTAAACGCTTCGTGAGCGTGGAAGGGGAAATGTTGAAGCTGACATAGACCACCTTATATCCATTGTTCAGATTGTGCTCAATAAAGCGTTGGAGAAAGATCTCAATGTAGGTTCCGGCCTCCACCTCCCAGATAACATTGTCGCCGGTTTTCAGAAAACCTAAAAGATGGTCTACATAGCCAATTCCTGAGGATATTTTGCCGTTCATTGTAATTTTGACTTATTTTTGTAAGAAAATAATTCAGTTTAAATTAATTCTAAGGCCTATTAATACCCGTGTGGGACCCAAATGTCAAGTTATTTTTAACTATCTTTAACTATCGAAGGAACTCCTCCTTCTTGGGCGCAGTAAGATCGGAGCGGTCTCCCCTCCGAAACCATGACCGGAACGCGCCCGTCCGCGGAGGGCTGTGTTGAAGGGATCAGTTTCATTTTGTTTAGCCCCAGGTATCGGTTATAGTAATACAAAGAGTTATGAGAAGAACGGAAAAGATTAAATTGGGCATCAGCGCCTGCTTGCTTGGCGAGAATGTGCGGTACGATGGCAGCCACAAGTTAGATCGGTTTCTAACCGATACGCTTGGACAATATGTAGAATATATTCCCGTGTGCCCTGAGGTAGAATGCGGTCTCGGTGTTCCGAGGGAATCTATGCACCTGGAAGGAGATCCAAAATCTCTCCGACTCGTGACAATTCGCACCAAGCAGGATATGACGGATCGAATGACTAAGTGGGCACAGAAACGCGTGGTTCAACTGGAGAAAGAAGGTCTTTGTGGCTTCATTTTCAAAAGCGGTTCTCCAAGCAGCGGCATGGAGGGGGTCAAGGTCTATAATGAAAAGGGGATGTCCGTTAGAAAGGGAGTGGGAATTTTCGCCAGAATATTTATAGAACATTTTCGGCCGCTCCCCGTTGAGGATGAGGAACGCCTCCATGACCCAAAGCTCAGAGACAATTTCATTGAGCGAATATTCGCTTTGAAAAGGTGGCGAAGGGTTCTTGAAAGAAAGAAAAGTCGGGGAAACGTCGTGGACTTCCATACAAGCCATAAATTGTTGATCCTTTCGCACAGTCCAACTTATTACCAAACAATGGGGAAACTCGTGGCGAAGGCAAAAGATCTTCCTTTGAAAGAACTCTACCAAAAATACCAGACCCTTCTCGTGGAGTGTCTCTACCTAAAGACTTCACCGAAGAAGAATGCCAATGTCCTACGGCACATGATGGGTTATCTGAAAGAACAGTTGTCGTCAGACGAAAAGCAGGAATTGCTCGAAGTCTTCGATTTCTATCGGAGGGGTCATGTTCCCTTGATCGTTCCCACCACAATCATCAATCATTACATTCGAAAGTACAGCCAGCCTTACCTTAAGCAACAGGTGTACTTAAATCCGCACCCCTTGGAACTTCAATTACGAAATCATGCCTAAGCACTGATTCCAGAGATTTCGAAATGATTACAAAGACTTTTCCTTACTCTTGCTGCATTTCCAATCGGTGGAATCGCTTCATGATCGCTGTTATCGGGGATTTCCGGGCTTTTTCAGAGATCCCGGAATTAATCCTTGACACTCCTCGCCAATTACCCTAAATTCTACTAAGCGCCTAACCTAATAAGAAATAATGTAGTCGCGCGTTGAGTACCTATCGGAGGGGATGATGCCAGCCGACTTGTGGTCACTCTATACGCTCATGTTAAAAAGCCGCCTGTTTGAAGAGGCTGTCACTCAACTGTGGAAGGACGGACTGATTTCAGGTGAGATGCATCTGGGGACTGGCGAAGAGGCGATTGTTGCGGGTGTTGTTTCCCAGTTGCGTGAAGGCGATGCGATGGCCCTGGACCATCGCTGTACTCCGCCCCTGCTGATGCGAGGTGTTGACCCGGCCTCGATTCTGCGCGAATTGCTCGGCCGCCAGGACGGCCTGTGCAGCGGAAGAGGGGGTCATATGCATCTCTTTTCAAAAGACCACCTGGCGGCTTCGTCGGGTATCGTGGGTGCGGCAGGGCCCGCTGCAGCCGGATTCGCACTGGCAGCCCGGTATTTGCGTCCGGAAGCAATTGCTGTGGCCTTCTTCGGCGAAGGTGCCATGAACCAGGGCATGTTGATGGAATCAATGAACCTGGCCTCTGTTTGGAATTTGCCGGTCCTTTTCGTCTGCAAGGACGACCAGTGGGCCATCACTACCAGATCCAGCGTGGTGACCGGCGGCAGCTTGAGCGAGCGGGTGGGCGGCTTGGGCCTTCCTTTTGTCGAAGCAAACGGTCTCGACGTCGGCAAAGTCTGGGAGGCAGCCCATCAAGCTATCGAACAAATCCGTTCTGGAAAGGGATCAACCTTCATCCATGCGCAATGCGTACACCTCGAGGGTCACTTTTTGGGTTATCAACTGCTTCGAGTGATGCGCCGCCCGATTCGAGAAATGCCGGGGATAGCAAGTCCACTTACACGGTCACTGCTCACTCCCGGCGGAACGCCGCTGCGTGACCGTCTGGCAGGACTGAGGGTCGTCATTTCAGCCCTCCTGACTACGCTTCGTGACCCACGACGGGATACCGCAAACGATCCGGTTATGTTAGCACGAGTTGTCCTGAAGCAAGACTCAGCGCGCTTGAGGGGGATAGAAGATTCTTTAGAGCAAGAAATAGCCAAAGTGGTCTCGTCTGCTTTGGAGGAGTGTGCGGCATGAAAACCATGTATTTCACGGAGGCCATCGATGACGCACTCGCCCAAGCCATGACCCAAGATTCGCGCATCATTCTCTTTGGCGAGGATGTCCCGCTACTGCGTCGCAATCTGCTCGTGCGTTTTGGCCCGAATCGGGTGATGGGCACGCCAATCAGCGAAAGCGCCTTCTTGGGAGCAGGCGTGGCAGCTGCCATGGCAGGCTTAAGACCGGTGGTCGAACTATACATGGTTGACTTTCTCAGTGTTGCCATGGATGCCCTGCTCAATCACGCTGCCAAAATCGAGAGCCTTTCAGGTGGCAGATGGACAGCGCCCGTAGTGGTCCGGGTACCCTGCGGCGGCGGTTACGGAGACGGCGGACAGCACGAACAGTCCCTGTGGGGCTGGCTGGCTCACATTCCCGGTCTAACCGTCGTTGTCCCCTCAACACCGGCCGATGCTGGCGGACTGATGTTGGCAGCTTTGGATCATGACGGACCGGTCATCTTTCTCGAACATAAATTGCTCTCTGAAGCCTGGCTGGAATTCCTGGGATCGGGCGGGCGGCATACCGTGCAATACGATGTCCCCGCCGACGGGGCGCATGGCTCCGTACCTCAGAGGTGGGTGCCGGTTCCCATAGGAAAGGCCGTGCTTCAACGGGCAGGAGATGACGTCACCCTGGTTAGCGTAGGCGTAGGGGTACACCGTGCCCTGGAAGCCGCAGACACTCTGGCAAAAGATGGGATTTCAGCCGGCGTGTTAGACCTGAGGACAATTTCACCGCTCGATAAGGTGACTCTCTGCGATGTTGTGGCTCAGACAGGCCGATTGCTCGTTGTCGACGAAGATTATGAGGGCTTCGGTCTCTCAGGCGAACTGGCGGCAGTCGTGTTAGAAGCGGGCATCCAGATTAAATATGGCCGAGTCTGCACACAGACCACGATCCCGTACGCTCGTTATTTGGAAGATCAGACTCTGCCCAATGTAGAGCGAATCCACGCTGCTGTTCGACAGCTTTTGTAATCCCTTCCAAAAATATCCGCAGAAGGAAACAACACCAAACCAAAAAGCTGTGATCTACGGCCCAGCTTCTATTCTGATGTTCGCCTTGACAAGCGGCTCAAGAGGGTCGTACAAATAACAGTCATCTCTGTTTGCGGTGTCTTAATAATTTTACGGTTGTTCCCCGGATACCGTATGTATTCGGAAATAGAAAGGAGATATGAATGATCGACACCCACACTCACATTTTTCCGGACAAAATTGCTCCTAAAGTCGCCGAGAGATTCCGTGCTTGGGCAGGAAGTGCAACTGCTCTTTCGGGAGACTTCACCTTGCAGGACTTAAAAACCTACATGAAAAGATGCAGTATCGAGGCGGTCATCACATTCTGTGTGGCCGAAAGGCCTGAGGTGGTGGTTCCGGCCAATGACTTCCTTTTGGAGATCATGGACAACAGGACCATTTTCAGCTTCGGGACCATCCTGCCAAGCATGAAGGACCCCGTGGGGGAAGTGAGAAGGATTCATGGAGGGGGAATCAAGGGAATAAAATTCCATTCCCTCTTCCAGCCCATTCGAGCGGGGGATGAAAATCTTTTTCTCATCTACGAGGCCATGGATAAAGCTGGAATGATAGCTTATTTCCATGTGGGAAAAGACCCTGCAGACCCATCGCTCCCCCCGGGGACAGGCCCTCAAGATATTGCCCACCTGAAAGAGCGTTTTCCCAATCTTAAGATCGTGGCCGCCCATTTCGGTGGTCTCTTCATGCTGGAGGAGGCCCGAAAATGGATCGTCGGAAAAGATATCTATTTGGATACATGTTGGGCACCGAGTATCCAGAGCCTAAGGTCGGAAGAGGTGGTTGACTTTATCCGCCAGCACGGCCCTGAAAAGGTCCTCTTTGCTACCGATTATCCCAGTACCACTGACCCCATCCCTCAGATCAAGTGGTTCAAAGGACTTCCCTTGCAGGAAAAAGAAAAACAGATGATCTTTCGGGAGAATGCGCGCCGGCTTTTGGGGTTAAGATAGATCGCTTTTTAGGGATGAACAACGAAGAACGTGATACGCAAGTGTACAGAACCGGATTTCGAGGCGATATACGAAATCATCAACGATTCGGCGGTGGCATATCGAGGGATCATTCCGGCTGATTGCTGGCATGAACCCTATATGTCCCGTGAACAGCTGAAGCAAGAAATCGATGCGGGCGTACAGTTCTGGGGATTTGAGGAAGCTCGCATCTTAATCGGCGTCATGGGGATACAGGACAAAGGAGATGTGACTCTCATACGCCATGCGTATGTCAGGTCTCGGATGAGAAATCGTGGAATAGGTTCACAGCTGCTAAGATTCCTTGAGTCGACCACGGAAAGGCCGATTCTGATCGGAACATGGGCAGATGCGACCTGGGCGGTTGCATTCTATCAGAGGCATGGCTACCGGCTGGTTTCGACAGAAGAAAAGAACCAACTTCTCAGGAGGTACTGGCACATCCCCGAGAGGCAGGTTGAAACCTCCGTGATCCTTGCGGGAAAGAAATGGAGGATAGGATGAAGATTCTAAAGTATTCCGAAGTCAACCCCACCCATTTTGAAAGTGCAGAAGCGAAAGGAGTCGCAGGACGCGTTGTGGTGGGCAAGAAAGAGGGAGCAAGTAATTTTTGCATGCGAGTGTTTGAGATTTCTGCAGGAGGAAATACGCCGAAGCATTCTCATGATTGGGAACATGAGATGTTTATCCATTCAGGGGAAGGCGAAATCTATGGCAATGGTCAATGGAACCCGGTGAAGTCCGGCAATGCTATTTTTGTACCCAGCAATGAAGAACATCAAATACGAAATCGTAGCAAGGAACTACTCATTGTCGTCTGTCTTGTTCCATCGAAGGCCCCTGAACTGTGAAGAACAACAGTAAGGGTGGGTACACTTCCGCAGTTGTCTACCAATTTCCAGATCGGGATGCTATGCCGTGAGAGACACAAAGGTTCAACGTCCCAGGATGCTGTACAAGGCTTTTTCAATGTCTGGATATTGAAAAACAAAATCATTCTCCAGCAATCTTCGAGGGATGACTCTCTGCCCTTCAAGGATAACGGACCCCGATTCCCTTATAACCCCCATCTATGAAAACAGGGGTGGGATGTGCTTTCCTTAGGACCTTAATGCCCAGGGTTACCCTATCACACGGGTGATTTAATCATCAAGAAACCGTATTACTTCACCGTTTGGAATAGACCTCAGGCGACCTCCTCGGTTCAGGTCACGGACTTTTCCTGCCGTGATGAGAGCATCGTCGGGATATCCCCGTTGTTCCCAGAATCCGGATATGTAACGGCCCATCAGTTCGATCTTGACAACACTCTTTGCTGACTTATAGCCCCACAGATAGGGGCAAAATCCCCTGACAGGGCCTCCGTAATCCTCATCTAGGAGCTCGCCGTCAAACTCATAAGCAAGAAGAGTTCTCTCACGAAGGGCCACTTCAATCGGGATGGAGGTGTCGTATATCATCCTGTAAGACCAGAAACGGACATAATGACTTCCAGAGGCGGCCTGGACTGCATTCAACAAATCGGCAACCTTCACGCCTCCCCATCTCCCTCGAACGGAGAATCTGGTGACGCTCGTCAGGCGCGCGTCGGCAATCGATTTCGGTAATGCGATCAGTTCCTGCCAGGTGAATGTTCTCGGATGCGCGCAGAGGCCATTCACCTCGATGCCCCAGGCCTCCCAGTTAAGTTTACCCGGATGGCCTTCCGCCCAGAAAATCGGCGTACGCAACTCTTTTAGCCTGCTCACTCACCCCTCCTGTGTTCGGATTTTTCTATCGAACCGATTTTAACTCACTCATCAAAACGAAAACACAAAAGAGCAACGATAAAGAAAAAAGAACCGAATGCCAAGAGCACTGCCATTTCTGTTAAGATATCTTTTGTACCCAGACCCCTGATGATGATGTCATGGTATCCCGCCAGGGCCCACGCGTGGGGCGTGAAAAGTGAAAGGGTCTTCATCAAGTCAGGCATGATAAAAGTAGGTACCATCATTCCACCTAATGCAGAAAGGGTGATAGCCAGAAGAACTGACAGACCATTCACCTGCGCTTCGGTTTTACCCAAAGCCGCCACCAAGAGTCCTAAACCGTTCGCTGCTGCCGCCAAGGCAAAGGAAATGATGACCAATGCTGGAAGGTTTCCGAGCTTTATCCCGAACACGACAACGCCTATGCTAAACATCAGTCCAATTTGAACCAAGTTCACAAGATAATAAGGTAAGAGTTTCCCGATGAGAAGGGCTGCCTTGGATAATGGGGCTGCCAGAATTCTTTGGAATGTACCATCTTTCTTTTCCTGCAAGAAACTCGAGGCTAAGGTCAGAACGATGAAAAAAACCCCAAAAATGGTATAGGCCGGAATATTTTGCTCTGTGGCGGTGGGGCGTCTTCCAACATTAAAACCTTTTGGGAATGTATGGATGAGAACTACACCAGACCTTTCACGTTCACTGACATTCGTATCCCCCATCAGGTTTTCAAGTTGCCCTTCCATCGCCCCGGTTGTCCCAAGCCTCTCTTTCAGTCGTTGGGGTATTCTTGCTAACAAAACCTGAAGTTCGATCGCACCCTGGATTGCTCCTTTGACAGTGGCTAATAGTTGAAAATTCATGGCCGGGTCACTGATCAAATAGACGGCTACCTTCTCCTTCTGGGGATCATTCGTAGTTTTTAAAATCCGTTCTGTGTAGCCCTCTGGGAAGAGAAGCGCTAAAGGATAGACTCCCTTGCGTATCAATTGTTCTGCTTTATCATAAGTAAGCGGAATGCCTTCATAGGTCTCAATCAGGTTTAAACCCTCCGTTCTTTCGAGATCGGCAATCGCCCGGTCAGCTGCCGGCCCCCCATTCTTGTGAACAACCAAGATTTCAATGGGATGCCCTTTGCTTCCTGCTTGGAAAACCCCTTCTAAAGCAAAAGTCATTACGAGAATAAAAAATATGGGCATGGCAAAAAGCAAAGCGAGCGCTTCACGATCCAGCCACAGGACCTTCAGCTCTTTGAGGGTAATGGCAATAACCTGGCGCATCATTCTTCTAAACGTAAGGATACTCCACTCCTAATCCCTAAGATTTCTGCCTGTCAAATGGATAAAAACTGTCTCCAGATTCGGCTCTGAAATATCTAAAGTCTTAAGCAATCCATCCCGGGTCTTCATCAGGTCCAGAAGCGCTCTCGAGGACTGATCAGTGCGATCCGTTTCGATACGGATGCTCATTTTTTGATCATCAATGACCCTGACCAAGCCGATATGATTCATTTGATCCAAGAGCTTATCATCGACACCTGCGTTAAACTCTATACGGATGATCCCCTTTCCCAAATTTCGAATTAGGCGAGCAGGGGTGTCGAGAGCAATGATCTTCCCCTGATCCATGATGGCAACACGGTCACATAGGCGTTGGGCTTCCTCGATATAATGGGTGGTGTACAAAACCGTGACCCCAGATTTATTTAAGGAATGGATACTCTCAAGAATTGCATTTCGACTTTGTGTATCGACACCGACAGTGGGTTCATCAAGAATAAGGATCTTCGGTTCGTGAAGAAGCCCCACAGCAATGTTGAGTCGTCGCTTCATCCCATTGGAAAAGGTTGCCACCGTTTGGTTGGCACGCTCTGTTAACGCAACGATGTCCAAGACACAGGCAATACGTTCCCCCAAACGCCTCCCCTTCAACCCATAGATTCTTCCAAAGAAGACCAAATTATCCTGCGCAGATAAAGTAGGGTAAAGCGCAAAATTTTGAGGTACCAAACCCAGTCTGGCTTTTGCGACCATGGGGCTCGAAAAAAGGTCGACTCCATCGATCGTAATATGTCCACGGGTCGGTTCGATCAACCCGGATAAAAGTCCAATTGTCGTGGTTTTGCCGGCGCCATTGGGGCCAAGAAGACCAAAAAATTCTCCCATGGAAATCTCAAAGGTGAGCCCCTTTACCGCATCGGTTTCGCCGTAAGTTTTCCATAAATCTTCTACAATAAGAATTGGGGTGCTCATCATCAGGACATTAAGACTTGAATTCATTCTGTTCTACGAGACGTCTAAACCGATATCGATTATATCTCTGAGCAATAATGAATGGAAGATTCTCAGTGAGGGCATAGAAAATCATGAAAAGACCAACTCCAGGACGATTCCATAGAAAGAAAAACGGCGCAAAAAGGATAAGAACCCAATGGGTCAACTCAGCTCGGCAAGTCTCCATCAAAAAAGCCTCGAGGTATTCCGGGTTTTTACCGTTCAGTCGTTTCTTCTGAAAACCCAGGCGTCCGAGGACCCGCGCTCCATCGGGGAGATGCCGTTTCCATTTTTTAATTTTAAAAAGATCCCGATAAACACTCCCCTCTCTCTCCCACTTCCTGCCCCTGTACAGCCAATGATTCCGATCGAAATGCCTTGCGGGAATTCTTATCATAACGGCCACCACGCCGATGTGAATAATGAGCCAAGCAATAAAATCGATGACAATCGTCCAGAAGGTGGGTAGATGGATGAGTCTCATGGGTCTAATCTTTCCTTTTCGCCGTCTTGACATCCCTCCCCTTCCAGCGTACCTTTCGTATCAGGAAGATGCTCAGGATGGAGTATGCAAAAACAATAACGAAAAAGACGAGAGGGATTTGGAACAGAAGGGCTGTCGAGAACCCAAAATTTCCAATCCGGAAAAGCATCCAGTGGATCTGGAAGATATAAAGGACGTCTAACACTAACCAACCAAGGAGTCCCATCGGGTCGCACAAGATAGCTGATTGGATGAGGTGCCTTGTCACCGAAACCCCACCGAATACCCACGCCGCCATCATCAAAAGGCTCGCCACTGACATCGCACTAGCACCGGTTCCAAAACCTTTACCAAATCCTTCCACAAGCGACCGTAATCCATCTGGGTACATTCGAAATGAAATGGTCTCTTTCCCTCCATAACATTGAACATTTCGGTGGGCTCTCAGGAACTCTCTTCCGATAGCAATGCTCTCTAACACCTCTCCCCGTGCCTTCTCATGTCCACCCACCATAAAATAATCTTCACTTGAACAAATCATACAGGGTCCAAAGGCACCAATGGGTTTCAACTTGGGGCCCAAAGGAGTAAAGGCATTCATTCCCGCCAGGCTGATGATATTGAAGATAGCTGAGAGTCGCTCATACCTTTTTTTCATTTTATGAAAGGGTTGAATCGAGAGAAGACCTCCTTTTTCGAGATAGGCCGATATAATTTTTGAAAGGCCTCTAGGCTCTAAAAAAGTGTCGGCATCCAAGAAAAGAAAAATATCTCCGGTGGCTTTATGGGCTCCCTGCCAGCATGCCCAGGGTTTTCCAGTCCAGCCTTCTGGCAAGTCTTTTGACGTCATCACGATGCAACCTGCTCTTTTTGCAACCTCTGCGGTGGCATCTTCAGATTGGTCATCGATGACGATGACCTCACGAGGTTTTAAGGATTGCTGCTCTATGGAATCAAGTAACTGACCGAGAGTTCTTTCCTCATTTCGGGCAGGGATGAGGATGGATATTTTATATGAAAGGTGATGAAGGTAATTCCTTTTCTTAAGTGTTGGGATTTTCCATAAAAAAATAAAACCGAAAAACCAAAAAAGGAAGAGCAAATATAATTTGATTGGAATCATAGATGTCTATGGAATAAGGGTTAGCTTTCAATATTAAGGTTTATTGACCCACAATACCTTGAAGGGTTTTTTCAATATCCGGGTACTGGAAGACAAAACCATTTTCCAGCAATTTCCGAGGAATCACTTTCTGCCCCTCGAGGATGACCGACCCAAATTCTCCTAAAGCCAACTTCACCATAAATGCTGGCGCCGGTATGAAAGAAGGCCGGTGAAGAGCTTTTCCAAGCGCTCTCGCAAGATCTCTATTCCTTATCGGATTAGGCGAGCATACATTCACTGGACCTGAGATCTCCGGGTGCTTCAAAACGAATATAAAGGCTTCTGCAAGGTCTCTGATGTGGACCCATGAGAACCACTGTTTTCCACTGCCAATCGGTCCTCCGATACATATTTTAAAAAGAGGAATCATCTGGCTGAGAGCTCCACCTTTTTCTCCCATGACGATTCCAAACCGGGTGATGACCACCCGGGCACCTTTGTCTTTGGCTTTCAATGCCTCCCCCTCCCACTCCACGGCCATTTGGGCCAAAAAGTCCTCTCCGTGGGGAGACTCCTCGGTAAGTTCCTCATCTCCGCAAAAACCGTAGTAGCCGACGGCTGATGTGCTGAACAGAGTGATCTTTTTGGAGGGATCAGATGGGACTCTTTCCACAATATTTCGTGTGGTGCTGATCCGGCTTTCACGCAGAACCTTCTTATGCTGCTCAGTCCACTTAGCAAAAATCGAAGCGCCTGCAAGATTAATAACGGCGTCGTGGTCCTGAATGGCTTCCTGCCAAGGACCCTTTTGTGTCGGATCCCCCTGAAGATAGGAAATTCCTGCCGACCCTTTCTCCGGTCTTTTTCCGGACCGGGTCAGGATCGTTACTTCATTCCCATCCTGGATTAAACGGGGTGTCAGTTGCGTACCGACAAAACCTGTACCACCTGTAATTAGGATCTTCATTTTTGTTCCACCCCACCCCTCTCGGAAAATTCGAAGTCTTCAAAAAGATTACTTCTTATCTCCGATCAATGGCAACACCTTGTCGATCTTAAAATAAACAAGGTATCTCTTCCCTTTCTTATAGCCTTCATCTACCGGACAGACATTTTTTCGACGCACCTTGTCAATCAGTTCACTATTCTCCTCCTCTTTCATCTTGGTTAAGTAAAGCCTCTTGCCGACATATTTTTCCTTTGATTCCATGAAAAGATAGGCAGCATGAGGATTTGATTCCAGGTTCTTATGGATCAATCGATCCGTCATGATAAAGGCGACTGCCCTCTCGTTAATAAAATGGGGCTTGGCGTAAACAGCAATAGTCGCCTTCCCTTCTGAATCTGCAACAGTGATCACTCCTCGACCCTTCGCTTTCTCAAAATATTCGCTCAATTTCATCGTCATCCCTCCTCGGTTTGATTAGTTGAGTGCGAATGCTATCCGGTTGATTTCCAGATGTAATAAAATCATTTCAGTATTCTTTGTCAAGGTTTATCCTCTTCACGTATCCATCCACATCAAATTTCCTTTTTAACCCTTTGTCATTCATATATCTCACATTTCCGAAAATCGGCCTTTCTCCCCAAGGGCGATCATGCTTCCCAAAGCACCATGCTACGCCCGTAAACCCGTTAGGGTCTCTCCCATCCAGTTCATATTTGTTATTCAGGTAGAGGGCAACTTGAAAGGCCTGCTCCGGTGTCTTAGTCCATTCGATGATTTTCTTGCCCCAGTACATTCTCATATACCCGTGCATCTTACCCCTGACGACCATCTCTCTCTGGGCCGCATTCCAGTAAGGATCATGAGTTTGAGCTGTTTCCAGTTCTTCAAGACGATAAAGATAGGGACGTTTATCTTTCAGATGAGCTCTTAACGTCTTCTTCGCCCATTCAGGAACCGCCTCAAATGAATCGTAAGCGCCATTATAAAACACAAAATTCATGCTCAGCTCTCTTCTTACGATCAGTTCCTCAAGAAAAGCTTCTGTCCCGGGGCTTTTGGCCTCGAGGGCCTTCAGAGCAACAAACAGAGGTGAAACCTGGCCAAAATGGAGGTAGGGACTCATGCGCGAGAGATATTCAAAAGAGGGATCATTTCTAAGCTCTGCGAACCGATCCAATTTTTCTTCCAAAAAGATTTCGAGGTGTTTTAAAGCTTCTTTCGTTCCTCCATGAAAGGAGTCAACCTTTTTGATGCTCCGGTCGATGTGAAGTTTCGAAATCGCTTTTCCAATATCATCGATTTCAAATGAATCAAATTCCATGGGAAGGGAGGAGAGGGTTGGTTCGCCTTCTTTGAAAGGAACAAGAAAATGACTCAACTTTCTATGGATCTTCGACCCGATGGTTGCTGCTGAGTATTCCTCTTTCGGTGAGGCCTCTTCAACAGGAACGATCACATCACTTTCAACCTGAATCAGCGGACAATCCATTCGGCTGCATGCATCGTTTCTCCACTGTCCTTGTATTCTCAAATAACCCCGATCCACGATGACGAGAGAGGCCTTTTTAGCCAATTGGACTGCAGCCACTTCTGGGGATTGGTGTAGAATGACCATCTGGATGCCTCTTTTTTCAAGAGACTGCCTTACCTCTTTGAGACCTTCCAGCATAAAAGCATAGTGTCTTTCATTCGACTCAGGGAAGTGGTCAGTGATTCCAAAAAATACAATTGTCGGCTGACGCAATTCGTTCGCCATTAGAATGGCATACTCAAGGGCATGATTATATTCCGTCCTTTGAGAGGCCTGCATCCAATAAAGGACATAGGCCCCCCTCTTTACCTCTTTTTTATTAAGTGCCTTGATTCTTTCTTTCTGGATCATTTCTTTTAGCGATTCAGAATCCACAGAGAAAAGTTCAATAGGGTTGCAAAACTAACCCACACGAGATACGGAGTGAGGAGCACTCCAGCAAATTTAGAAATTTTTGAAACATTTTGGATCGTCATCAGGATGGCAATCCAGAGAAGAACAATATCTACAAGCCCAAGAAGAGGTGATCTGAGCCCAAAAAAAACGATTGACCAAAGGATGTTAAGAATTAACTGAACAGAGAAGAAAATGAAGGCAATTTTGAACTTTGGATGATCTGATCTCCGCCAAACAAAGAAGAGAGAGATTCCCATGAGGATAAACAGACTGATCCATACCGGACTGAATATCCAATTGGGAGGCGTGAAGAAAGGCTTATTTAATGTTTTGTACCAGGTCGGTATGGCCGGGGTGGTAAAAAGAGAACCCAGAAAACCTGTTATTTGACAAAGAATGACGCTTACTACCAGCTTAAGGATATCAAGAAATTTCATCTCGTCAATCTTTCTTTCCAAAGGCAGGTATTAAAAAAGGAGTTTTCCTCTTGTATTCCAGATATTCGGAACCAAATCGGTCTTCCAACTCCTTTTCTTCGATCAGCTTAATGTAAATTGAAATCCCCACTGGGTAGCCTAAACCTAACCCAATAGCAGAAAGGGAACCCAACCAGACCGCGACGCCGAGATAAAAGATGGCCGTTCCTAAGGTCACTGGGTTTCGGCAATAAATGTAGGGTCTTTTTATGATCAGTCTTTGTGTTGCCATCAGAGGTATCGGAGTTCCTCTGCCTAATGAAAACTGGACGCTTACTGTCCAGTTAGCAAACAACCAACCGGCAACTATGAATATCAAACCCATCACAGGGTTTATCAGGCCGTAATGAAATTTTGGGAGGAGAAGCCACTGATCGATATAGAATGACACAATAATTATAAAGAATGGAATTACTACCCAAAAAATGAAGCCTCCAAGGATTACTACGATCAGGCGCTGCTTTTTACTATATTCACGCTGGGCCCACTTTTTGAACCTGTTCATCGAGACTTCTCCTGTCCGAAATTATAACATCGAATCGGGTTGAATAGAAAAGAATGAGTGAGAAGGCAATTTTAAGTGCTTCTTGGGGATGTGATTAAGTCCAAGAACTGTTTCAATATCCGGGCGGTGGCGCCCCAGATCGTGTGCTTTCCATATTGGTAGGAATAGATGATCTCCTTCTGACCGCCTCGGAAGATCTCCCTTTCACTGAAACAATTTCCGTCGAGCAAGGAGGAGAGGGGCACTTCGATCAATTCCGAAATCTCCCTCTCACTAACCTTAAATGGGTAGGGATAGGGGAAGAGGCCAATAATCGGGGTAACGATGAACTCAGTAATGGTCACGATGTCGTCCAATAACCCGATAACCTGAATGTCGCTCTCCATCAGCCCGATCTCCTCATAGGCCTCCCGGAGTGCAGTGTTAATCAATTCCAAATCTTCTTCGTCAACGACCCCTCCCGGAAAAGAGATCTCGCCCTTGTGGTACTTGACCTGATCCGATCTCTTGGTGAAGAGAAGGTGACAATCCTCCCCCTTCTTGAAGAGGGGGACAAGAACTGCGGCATGGGAAAACGGCGGATGCTCAATCACCCTTCTCTTCCTTGAAGATAGTGTGTTCCTTATCCGGTCAATGAAACCTTCTTCGCAATAATTCATGTCCAAAATTCCGTGACCGTGTCCGTGATCCGTGTCTGCAACCCAACAGGCTTCCTATCAAATTAATCAACTCGAACCCTTGACCCTTTCTATGATGATAGTTCTCTTAGAAACTCGTCAAGGGTCATGATCCTCAATAAAGGATACAGGGCAAAATCTCGATAGAGGTTGAGGCAACTTTGGCGAAACTCTTTGCTTCGGCTGGCTGAGCAATCCTCCAAAACGACCACTGAAAAATCGTGACTGAGGCCATCCATCGCCGTCATCAAAACACAGACTTCAACGGTAACGCCTGTGACGACGATGGTGTCAACCCCAAGAGTGCGAAGCGTCTGGTCCAGGTCGGTCTTGAAGAAGGCACTGAATCGTCTCTTGGGCAAGACAATATCTTCAGGCTCCGGCCTCAACTCATCTACAACCTCTGCACCTTTCGTCCCCCGAAGGGCATAGGCCTTCATCCGACCCCGAAAAATGAAGTCCCCTTCCAAAAAGCTATCGCAGGCGAAGACGACGGGGAATCGTCTTTCTCGGCTCTCCTGTAAGAGTTTCTGAAGATTCGGTATAATCCCTTTTCCTTCTTGGTAGCATGGGTTCCGAGGGCTTTCCTTCAAGTTATCCTTCAACATATCCACGACAATGATTGCCGGTCTCATGAATACCTCTTAGGTTTCCCCCTCTCCCCTGGTGGGAGAGGGTAGGGGTGGGGGGGATTAAACTCTCATCCTATAAACACGCAGTGCGTTTTCTGTTGTTACTTCAGCTACCTTTTCAAAAGAAACCTTCTTGATCTCAGCTACCTTTTGTGCCGTATATCGAACATAACTCGGTTCATTCCTCTTGCCTCGGAAAGGAACGGGGGTCAAGAAGGGGGCATCTGTCTCGACCAGAAGCGATTCCAACGGAATTCGCCTGACGATTTCTCTAAAACCCTCTGCATTCTTAAAGGTAATGCTTCCGGGGATTGAGATAAGGAATCCCATATCCAAGCAGGCCTTTGCCATTTCATAATCCCCGGAAAAACAATGGATGATTCCTCCGCACTCTTCTGCCTTCTCCGATTTCAATATCTCCAGCGTTTCTTCGTGGGCCTCGCGATCGTGAATCACAACGGGAAGGCCTAACTCCTTCGCTAACCCGATCTGTTCCCTGAATCTCATCAATTGGATGTCTTGCGGTGAGAGGTTTCTGAAAAAATCCAAGCCGATCTCCCCATAGGCTTTCACCTTCCCGTTTCGGGAAAGTTCTCTCAACGTCGGATAGGTCTGATCATCGATCTCTTTTGCATGATGAGGATGAACACCCAGAATCGCGTAGATCGAGGGGTGTGCGTCGGCGATCTCAAGGGCCCTTTTCCAGTCTTTCTTTTCCGTCCCGACCGTGAAGATATATTCGACCCCTGATTCCTTCGCCCTTTGAATGACTGCCTCCAGATCCTTCTTGAACTCCGGCATTTCCAAGTGGGCATGGGTATCGATGAGCATCGTTCCAAAGACCAATGTCAAATACCAAATTCCAAATGTCAAAGGAATGTCAAAATTCAAATTTCAAATGATTTTACACGCAATCGTTTTCGCCCTTTGAAATTTGGCATTTATTTGAACTTTGACATTTGGCATTATTTCTTACTACCTGTGGCTTTCACCTGATTGAAATAATCCACTAATCCCTTAGCGACCTCTTTTGACCGAATGACGACGGAGACCTCGTTGTTATTGGTCAGCGCATAGTAGGTCCAGTTGGTGCTGCCGAGAAGGGTCAGTCGTCCATCGACCACTATTAATTTAGCGTGAGTGGTTTTGGAGAGAGAATCATAGATGACTTCCACTCCCCTCTCAGATAAGATCCTTCCACTGTGGCGATTTCGTTTGGTCGTCCGATCCTCTCCCTCTTTCACTTCCAAAATCACCTCAACCTTCACTCCTCGTTTCCTGGCGTGAATGAGTTCCTCAATAAGAAGATTGGAAAGGGTGTTTGGATGCTCATCGTAGTACCCCATTTCAAACATCATGACGTGAATTGAATGTTTGGCCTCCTGGATCATTTTTTTTGCGACTTGGAAGTATTGATCATTCAACACCAACTGGACATCCTCCGCCGGAAGGCCGAAGGAATGTTGAGCGCAGAAAGTATAAAGTGGAAAAAGAAATAAGAGAGCAAGGATGACTTTGTTCATCAATGTTATTCCTCTTTTGAGGCCGCGTGCCGGAGACGGTCCATGATCGCCCGGCCTAATCCAACTTCCGGGAGGGGTGTAGCTATAATGAGATCCAAATTCAACGCATCCAATCGCCGGATGGCCGCAAACAGATTGGCTGCCGCTTCCCGCAGATCCCCGCTCTTTGAAAGAATTTCTGTAGGACAGAGCTTTAGGTTATTCCCGGGCTTCTGAAACACCAAAAGGCCGATGTTCTTGTCTTTATACAGGTCGAGATTCTTTTCACTCCAGTCCAGAACGATTGGCGTTCGGGGGGCGTAGTGCTTCGGCAACATTCCAGGGGCGGTCGGTCTGCTTTCGATGGAGGTGATCTCAACCTTCCCAATGATGGATTCAATCTCCTCGAGCGAGATCCCACCAGGTCTTAGCACCATGGGCTTCTTTTCCAAAAAAGAGACGATGGTGGATTCCACTCCCACTGGACAAGGGCCCCCATCTAAGATGAGATCAACCTGATCCCCCAGCTGATCCCGGACATGCTCGGCCGTGGTCGGGCTTAGATAGCCAAAGGGGTTCGCGCTCGGTGCCGCAATGGGGCATTTGGATTCTTCGATTAACGCAAGAGCCATGGGATGATTGGGCATTCGGATGGCCAATGAAGGAAGACCGGCGGTGACAATATCAGGAATATTTTCTTTCTTTAAAAGAACGATCGTAAGCGGCCCAGGCCAGAAGCTTTCAGCCAACTTCTTGGCATTTGACGGAATCTCTTTGGCTAACTTCTTCACATCAGCCGGATCGGCCACATGGACGATGAGCGGGTCGAAAGAGGGCCTTTTCTTGACTTCAAACACCCGGGCGACGGCAAGGGGATTGAAGGCATCCGCCCCCAAACCATAAACCGTCTCCGTAGGGAAGGCAACGATCCCTCCTTTTTTAATGATCTCTGCGGCTTGGCGGAT
>JAPVTA010000083.1:0-22324 GCA_047519465.1 Thermodesulfobacteriota bacterium | reverse complement strand
GGCGGGAACGTATTGGCTGGCCTATCTGCCGTCGAGCAACAACTTGGGTTTCAGGTCGGAGTCCTCAGGAGGATCAGCCAGGTATTACAGTTATACATACGGGGCCTTGCCTGCCACCTTCTCCACGTCACCCTCGAGCAACGCATATAGGAATTCGTTCTATGCTACTTTACAGTAGGTGAATCGGCTCTTATGAAATCAGCGCGCAACGGGCCAAGGGGGAGATGCTTAAGACTTTTAAGGAATTGAGGGGATTCTCGGAGTCGTGGATTCAACTGGGTAAGTGCAGTCCACTTGAACCCTCGAACCCTGATTTATAAAACCAAAAGGAGGAGGAAAATGAAAAAGAGAATTTTAGTTTTGGTGGTTGGGTTTTTGCTCATTGGAATTAATGGATTTGCAGCAGATGGAGACCTAATCGTGAACGGCAACGCCACCATAAATGGAACCCTGACCGTGCAAGGGATTAAATTAACCCATGTAACAGGCACAAATCCAACTTGTCCGGCGGGCCAAGGTGCATTCCTTATGAGGAAATGGACTCCACAGACGTGCACAGACGCTGGAGGTGGAGGTTGTCGAAGTTGTACTACTAGCAGCGGCTGGGGTATAGACCCTTTCACTTGCCAGTACGAAAATTATTATGTGTTTGAAGGCAGCGGCGGGTGTGTCGCGGCTACTTGCTCCTCCTTGAGTTGGGCAGAAGCGGTATGTGTGGGGAATTGAGTAATGGGTAGTTCTTCTCTTTGTGAGTAGTTTTTGTCAGGAAGCCTCAAGCATAACCTGCCCAAGAACATCTGAGGTTTGTCTTTGCGTTTCCTGATGGCCGCTGGAAGGGGAGAGAAGTAACCCCCTCTAATCCCCAGGGCTGTGCCGTAATATGATCCACCGAATACGCATACAAAATATGTTGTGGGCTCAATTCATTTAACCCTTTTTTTTCGGGCTTGATGAATCAAGCCCCTACAATTCTGACGCAGTCTCTTAGGCTAAGGGAGGACGAAAAGAGGAATCGCCCTTAACTTATAGGGGGAAGGAGGCGGGGACCCCTTGGCCAGGAGGGAAAATGGAAATCCTCCTCCCGGTAAAATAACTCCATACCCGTTTGACCCCAAAACCCCTCTCTTTCGCTGCAGCTGAATCGGGTCGCCCATTGTGTGTTCTTTCCTTTCATTGTATCATCTACCTTAATCTGGGCCCGCGGTAAGCACACAATGAACCTAAGAAAACTTTTTCCTTTGTACGTAGGCGCAGCCATAGGACCCATGGGCGGTTTTGGGATTATCACGCTCATCCCTGTGATCGCCAGGTCATGGACGGTTGAATTCGCCATAGCCTCTCTCACCATCACCTGTTACATGGCTCCCTTCATACTCATCCAGATCTTCTCGGGAGCTCTTGCCCAGCTCTTCGAGGCTCGGAGGGCGCTGCTTTTCGGGTTTACTATGTATACCCTGGGCGCTTTCTTGAGCGGGATATCTCCCAATCTCTGGATGCTGCTCGGTAGCAGAGTCCTTCAGGGCCTTGGAGCGGGGTTTCTGACTCCTGTAATCATGGCCCTTATTGGAGATCTTGTATCCGAGGAACACGTGGGCAAAGCCTTGGGCCTGCTGGGTGTTGCCTATACCGTCGGAGTGACCTCCGGTCCGCTCATCTCTGGCATCCTGGAGGTTTATTACGGATGGACCTCGTTTTTCTATTTCATGGGAGGCCTCTCTCTGGCATCCGGCATGCTTTATTGGATGACGAGCGAATCCATGGAGCGGCAAAAGGATGGGTCGGCCAGGCTTGCCAAAATCCTTCCTCTCCTCAAAAAGGCCTTGATCCAGCCGGGCGTGCTGCCTATCAGCTTCGCTGCGTTCACTTTTTTCGTTGCCTATGTCGGAATTATGACCTTTACGGCTGCCCATCTGAAATCCAACATGGATCTCCAATCGGACAGGATAGGGATTCTACTTTCTGTGACAGGTTTTTCCGGCATCCTGGTGTCTCCCATTGCAGGCTTCCTGGGTGATCGCGTGGGCCGGAAGCGAGTCTTTCTCGGGGGGGCAGGAATTGCGCTTTTTTCCGTCATCTTGATGGCGTCAAGCATCTATGTCTTTTCAAAGTATCTCGTCTTTTTTCTTGTTCTTGGAACGGGAGCGGCCACAGCGTGGACGTCGCTCAATACCATGGCCGTTCAAATCGCTCCTGCCCTGCGTCAGCCGGTCACTTCCGTTTATAATGCCATCAAGTTTTCAGGATATGCGCTTTCTCCTGTCATCTTCTCGGTTATTTATGAACCCTTCAAACTGAGGGCTGTTCAATTCGGATGCCTGGGGGCCATCCTGGTCGCTTCTTTTCTTGCCTCCGCAGCGGAGCCAAAGGCGGTCACGAGGCAAAAGGGGTTGGCCTTTGACGAAGAAGAAGTAGATACCGTGCCGGGTCCAGATTTTTCATGAGGTGCTGTTTTGTCAGGAACAATCCGGTATTTCTCAAGTCCGGACGATTGAGGTCAAATTTCCTTGCCCTGATCCTTCGAATTTTGTTTGCTTCTCAACCGCTCTTCAACACGTCGCCAAACGTCCTTCTCTTTCTCGTCTGGATTCTTCTCAAAGAAATCCTTCCACGCCCGGTCCATTTCCTCTGTCATTTTCTGCTTGCAAACAAAAGGGCAACTTCCTCTTCCAACAAGTCGTTCCCCAACGTGATCCTCACTTTTGCTTTTTGGTAGATTCAAGAGTTCTTCGGCAGAAGAGAAGGAAGCGAAGCCAGATCATCGATATCTTTATTTTGACGCTGGTCTTCAGGTTCACGATGCCTCCACATCCGTAACCTTCATGGATGGACCTCTCTTGTTGAATCTTTGAGGTAATGCTTAGCAAGAGAAGTGCCAAGGATAGAGGAGAAAAATAATTTTTAACTCATTGAATTAATAATGAAATTTTATTGGGAGGAGATTTTCGAGAAGGAACCTGTTGCAAAGCTAATCACACTTCTGAGATGAGCGTTGCAATATTCACCACATTTGGACCGTCTTCCCCGTTTATTTCCAAGGGCTCAGCACGGAGGACGCAAGCTTTAAAACGCTATAAGAGCAAGAGCCTTTCGTGTCATCTTTTAATTTGCCGATACACCCAGACCCTGTTTGATCTCGCGCATGTGGTCAATGTGAAATTGAATATGATACTTGCCGATCCCATCGATCAAGCCTCCCAGAGTCGGATATTCTCCCAACGGCGAGTCTTTGAACTTGGGAATGTGTGCCTTCCGCTCGAGTTGCGCCTCGGATAAGCCTTCCGCAAACTGAGAGACACGGTCGTACTCCCTTTCGACCTCTGAGAGGAGTTGAGTAAAGGTCATCCGGGCACGCTCCTCAGAGAAGAAAGGATTTCCAGTTTCAATGTGGATCGTGGGGTTCTCCCTATCCAGAAATGTCTGAATGATCGGCAGATGACTGGATTCCTTTGACCCCAAAAGGTGCGAGAGGATCTCTTTGGGAGACCATCGGTCATCGGGCGCACGTGAAGCTGTGTTCTCGTCAAGTCCTTCGCATACTCTCTTGAGTTCTTCTATCTTCTGACGAATGTTTTGAGCCAGTTGATTCCCGTTTGTAGCTGCCATGTCTCATTACCTCCTTCCTCATTTTTCTTCCTTTGTCGCTTTATTATTTAAATCCTTTACAAAGTAAGACTCTTATATTTCACCAGCCTAGCAGTCAGTGCAGTGATTTAGAAATTACTTTGCAGGGACCGTCATTCCGGACTTGATCCGGAATCCAGTCTTTCCAACCGGATTCCCGCTTTCGCGGGAATGACAACCTTCATTATCATTGTAAACGGGTGTTAGATTTACTGCACTGCCGACCTCTTGTATCTCATCGCTTTCGAGTGTAGGTAATCTCCATCATCTTCTCTTCCTTGCCCTTTTTGTTGGCTCCATACATTTCAAACACCAAGGTATTGTCATCCACGATCTTGGTTACCGAGCGCAACTTCATGGGACCTCTGACGGGGTCGTCGTAACGGCTCTCCTGCGTAATGGTCTTCCCGTCCGCGCCGTCCGTTCCTTCAAAGAAAAAGATGCCGGTACCCATGGAATCCATCCAGGTCGACACGTACTTCTTGGTATGGTTATCGTAACCGGTGACGCCAATGCCGGTAAACGTACTCCCCATCATGTCACCAGTAAATTCCTGCTGTAGGAAGCGTCCACCAAGGAGCATCTTCTGTTCGCAGGTTCCCGTCGATTCCATAGGAGGCTTGTAGGGGTCCGTCCAGGACTTGGTTTTAGTGTTCCAAATTCCCGCCATCCTCGCCAGCACCTTGTGGGGGGCGCCCGGAGTTCCCAGCTTATTGTATACTTCCATCATCCCCTGCATATCCTTTTTGCCTTCTTGTTTTTTTTCTTTTCCCATCGCAAAACCTCCTTGTTATTATGTTCGCCCTTTGAGCAAACGACTTTCTTAATCTGCTTTTAGGTTTGCCTGTTGGCGCTCTTAATTCAACCATTAGCCGCCGGGCAATGATCTATTAACGTCCACAATCTAAAATTGGGCATTCAAGGGTTTTTTGTCAACGAAAATTCAATGCTGTCACTATGTTGTAAAGAGACATGGGTGACACTTCCTTGGAGCTGTGGTAAGAACCACAGTGGGACACTCATCCAAGAAAAGGAGGTCAACCATGTCCAACGTATACCTTACGCCAGAGCAGCAGATTCGTCAACGCTATTACTGGTTTCTAGAAGCCCAATTCCTAGACAATGTCTCCTTGGCTTGTAAATGGGTCGGCATCTCTCGAAAAACCTTCTACGAATGGAAGCGACGCTCTGAAAACGCTCATTACGACCGCTCTGCCCTCTTGGATCACTCCCGCCGCCCCTATGACTGCCCCAGCTCTGGGAAACGAGGCCTGCGCTGACGGATCGTTGAACTGCGCCAAAAAACCCGGTTCGGCCCTCTGCGTCTGCTTCAACTGCTCCGTAACCACGGCCTCAAACACCTTCCCTCTGCTCCTACCATCGCCAAAATCATCAAACGCAAGGGACTGACCCGAAAACGCAAAACCAAACCCAAACGCTACCGCCGCCGCTTCATTGTCCCTCGCCCAGGGGATCTGGTCCAAATCGATATCAAGTTCGTCCCTTACCTCATCCAAGGTCGACGCCTCTTTCAGTATACGGCCATCGATTGCTGCACCCGCCTTCGCCTGGTCCAATTCAGTGAAGAAATGGCGGTCCATATCTCCAAAGCCTTTGCTCAATACGTCCTATCCTCTTTTCCCTTCCCCGTCCGTATCGTTCAAACTGACAATGACGCCGTCTTCACCCACTGGTATACCGCTGGCCCTAAAACACCCCTGGATCGCCCCGTCAAACTTCACCCATTTACTGCCACCTGCCAACGCCTCGGAGCCTCTCACCGCCTCATCCCTGCTCGTACCCCTCGCCTCAATGGAAAGATCGAACGAAGTCATCAAACCGATGAAGAAGAATTCTACCGCCCACAACGTTATCACACACGACAAGATCTGGAGAAAGTCTTTTACCGCTGGCTTTGGCATTATAATCACACCCGGCTGCATATGGGACTTCAGGGCAAAACTCTGATCCAATCCCTAAATGACTTCTCGAATTTCGCTCATATTAAACAGCTGAGATGTTACCCATGTTGATTATCTAGTCAGCAAATGAACTTAGTCCTTCTTTCGGTGGAGATTTTTTACAACGGAAACGTCAAAGTCATATGAGATCAAACTGGTCCGAAGTCCCGCCGCGAAACCATAAAATCACAATTAAAATATTTCTATCTTTTTTTACATATCCGATGATATAATTCAATAGATCTTCAAAAAGAAAGGAGGAGTTTCAATGGATAAAATTCTGAGGGTAAACGTGAGCAATCTTAAGGTGTCCGAGGAGAAAATCGGCGGGGACTATGTCGGCCTTGGGGGTCGGGGGCTAACATCAATGGTTGTAAGTAAAGAAGTTCCACCCATGTGCCACCCGATAGGTCAACATAATAAGCTGGTTATCGCACCAGGGCTTTTGACGGGGACTGCCGCTGCAAATTCGGGGAGGCTTTCCATCGGCGCCAAGAGCCCTTTGACGGCGGGGATCAAAGAGAGCAATGTGGGAGGAACAGCTGCAACCAAATTAGCCAGATTAGGCATTGCTGCCATCATTATCGAAGGGAAGCCGGAGAAGGGAAAGCTTTACGGCCTGGCCGTTAGCAAGGACGGGGCAAAGCTTTTTCCAGCAGATGATTTGAAAGGCCTGGGGAACTATGCATTAACAGAGAAACTTCAGGCTAAATATGACAAGAAAGCGGGCATTATCTCAATCGGGCCTGCCGGGGAGATGAAGATGGCAATGGCAAGTATCGCGGTCACCAGCACCAACGGATACCCTTCCCGTCATGCAGGAAGGGGAGGCATGGGAGCGGTGATGGGATCAAAGGGTTTAAAAGCGATTGTCGTAGATGATACAGGGGGGGAAAAGGTCGTCATCAAAAATCCGGAGGCTTTTAAGGAGGCTTCTCAAAAGTTTGTAAAGGCATTGCGGGAACATCCCGTGACCAGCGAGGGGCTCCCGAAGTATGGTACCAATGTTCTGGCCGCAATCATCAATGAGGCGGGAGGGTATCCGACACGGAACTTCTCCTCAGGACGTTTTGAGGGGACGGACAAGGTCAGCGGCGAAACAATGCATGACATTATTTCGAAGAGGGGAGGAAAGACGACTCATTCCGGATGCACCACCTGTATCATTCAGTGTTCCAATGAGTACGTGGATGAAAAAGGCAAATACATCACCTCGGGCTTTGAATATGAGACCATCTGGGCCAATGGGGCTAACTGCGGGATTGACAACTTAGATGCGATTGCCCGTATTGACCGCCTCTGCGACGATTATGGATTTGATACGATTGAAATGGGATGCACGATAGGCGTAGCTATGGAAGCGGGGATCAAAGAGTTTGGAGATGCCGAAGGGGCGATCGCGTTGATCCATGAGGCAGGAAAGGGGACCCCCCTGGGAAGAATTATTGGGAATGGCGCCGGATTTGCAGGAAAGGCTTTTGGCGTGACCCGGGTTCCAGTGGTGAAAAACCAGGGGATGCCTGCTTATGAGCCCCGGGCCGTTCAGGGAATCGGCGTGACCTATGCGACTTCGACCATGGGTGCCGACCATACAGCTGGGTATGCTACAGCAACAAATATTATGAAAGTCGGGGGATATGTCGATCCATTGAAACCGGATGGCCAGATGGCATTGTCCCAGAATCTTCAGATCACTACGGCCGCGGTTGATTCAACAGGTCTCTGTCTGTTTATCGCATTTCCGGCCTTGGATATTCCCGAATGCTTTGGCGCGGTTATAGGAATGCTCAATGCCTGTTATGGATTGAATTTGACCCCTGATGATGTGGCTGCTCTCGGGAAAAAGATTCTTAAGGTGGAGAGAGATTTTAATGAGCATGCAGGGTTTTCCAATGTGGACGACCGGCTGCCGGAGTTTTTTAAAGAGGAGAAACTCCCTCCCCATAATCTAACTTTTTTGGTTCCGGATGTTGATCTGGACAAGGTCTTTAAGTTTTAACGCTTCGCACTTGCGGGGGCGGGAGAATGGAATCCCGCCCCCATTTCGTTCTTTAGGAAAAGGAATGGATGCGGATTACTGTCAAATTACATGCCTCCCTCAGACCGTATGGAAGGAGCGATTCCGGCTGCGGCCTCTTTCCACTGGAGACAACGGAGAAAGCAACCGTTCGTGAGGTCATACGGGAACTGGGAATTCCTCCTGAAAAGGTGAGGATGATTTTGGTCAACGGGAGGGGTGTTGATTCTGATAGCATTTTATCCAACGGCGACCGGATTGCTCTTTTTCCACCGGAGATGGCGTTTAATATGTATGTCGCCATCTCCTTCCGGAGAGATTTAAAACATCAAGAAAGATCTTGAGCGTGAGGGGAATTGGTAACGGTTTATGTGAAGTTGATGGGGAGTCTTTGTCCTTACGGTTCTCCAGAACAACCAGAGCTCATGGAAATTACCATCAAGACTGGAGCCACGGTCCAGGAGGCTGTTCAGGTGCTGGGGATACCAAAGGAAAGAGTTAAGCTGATCTTTGTTAATCACGCGGCGGCTTTTTTGAATCAACTGCTCAAAGAGGGAGACAGGGTTTCCCTCTTTCCGGCAGAATATCCGGTTTTCGCGGACTGGAAGGGATCTGTTCTTAGTCAAAGAGATAGCGATGCGATGATCGAGGAGGGGAAAATGAAAAAATGGAAATGCTCAATTTGTGGCTATATCTATGACCCATCGAAAGGAGATCCTGAGAATGGGGTTAAGCCCGGGACAGCCTTTGAGAAGATCTCCGAAAACTGGGTTTGCCCCACTTGTGGTGCTACAAAAGATATGTTTGAAATCGAGTAAAGCAGGACGATTGGAATTCGAAAATTCAAGTTTCGGATTTTAAGAACCAGATTCTGAAATTCAAAACACCTCAGGCATCAATCCATAAACACCCCCACCCACCCGTCTCATTCATAAATAAAGTTTTACTTTACAAAGGGCCGATTATAGGATAATCATCAGGGAAAAAAGAGGAAAGAAAATAGATCTGATGGAAGCGATCAAAAGCAGACGGAGCATTCGAAAATGGAAGACTGATTCTGTGCCCGAGGACGCACCGCGAAAAGTGTTGGAGGCGGTGAGATGGGCTCCCTCTTGGGCGAATACTCAATGCTGGGAAGTGATTGTTGTGAAAGATTCCAAGGTAAAAGCTGGGTTAGCAACAACCCTATCAAAGAGGAACCCAGCCCTTTCCTCCAATGACCGATGCGCCGATTGCCTGTGGGTGCAGGACATCGTGCGGTGTCCGTGAGGCAGCGATGCGAGTCCAGGTAAAACTTTATGCCTCCTTGAGCCGATATTACGGCAAAGTGTCAGCAGGGGTTCCTTTTGAAATCGACCTGCCAGAAAGCGCGATGATCGTTGACCTGGTGAATCGTCTGAAATTGCCCAAGGAAGAAGTGAAGTTGTTTTTTGTGAAGGGACGCGCCCGTCCTATCGATTGGCCTCTGGAGCCCGAAGATGAGGTAGGCATCTTTCCGCTAATCGGAGGAGGATGAGGTGGCAGGCATTGTTTTGGATGTGTGGCTGTACGGCACGCTGTCGCATTACGGAGGCGAGAGAACAAACAGGAGTTTTGCCAACTTACAAATCCGCCTTGCCGAAGGGAGCACTATGGCCGACCTGCTCTCCCGCCTAAGGATGCCCACCGGGCAGCGGGGAATCACTTTCGTCAATGGACAGTTGAGTGCCATGCCCGGTCTCGAACCCGATCTAAGTCACATCCTGCATGACGGCGACCGTGTGGCCTTTTTTGACCCTAAGAGTATGTGGCCCTTCCAGTACCGTCATGGTGCGGCAATGACGGACGAAATGAAGCGTGCCGTGGGTTCTGAAAAAGATCACGGCCTTCATCATACGTATACTAAAGAATAGACGAACCGCTACGATGGATCGGATCCCACCAGCCGTCGCCGGGACCTTCCGCCAAAAGATTTTCCGTAAGTCGGGAAAGATTCGGGAAAAGTCGTTGACATCATGAGCCTGACCGATTAAAGTGCAGGAGCAAAGAAGAGTTCTTTGTAAACCGTTCTGTCGGTATTGAATGAGCGGCATGATTTGAGAAAAACGCGAGAAAGAGCGAAAGGAGGAATACTATGGATTTCAAGTTATCGGAAAGGGAAGAGCTACTCCGGAGGAGCATGCGGGAATTCGCCGAGAAGGAAATTCCTCCTCGGATGGAAGCGATGGAAGAAACAGGAGAGTTTCCCGTTGATCTATTGAAGAAAATGGGAGATGTCGGGATCCTTGGTGTCATTACTCCTCCGGAATATGGGGGAACGGGCATGGGAAATCTCGCTCGCATTATCATTTTAGAAGAGATGGGCCGCGTCTGCCCGGCCATCCCCATGGCGCTACAGGTCCATCATATGGCTACCCAAGCCTTAAGCAAATTCGGTAACGAAGAACAGAAGAAAAGGTACTTGCCACCCCTGGCCAAAGGGGAAACGATGGGAGTTGTGGCAGTAACCGATCCTACAGGAGGTTCAGATGTTGCGGGAATAAAAACATTAGCCAAATTGGACGGAGACAATTATATTCTGAACGGTAGAAAATGTTTTATCACAAACGCCCATGTCTCAGATTTTTGGGTGGTCATCGCCCGCACCGGCGAGGGAGGCAGAGGCCTGTCAGCTTTTATTGTCGAAAAGAGCTTTCCCGGAGCAAAGCCGGGGCGGAAAGAAAATAAGGTTGGGCTCCGCGGGGCGAATACTGGCGAGCTTGTGTTTCAAAACTGCGTGGTCCCCAAAGCCAATCTTTTGGGACACGAGGGTGAGGGGATGAACATTGCCATTCAGAATATCGTAGAAACGGGACGGCCTGGAATGGCAAGCGTTGCATTGGGTATTCTCAATGCCGTCTTGGAGCAAGCCGTCAAGTTTGCTAATGAAAGGACTCTCTACGGGAAATCGATCGGTACCCTTCAGGCGGTTCAGTGGCACATCGCCGAGATCTATGCTGATCTGGAGATTGCTCGATTATTGGTTTATCGCGTCGGCTGGATGCGAGACAACAATATTCGGTGCGACGCCGAATCGGCGCTGGCAAAGCAATTTGCCTGCGAAGCCGCTGCAAGATCGGCTCGAAAGGCAATCGAAATTCATGGATCGTACGGGATCATGAAAGAGTATCCGGTCCAGAGATTGGTGAGAGATGCCTTGGTCACTATCCCAGCAGGGGGCACGGGAGAAATTTCGAAACTCGTGATGGCCCGGCATGCCTTAAACATGTTTAAGTAGACCTCTGCGCCCGTGGGGCGGGAGGAATGCGGCATTTTCGTAAAGGCGGAGAGAATGCGAATCATTGTCTGTTTGAAACCCGTTCCCGATCCCAAATACTGGAGCCATTTAGTTTTAGACCCGGAGACAAAGACCCTCATACGAGAAGGGATTCCAAACATCATTAACCCCTTGGACAAGAAGGCTCTTGAAGCGGCTTTGCAACTGAGAGAAAGGGAAGGAGGAGAAGTGGTTACGATCAGTATGGCTCCAATTTCTACAAAGCCTGTGGTGCGCGAGGGGTTAGCGATGGGGGCCGATTGGTCAATTTTATTATCGGATTTGGCCTTCGTGGGTTCAGATGCCCTGGCCACTTCTTATATCCTGGCTACGGCAATAAAAAAATTGGCCCCCTATGATCTGATTCTCTGCGGGGATCAGACGTTGGACGGTTGTACGAGCATGGTCAGCCCTCAAATTGCGGAGTTCTTAGATATTCCCAATCTCATGCATGTCAGTGCCATTGAAGCCCGAGCGTGCGGAGTATTTCGTGTCCGGTCACAGATTGAGTATGGTTATATGTTAGTTGAGATTAAACCGCCGATGGTCCTTTCCGTCGTTAAAGAGATCAATGAACCCAGGTACATTACCTTAGTGAATATCCTTGAGGCTGAGAAAAAGGAAATACGCGTCTGGTCCTCTAAGGATTTATCTTTGAGTGAGCCCTGGGTCGGATTAAAGGGATCTCCAAGCCAGATGGCTGATTTGCTCATTCCCACGATGAAGAGAAAAGGGGAAATTCTCCAGGAAGGACCTCTCGAGATGGCAAACGTTTTAGCAGATCGACTTCACCGTCAAAGATATTGTTGAAAGCTGGAAATGGCCAAGACTCCTCAGAGCAAAGTCTGGGTATTTGCTGAACACCGTGAGGGGAAGTTAGCCGAGGTGGGATTAGAATTATTGGGAAAATCCTTCGAATTGAGCGAACTCACTGGCCGTAAGGTTGCTCTCGTCCTGATGGGGCATCAATTGAATCGATTCTCTGAGGAGCTCTTATCCTTCGGAGCCGATGAAATCTTAGTCGCTGAACACCCTCTTTTAAAATCTTACTGCAGTCAGACTTATGCGAAGGTTTTGGAAAACGCAATACGAAAATACCAGCCGGAGATAGTTCTCTTAGGAGCCACAGCGATGGGGACAGATTTGGGCGCCCGATTGGCTGCCCGGTTGCGCACCGGTCTTGCCGCACGGTGCATCGATTTAAGAATTTCGTTGGAAAAGAAACTCCTTGCGGTCGTTCCTGGCTGGGGTGGGAATGTTTTGGCAACGGTCCACAGTCCCTTTACAAATCCCCAGATGGCAACCGTCACACCTGGAGTCTTTGACATGCCCAAAGGAAGGAACGTTACGGGCCAGATCATCCCTCTTGAGGTGAAACTCAAACCAGGGGATGTGACTTATCAGATTCTTGAGATAAGAAGGGAAGAAGTTCAGGAGCTTGCTTTAGAAAGGGCAGAGGTAGTAATAGCGGGTGGTTGGGGAATTGGGGACAAGGAGGATTGGCAGTGGATAGAGAATCTGGCCTCAGTTTTAAACGGAGTGGTGGGAGCGACTCGACCTCCTGTGGATGAGGGATGGGCAAAAGAGAAGCAGATGATCGGTCAGAGTGGTAGAACCATTCATCCGAAGTTATATATCGGGGTTGGAATCTCAGGGGAAATGCATCACATGGTAGGTATTAAAGGAGCGGAGATGATCGTAGCGATCAACCAGGATCCACAAGCGCTTATTTTCGAGTGGTGTGACCTGGGATTGGTTGGCGACTTTAGAGAGATCATTCCACCTTTGATAAAGGCCATCCAGAATTACAAAGAAGGGGCGAATTAGTTCGTCCTGTTGCCCACAAGGGCCCGATGATGCGATCGTGAAGCAAGAGGGAGGAGAAAAACGGCTGTGGACGTGATGGATGGCATTAAAGGAAGAAGGAGCATTCGGAGATATAAGCCCGCCCCCGTTCCTGAAGAGATACTTCGAGTCCTGGTAGAAGCGGTGAGATGGTCTCCATCCTGGGCCAATACCCAATGCTGGCAGGTCATTGTTGTAAGAGATCCGAAGATTAAATCCGAATTGGCAACGACACTTAACAGGACGAACCCGGCTCTTTCCTCGATGACCGTGGCACCGATTGTTCTTGTCCTGTGTGGAAAGAAAGGGATCTCCGGCTTCTATAAGAGTCAGGCGAGCACCGTAAAAGGTGACTGGTTGATGTTCGATACAGGCCTTGCCATGCAGAACCTTTGTTTGGCCGCCCACTCTCTGGGTTTGGGCACTGTGATTATAGGGTCATTCGATCATAAAAGGGTGGCCGGGATCTTGGGAGTTCCTCAGAACGTTGAAGTGGTGGCCATGACCCCTCTCGGATACCCGGCGGCGGAAGGCAGAGCTCCAAAGAGAAAAGAGCCCTCTGAATTTGTTTTTTATGATAAATATGGTGTATAGGGGCAAGGTAACGCGAAATGCCAAAGGGCAAGGTTCAAAGGAAGTCCAAAGCCCAAACATGTCATGCCGCGCTTGAGAAGCCTGTCCCGTACCTTGATACGGGAGCATCCAGCCTGTCTGCCCTGAACTGTGCTAGGTTCAAGACCTGCGCGAAGGCAGGCGAAATTGAAATTCCCCCTCACCCCTCCCTCTCCCCGGCGGGGAGAGGGGGAGGGTGAGGGAGGAGATTAAAGAAGATGATTCCAGAAGAGGTTCTTCAGTCCCTTGTAGTTCAGACAGAATCGAAGCTGGTGATGGTCGTGATGGATGGGATCGGCGGACTGCCCGTCCGAGGTAAAACAGAATTGGAAACCGCACGAACCCCGAACCTTGATCGGTTTACTCCAAAAGCTGTCTGTGGGTTAATCGATCCTATTTCCTATGGAATCACCCCGGGGAGCGGGCCTTCCCACCTGGCCCTCTTCGGCTATGACCCGTTTCGATACGAGATTGGGAGAGGGGTGATGGAGGCTTTGGGGATCGATATCCCACTGTCGAAGAACGATCTGGCAGCCAGAGGCAATTTTGCGACCATGGATGGAAAGGGGATGATTGTCGATCGAAGAGCCGGAAGAATTCCGACTGAAAAGAACAGAGAGATTTGCGCATTCCTCGGAAATGAAATCAAGGAGGTCGAAGGGGTCCACGTTTCGATCTATCCAGGGAAGGAGCATCGGTTCGTCCTGGTCTTTCGGGGAGAGGGCCTGAGGGATGACCTGACGGATGCGGATCCTCAGAAGGACGGACTCAAGGCAAAAGGGACAGAAGGGCTGTCCCAGGAGGCCCGAAGAACTGCCGAGATCGTCAACCTTTATTTGAAGCGGGCCACTGAAGCACTCCGGTCATTTCATCCGGCCAATACGATCCTGCTCAGAGGGTTTTCGAAGATTCCGCATATCCCGACAATGTCAGAAAAGTTTAGACTTCGGCCTGCTGCCGTCGCGACCTACCCCATGTACCGCGGGCTGGCGAGACTGGTGGGCATGGAGATTTTAGAAACAGGAGAAACCCTTCAGGAAGAAATGGAGACCCTGAAGAAATATTATGACCGGTACGACTTCTTCTATGTCCATTTCAAAAAACCGGATATGACCGGGGAGGATGGAAATTTTAAGATGAAGGTGAAGGCCATTGAGGAAATAGACCGGATCCTTCCCTCCATCTTCAAGCTGAAGCCGGATGTCCTGGTCATCACGGGAGATCATTCCACTCCCGCTCTCTTAAAGTCTCACAGCTGGCATCCCAATCCCATCCTTCTTTTTTCAAAATATGTCCGGCCAGACGGCCTCCGGCGCTTTACGGAGAAACATTGTCAGAAGGGACAACTGGGCAGGTTTCCTGCTACGGAAGTCATTCCTTTAATGTTAGCTAACGGACTAAAATTAAAAAAATTCGGAGCCTGAGCCTGCATCGTAGATGCCGGCAATAACCAAATTGTAAATTCCAATAATCAAATAAATTTTACATGACGAGTTCGTCATCCGCGAACGATGAAAATATGACTAAGTCTCCTCCCCCTCTGATGGGGGAGGGCGAGGGTGGGGGTGAACAATGAGCTCATTTCCCCCTCACCTCAATCCTCTCCCACCAGGGGAGAGGAGGCATCTTCTACGTAACCCCAATAACAGATGACCAAAACCTCAATTTGACCCAACAAATAATTGTCGTTAGAATTTGGTTATTGAAATTTGTTTGGAGCTTGGGATTTGGTGCTTGGAATTTATTCGACGCTATCTATACCTCGACGCGTGACAAATCTTACGTACAGTCTATTTTGGCCATGAGGCACTTTAAATATCTTTACGGTCCGGTTCCTTCGAGAAGATTGGGAAGGTCGCTCGGAATTGACCTCGTTCCCCATAAGGTCTGCACTTACGACTGTATTTACTGCCAGATCGGCAGCACGACAGAAAAGACCCTGGCAAGAAAAGAATATGCTCCGGTGAAGGAAATTCTGGAAGAGGTGAGGAGCTTTCTGAAGGGAGAGCCTTCTTCCATTGATCATTTCTCTCTTTCGGGCTCTGGAGAACCAACTCTCCATTCTCACATCCGCTCGGTCATCGAAGGCATTAAAGCCATGACCTCCGTCCCGATCGCGGTCATTACGAACGGCTCTCTACTCTATGATGAGGAGGTCCGGCAAGATCTCCTCCGTGCGGATATTGTGCTTCCTTCGTTAGATGCCGTATCGGCAGACGTTTTTATTAAGATCAATCGACCTCATCCGGGGTTTTCCGTAGGAAAGGTGATCGAAGGATTGGTTGAATTCAGAAAAGTTTACAGAGGACAGATCTGGCTGGAAATCCTGTTCTGTAAAGGCGTCAATGACGGCAAAGAAGAACTTTTGAAGATGAAGAAGGTGGTTGGTCGGATGCAGCCCGATCGGATTCATCTCAACACCGTCGTTCGGCCTCCTTGTGAAAAGCAGGCAGTCCCTCTGGACCAAAAAGAGATGGAAGAGATCAGGGCTTTCTTCGGTGATAAGGCTTCGGTCATCTCAGAATTTGACCGTCATCCACCCATGGTGTTGGAAAGGGACATCGAACAGGAGATATTAGAGATTCTAAAAAGAAGGCCGCTTTCTGCGACTGACCTCTCCAAAGGAATGGGAATCTCAAAGGATAAACTTGACGGGTACATCAAGCCCTTGATGAAAGAGGGAAAAATCCAATCCCGTCGGTTTGGAGGTTCAGTCTATTACGAAATAAAGGGACTGTTCGAATAGATCCGGAGCGATATCTTTCTGACGGACTTCTCCGAGAGAAGGCGAAATCCCTTGACCCGAAGATTGGCGAGGAGCTGTTCATCACCCGGAAAGAAAGGGATGATAAGGATCGTCCCTGAGGGCGCCACGAATCCCTCCTGCATGAGGTCATTTCGGCTACGGACGGGTATGATCTTTCCCAAATAAAAGACCGCTGCACCCTGAAGAGACTCTGAACCTCCGCACAGATAAACAGGGCCGTGAACCTGCAGATTCCTGATGACCTCGAAGACAGGCCGGAAACTGTCCTTCTTCTCAGATGGAAGAAGGATAGCGAAATGGATGCTGACGTAAGCGAAGAAAAGGATGATCATTCCATAGGTCTCAATCCTCTTTATATTCGGGAGTTTCTCACGAAGCCGCGCCCAGGCAAAGGCTGCCAGCAAAGCAGAGGGAGGATAAAGGGGTGCGCTATAGAGGTTTCGTTTGGCTGAGGCCATTGAAAGTCCGACGAAGACGATCAAGAACCAGACCAGCGAAAAAAGGGAGATGAGCTCGGGCGACGAAGATTTCTCGGGTCGTGGGTGCCCTCGTCGATACCAGAGCCAAACCAGCGGTAGGAGCGTCCAGGGCAGCGTGTTCAGGAGGACAGGGATAAAATAGAAATAGATTGGCTCCGAATGGTCAGCCGAGGAAGAGAGAAACCGCCACAAACTTTGTCGAACCACTTCTTTGATCAAGTCAGGTCCTTCGAGCCACCATACCCCACCCATCCACAAGGCGATCGGCAGGAGAAAAAGAAGAATCCCCCGGCCGAGATAGAGTCTTCGGATGGCGGCAACATCCCTTCTTACGATCAAGAAGATAAGTGCCGTCCCCGCAGGAATAGCAACCCCGATCAGTCCCTTGGAAAGAAAGCCTCCGGCCATTGCCAGGTAAAAGATCGCAAAAAACCGGAAACGCCTTGGCGACGTTTGGTAACCGGCAGCGAAGCCATAGAGGCTGAGCGCCGTAAAGAAGAGGAGCGTTGGATCGACCAGACACCGCCGGTGAAGTATGAAAAACCCCGACATCGTGGCGAGGATAAAACCTGCCGTCAGACCGATTCGCTCATCCCCCAATGCTTTTCCGATCAGAAAAGTTAGAAGAACCGTCGCCGTTCCCAAGAGAGCGATGGGAAGGATGGCGAGGAAGTCGGGTGGATTTTCGCTCGTCGATAGAAAGAGGGCGATGGGCAAATATCCGAGGGACGGGTATTCAAGAAAATTCCGACCGTTGAGTCTCGGAACGAGATAGTCACCGGTGAAGGCCATCTCCCGGGCGATCCCGGCCACTCTCGCCGTATCATGGATCGAAAGGTCAGAGCCCAAAATGGTGACGATTCTGATAGAAAGCGCAAAAATGAGGAGAAACAGCCACGCAGGCCACCTGCGGTTCTTCCTTCCTTCCGAAGGCGATCTCAGGAAATCAGTATCTGGATAGCTTGCCCTGGGAGTTGAGGCTGTGTCCATTCCGATCCTCAAAAAGAGGATTTTCTTTAGGCCAAGGATGACAGTAAAAATCCAAGGCAAATCACGGCGATCCCGACGTAGCGTAAGAGTGGGACAGGTTCAAGGAAGACAAAACGGGCCGACAGCATGACCAAAACAAATACGAGAGAGGCGAAGGGGTAAACAAAGCTTAAATTCGTTTTGGATAGCGCAATGAGCCAAAGGACCGTGCTGACGACATAGAAGAGTAATCCCGAAATAATGAAGGGATTCAATACCAGTCTCATTAATTCGCCTAGCACAGAATTTTTCAGGGTTATTTCTCCTGTCACAAAAACGCCCCTTTTGAAGCATATCTGACCCAAAGTGGCAGAACATACTGCTATCAAGAGTAACCACGCTGGTTTCATCGATTTCTCCTTTTTTTGGAATGACCTGCCACAGTTCGTAGACCCAGGCCTAGGACCTGATTAATACAAACGCGTCAAATCATTTTACATGTACCGCAAGGCTTTAGCCTTGCTTAAAGCAACCCTAAAGGGTCGCCCTATAAACTAATTTGATACGTTTGTATTAGTAACCCACGTTCCATCGGATCGTCAAGCATCTCAGAACCCCCCTGCCTGCCGGCAGGCCCTGAACCTAGCATGGTACAGGGCAGGCAGGCAACCTCCCCTTTGTTGTTCCTCTTCTAGTCATTCCGGCGAAAGCTCGCCTCGGCGCTCGCCTCTCGGCGAAGCCGAGGGAAGCCTGGGCCGGAATCAAGTGTTTTTACTGTATTAGGAACTGACTGGACACTGATTTTCACCGGGGTGAGGACCGGAATTAAATTTTTTTCACAGCTTCGGGGGCGGCGGGGGGTTCTGATTTTAATTATTTGATCGGGACAGACTTCCCGAACCCCCGTAAACAAAAGGGTGACATTTTCCTTGTAATGGGCTATAAAACTGTAAACATTAGCAAAACTGTGGATTTTGTGGCATGGAAATCAGGAAGGATTTTCTTCCTTTGAGCCGACCATCGATCGGTGATAGGGAAACAGAGAACGTGGTTTCTTGCTTAAGGTCCGGCTGGATCACCACAGGTCCCCTCTGCAAGGCCTTTGAAGAGAAATTCTGTGAACTCACAGGTGCCTCGTATGCTCTTTCTCTTTCGTCCGGCACGGCTGGCATGCACCTCGTGTTGCTGAGCCTGGGCATAGAACGAGGGGATGAGATTATCACTCCGTCCATGACGTTTGCTTCCACGCTGAATATGATAACCCTCTTAGGAGCGAAGCCGGTTTTTGTAGACATTCATTACGATACGTTGAATCTCAACGCCGATCTCATCGAGGGAAAGATTACAGGGAAGACAAGGGCCATCGTCCCTGTCCATTTCGCAGGGGCCCCGGTCGACATGGATAAGATCCTGCGTATTGCCAAGGAGCATGATCTACTCGTCATCGAAGATGCAGCACACGGCCTTGGCACTTATTATAAAAGCACCCATGCGGGAGGATGGGGTCAGACGGCTATCTTCTCCTTTCATCCGATTAAAAACATCACCACGGGCGAAGGGGGTATGATCACACACAGCGACGACCGCCTTGAGAGTCGATTGAAACTTCTCAGATTTCATGGTATTGAACGGGACGCATGGAAACGATACGGCAAGGGAGGGAATCCCGAATATGACATTAAGATGCCGGGCTTTAAGTATAATCTAACCGATATCCAGGCCGCACTGGGGCTTGCTCAACTTTCAAGGCTGGAGGAGCTGAATAATCGTAGAAGGCATCTGGCCGACCTATACAGGGGAGGGTTGGAAGGGGTGGAGGGGTTGGAATTGCCGGGTGTACCGGCCTACCCGCACACCCATTCCTGGCACCTCTTTGTGATCAAAGTGACCTCAATGGAACGAGAGCGCTTCATGCGGGAATTGTCCGAATACAATATCGGGTATGGAATTCATTTCCCCGCCGGGCACCGGCTAAGTTATATTCAGAACCGGTATAAGATTAAGAAGGGAGAGTTGAAGGAAACGGAGCGGGCTAACGAGAAATTGGTATCCCTGCCTTTGTTTCCTGATATGAAGGAAGAGGATGTATCTTATGTATGTGATGCCGTTCGGGAGATCCTGGCCTAAACATTGTAACCCCCCCCATCCCCCCTTAAGCTAAGGGGGGACGAAGAGGGGTTACCCTTAACTTAAGTGAGAATAGAGGGGGGTTAAGGGAAGGTTGATAGATGGATAGCGAGACGATGATTTCTGTAGTCATTCCAGTCTATAACGAAGAGGCAAGCCTACCCCATCTACTCGAACGACTCAGGCCTGTGATGGAAAAGATGGGAAAGAGTTATGAAATTATTTTCGTCGATGATGGGAGCCGGGATAACACGCTTTCGATCTTGAAAAGTTTCTTGATTTACCCCGGGGTGAAGGTTGTAGAGCTAACAAGGAACTACGGGCAGCATGCAGCCGTTTTTTCGGGGTTTTCTGCCGCCGCGGGAAACATCGTGATCACCTTGGATGGTGACCTTCAAAATCCTCCCGAGGAGATTCCGAACCTTGTAAGGGTAATGGAAGAAGGGGACTACGATGTGGTAGGAACGATCCGAAAGGAACGAAAGGATCCCTTCTTCAGGACCTTCCCCTCCCGCATTATCAACGTCGTCACACGGAAGATCACGAAGGTGAATATGTCTGACTGGGGGTGTATGCTGCGAGCCTACCGGAGAGATGTGGTGGAGCGGATGGTGAACTGTCATGAACACTCCACCTTCATTCCGGCACTGGCGACTTACTTTGCAAAAAAAGTAACGGAGATTGAGGTGGATCATGATGCGAGACATGGTGGAGAATCCCATTATTCGATGCGAAAGCTGATCGATCTTCAGTTTGACTTAGTCTCCTCCTTCTCCAATTTTCCGTTGAAGTTTATTATGTATGCTGGCATCGGGATGGCATTCTTGGGGATCTCCTTGGGCGTCGTCTTGGCGATTGCCCGGCTTATCTACGGCGCAAGCTGGGCTGCCGAGGGTGTTTTCACACTCTTTTCCATCCTCTTTGCTTTCGTGGGCTTCCAGTTTTTCGCTCTGGGAGTGATGGGCGAGTATATCGGTCGAATATATAGGGAGGTCAGGAAAAGGCCGGAATACACAATTGAGAGGATTTATTCCGCGGATGAAAGCCGTCGTGTTCGCGTATCATAATATGGGAATCGTTGGCCTTGAGGCCTTGGCCAAGGGAAAATTCGATATTCAGGCAATTTTTTCACACCTGGACGATCCGGAGGAGAACATTTGGTTTAACTCCGTTGCCGGGTGGGGAAAGAAGAACCGAATCCCCGTGCACAGTCCTAAGAATGTCAACACATCCGAATGGATCGAGATGATTCGCAACCTCTCGCCCGAGGCCATTTTTTCATTCTATTATCGGAGCCTCTTAAGCAAAGACATCCTGATGATCCCATCCGTAGGCTCCTTTAACCTCCACGGATCGATGCTCCCGGCCTATCGGGGGCGGTGTCCGGTAAATTGGGTCCTTGTGAACGGGGAACGGCGCACGGGCATTACCCTCCATCACATGGTTGAAGCGCCCGATGCCGGAGACATCGTTGGGCAGAAAGAAGTGGTGATCGAACTTGAAGATACCGCCTATACGCTTTATCAAAAGCTATGTAGAAAGGCCAAGGAGCTCCTTGAAGAGGTGCTTCCGCTCATCAAGAAGGGAACGGCCCCACGGGTGGTGCAGGACTTGCAACGGGGAAGTTATTATGGAGGGCGGAGGCCCGAGGACGGAAGGATAGACTGGAATTGGCCGGTCATGCGAATTTACAATCTGGTGAGGGCGGTGACAGAACCCTATCCGGGAGCCTTTACCCATTTCCCCGAAGGTGAAAAGTTGTTTATCTGGTGGGCGGTGCCTGAGGAGGAGAAGGTTTCGAGAGGCCCTGCGGGGGCCTTGGAGTTTGAAAAGGACAACGTGTATGTCAGGGCTTCCGACGGAAAGTTAAAACTGTTGGACATTGAAGTCGGTAAGAAAAGGATGAAAGGCCAAGAAATTCTTGAATGCCTTAGAAAGCGAGAGGATGTCGTCTTAAAATGAAGATTCTGATACTCGGCGTCAATGGTTTCATCGGACATCATTTGACCCATCGAATACTCGGTGCAACGGATTGGAGTGTCTTTGGCATGGATCTCGCCTCAGACAGGCTGGGCAAAGTCCTCAACAACTCCCGGTTCCACTTTATCGAAGGGGATATCTCGATCAACTGGGAATGGATTGAGTATCATGTGAAAAAATGCGACGTCGTCATCCCTTTGGTGGCCATCGCCACCCCGAAGCTGTATCTGACCCATCCGCTGGAAGTCTTCCAGTTGGATTTCGAGATGAATCTCAACATCATAAAACAGTGTGTGAAGTATGAAAAAAGAGTGGTCTTCCCTTCTACCTCAGAAGTCTACGGTGCCTCCCCCGATTCTGAATTCAAAGAAGATGAAACGTTTCTCGTCCTCGGACCCATCCATAAAGAAAGGTGGATCTACGCATGCTGCAAGCAGCTTCTCGACCGAGTGATTTATGCCTACGGGACCCGAGGGTGCCTAGAGTTTACGTTGTTCAGACCCTTCAACTGGATCGGCCCGAGATTGGATTCTTTGGATGCCGCGAAGGAGGGGAGTTCGAGGGTGGTGACACAGTTCATCGCGGAACTGCTGATGAAAAGGCCCCTCTCCCTGGTGGACGGCGGCCATCAAAAGCGATGTTTTACGCATG
>JAPVTA010000082.1:0-3249 GCA_047519465.1 Thermodesulfobacteriota bacterium | reverse complement strand
ATTACGACAGGTAAAGGGGAGCCCAACCAGAAAGAAAAAGGGATTGGGGAAAAGGCTCAAGCCGCATAGAACCTACCTCATCGTTACGTCTGTACTCCTTGAGTAGAACTGTCAAATGTTCAGCCTGACCCATCTGGCATTTTTCAACCGGCATCCTGCCCTCCCAATCCTCCCCTTCAGTTCTTCTTGACCTCATAAATTCATCCTGATAAACTCCCTTATGATTTCACGGTGGGGTTCATAGATGAAGTGCGATCGCTGTGGGAGAGCCATGGCTTATGAACAGTTCTTCGGTGACCAAGAACGTTTTTGGGGATGGAGATGTATTTTCTGTGGAGAGATTGTTGACGACGTGATTATAGCGAACCGACAGTGGCTCAAAAATGGAGTTGTGCCTGACAACAAAAAAAACAGAGCGCCCTCTCCAAGAAGGTAAACGAACTCATCGATATTAGGGTAGATGAAGTATGACTGCATCGTTCTTGGATCACCTACGT
This sequence comes from Thermodesulfobacteriota bacterium, assembly GCA_047519465.1. GTDB lineage: Bacteria > Desulfobacterota > BSN033 > BSN033 > UBA1163 > UBA1163. The sequence goes on along the minus strand of JAPVTA010000082.1, from coordinate 2,752 downwards.
ATTTTTCCAACGTGGCATGGCAAATAAAGAAGGTGATTGATGAATCTATCGTTCATTACGGCGGCGGTAAGTTGAAGGGAAAGGTGGCGGGTATCTTCACGTCCGCTGGAACAAGCAGAGATGGTAAGGATTGTTTGAAAATGCTCGAGGTTGCCTTGGGGTTTCACCACGGGATGAAGGTGGTTCAGAGTATCCTGCGGGTGGATGGGGAAAGTGATAAAGAAGTTGAAAAGAGATGCCAGGAATACGGGAAGAAGCTTGCGAAAGAGGTTGAGAAATGAGAGAAGGAGAAGGGAGATATTCCACACTGAGATGTTGAATCATTGCGGAATAACATTATCTTTCCCTTGAACCAAGCCGTCTCCACCGTTTTGCCTAAAAGATAGGCACTTATTAGTCCTGGAATGAATTCATAAATCTAAATATTTCTAAAGTGAAACAAGGTAATGATTTTACCCTCTTTTAATTAGTAGTGATCAACCCATCTTTCTTCGGTAGGTAGATCTTTGGATCGCGTCATTCTTTTCGGCACAAACTCCTTGACTACGAATGGGTGCTACCGGCGAAGATCTGGGTAGCGATCACATTCGTCTTTCGTGTCTCTCCGTCTCGAATATACTCAGCATAACACTCCACCCTATGTGAGCCAACGTTAAGACCAGGAAGGTACACTTGGAAAGCCCTCTTCTTTCCTAAGGTTAAATAAGATTCATCAGATACATCAAAGCAGTACGGCCCCTTGCCCGAGTCATAGAAACAAGCTTTCTTAATTTCCAGGTTGCCGACTGCCTCAAAAAAGACATTAACCGCAAAGAATGTATTCGCTTCGACGCCGGCTCCGAGGGCATCTATGCTTAATAACCTTAGCTCCCCGGAAGCGAGAGGTTGCTTTGGCACTGTGGCACACGAAAAAACCGATAACAAAATGATTATACCCAGTAGAACGCCTACTAAGAATTTCATCATCACAAACCTCCTTCCCATTTGCCCCCTTGCTTCTTCCTCTTCATCACCCGATCCGCCGCTCCCACTATCTCAGGAAATTTTTTACCTCGAAGATTTTCGAGGTTTCATCCTGGAGACAATTCCGTAAGTGCTTTTATAGATATCGATCCATTGACTCCGGAATTTATCATAATTGAGGGTTTCATTTTTCTCTGATTTGAGCAGCTCAAGAACCAAGTAACAAGAAGCAAGATTCGAAGCAATAACCACATTTCTTAATTCGGTCAGTTCTGGCGACAAAGTCTTCAATTCCATGTTCAGCCTCCTCTATTTGAAATATTGCTTCCTGAGGAAATTATCTACGCACAAAAGATTGCAGAAAATATCTCAGTTACTTCCCAGGATTACATTTCTCTGAGTGGCCTTTTAACAAAATAGTAGTAAGGATACGTAATAAGGAATTCTTTCGCCTCATCCGTCTTTCTAAGGGGAGCGGTCACTGGGAGGGAGATCACGAAGGCCGTTGCTCCCAAGGCCACTTGCATGAATCCCAGAGGTCTGACCCATAGAACGTCTCCAACAACTTCGGGCGCAGAAAGGTCTCCCGGGGAATCCTCCGTGGCCAAGAGAAGTGTGCTGAAAGAAAACACGAGCGAAAAGGCCATTACGAAGATCACCATTCTTTTCATTTGTAGCCTCCTCGTGTAATGCTTTGAAATTGTAAATAACTGTCCCAAACCACAATCAACCTGGCAAGGTCTCCTATTATGCTATCTCAGATATGAGGAGTTTTTCAACGGTTTGCAAAATTATAATAACAGAGCAGGAACGTACTTCCGAGTTAGACGTTAAGACGGATGGTCTTTATTTCGATGTAATTATATTCTTCTTAGGACAGAACGCCAATCAGAATAGAAAGTGAGGATCTGATCGGACTACCAATCTTCAACACAGAATACTCACGGAAGTCAACAATTATGGATTTTTCCCCTTCTATATAGATGCCCCATTCAAAAGATCCTCTCTGAAGACTTCACTCCATAATCAGCAGATGCTCCTCAAAAATTAGGGAATCTCAGTTTTAAGGAACGTGCCCATTGAGTTATTCAGAAAGCCAAATGATGGTTTGGCGAACTTATCTATAAGTCCCCGGTCAAAAAGTAGAAATGGAGGGAAAGTTATTTGCGAACATCGGAGAAGTTAGCACAAAAATCCTCCGCACTCGTTGAGCATTGCACTTGCTAATCTTGTTCTTGAACGATTCTGGGACTCAACGATTACGGCCAGAAATCAAGCATCGCCGTTCAATATATGAAAATCGTATCGGAACATTTTCAATGGTGTAAAAAAAGAATGTCTAAAGCAGAGACCGTAACCATCAGAGCGGTTTGAGGCCAGTCTCATTCTCTGGAAAGACTGAAGGCTCCATTATTCGATAACGATTGCTTCCACAGGACAGGAAGTTGCCACTTCTTTAGCTTTCTTCTCAAGGTCTCTAGGAACATTCTCCATCTTGGCTGCCGCCACATCCCCGTCCATTTCAAAGAGTTGAGGACAAACCTTAACACATGTTTTGTTCTCGAATCGTGCCCGAATACGGGGTAAATTCGCCGCCCGATCCCTTTTGGGGGTTTTCCTCCCTGATCGACTCAGAATCACTGATGATTACTGAGAAATCATCATGTCGGATAGGTATGTGTAATCAAATCCAACCATTTTTGGCAGGCCGAAAACACCATAAATAAGGAAGGGGGGTACTCTATTATCTCCCCCCCGTAATAGCCTCCCTTATGGTCGCTGCCCTGAT
>JAPVTA010000081.1:0-20245 GCA_047519465.1 Thermodesulfobacteriota bacterium | reverse complement strand
CGTCGACAAAATCATTATACGCAGCGGGACACTAAATTTGCAATCAATTATTCACTCCCCAAAGACTGTCCTGAACGAAGTTCGAGACACAAACGACAGCCTTCCCTCGGACTTTTTCTACGGAAGCCTTTCAGACGAGGAGGAGCGTCATCCATGGATACTTTTCCCTGCGTTTTTTGTATAGAGTCCGTGACCGAGTCCTTGCTTAAACATTTTCTAAGGAAGAATGATAGTCAATGCACTATTTGTGGCGACAATAAGGAATCCATCGGTCTTGTTTCATTAAGAGGCGGGTTGTGTTGTCATCTGGTTGAGAAGGATGTCCGTGATTGATGGGGGACGGAACTTCTCCCTTTTGAAAAATGTCGTATTCAGGATCCCAAGGAAAGATGATGAGGGTGGTATCCGATATCCTCGTGAGGATAGGGAGGATGGGTCGAATGTCGTCTTTCTTCAAGGACTGGAATATATCGTCAACGGTTTTGAATCTTGAAAGATCTTCGAGAGTTTTCAGGGTAGGGGGGCTCAGGATGACATCTCCTCTCAAATTCTCGTATAGCGCCTTCTGAGGATTCACCCATATTCCAGCCGTCGTCTCCTTCCGGTCATGGGTTGCTTCCTGTCCCAAGGGGTAGCGTGCTAAGAAGAAACGAGTATCAAATCTTTCAGGTCGTGCCTCCGGTGTAATCCAATGGGCATAATAATGAAGCTGGTCCAGAGCAAACAGAAGGTTTTCCTTCTGTGCCATTTCGCTGACGCTTATTTTGCCCTTTTGGAGTAATTCCCTGTAATGGAAAAACTTTTCCCGCTCTTCTCCGTTTCTTGGTTGAAAAGGGTTTCCTTTCTGATCATAAGCGAGGAGCACTCCTGCTTCTTCAAAGAGTTCCCGAATCGCTGCGATCCAATGGGCAAAGCTCTCCTCGGGAGAGAAAGTTCTTCCCAGATCCTTTTGTGCCTCTTCGAGGGTCATTCCTTTTGAAAGAGAGTATAGCTCTATGGAGCCATCGTTTCGATCGACTCTCCCCCCTGGATAGACATAGTTCCCTCCCATAAAACTGCTTTTTTCGTGCCGTCTGAGGAGAAATACGTCGAACCCCTGAGGTTCGTTATCCCTCAGAAGAATGACCGTTGCTGCGTTCTTTGGAGTAGATGCCATTATTCAATCCATCGTACAAATTTTTCAAGAGGATCTCTTTCAGATTTGAATCGGTTGATAGGGATATTCCAGTCGGGGTACCCCAAGGCCACGCCAATGACCACATTCTTATTTTCTGGAATATTGAGCAGGTCTTTGATCTCATCTTCGTATGCGACGATTAAGCCAACGGGACATGTTGCCAATCCAAATTCGTGAGCAGCCAAGACAAAGTATCCTACGACAATCCCAATATCTACCGTTCGGGCCTCTGGAAAGGAATCATCCAGGCAGAGGAGAATTGCCACCGGTGCCCCATAAAAATTGCAACTTCCCTCGTTGATATACTGGTCGGGATTGACTCCCATTTCTTTGAAAAATGGTTGCATCAAAGCGAGGGTCTTGGCTCCCCTCTTGCCGTATGTTTTGGGTAAGGGCTTGACGTTTCCGGGACTGCAGGGAATCTTTTTTTCATGGTACGCCTTGATCAGCCTGCGACTCAACCTTACTTTTTCCTCTCCGGTCACGACAATAAATTCCCAGGGCTGGAGGTTGATGGCAGAGGGGGCATGAACCGTTAACCTTATAATTTCCTCGATCGTATTCCTTGAGACCGGTTCTGGCCTAAACGCCCTGATGCTTTTTCTCTCATTCATCGCTTTAATTAAGTCCATGATGAATCCCCTCTTCGGTAATGGGTTTTAGCAGGAATAGATCAAAAGTAACGTATGGATATCCAAGGTGTCAAGGTGGATCAGTTCGAGCTTGACATTACGATCAACCACCAGTATTTTGGATGAAAGGACATACAACGAAATTGAACCTAAAGAGGAGAGAACATTAGGATGATCCGAGGGAGAATTTGGTTCCGATGTGCTGCCATGCACGACCCGGTTACTCCGATCGTCGTCCGGCCCGGTGTGATCGGATGGGAGGCAAAAGAGAGGAAGGTCGAATTAGAGATTGAGAGGGCCTTTAACGGTGAGGAGTTGGTCCGCCGGATGAAAGGGTGGATCACGGTTGACCCGAGAGAGGTGATTGAGGTCGTCAGCCGGTACGGAAGGTTGAGAGTCTTAGACGATCGTCAATTGGTCGTTGAAGTGGAAACAATGGAGGACTTTCAGAATCTCCGGGAGGCCCTTTTTGATGCATTTGGTAATGAGGTGGAGGCCGAATTGATCCTCAAAAAATAGTCCTTCCTCACCTTTTCTGCGGACACAAGCTCCAGGCCGTTCCATCCACCACCACGTCATCCTTTTGATTCGTACAAGTGGTCTTGAATTTTACTCGATTCTTTTCTGGGATCAGCTCAATGACCTCTACTCTCGCGGTAATCACATCCCCAATTCTCACCGGGGCGAGAAACTTGACATCTTGAGAGAGGAGAATACCGCCGGGTCCGGGAAGAAGATTTCCCAGGACACTGGAGATGTATCCGACCGAGAGGACACCGTGGGCAATCCTTCCTCTGAAGTATGTTTTTTCGGCGTAGGTTTGGTCGAGATGGATGGGATTGAAATCGCCCGTGGCCTCAGCGAAATCCCTTATCGTCTTCTCTGTAATCGTGTTAGAGATCTGGGCGGAATCTCCGATTTTCATTTTGTCTATGGTTTTTCCTTCAGGCATCGTCATCCATTCCTTTCTCGATCATTTTGAGATCGATCTACCATCGATCTCCGCCATTTTCTCCCCGAAGAAAATCGATGATCGTCTGGTTGATCTCCTGAGCCTTCTCCAGGAAAAGGAGGTGTCCCGCATCAGGGTAGATTTTCAGGTGGGCCGTCGGGATGATCCCTGCCAACACCTGGGTAAGCTGAAGGGGCATGACCCGATCCTGGGCGCCAGCGAGGATCAGGGTCGGGCAATGGATCAGATGGGCCCGGTCCTTACTTTTGAAAAGGTAGGCTGCTGCAGCCTGACGGCTGAAGGCGTAAAGAGGCTGAAGATTCTCCAATCGGATGCGGACACTCCGTTCGATCAACTCAGGATGTTTCTGCGCAAAGCCCGGGGCGGCCGCCAGGGCCATCCCCTTGCGTATCATCTCGTCGGGCGGCAGGCTTCTGAAAGCCGCCGTTTCAGTCCAGAGATCTTTCGTCAGTTCCAGATATTCCGGGCCGCCGCAAGTGGTGGCCAGCAGGACGAGGCGATCCACCCGATCCGGCTGCTGGAGAGCCATCTCCTGGGCGATATACCCTCCCAAGGATATGCCGACGACATGGGCCTTTCCGATCCCGAGGACTCGCAACAGCTCTGCCGCGTCAGAGGCCATCAGGGCAACGGAATACTCCTCATCCGGCTTGTCAGAACGCCCGACACCCCGGTTGTCGAGGACGATCGTCCGAAAGCGACGGGAAAAGTCTGGGATCTGGAGAAACCACATTCCCGAAGGATAGCCCAGCCCCTGGATCAGGAGCACCGGATCGCCCTTTCCATGCTCTTCGTAATAGATCTGGATTCCGTTGATTCTTTGAAACGGCATAACAGGTCTCTGCATTAATACAAACGCGTTAAATTCTTTTAAATTTGCGCCCCTCACCCTTTCCCTCTCCCCAGTGCCTGCCTGCCCTGTACCATGCTAGGTTCAGGGCCTGCCGGTAGGCAGGGGGGAGGGCGGGGTGAGGGGGTTCCGGATAGGGTCAAGAGTGTTTGGTCACAAAGCCGATCAGGATCGTGAGGAATTCGTTCATCTTCTCTAAGAAGGCGCCATGCCCGGCATCAGGGATCATCAGCCACTCGCAATTCGGTATATTTTCATGAATATCTTTCATGGCTCGATTCGACACCACGATATCCAGATCGGCTCCGACCAGGAGCGTTGGAACCTTGATGGTCTTCAGCTCCTCCTGAGACAGGGCGTAATCTTTAACGCTTCTGGACAGGCGTATGAAGCCCTCAAACCATTCTTTGGTTAACAAGGACTTGAACATCTTTTGGCGTTCCATTAGAAAGTCGAGGTGGGTTTGATAAAACGGCTCGGAGTAGATAAACGGGATGGCAAGCTGGAAAAACCTCTCTCCATCGTTGAGCTCTGCGGCTGTCTCCCATGCGATGCCGATCTGCCGCAAATGATTGGTGACCCGGTTGGGCGTATTGAAAAGGCAGAGAGATTTTATCCTGTCTTGATGTCTCAGTGTGAATCGTAGGGCAACCTGTCCGCCATAAGACAGCCCCATCATGTGGATCTTGGGGATATTCAGCTCATCGAGCAGGCTGAGCACGTCCCCGATATGAATGTCCTGGCCGTACTGCTCCTGCATCCGGGAGGATTGACCTTGATCTCTAAAGTCGAGGAGGATCAGCTTAAACCTCTTGGACAGGTCAGGAATAAAGATTAGCCAACTCATGGTGTTCATCATGATGCCGTGCAGGAAGATGACTGGCTCGCCTTCTCCATGAACTTCGTAATAAATCTTTCCGCCATCCTTCAGATCAAGATAAGCCATGTCCGCTCCAATCGTCTATTTTCCCCATTGAATGACTGCTGCGGCATAGGAGAAGCCAATGCCCGAGGAGGCAAGAACGACTTGCTCGCCATCCGAGACGGTTCTCTTTTTCAGTGCCAGATCAAGAGAGATCAAGGGATCGTTCGTTCCGTGGCAGCCCACTTCTTCAAGCGACTCGGACTGCTTGGGCGAGAGGTTAAGTTCGCTCAGCACTAATTTTCGATCCTTGGGAGAAAGATGCCGGAGTGCCAGGTAGTCCACTGATTTCCCTGCTCCGACGGCCTTTCGAACCACTTCAGTGAGTCTCTTTGTGAATTGACCGCTCAAGTATGCGGAGACGACGTCGGGATGTGAAGTTTGGTAATACATGATCTTCGTGCCGAGGTTCTCAGGACTGAAGGGATGCACGGTCCCTCCGCCGGGGACATAAACCTCGTCCGCCATCTGTGGATCGATGTGAAAAGCCGTTCCCTGAAGCAGATTGGTCGAGTATCCGCGCCGGAGCAACACCGCTCCGCCGCTTGCTGAAGTGGGAAGCAACCACCGTGTGTCCGGGTTGGTATAATCCACCAAATCCACATTTCGGGATCCACCGGCCAAAAGGACGGTGTTAATCTTTCGATCGCCGATCATCATGTCGCGGGCAACACGAAGGCCGAGTAGGGTCGTTATCCCCTGGTCGACCAGGTCGAAGGCCCAAGCGTTGCGGCACCCTGCTTCTTCTTGGACACGGATCGAGGCCGTCTGTGCGATATAGTCTTTGTACTCCTCGCCTGTCCAAAGGACGAGATCGACCTCCTCGGGTCTCACGCCGCCAGCCCGTTCAAAAGCCTGCTTCGCAGCTTTGACAGCCATCGGGATAGGCTGGTCTTCCTCGGAAGGCCGGCACTTTCGACGGATTCCCAGGGCGAGGACTTCCTGAACGGTGAGTCCGGCGCGTTGAGCGATCTCTTCAGAGGTTTCCACCTGTTCCGGAAGGTAGATTCCGTAACTTACAATTCCGATCGCGTTTTCTTTTCTTCCCATGCCAGTGCCTACGAAGGCGTGCAACAGAAGCACATCTTATAAGTGTCACCCTCCCTCACCCTCCCCTCTCCCCGCTGGGGAGAGGGATGGGGTGAGGGGCAAGACGCGGTACTATGTGTTGTCTGCTCGTCCGTGCCGCTCCTTCAGGATGAATTTCTGGACCTTTTCCGCGGCAACCGTCCGAGGTAGCTTATCCACGATTACCATATACTTTGGGATCTTGTATTTCGCCATGCGATCACCTAAAAATTTTTGCAGATCTTCGAGGGTGAGGCTCCCTCCTGGCTTCAGTTCGACGACGACCTTTCCAACTTCCCCCCACTTTTCGTCCGGAACGCCGATCACCGCAGCAGCAGCGATCTGGGGATGGGTCTCAAGGACCCGCTCGATTTCAGCAGGATAGATGTTGATGCCGCCGGAGATGAGCATATCCTTCTTGCGGCCTACGATGGCGAGATGTCCATCTTCATCGATCTTGGCGAGGTCGCCCGTGTGAAACCATCCCTCCCGGATAGCGTCCGCCGTGGCCTCGGGCTTGTTCCAATAACCAGAGCACACGTGATCGCCGCGGAGAAGGAGCTCGCCTTCCTGTCCGGGAGCCACCTCGTTTCCTTGTCCGTCGATCAACTTCACATCGACGTGAGGCATCGGATGGCCGACTGTTTTCAGCTTTCCGTTGGCCAGAAAACAGTTCGGTCCTACCTCGGTCAGTCCGTACCCTTCCCTGAGATGGATCTTTTTCTCTCTCATGAAGGTTTCGAAGATCTTTTCTGTAAGGGGTGCACCTCCGGAAACCATGAACCAGATCGTCGAGGTGTCTGTCGCCTTGAATCTCGGCGATTCGATCATCATCTGGTACATCGTGGGCACGGCAAAAAAGACGGTGATTCGCTCGCGCTGGATGAGGTCGAGGACCAAATCCGCATCGAACCGCTGGATCAGAATATTCGTCCCCACAGAATGGAAGAGGGGAAGGGTGAAGACATTCCACCCCGCCGTGTAAAATAAGGCCGAATGAAGGATCGTCCGCTCTCCTTGGTGCAGCCCCCAGCCTATGTTTGTGTTGATCGAATTCCAGGTAATCATGCCGTAGGTCATGATGACACCTTTGGGCAATCCTGTTGTGCCAGAGGTATAGATGATGAGCTGCGGGTCGCTGGCATCCAGATCCACATCAGGAGGCGGGTCAGCGGAGACTCTTCTCCAGATGGAGACAAGACTTCTGCCAACGCTTTCATCCTCATCAAAACAAACATAATGGGAAAGAGGAACCTTTGACTTTAGCTCTGCCAGCACAGGGAGGTGGTCCTTGTCGAAGAAGAACGCCTTGGGTCGCGAATCTTCCAGGTAATAGATAAACTCGTTTACCGCTAGTCGAAAGTTAAGCGGGACCAGGATGGCGCCGAGGCGGCTGGTTGCAAAGAAGAGAATAATGTACTCTGCCCGGTTGAGAGAGAGAACAGCTACCCTGTCCCCTTTTCCGATCCGGAGGTCGGCTCGCAGGAAATTGGCCATTCGATGGACCTCGTCTCTCAGGCTCCCGTACGTGTAACGCCGGTTTGTAGAAACATCCACAAGAGCCTCGGCTTGAGGAAAGCTCCTTCCCCAGCGACCAATCCAGTCTCCGTATAACATCTCCTATTCCCCCTTTACGCCCCGAGGACCCCAGCGTAGCAGGAGGGCATCCCAGGCATACCCGATGCCAGCAGAGATCATGAGGACGAGATCTCCATCCTTCAGGCGGCCCTCCTCGACCGCAAGCTCCAGCGACAGGATCTGATCATTCTGGCCCTGGTGGCCGAATTCAGCAAAGTACCGGGTCTGCTCTGGTTTCAATCCCAATTGACCCATCAAATAGTCATGGGCGCTCCGTTTGACGAGCAAGGTGGCCAGGTAGTCCACATCGGCCCGGGTATAACCGCCTTTTTCAAGGGCCTTGTCGATGCAGAGGAGCCAGTTGCTCGTGCTGAGCTTGTCGAGGCGCGCCTTCATCCCCTCAGGGTCCAGCACGTCCAGGTACTGTTTTCCTTCTCGGAGGCCCTCGACCGTCATGGCTTCGGCCGATCCTCCCTGGGGGACGTAGACGTCCCACGTGAAAGTGCCGTCGGTCATGAAGTGACCTTCGAGTATCTCGTTTCGGGGGCAATCCCTCTGGACCACGCAAGCAGCTCCGCCGGCTGCTAAGTAGTACATCCAACGCACGCGCGGGTTGGGATAGTGAATCAGGTCTGAGTTTCTGTATCCTGAGGCGATGAGAATGTTATGGATACGCTCGTCTGCCCGGATCATATCGCGCGCTAGCTTCAGGGCAACAAGAGTGGTGCCGCATCGCTGCTGGATGTCGAAGGACCAAGCATTTTTCAGATCGAGATCTTTCTGGATTTTTGGTCCCACGGGCCAGTTCCGGTACTCCTTGATCTCTTCTCCGCTCCAAATGACCAGGTCGATATCCGACGGTTCCAAACCCGAATAATAAAGTGCTTTTCGGGCCGCCTTCAGGCCCATCGCGACCGTGTGGTCTCCCGGGCCGGGAACGTTTTTCTGGTACCATCCGAGCTTGGTCCGGATGATATCGGCAGGGGTCTCGGATTGGGAAGCGATGAATTCGGCGTCATGAAACGCCTTGGGTATGTAAGTAGCCAGGCTGAGAACCCCGGCAGTGGCTTTAGCTTTTGACATTCGAAATAACCAAGTTATAGCCCCAGATACGATTTCCGGATGTGGTCATCCCCCGCAAGATCCTGGGCACCTTTTTCCATGACGATCCTTCCGTTCTCGATGACGTAGCCCCGGTCGATCGCCTTCAAGCACTGCCGCACGTTTTGCTCAGCGATCAGAAGGGAAACCTTCGCCTTAATTTCCTTGAGCCGGTAGAAAAGGTCGGACACGAGTGAGGGCTGTAGCCCACAAGAGGGCTCGTCTAAGATCAGCATCTTCGGGTCGGCCATGAGGGCACGACCAATGGCCAACATCCTTTGCCCGCCTCCACTCAAAGTTACGGCTGGCTGTTTCACTCTCTCTTTTAAGGGTGGAAAGAGCCCAAATACGAAATCAAGTCTCTCCTGAATCTTCCCTTTGGCCTCGGGAATATAGGACGCTCCCGCTCGTAGATTCTCCATGACCGTCATCAATGGAAAGAGCTCTCTCTCCTGGGGCACCACCGAGATCCCCCGGCGAATTCTCTGAAAGGTTTCCAGAGAGTAGAGAGATCCTCCGTCAAAGTGAATCTCTCCGCTGGCCGGTCTCACAAGGCCCAGAACCACATTGATTAGTGTTGTCTTTCCTGCCCCGTTCGGCCCGAACAGCCCAACAGATTCTTTACCCACCTCCAGCGATAAATCCCAGAGGATGTGCAGCTTTCCATAAAAAAGGTTGATATTCTTGAGCGAAAGCATCAGTTTTCCTCGCCCAGGTAGGCCGCAACTACCCTGGGATCATTGGAAACTTCTCCATAGGGACCTTCGGCAATGATCTCTCCCCAATCCAAGACAACCACCCGATCAGTCAATTCCCTGATCACCCTCATCACGTGTTCCACAATGCCAATCGTAATCCCGCGACTGCAAATCTTTTTTACTAAATCAATCATCTGCGTGGTCTCGTCACTGTTTAGACCCGCCATCACCTCATCCAGAAAGAGAAGTTTGGGCTGTGCGGCCATGGCATGGGCAATCTCCATCTTTTTGATCTCCAGGGCTGTCATCCGAGTGATATCCCGGTCGATATCAGAGAGCCCCAAAAATTCACACAGTTCCTCGGCTTTTTTTCGGGCGTCTCGTTGCCCCAGGCCCTTACCGAAGAGAGACCCTACCATGATATTTTCTAGCAAGCTGAGGCCCGGAAGGGGCCTCACCAATTGGAAGGTCCTTCCGATGCCCAGTCTGCATCGCTTGTGGGCCGGCAGTTCGCTTATGTCCTGATCGTTGAAAAAAATCTTTCCCTCAGTGGGAAGATAGATTCCTGCAACGACATTGATAAACGTGGTCTTCCCTGCCCCGTTCGGCCCGATGATCCCGAGTATCTCACCCTCACGGAACTCCATATTGACTCGGTTCAGAGCCATCAAGCCGCCAAAATATCGGCTCACATTTTCCGTTTTCAAAACGATCATGGGCTACCTCTTGACCCCCGGTTCTTCAATCTCTGTCCGATCGTTCCCAAAATCCCCTGTGGGAAAAATAGAATCGTGATCACGATAATAAGTCCGTAAACCAGAAGATGGCCATAGGGAATCTGCAGCTTCAGGAACTCGGAAACCACTCCCAAGACCACGGCCCCAACGACCGGTCCCCACGTTGAATGCATCCCTCCCAAAAGGGCCATGGCAATGGGCAGAAGAGTGAAGTCTACGGAAAAGCTCCCTTCGGGCGATACAAAACCGTAGATGTGGGCATAGGCTCCACCGGTCATGCCCTGAATAGCAGAGGTGATCACAAAAATGAATACTAAATATTTGAACACGTCGATCCCGCTCGACTTGGCCACGATCTCGTCATTGCGGATAGACGTAAGGGCAAAGTGAATTCGGGTCCGGCTAAAAAGTTCAGAAGCGATGACGCTTACCACTGCCACGGCGATGGCCAACCAATAGGTCCTGGCAGAATTTCCGGCAAAGATTGCCGACGGAAGAATGGTCCCTTCAGGACCTCCGGTCAAGTCTGGCAAATTCCTTATGATCACTCGGAATATCTCAGCCAGCGCCAACGTAACGATCGCGAAATACATTCCCCGGAGCTGAAGAACAGCTATGCCAACCAGCCAGGCCAGGATTCCTCCGGCTAAGCCGCCCATGACGATGCAGATTAAAGGATTGATCCCGGTGTTCAAGTTCAGGAGGACGGCTGCATACCCACCCACTCCGAAAAGGCCGGCTACGCCGAAAGAGATCTGTCCTGACCGGAGCAACATATCCCAGCTCAATGCCAGGGCAATATAGATGAGGATAATATCCATCACATTTAATAAGTAGACTCCGGCATAGAGGGGGAGGGTCAGGAGGAAGATCAAAATAACGACGTAAAGGAGATATCTCGAAATTCTCATTTCACCTGTCTCTGATGGGAACGAACCATAATGACCAGAACGATGAGGGCAAAGAAAAGGATATCCGCCCAACCGGCATATCCTCGGAAGGAGAGGACAAAGTTCTCCGCCAGCCCGAGAATTAAGCTGCACCACAGGATCCCCATGAGGTTTCCGATTCCTGCCATCGCGATGAGGCAGAAAGATTTCATCGTGAAGGGTGCTCCCACAAGGGGAAAGATCGAATGGCGAGTCATGAAGATTGCCCCGATCGCTCCTACCAAGGCGATTGACAGGCTAAAAATAAAAAGATAAGTTCGGTCGACGTGGATTCCCACCAATTTCGCGCCCCGGGGATTCTGTCCCACTGCCAAGGCAGCTTGGCCCGTGCTGGTGCGCTTCAAAAACAGAAGAAGTCCCGCAAGCACGATGATAGCAGCAGCGATGTAAACAAACTCATAGGTGCCAAAGGTAAAAGAGCCGATCGTGGCCGAGGCAGAAACATATTTTAAGGGCAGCTTAATGGGGCGAGATGTCCAAAACAGGTTGGCTAATTGCTCGATGACCATAGCCAGACCAAAGGTCAATAGAAGCTGGTTTAACTCCGGAGCACCCAGGACATATTTGATGATGGCCTTGTAGCTGACAATACCAACTAGGAAGAAGGTGAAAAGGGCAGGAAAGATTGCCAGCAAAGGATCCATGCCAGTATAAACGTTAAGGAAGTAGGCAAAGTAGGCACCTAGCATCATGTATTCGCCGTGCGCCAGGTTGATGATGCCTACGATTCCAAGGATAAGGGCCATGGGAAGGGCAATCACCGCGTAAAGACAGGCCCTCTGAATCCCCTCGACAAGAACGTGCGGCTTCCAGAAACCCAGAACGACCGCTACGATCACACTGATGATGGCAATCTGGTAGCTCTTCTGTTTCAGCTTACTCAACGGGTTCACGATAGACCACTTTCACTCACAAGGTACCCAAGAAAAATCGTTCACCGCTTCAGTCAGTTTAAAGAATCTTTTCCAAAAAAAACTTGTCATTCCAGCCCTGCATCGAGTACAGGACTGGAATGACGTTTGAATAGTTCAACAGAACGCTTTCTTAAACAGCTAAGGCGTTATAAAACTATTTCTTCTCCCAACTCGGGAAAGGATAAACATACTGGGACGTCGCAAATTCAAAGGGCCAAATGACCTGCTGCTGTCCTTTGCTCCACTGAAGGATCTTCTGCTTCGTGAAACCCTGGTTCTTGATGATATTGCTCGGCTTGATCGTCAGGGTCTCTCCGATCGGAGAAACATACTTCGTTTCTTGTAGCGCCTTGATCAAAGCCGGTTTATCCAGGGTCTTGGCCTTTTTGATGCCATCGGCTACCAAATAAATATTTGTGTAACCCAAGGGAGCGAAATAGGTAGCGGGTTCCTGCTTGTATTCTTTGATGTATGCATCCCAGAAATGTTTGCTCACCTTGCTTACCTCTTTAATCGAGGGCGCCCACATACCGTAAAGGGTAACCCCCTCTGCCAGCGGCGATTTACCAAAAGTAGCCGGCCATCCTGGCGGAGACCCTATAAAGATCGGAGGAGCGAATCCAATCTCTTTGGCCTGCTCCATGATGGGCAGGGCATCGGCGTCATATCCAGTCCAGAGAAAGACATCCGGCTTCGCCTCTTGTGCATGTCGAAGCACGGTGCGATAGTCTCCACCTCCCAGGGCTGCGCTCTTGAAGGATTCTCCTTCAAGCGTTCGTGGTTTTCCTTCAGCATTAAGCCACTCTTTGAACTGGGCTTGGCCAGCTTTGAAGCCGGCGGTGCCGAAGGCTCCTTCTTCGTAGGCATTAAACCATTTGTCTATCTTGACTTGTGGACTTTTTTTGTTGATGGCTGTCCAGCCTTCGAGATAGCTTGCCCCCTGCTGGTAGTCCCATGGATGAAGGTGGAAGAACCAGTCAGCAGTCGCTCCAAGGGCCTGCTCGCAACGGGAAGAGGCAGCGCCAATCCAAACCGTCACCTTCTCGTATTTCTTCATAATCGGGATTTCGCCCAGAAGCGCACCACTGGACATTCCGCCAACGAGCAGATCCACTTTATCCACGGTAACCAGCTTCTCCACCGCAGCGGCTCCTTTTTCAGGTTTCATCTCATCATCGACCACGATGAGTTCCACCTTACGTCCCAGAAGCCCGCCGGCTTTATTGATCTCATTGACAGCTATCTTCATCGCCTTTGCCGCCTGATCGCCTGTGATGTCAGCTAAGGGGACGATAGCTCCCAATTTGATCGGCTCGGCCGCTTTTACATCATAAGTTGTAAAAAGACCCCCTAACAGTGTTGCGGTCACTAACAGAACAAATACTTTAGACTTCATCTCGTCACCTCCTCAATGATTTTTGTTCCTCGATTCCCTCTGTTCGTCGTTCTATAAATCACCTCCTTTGATTTCTATAATTATGAATAAATGGGTCTTGGGAATTTTATCGAAATCTATACCCCGAGTAAAGAAAATTTTTCTCATGGGTATTTGTCTCGCAGGATGTTTTTGAGCACTTTTCCCGCTGCATTTCGGGGCAGCTGATCTATGAAGACCACGCTCTTAGGGACTTTATACTTGGCAAGCCGTCTTTTCAGGAAATCGAGAACCTCTTTCTCGCTAAGGATCGCCCCGGGTTTGAGGGCTACAATGGCCTGTCCTGCCTCTCCCCATTTATCATCTCTGACACCTATGACAGCCGCCTCTGCCACCTGGGGGATCTCAAAAATCGCATTCTCCACCTCAGCGGGGTAGACATTTTCTCCACCGGAAATGAACATGTCTTTTTTCCGTTCGACGATATACAGGTCACCTTCCTCATCCATCCGTGCCATGTCTCCTGAATGAAACCAGCCTCCTAAGAAGGCCTCTTTCGTCGCGTCCGGCCGATTCCAGTATTCTTTCATCACGTTCGGGCCTCGAATGATGAGTTCGCCCACTCCGTTCGGAGGAACGTCCTTCATCTTTTCGTCAACAACCCGTGCCTCCACGTGAAAGAGGGCCCTTCCGATGGAGCCTGCCTTCTTCAGGGCAAGGTCTTTTGAAAGGGTGGAAATGCTCGGTGCGGCCTCACTCATTCCAAATCCCTGTTGGAGAATGATCCCTGCCTCGTGGTACTGACGTACGAGGCTTACGGGCAGGGGTGCGCCACCGCTCATGACGAGCCGGACGTTTCTGAAGGCTTCCGCGCTAAATGCCGGGTGCTGGATCAAAAAAAGAAAGATTGCGGGGACTGCGAAGAAGAGGGTAATCTGCTCATCTCTCAGAAGGCGCAACGTCGCCCCCGCGTCAAAAGATCGCTGGATCACGACCGTCCCGCCGATATGGATCATGGGAAGGGTAAAGAGCCCGATGCCTCCGATGTGGAACATGGGCAGAACGAGGAGATCACGGTCCATGGGCTGGAAGTTCATGTCAAGTTCGAGGTTGATCGCATTCCAAAAGCTGCAACCCTGAGTGAGGACGGCTCCCTTGGGAAGGCCGGTGGTCCCTGCGGTGTACATGATGATATGGGGAGTGTCAAGTGTAACCTTTTCCGTCGCTCCCGGCTCTTCCTCCGAGCCCTGCGCCAGAGCCTCCTCATAAGGCTCGGCGTCTTTGGTTTGCCCTCCAATGACTACCTTCCGCTTGAGCTTCAGCCGTTCGTCTTTCATGAACGCCTCTACGGTCTTCGTGAATTCGGCATCGAAAAAGAGGGTTTCCGTCCCGCTATCAGAGAGGATGAAGGAGAGTTCCCTTGCAGCCAGGCGCCAGTTTAAGGGCACGAGGATCAAGCCGATCTTTGCTGCTGCGAAGATCAATTCCACAACCTCGATTCCGTTGTAAGCCAGGTAGGCACACCGATCGCCCTGTTTTAGACCTGCGTTCAAAAGCCACATCGCCAGCCTGTTCACACGGCGGTTAAGCTCGCGATAAGTCAGACGTCGCGGCCTCTCCACGATGGCTTCCCGGTCTCCGCTGAGTAATTCTCTCTTCGTCAGCCAAGATCCGATTCCCGGCATCGCCCATTCTCCTTTTCAGACGAATATCTTTTTCATCAGCCCAGCCATATTTGAGGCAAAGTTTATAACCGTCTGAAGACCCTCCGTATCTTTCTCCGCATCGCGTGCTCCGCCTGCTCCGGCTGTGCCCACGTTCCAGTAGGTGGAGCCTGGAACGATAAGGCCGTTAAAAAAGAACCAGAGCAGGAGCTGCGAGAAGGCCATGTTGTGTCCTGCCCTTCGGGCTACGGTAATAGGCCCTCCCACCTTGCCAGCAAGAAACTTATTGTTCCAGTAAGCGACGAACGCTGCCCGATCCAAAAGGGCCATCATCTGGGGGACGACGGCGCTCACATAAACTGGAGATCCAAGGATCAATCCCTCTGCGGTGCGCATCCTTTCCAGGATTTCGTCAAAATCATCTCCCTCGATGGTACAACGCCCTTGCTTAGTACAATCATAGCAACCGGTGCAAGGCTTAATCTCTTTTCCCCGCAAGGAGATGAGTTCAGTCTGGATCCCATCCTTCTCAAGCACGTCCAAAGCGGTCTTCACATAGTGCAGCGTGTTGCTCTGAGGCCTCAGGCTTCCGGCAATTCCTACAACCTTCATCGTTCCTCCTTCTTTTCCTCAAGCACCCATCGGGGCAGCTTGACTGTGGTCTTCAGGACTCCCTCCTTGAGCTGTTTGCGCATTAGCTTGATGAAGTAATCGTGGGAGAAGCAACGGCTGAAGGCTTCTCTTTCCACTCTCAGTCCATCGGGCAATGGCCCTCGGGAGGAGGCTCTCACTGCGCGTTTGGCTTGGGAGAGGGCGTACTGGGGGTTGCGCAAGATGGGCTCCAGGATCTTCTCGGCTTCCTTGTAAAGTTGATCAGGGGGAACCGCGGAATGGACCAGCCCCAACTCGAAGGCTTCCCGTCCTTTGTAGAGCTTCCCGCTCAGGATCATTTGCATGGCCCGCCCCATCCCTACTAATCGAGGCAGTCGTTGAGTACCTCCTCCTCCTGGGATGATACCTACCTTCACCTCCGGTAGGCCGATGCTGGCTTCTTCACTTGCCACGCGAAAATCGCACGCCATGGCGAACTCAAACCCTCCCCCAAAACAGAGGCCATTGATTGCAGCCACCAAAATGAGGGGGGAGGCTTCCATGCGATTGAAGAGCTTCTGGATCCGGTTGGAAAAAGCAAGCGCACCCTGAGGGTTGCATTGCATCATCTCGATGCCATCCGCTCCGCCGATGAAATAGGTATCCCCTATCCCTGTAAAAATGATAGCCCGGGCCTCGCTCTTTTCCACTTCCTTCAGCATCTGCCCCAGCTCTTTCATGAGTGCTGAGTCGATGGAGTTGCGGTCACCGGGGCGATTGATTGTCACCTTGCAAAGCTCTCCCTGGCTCTCCACCAAGATCCGGGAGTATTCCTTGGCCATTGCTTTTCTCCTTAACTAAACGGGGTAAACTCCAGCCGGAATCCAGGGTTCCCGGTGAAAACCGGGAATCAGTTCTTGAAAGGGTTCCCGGCTTTCGCCGGGAAGACGTCTGGAAGCCCCTGGATGCCGGATCGAGTCCGGCATGACGTACTAACGGACTTCATAATAAACGTAATCTATTTAAATCACTAATCCCCCGTTTGGACTGAAAACCTGGCCGGTGAAAAAATCGGCTTCGGGTGAGGCCAAAAATGAGACCAATGCCGCAATCTCATCAACCTCCCCAAGACGTCGTAGAGGTGTCCTTTTGATAATGTAATCAGAGAAACCATCCGGGAGGCCATTGAGCATAGAAGTTCGGATGTAGCCCGGGGCGATCACATTGACCCGGATGTTGTACTTCGCTACTTCCTGAGCCAAAGTTCTCCCGAACATGTTGACCGCTCCTTTGGCCGCGCTGTAGTGCAGGGCTCCGGGAGTTGGGGTCAAAGAGGCTACCGAACTAAAGAGAATGATGCGGCCTGACTGGTGATCCTTCATCCAGCGGACCGCCTCGCGGCAGCAGTAGAATACTCCATCAAGGTTGATAGCGATCATCTTTTGCCAATCTTCATCGGTCATGTCTTCGATAAATACGGTACGGCCCAGAATCCCTGCCGTATGGACGAGGAGATCGAGGCGCGGAATTCGCTCTCTCAGTTTCTGAAATAAGGAGGATACCGATTCGTTCCGGGAGATGTCGACCTGGAACGGCTCTAAACGGGATTGGGTTCCTATCGTCGCACGAACGGTTTCCTCTACCGCATCCAGGTTGAGATCGGCGACATAGACCAAAATCCCCTGCAGGGCCAGTTCAAGGGCGGCAGCCCGGCCCATGCCGGAACCTCCTCCGACGACGAGAGCGGTTTCAACTTTTCCTGTTTTCATCTTTCTAAAAACCCTCGCGGCAAACCCCTGTAGGCATTCCCGACCTATTTCATTAAATCCAATCTAAAATCAAATGTCTCTCTGCTTCTCATAGGCCCTGGCAGGCTTGGCTGTTGGAAAAACGATTAGACGATCCGAATCGAGTTGCTTCAGAATACCAAGAGCGACATCTTCTGGAGTGTCCATAAAAGATCTGTACCTCTCCACGACTGGAGCCATCTCAGCCGCGCCGGGAGACCGGCTGAAAAACTCAGTATCCGTCAGGTGGGGGCAAACGGCCAAAATGCGTATTCCTGTTCCGATCAGGTCCCGGGCTAACCCGCGGGAAAAGCCAACCACTGCATGTTTGCTGGCGACATAGGGGGTCACGCGGTCGGAGTGGGCAATCAGCCCTCCGATGGACGCCATGTTGACCACTATCCCGCTGCCCTGAGAGTGCATAAAGGGAAGGACAACCTGAGTCATGAAGACCAGGGCAAAAAGATTGACTTCGAAGATTCGTCGCCAGTCTCCCTCATTTATAGACAGGAATTGGCCGTACATGCCTAATCCCGCGTTGTTCACAAGGATGTCAATCCGGCCCCACCGTTCTATGGTCTGTTGAACCACTTTTCTTCGATCCGCTTCCTGGGTGACATCAGCGCCGATAATCAAAACTTCGGCCGAACATTTCCGGGCAACTTCTTCCAGTCGATCCGCGTGCCTTGAAACAAGAGTGAGGCGAGCGCTCTTCTCCGAAAAGGCCTGAGCCAGAGCAGCCCCGATCCCGGAGCTGGCCCCAGTTACGATTACGACCTTGCCTTCGAGGTTGACCATGAGAGCCAATAGGCGATTTTAAGAGATATGAATCAACTGTCAGTTATATACAAAAAAAATATTTTCATGTCAAGAGAAAAAGTGATCCCAACTGCAATCCCTCGGTTATGGGTTCAACTGGAAGAGGTGTTCTCCCATCGGAATCCTCGAAAAAGGGGTCATCAGAAGGGGACAAGTTGACGGCATTTTCCCGATACTCCTCACCGTGGCTTGAGGCCAAAAAGGACGAATTCAACAATATCCTTAAGAAGAGGAGCGGGAATTTCGGGAGAGGCACTGGCACTCCAAACGATCCATTTGAGGCCGATGAAGTGGGTCAGACCCATGAGCGACCGGCACAAAAAAACTGCGGGCAGGTTTCGGATCTCTCCTTTATCGATGCCCTGCCGGAGTCCCTGAATATAGCCCTGAGCCATCTTTTTATAGTACCAAAGGCTCACCTTGGGGTCAATCATCTCGCATTCCGGCACCACACGATAGATCTCCCGGTGTTCTCGGAGGAATTCATAGAAAGCGAGCAACCCAACCCTTTCCGTATCCCGCCGATCCTTCGTCCTGGCTACGGTGCGCTGCAGATCCCGGCGCATCTTCTGGTTGATGTATTTTACAAACCCCTCGATTAGGTCTCCCTTGCTGCCAAAGTGTACGTAGAACGTTCCTTGAGCAACACCCGCCTCACGAGTGATCTCAGAGATGTTGGCATGATTGATCCCGAGGCGACCGAAGACCCTTTCCGCAGCCCGGAAGATAGTTTGCCGGGTTTTCTCCCCTTTTGTCAGGGGTTCTTCCTCCTGCGATTCAAGCGGAATTGGGCCGGGGATAGAAAGGAGGCTTCTTTCCGACGGCTTTTTCCATGGAGCGGGCCCACTGATTCCATGTAAGATCAGGTCGGTGATAAGCCTGACAACGTCACGGGGAGAAGTCTTTTTCTTCTCCCCCCATTCCATCGAGTGAAAGGAACAGATGCCGATAAGCCCATAGGCAACCATGTTGGGATCAAAGGTACGAATGTTACCAGCCTGGGCTTCGCGCCGGAAAAAGTCACGGTATGGACGAGCGATCGCCTCGTAATAAGCAATGGTCACGCGGTCGGTGAGTTCTGACTCTCCAAGGATACGGTGGAAGGCAAAGTTTTCGCGCCCGTGCTCGTACAGGAGTTGGACTGCTTTCTCCAGCCTTTCCTCGAAGGAGCTCCTTTGAGAGGAGAGGACTTCGGCCCGGTTCATAAACCTGGATAGGATCAGATCATTGAGCTCAAGGAAAACTTGTTCCTTGTTCTTAAAATACTGGTAAAAGTTTCCCATAGAGATCCCGCATCGCCGGGTGATCTCTGAAATGGAAGTCCCAAAATAACCCGTTTCCCTGAAAACTTGGTGCGCTCTGTCCAAAATGGCTGCCCTCGTAGCCTTACCCTTAGAGGTTAAGGGCCCCCTTCCGTTTAGAGACTTGGTTCCCATTCTTACCTTAGACCTATTTATGAACGACCTATCAGTTTTGGCCATTATACTGTTTTCTTCTTCAGGATGCAACCCCTCCATAATCTTTTTTAGTTCTGGGAAAATCGTTGAGGCTGTTCCAGATGGGACTATTTCTTGGGAGGCATGACCCAGGCAGCACCATCGACCGCCAATTTTCCATCCTGGTTGATACAGGTCGTTCTGAATTTTGCTCGGTTTTTTTCTGGGATCAGCTCAAGAACATCGACTTTGGCGGTGATCGTATCTCCAATTCTCACTGGGGCAAGGAACTTGACCTCCTGCGAAAGGTAAATGGTTCCATGTCCGGGAAGAATATTCCCCAGGATCGTGGAAATAAACCCGACGGAGAGGAGACCATGGGCAATTCTTCCTTTAAACATCGTTTTTTCTGCGTAGGCTTGGTCGAGATGAACTGGGTTAAAATCACCTGTTGCCCGAGCAAAAAGTTCGATGTCGCCTTCTGTAATTGTCTTCGAGATCTGAGCAGAGTCTCCAATTTTCAGTTCCTGAATAGACTTTCCTTGATTCATTCGGAAAATAACCCCTCTCTAAGGTTTTTTATATAGAGGCATTTTAATCTTTGAAGAAATTGACGGTCACGCTCTTTGATCTTTTTTTCTGCTTCTTGGGGGGTGTAACGGAAGAACCCCTCTCCTGTTTTTATCCCGAGTTTCCCTTGTTCCACTTTTTCCCTCAGGATTTCAGGAGGCTTTGTGGACCGGTCAATCTCTTTAAAAAGGTATTCGGCGATATTGAGAAAAGTGTCAAGACCTCCGAAGTCGCTCGTCTCCAGGGGTCCGATCGTAGGCAGACGAAAGCCAAACGTTCCTTTGACAGCCATATCGATATCCTCAACCGAGGCGACTCCTTCGTTAAGACAATGTAGCGCCTCACGATAAAGGGCGAACTGGAGCCGGTTTCCTAAAAAACCCGGTACCTCTTTCAATATCCT
>JAPVTA010000080.1:0-4190 GCA_047519465.1 Thermodesulfobacteriota bacterium | reverse complement strand
TCAACTTGGCCTCCGTCATCTTCAAAGACGAATCGCGCTGCATCCAGTGTGGCCTGTGTGCTAAACGATGCCCTACTGGAACCATCACGATGGAAGAGTACCATCGTGAATCCGCGCTTTACAGAAGGGAACAAGGATGAAGAGAAGGGTTTTGCAACGCATCTTAGATTCGGCAGTGTGGCGCTCGATCTTCAGAACCGGTATGCCCGATACCGACCTGAAGCGTTCCCTGTTGATCTATAATAACTTTTTTCTGCATATCTTCCCGGCTAAGATAAAGCGTCACGGCCTCCGCTTCTCTTATACATTCTGTCTGGGAGGAATCTCCTGCTTCCTCTTCATCGTCCTTACGGTCACTGGCATCCTTCTGATGTTTCACTATACGCCTTCCATTGAGAGGGCCTACTTTGATATGCAGGCTTTGACTCTGATTTTCAACGGCAAGATTTTGAGAAATCTGCATCGATGGTCTGCTCATGGAATGGTGGTGACGGTCTTCCTCCACATGGTGAGGGTATTCTACACACGTTCGTATCGACCTCCCCGGGAGTTTAATTGGGTGCTAGGAATTGGCCTTCTCATTCTTACTCTGGCCCTTAGTTATACAGGATATCTTCTCCCCTGGGATCAGCTCGCCTATTGGGGCATTACCGTAGGAACGACCATTATGACTTACACTCCTTTCATCGGAAATAATATCCGTTTTTTTCTTCTGGGAGCGGATGAAGTGGGCCATGAGGCCCTGCTTCGGTTTTATGTCGTGCACTGTGTTGAGCTTCCTCTTATACTGGGTGCCCTGATGGTGGTCCATTTCTGGAGGGTGAGAAAAGACGGGGGAATATCGGGACCATTGTAATTGCAGATTTCAGATTTTAGATTTCAGATTTAAATTTTCAATCTGCAATTTGCAATTTGAAATCTGAAATATGGGTGAAAAAATGACAATGAAAACCGATGATAAGGTCTTTATCAAAGATCCCAACAAAACCTACGGCCTCATGGAGATTGTGGAGGGGACTTCACCGATGGTGGAGAAGGCTCCGGAAGACACGGTCGAGACCTTTCCGCATTACATCATCCTCCTAACCATCTGCTCTTTAGCCGTCACCTTCGCTCTTTTACTGATCTCCCTTTTCTTCGATGCCCCATTAGAAGATCTCGCAAATCCGCTCCTCACCCCAAATCCCGGAAAGGCACCCTGGTATTTTACAGGGATTCAGGAGCTCATCCATTACACGAATAAGCCTGTGATTCCAGCCATCATCCTTCCGCTGCTTATTTTCGTTTGGCTTTTCTTGATCCCCTATATCGATAGGAAGCCAAGAACCAGATTCACGTCTCTCTTTAACCAAATCTTTATCGGCGGTGAAAAAAGGAGAATATTGATTACTTTATTTACCCTGTTCATCTTCGGCGCTCTCATCTTCACCATCATCGGATCCCTCTTTAGAGGACCAAACTGGAGTTTTGTCTTGCCATGGAAATGAAGGAAAAGGACACCGGATCACTCTCGCGGAGAAGATTTATTGTCTATGCCTGGATCGTCGGGGCGGCTGTGGTGGTCGGTGAATTGATTGCCGGCACCTTTGCTTTTCTCTGGCCGAGGCGAAAGGGAGGAAAAATTGAAACCGTTTTTATCGGGGGTAAGGTGACCGATTTTAAAGTGGGCGAGGTCATCCCCTTTCGCAAGGAGAGAACTTTTGTCGTCAGAACAGAAGGAGGATTTTTAGCAATTTCCTCTGTCTGCACGCATCTCCACTGCATTGTTAACTGGAACGCGGTTCTTAAAGAATTCGAATGCCCTTGCCACGGAGCTAAATTCAACCAATTCGGAGAGGTGGTTGCAGGCCCGCCTCCTCGGCCATTAGATCTTTATAAACTTCAAATTGCAGCCGGTAACGTTGTGATTGATACAGCCAGTGGGATTGAGAGGAGTAAGTTCGACCCTTCCCAACTGGTCAAGGCTTAGGATGTCAGAGAACCTAATGGAAAAGAAAATATGGATCGCTACGATATTGACGGTGGCAATGGCTACCCTCCTGACCGTCTATTGGCTTCTGGAGCCTCGTCGTGTGAGCGTCGAGGCGGAGCAGATGAGGTCGGAGGCCGCAGCAAAGGGAAAAATCCTTTACCAGAAACATTGCGCCCGATGCCACGGAGAGAACGGAGCCCCTCAGAGGGGAATCCGTGCAATCAACTCAAAAAACTATCTGAAGGCTGTCAACGATACGATCCTATATAAAATCATTGAACGGGGAATCCCTGGAACGGGAATGGTTGCCCTAGGCGACACAGAAGGAGGCCCGCTCAATCCGGAGCAGATCCAACAACTGGTGGCCTTTATTCGAAACTGGGAAAAGACAGCGCCCACGCTACCTGAAGAAGCCGTCCCTAAGAAAACCCTTTTTGTCCAGGAAGAAGCAGGCTACGTCGGCTCCGAATCTTGCATCGGATGCCATCAAGATCTTAACAAGGAACAGATCAACGCCTGGAGAAAATCGCCCATGACAGCACAGGCTTTCTCTCTTATCAAGAATGAAAAGGACGGAACGAAATGCATTCCCTGCCATGCCACCGGCTATGACCCGGAAAAGAAGACTTACTTGGAAAAGAATGTAGGGTGTGAAGCCTGTCATGGCCCGGGTGAAAAATATCAAGAGATGATGATGGGCGCGAATGCCCAGGAGGGTGGTAAAATAGCAAGGGAGAACGCCCTGAGATCCTGCTCCCGATGCCATCGTCCCCACATCGGAAAAGAAGAACATATTGCCTTGGCCAGAAAAGGGCTTCTGACCTATCCGTAGTGAAGCAAGAGGGTAAAAAAGCACAAAAGGAGGTAGATTTGATGAAGAAATTTTTGGCTTTGACAGGACTGCTTTTCCTCTCCGTTCTGTTCTTCATGCCTTCCTTGACGATGGCTCAGCCGACTTACGTTGGTTCTAAGAAATGCATGCTTTGCCACGGTTCGATCTATGAGATGTGGAAGGATACCCTTCACAACAAGTCCCAACAGATCTTGAGTCGTACCAACGATACCCTTGTGGTCGATTGGAAAGGGACGATTAAACTAAAATCTGAAAACATTCCGGAAGTCATTGTCAGATTGGAAGATGGACCCGGAGATGTCCATCAAGTCATCTTAGTCGATGCCAGAGACCTTACGAAAGAGGCCACTTACAATGTGGCCAGGACATTTGGTGGATGGGGCTGGAAACAGCGCTATCAAGTCAAGATTGGAAATCGCTATTACATCCTTCCACTTCAGTGGAACCAGGCAACCTCGCGCTGGGTTCCTTATAATCTACAGGATTGGTATAACGAGGATGGGAGTCTCAAACAACCTCCCGTGGAGAAATCTTTTGACATGAGCTGTGCGGGGTGCCACAATACCGGCCTCGAACTGAAGAAAGTTGACAAAGGGTATGAATCCAAGTATGTCGAGCTCAATATTGGATGTGAGAAGTGCCATGGCCCAGCCTCCGAACACATCAAGTCTCCCAGGGAGAAGGGAAAAATCATTCATCCTCGAAAATTGCCTTACGAACGAAGTCTGGAAGTATGTGGACAGTGCCATTCGAGGGGAGTAAGCGTTCCCAATGGGACGTTTGAGTTTCCTTGGAACGACAAAGATAACAAGGCCTACAAAATAGGGGAACCCTTATCCAATTATTACCAATTCAAGCCCGGCATCTGGGGAGATCCGCAGGCTCATTCCAAATCCCAGCATCAACAGTGGCTTGACTTTCAAAAGAGCGGCCATTTCTACGCACGGGTTCACTGCTTCGACTGTCACAACCCCCATGGAGGGCCCAGCCGGTCCCAACTGGTCAAGGCAGATTATAATGATACGCTCTGTCTCTCCTGCCACGGCAAGAATCAAAAGTTTGCCACCCCCTGGGCCATCCGTATCCATACCAAGCACAACTACGCCCCGGAGACAAGAGGGACCAGCCGATGTTCCTCATGCCACTTGGTAAAAACGGCCTCTTCAGCCGAAGCCGGAGATATTCACTCCCACGACTTCAGAATCATCAGACCTCGAATCAGTTTGGAGATGTTCGAGAAAGACCCAAGAAATGTTGTCCCCAATTCATGCAATGGATGCCATACAGAATGGGGTAAGGATGAAGCGGGGTACAAGGCCGGGGCAAAAGCCTACGAATCTCTCTTCAAAATGTAACCCGATCCCC
>JAPVTA010000079.1:0-8143 GCA_047519465.1 Thermodesulfobacteriota bacterium | reverse complement strand
CCCCGTTACGGATACCGGGGCTTGGTTAGCCTGACCTTAGCGCCGCCAGATGGGCCAAGGTAGGTGAACGTTTCCTGGGAGCCCAAAACAAAAAGGCCGGCAAAACTACCGGCCTTTTAATTCTTCGTCAATTCATTTACCTTCTGATGAGCCGTTTAACGTCCTGCTCAGGACCATGGCAACGAACCACAGGTCGAGCAATGGGTTGCATGGGGGAACATCCATCTCATTGGCCTCACCTCCTTCTTTTAATCCTATTTTAAGTTTACTCTCCCCTCCGTGTCAAGGAAAAAGCGATTCTAACACAAGCCCTGATCCCGCCCCTCTCTCCAGCGGGAGACTGTGGCATAAGCCCACCAATAGGGCTCAATGAATTGAGCTCCTACAGCGTATCGTATGTGCTTATTCGGTAAATCATATTGTGACACAGTCTCCGGGGAAGGGGAGGGCGGCGCTTGTATTAATAGAAGGCTGAATTTCCGGTCAGGTCCTGTCCGATGATCAGCGTATGGATGCTCTCCGTCCCCTCCAGCGTGCTCATAGCCTCGAGATCGCAGAGATGGCGAATGACATGGTGATCGGCCAGAATACCCCGACCTCCGAGGATATCTCTGGCCGCGCGGGCGATCTTCATCGCTTCCCGAACATTATTCAGCTTGGCCATCGAGATCTGCGGAGGTCTCGCTTGATGCCGATCCAGCAGTCTGCCCAGATGATAGGTAAGCAACTGCGCCTTCGTAATCTCCAATACCATCCCAACTAGCTTCTCCTGAACAAGCTGATAAGAGGCAATCCGTTTTTCAAAGACCTCCCTTTGGCGGGCAAAGGTTTCGGCAGCATCATAACACGCGATGGCGGAGCCCAAGGCACTGCAAGCCACCCCGTAACGAGCATAGTTTAGGCAGCTTAAAACCGATTTCAAACCCCTGGCTCCTGGGAGGAGGTTTTTTTCGGGAATCTTGCAGTCCTTGAAGATGAGGAGGGAAGTCGGAGAAGTTCGGTAAGAAAACTTTCTCTCGATCAGGGTAGCCTGAAACCCCGGGGTCCCGGCTTCTACCAGGATCCCCCGGATCTCGCCATCTATTTTCGTCCAAACCAGTGCCACCCTCGCGATGGACCCGTTGGTAATCCACATCTTGGTCCCGTTCAAAAGGTAATGATCTCCTTGCTTAACAGCTCGGGTCTTCATTCCAGAAGGATTCGATCCGAAATCGGGTTCGGAGAGGCCGAAACAGCCGACTGCCTGGCCTCGTGCCATCATGGGAAGCCATCTTGTCTTCTGTTCTTCGGATCCAAAGGCATAGATGGGATACATCACTAAGGAATTTTGAACCGAAAACATGGCCCTGAGACCACAGTCGCAGCGGCCCAGCTCCTGACAGATCAAGCCATAAATCGTATGGGTTGACTTGACGCAACCATAACCCTCCACATGGAGGCCGAAAAGTCCCATCTCCCCCATTCTCGGGATGAGCTCCATGGGAAAGGTTCCGCTGTCGAAATGGGTTGCGATGAGGGGCATGCATTCTTCGTCCACGAATTTTCGAACCCTGTCCCTGAAGCTTTTCTCTTCTTGATTCAACAATCCTTCCACTTGAAAATAGTCTACCATCTCGCTCACCCCCTTATTTCAGCGCTTCGATGACCCCTCTTCAAAAAGTGATACCCCGATGAAAATATTTTATCCGATAAGAATAACAAACGGAAGGGGAAAACAGAGAGCGTGTCGTATCGGGAGTCCATGGCGGAAATTCTAAGAAACGGGATAGACAGGCGGGGGAGGAAGCTTTGGAATGTGAACGTTTAAGGTTAGGAGGACCTAATCTTTTCCCTTTTTCTTCAGCAGATCGAGGAGGTCGGATTCTTTGGATGGCCTTAATTCTTCTCTCTTCCACCCCTTCTCGCGGATCATATGTGTCTCAATCCAGCGGTCGAGGGCTTTCACATCGAAAAGAACCCGGTCCCCAATTTTGAGGTACGGGAGTTTTTTCAGCGAAGCCATTCGGTAGACCGTGTCTGTCGAGAGGCTCAAGTACTGGCTCGCCTCTTTGGCAGTGATTAATCTCCGAAGTTCAGGAATCTTCTTCACCCGGTCGTCGATCCGTTCAAAATATTTCTCCGCCAGCAGATCTGCAAGCATGTCCAAAAACTCTTTGACCGGAGGTCGGTATTCTTGTTGTGCCATTGTTGACTCCGAAGTAGACAACGATGAACGTTAAACGATGAACAGTTCATTGTTCATTGTCCATCGTTCATAGTCCGTTTTTCAGTAACATTCCGTTTCCGGCCGCCGGCCGAAGCTTTGCCCTATCGCTCCTTTTCTCTCGCCGCTTCCTGAACCTTCTTCACGAGAGTGATGTTTTCCGTGTGACCGGTCAAATGGGCTGTCACTCTTCCTCGAATCGGGCGGTTGAGGAGATAGAAATCGCCGATCAGGTCAAGAATCTTATGCCGTACAAATTCGTCGGGAAACCGGAGTTCGGTGTTGACGATCTTCTCCTCGTCAACCAGGATAAAGTTGTGGAGTCGCCCACCCCCCAATCTTCCCATCCGGCCAAGCATCTCCGCGTCTTTAACAAAGCCGAAAGTTCTTGCCGGAGCGATCTGATCCCTGAAGGACGACTCGTCCTCTAACACAAAGTCCAGCTTCTGCTGGCCGATGGGAGGAGGATAGTCCAAGAAGAAGTGGACGGAGAAGACGTCGGCAGGCTCGACGACCAAAGATTTATTTTTGTGGACGGTCTCCAGCCTTCGGTCGATGATCAGTTCATCCACCTTCTCCTCCTGCTCCTCTATGCCCGCCTCTTCAACAATTTTACAAAACTCCAAAGCAGAACCGTCCATCACCGGAATCTCTTCGATCATCTTCACCATTAGATTAGTGATACGATAGGCGTGCAGCACGGCCATGAGGTGCTCGACCGTCCTGGCAATGGCCCTCCCCTTCCTCAGAGTAGTGGCGAATTCCGTCGTTTCGACAAAGTCTACATGAGCGGGGACCACTTCGTCGGACGAGACATTTCCAAAAAGGATGCCGCTGTGAGGGGGCAGGGGCTGAAGGAGAAGCCCTGTCTTTTTCCCGGAGAAAAGCCCTGTGCCGTAAAGCACCATGCTCTGTTTCAGGGTACGCTGAGGTAATAAGGAAGTCCCTTTTCTCTCTGCGACCTTCTTGGTCAAAGGGATGATCTCCCGGATGGGCAGAGGAGGGGAATTGGAAAGTTCTCCGATTCCCTCTCTTGGAGGAATCTTCTTGCCCTGGACGGGTTCCTCTGTGATCATTTCCCCCGATCTCTGGACGGCCAGCTCCTTCCGATGGTCGAGAGCTCGACGAATGGTCGTAAGAAGAACATCAAGAGAAAGAGGTTTTTCGATAAAATCAAAAGCGCCTAATTTCACGGCGGTCATGGCCGTTGAGATCGTTGCATGACCGGAGATCATGATCACCTGGCACTCCGGGGCCATCCATTTGAATCGTTTCAACACCTCCATGCCATCCATCCCCGGCAACCAGATGTCAAGGAGGGTAACATCCGGTTCCTCCTGCTGGAAAACTCTGATCGCCTCTTCGCCACTCTTTGCCCTGGTGACCCGAAAACCTTCGTCCTCCAGAACACCCTCAATCGATTGGACCACACTCTCCTCATCATCCACGACGAGGACTTTCTTCTCCATCCTGTGTCCTCCAAAGGAGCTCTTGCCTTTCCAATATCACAACCTTCTTAAATTATCAACAAAATAAAGCCTCAAAGAATCACCTGACACGGAGATGGCGAGGCACGGCCATTACCACCCCTCAATCCCCTCCTTAGTAAGGAGGGGGTAAGGGGAGGTTTGCGTCTGCGGGTTCTTCGTGTCACCGTATCGTCGCTTATTTGTCGATCTGGGCTTTCTGAAGCTGGCCGCTGAAGTCCCGGTAGATCACCTTCCATCGACTGTAGGTGTCCAGAGCCCCCCCTTGACCTCCCGCTTCCTTCCTTCCGTAACCCGAATGTTTGATCCCACCGAAAGGCAGTTGGATCTCCGCCCCGATGGTCGAGGCGTTGACGTAAACAATCCCTGTCTCCAGATCCCTTTCTGCCACAGCGGAAGAATTGACATCCTGAGTATAGATGGCGGAGGAGAGTCCGTAGGGGGTCCGATTGACGATCTGAATGGCGTCGTTGAGGTCTTCTGCCTTGATCACGGAGACCACTGGCCCGAAAATCTCCTCCTGGGCGATCCTCATCTCGGGCGTGACGTCACTAAAAATGGTAGGTTCTACGAAATATCCTTTGGAACAATTGCCCTTCTGACAGGCTTTCCCGCCCAAAGTGAGCTTTGCTCCCTCTTTCTTTCCAATCTCTATATACTTAAGAATTTTCGTGAACTGAGACTCATTGATCACTGGACCCACATCCGTCTCGCTTTGAAGGCCGTCACCCAATTTGAGACGGGAGGCAGCTTTCCTGAACCTCTCAACGAATTCCCTGTAAACTTTCTTGTGCACAACGATTCGACTGGCGGCAGTGCACCGTTGGCCGGTCGTTCCAAAAGCACCCCATACCGCGCCTTCGACGGCTAAATTCAGATTCGCATCATCCATGACGATGATCGCATTCTTTCCGCCCATCTCGGTCACAATGATCCGATGAATGGTGCCACAAATCCCCTCGAGACGTTTTCCCGTATCAAAAGAACCTGTGAAGGAGACCGCATCCACTCCCGGATGGCTTACCAGGCATTCCCCCACCTCCCCTCCTGGCCCATGGACCAGGTTTAGAACCCCATTAGGCAAACCCGCCTCAACCAGAGCTTCTACAAATTTTGTTGCGCTGACAGGAGTGTCACTGGATGGTTTGAAGACAACGGTATTGCCGCAGACAAGGGCTGGAAAGATTTTCCATCCAGGGATAGCTATCGGGAAATTCCAAGGAGTGATTAACCCGAAAACACCGATGGGAACGCGAACGGATTTCATGTCTTTATTGGGAAGTTCAGAAGGAACGGTTTCTCCGGAAAGTCTCCTCCCCTCACCGGCCATGTAATAACCCATGTCAATAGCCTCCTGGACATCGCCCAGGCCCTCCGAAAGAATCTTACCCATCTCCCGTGTTTCCAGTTTTCCCAGAGACGCTTTGTTTCGCAAAAGAATCTCCGCAGCCTTAAACAGGATTTCGCCCCGGCGTGGGGCCGGCGTGAGCCGCCACTCCTCATAAGCCTCTCGAGCTGCCTTGACCGCCTGGTCCACATCCTCCCGCCCCGATTTTGAGACGATTCCAATCACTTCATCCCTGTTGGCCGGATTGATCGAACGAAACGTTTCTCCTGATTTAGAATCAACCCATTTCCCGTTAATATAATTCTTACACCGTTCCATCTTGGCACTCACTCCCAATTTCCGACTTCAGATCGCGGATTTCAGATTGCCTTCTTATTTCTCTTTTCCAATTTCAGATCTGCAATTTGAAATTTGCAATGGATTTTAGTAGTTTCCTGCCCCCACTTTCTTTTTCAGGAGATCATAGTCCTGCTCGGAGGAAGCAAAGACTCCGACGTTTCCGAGCCTGACATTCCTCAGCCCGGCGGCCTTGGCCCCCATATAGGCTTCAATCATCTCAGAAACCTTTGGATTCTTGTAGCGCTTCATTTGATATTCTGGGAAAAAGGCTAAAATGGTAAAAGGGATTTCCGGATCGACATCAAAGATCAATTGAGCAATCTTTTTCAACTGAACCGTCTCGACAAGGTTGGGTATATAAAGAGAAAGCACTTCCAGAACAAAACCTCTCTTAACGATCTCCTCTGGAAGTTTGAGGATGTTCCGGTTGAAACAACCGGTCAGCCACTTGTGGTCGGTCCCGTCATAGGCCTTGATATCGAGCCAGAAGGAGTCAACCCCCGCCTCCTTCAGTGCATCGAGGTTCTGAGGGGTAAGGCCGTAACCATTGGTTTCGACCAGCACCCAGAGCTTGGTCTCTGCCTTAATCAGGCGAGTACATTCAACATAGAACTCCGGACAGCAGGTCAGATCTCCCCCAGTGAAGGCAACGATATTCCGGGCAGGCCCCCATCCCTGAGGACTTAAGACGATCTCTTTTTTCTGAATCACCTTCGGACAGAGAGAGGACCGCTTCCCAGACATCACACAGGCCCCGCAACCGCGACAGGAGTCGTGGGCGTGAAAGGCGGTCGCTCGGTCTCGAGGTTCTCGAACCGTCACTTCTTTTTCATATTCCTTGCACGCCTTTAAGACATCGCCGGCAGACCACCAAGCCCCTTTGGCAATTCTTGTGAAATTCCAGGAATGACATTTTCTGCAGGAAAAGTTACAACCGGATTGGTAAATGGAGAGGTAATTCTCCGGGCGAGAAAGATGGACCGCGGAGATCAGTCTCAGGAGGCCATTGTCTGTCTTTTTGAGGGTGGCTTCACAGGCAGGAGATCTTCCTTGTTCCACCTCAATGAAACAGCTTCCCTGAGGATATCCTTGTTTAATTAGATTACATTTCATCACAAAATCTTATCATATGCCCTCTTTCCCTTGCAAGTGATACGAACCGTGTGGTATACGAGGCAAGACTATCATCTGACACGGAGACAGGGAGACACGGCGACACGGTGATTTTTCTCCGGGTCCACGCGTCACTCCGTCACCGGGTCGTAAACTTAACAGGGGGTATCCAATGGACGATAAACTAAAACAGCTTGCTCAGTGGATCGTTACCTCAAAAAGGCTTGTGGTTTTCTCGGGGGCGGGGCTCAGTACGGAATCCGGGATCCCGGACTTCCGCAGTCCTGGTGGGGTATGGGACCGATATGACCCTGAGGACTTCACCTTTCAAAATTTCCTTGCCAGTGAAACCTTCCGGGAGAGATATTGGCAGATGGCAACCGAATTCTATGAGCCGATCAAGACCGCCCAGCCGAATCCGGCCCATCTTGCCATTGCAGAACTGGAGAAGCTCGGTAAGCTAGACTGTGTAATCACTCAAAACATCGACGGTCTTCACTCCAAGGCGGGAAATTCAGAAGAAAGGGTGATTCAACTCCACGGGACAGTCCTCTTCGTCTCCTGCTTGAGTTGCAAGAAGAGATACGATCGCGATGAAATCCAGCAACGAATCTTGAAAGGACAGAAGGCTCCCCGCTGTGACGCCTGTGGAGGGTTTCTCAAACCTGCCACCATCTCCTTCGGCCAATCCATGCCGGAAAGAGAAACCCAAGAGGCATATGACCGATCCTCGACCTGCGATCTCTTTATCGTGGTCGGTTCCTCACTGGTTGTCCAGCCCGCTGCCTCGATGCCCCTGGTGGCAAAGAGGAACGGGGCAAGACTGGCGATCATCAACCGGGACCCAACTCCGTACGATGGCCTGGCAGATGCTGTCATTCATGGTGAGGCTGGCTCTGTCATGGCCGCTATTTTGGAGTATGTGAAAAAGGATCTGGGGGGCGGGAGATAAACTTGGACATTTTGTGTACCTCGCATGCAATAAATTGGCACTTTGGGGTGATTAAATCGAGTTACTTTGTGTGAAAATCGTGTAAGTTCAACTAATTATAATATGCAAAATCTGGCACTCATTTTGCTAAACTCTACTGTGGTCGACGCGATCCACCGGGTAAAACGCTCATGAATCGCCTTTTATTATCAATTTCGGCTTTGTCTTTCTTGCTCGCTTGTGCAATTGTCGAGCCTACCAAAAAGCCCACTCCCCCCCCACGACCGACCTATACGCAGATTTTGAAAGAGAATTACAAGGGCCCTAAGGCAAGAGTGGTTCTCGTGAAATTTGTAGATAAGTCAGCAAGGGGCAAAGAGATCAGCCAGGTCGGGGATGGGATGGCCGAAATGCTACGTCATGCTTTATTGGCTACGAACCGGTATATTGTCCAAGTGCGGAGAACACCGGACGACGCGACCGGAGATCAGGATCTCGGAAACGGCAGTAGGGCGCACAAAGAAAAGGAGATGGATCTTCTCATTGAGGGTGAAATAAGGGATTTCAAAGCCGGGATCCCCGGGGCCGGAGACGAAACAGGGGGAGCATCCAATGTCGCCGTCGCCGTAACAGTGGCCGATCCAAGGACCAAGCAGGTTCTCGCCAATGAGAAAGTGCGGATCAAGGTGACCGAATTTGGAGGACCCCCCGTTAGGACTGGT
>JAPVTA010000078.1:0-22507 GCA_047519465.1 Thermodesulfobacteriota bacterium | reverse complement strand
CTGAAACCGATGCCTCTCCCTTAGCTCTCTTTCCAGGTCTCTGAGCAGGGTGATATCCCGAATGACCAGGACCGCTCCCATGAAGTTCCCTTTCGGACCGAGAAGCGGGGAGCTGGTGACGCTGACGGTCTGCTGATGGCGCTGCTGATGGCCGCATTCGACCCGGTATTCCTTGATGGTTATTTTCTTTTCGAGAGTTTGCCTTAGGACCTCACCGCAGGATTTACTGCATGGGTTCAGGCATTGGGAGAAGGTCTTGCCCACGATTTCTTGGACACCAATGCCGCAGATCGCTTCCGTGGATTTGTTTGCCTCGATAATTCTGATCTCCGGGTCCACGGTGATGATCGCGTCTTTCACACTTCCGAAGATAGCCTCCAACCGGCTGCGATGCTCGGCCAACTCTTTTTCTGCTGCCCTGCGATCCGTAATGTCCCGGCTGACCGTTCGAAACCCGGTGATCACGCCCTCTGCGTTTTGAATCAAAGAAACGGAATCTTCGACGATTCTTCGCCTCCCGTCTTTTGCGATGACTTCGTAAACAATGTTCTTACCGGGAATGCCGGTTCTGAAGACTTTATTGAAAGCCTGGTAAACAAATTTTGCTGTCTCCTCATCCATATAAGATCGATAGTTGACGCCTATCAATTCTTCTTCGCAAGAATATCCATAATTTCTGCAGTTGGCCTTGTTGACAAAAGTGAGGTTGCCCTTAAGATCCACTTCCGCAACGCTGTCTTGAACCTCGTTGACAATCGTCTGATACCTTTCCAGAGATTCCCGGAGGGATTTTTCGACTTCCTTATATGGCGTAAGATCGATGAGATGACCTACGCTTGCCGGTTCCCCCCGATAGACCGCGCTGCTGCCTCCCATGCGTACCCAGAGGATTGTCCCGTCTTTCTTGAGAACACGAACAGTACGATGGTCCGGAGAAACCTGGGCTTTTTCCCTCTCTATTGTGAGTTTAACCAGGCCTCGATCATCGGGATGAATTACCTCCCAGATGGATTTTCCGACCAATTCTTCAGGACTTTCATAACCTAAAAGATTAGATAGCGTTGAGTTGACATAGCTAAACAGGCCCCTTTGAATAACGTATAAACCCACAGACGAATTTTCACACAGGGTTAGGTAGTTGTCCTGCGAATCCAAAGTTGCCGATCCAATGCTTTTATGCTTTTCCGGCTCATCCCCCAAGTCCACTGTTCGTTCCTCAAAGTCTCTCCTCTCCAATTTTCCATTCATGATAGGTACTTCCATTTCTTCCGCTCCCAAGCGATAAAGATCACGCTGTCATGAACCCCAAAGCGACGCCGCATTAAAATCGAGTGCTCAAATTTGGAGGATTTGGCATAGTCTCGCTACGTTTCTGGGTGGGTTGAATATACGAAAAAGGGACTTGTCTGTCAAGCCGATCCCGGTCGTACTCCGCCATCTCTTCAACGAACGAAAAGATCCGTAACCGTCACCATCCGCCGTAGATATTCATTAACCCCTTAGCAATTTTCTCGCCCGCCTCATTACTCCCCAAAAGACTGTACACGGTTCGGGGACACCTGTATCTTTTATAGAGCTCCCGGATACAATCGGAAAATTTCTTCTCCCGCTCCCCAGATACTGTGATCACCTCCTGTGAGATTTCCTCAATCTTCTTACTCAAGGTATCCTCCATCAGGAGGCCTTGCTTCATCTGCCGATTCTCTATCCTCTCGTAGGAAATCTGTACTCCGTATTTTCCCGCGAGGGTTTTCAAATCCCCTGCCTTGATCTTGTTTAGTGCATCCCCCGGATAATACCGTAGCTTTACCAAATATTCGGTCATGGCTCTCTCTCCTTTATCCGTAATCCCCCAAATCTACGTTAGTGCGTCTACCGCTTCTTTACATTTGCGAAGCCGTCATTCCCGCCCCGTATCAAGTACGGGGCAAGCTTGGTCAGGCCCGGAATGATGATCAAGCGAAGGATTGCTGACGCGCTCCACAGGGACAGAAAGTTTAGTCTGTATCCAGAGTCTGTGGTCAAATATCTGAATTGCAGACATCTCCTTACCCCGGCAAATATT
Organism: Thermodesulfobacteriota bacterium; assembly: GCA_047519465.1. GTDB lineage: Bacteria > Desulfobacterota > BSN033 > BSN033 > UBA1163 > UBA1163. The sequence goes on along the minus strand of JAPVTA010000078.1, from coordinate 20,442 downwards.
CCTGATATTTCTGAGTTTTGCTTTTTCTCTCTTCTTTCGTCCGCAAAAAATAGTCTTTGGACGGCGCAATATGATAGTTAAAATGGTTGTACCCCACGTCCGGCCGAAACCGACTGTCAGCCCAGGCTTTCTTCTCAAATTTTACGCGGATCTTTCCGCTGGCCATCGTTAACTTTCCCCGGACCCCGCACGTCGGACATTCAACGGTTTCGCGATCTTTTAATATCCGAACCAGCCAATCATGGCAGGAAGGGCAGACCCCATCCTCCCCTTGATAGGTTAGATTTTTCTGCCGGACGGCAACAGCGATTTCTTTCCCCATGCGATAGGCCAAATCCATCGCCTCCTGATCCAGGACGACTTCCGATATCCCTTGAGTGCAGATAGCAGCCTCGTTGATTTTGGTCAAGCCCATGATATTCAGGAGGATGTTGGATTGGACAGAAATATAGGGAATCCACCCACGCGTCGCATAGGGAATGATGACGGTCGCGGGCTTTTTGATCTTTCCAATCTGGTGGCCGAGGATCCAGCACCGGTCGATCAGCTGCTTGATCACGGCGGTCAATTCCAAGAAATAACACGGCGAACCCAGAATGAGCCCGTCGCATTCATTCACTCTGGAAAAAATGAAGCTTACATCGTCGTCTTTTACCTGACAGACATTTTCGCGAAAGAGGCAGAGCCCGCACCCTCGACAGGGACCGATCTTATAATCCGTCAGCCGGAGGATCTCTACTTGTGCGCCCTCCGATTCAGCCCCCATCAAGGCTTGTTTCAAAAGAATCTCCGTGTTCCCGTTCTTCCGATAACTCCCGTTCAAAGCTAATACCCTCATAGGAAAGGCCTCCTTTCTTGGGTTCCCAATGCATTGCTCCTGTACATCGATTCGATCAAATCCGCATCGTGAGCATTAATGAATTCTATTTGGTATTATCGTTTCTCTTTTTAGCAATTTTATTTCTGATCGCAAAGAAAGGCAGAAGAATAATAAAGGACAGACCTTGCCACGAAAACATCATTCTTACGGCTCGGAGCGCGTCCTCAGCGGAGAGAATCATATCCATCTGCATGGTTCCCAATGCTTTGCCGTCCATGACCAGTTTATCGCCTACGCGTTTGACGGAGTGAATCGACGCGGCCTCATCACCCGTATCGTTGCGGATGGTCACAACATGTTTCATAGATTCGTGGTCGTCAGACCTCCTTATATTTCTCAGATGTTTCTCCAGCCATTCCTCACTCCTTGGCAAACGATCGTCCAGCAAGGATTATTTTGCTATGACTTTCTTAAAGTCGATACCCAAGTCCTCCATGATCACCTGGACCGTTGCTCTTCCCCCGCCGTTGATACCCACTCCGGGATGGGTGCTGACCCCGCACATATAAAGTGCTTGAATCGGGGTCTTATACTGACCCCAGCCGGGAAGCGGTCGGTTGCCAAAGGACTGGGAAAGAAACGAACCGATATGTCCGATATCGCCCTCGATCAGTGCCGGGTTCATGCGTTCGTAATCGAGCGGACTGGCGATCCATCTGCCGAGAATATTGTGGTCGTTCAAATTGGTACAGTGCTTACGCGCCGTCTCCAACACCTGGTCGGCAACGTCCTGCTTCACTTTATCCCACGCCGCAGCCCCGCCATCGCGTAAGTGGTAAGGCTCATAGTGGTAGAGAAATAGGGTATGCTTGCCTGCCGGGGCCCGGGTGGGATCTACGAGGGTGGCAATTCCCATAATCGGCATACCTGCATTGGGTACCCCATAGGAATAATCATCGTATGACCGCAGAAGCTCTTCCGGATAGGGGCTGATCTCCACAAAGGGAGCCTTATTCACGTCACCGGCGGCTTTGAATTTTGGAGCTTCATTAAGGGCAATCGCCTGACCGAGGGGGGCGAAGGAAGCGGGCTTCAATTTCCTCACTTTATCCTGAAATCCCGCAGGCACCTCTTGGTCGGTCAACATCTGCAGGAAAAGCTGTTTGACATTGACATTGGCCACGACCGCTTTTTTAGCCATGATTTGCTCGCCGTTTTCGAGAAGAACTCCCTTGGCTGCGCCACGCTCAACGAGAACCCGCTTGACCGCGGTGGATAGCATGATCGTGCCGCCGTTATCCCGGATGCAGGCTGCCAGGGCCTCGCTGAAAACACTGGATCCGCCGATCGGCATCGTCAATCCCCAGGTATGAAACAGCGGCCAGCCTGCTGCATAGAGACCGGTTCCCTTTTCCCGCGGGCCGATCATTTCCTCCGAAGCCCACCGGCCAAAGGCAGCCTTCATCTCTTTGCTTTCAAACCACTCCTCGGTGATATCTTGCACGCTGGATAGGATGAGCCTTGTATATTCCTTTCCTTCCTCGCTGGAATCGAGAAAAGACATCATGGCCCCGAAACGCGGCGGCGCTGAAAACATTCCGAGCTTCAAGGGCGCCGTAATTTTCTTTAGATATTGGCAGAACCTCAGATAGGCATCGGCATCCTTGGCCGAAAACTGCTTTATGGATTCAACCATCTTGTTGATGTCTTTATAGATGACCAGTGCACGGTCGTCGCTGAAAACGATTGCGCCAGGTGGGTCGGGGGAAACGTATTTCAAGCCGTACTTGGACTTCAGCCCTAATTCATCTTGGTGAAGCAGCGGATTGGCCTGGATCATCATGTGAATGGCACCGGCAATATCGTGCTTGAAGCCGGGCAACGTCACTTCCCTGGTAACCACACATCCACCGACCAAGTCTTGGAGCTCTACCACGCAAACATCCAACTTGGCCTTGGCCAGGTAAGCAGCGACAATCAGCCCGTTATGCCCGCCCCCGATGATGACCACATCATATCTTTTCACGGAACTTATTTCCTCCCTTCCCTGATATTCGTTTACGCTCCTTTAATGTTGGGGGTAGTATAGTGAGCGACACAAATATGTGGACATCCTCAATATGTCATTGCGAACGAAGTGAAGCAATCTCATGGAATTGCCGCGTCCCCCGCATCAAGTGCGGGGTCCTCGCAATGACCACTTTTCTGTGTCGTTCACTATCACGTTATGAAACCGTGTATCCGCCGTCAAGATAGAGGGTTTGGCCGGTCATATAGCTCGACGCATCCGAAGCTAAGTAAAGGGCAAGTAAACCTACCTCCCGGGGCTCGCCGAAGCGCCGCATGGGCACTGAGCGCAGATAGGTTTTACTTATCTCCTCGTTCGAATATATTTTTTCGAGCATGGAGGTCAAAACCCCGCCCGGCCCAATGGCGTTGACCGTAATATTGAACCTGGCCAGCTCATTGGCCAAGCCTCTGGTGATGGCGACGATGGCTGCCTTGGTGGCCGGGTAGATCCCCTGCAGCGCGGTGTACTTGATGGCCGCAGTGGATACGATATTGACGATTTTTCCCTTTCCCCTTTCGATCATATGCGGAACAACCAGCCTGGTTAAATCGTACCCGGCTTTGACATTCGTGTTCCACATCAAGTTCCATTCCTCATCTGTCACGGGCTCATTCAGATCGGGGAGTATCCCGGCAATACGCATTTTTTCGGCGCCAGGGATGGGAATGGTCATTTTCATGGATCCCACTCCGGCGTTGTTCACCAGGATGTCGATCTTACCAAAGTGAGACAGGGTCGTATCCACAAGCTTTTTCAAATGATCCACGTTCGTTATGTCCGTAGGTACGGGGAGACACTTTCGCCCTTGTCTGTGGACTTCCGCGGCTGTTTCATTTAGCTGAGCAGGGGTCCTGCTGGCAGCGACAATATCCGCACCGGCTTCGGCCAGGGTTGAAGCGATAGCCCGGCCGATTCCTCGGCCGGCCCCTGTGACGATGGCCGTTCTTCCCTCCAGACTAAATTCTTTTAGCAAGTTTTCCTCCTTTCCATATTTGGAGTTTTAGTTTCTCAAGTACTCGCCCGGATAGCCCCAGGACGATTAGCGGAAGACCGGCGGCAGGAGTTGCAGATAGTCCTTGCCGGTTATGGTGCTCGCACAAATAAACCCGGAGTGAACAGCACCTTCGATGCCTCCTTCGTTGATACGCTTCCCGTAGGTATCACCGGCAAAATACAACCCCTCGATCGTAGGGCATTTCACATCGACCCATTCATCCTCTGGGTGTCGCCACAGGATGCAGGTATCACCGACGGTAAAGAACATGAACTGCAGCGATTTTCTCCAGCCCGGGAATGCCGTATCCGCAAACTTCAACATTCTGTCGATCACGATATCGACCTTCTTCTTATCGTGCGCTTCTTCAGCCAGAATGCTGCTGGCCATGCCCATCATGTGCTTTCCTTCGGGGGCAGTGGTGGGCGCCATGGCAGACATGGCCACAACGTCGAGCGGAACATGGCCCCTAAATAGCCCTTCGCTCTCGGGAATCAACATGGAGGTATGGTAGAAAGACCTGGGGTCCACCTTAAGTTCACAGAAAGTGTTCAGCGGTTTAACCATGCCGAACTGTCCGGCAACCATAGAAGTATGGATTATCTTTTTTGATAATCTAACAAAATCCGTTGGGAGTACGCTCTCTGGCAAGATTTTTAGCAACGCCTTTGGCGGGGCAGTGCAGACGACCACCGGGGACTTTATTTCCATCGTCTTACCGTCCATTTCAGCTACCACGCCGTTCGATCTTCCATTCTGGATGATCAGCTCTTTAACCCTGGCATTGGTGACGATGTCGCCTTCAGCATCCTTGACCGCAGCAGCAAAACCCTCGGTGATAAAACGGTGCCCGGGTGCGCCGGCGAAGCCCCAGGAACCGTTAGTGATATGCACCCCAGTCTCCTGGACTTGCAGGAATACTTTTAGGTTTTCTCCTGCAGCGTTTAGCGCCGGGTCGTTAATGATCGTCTGGAAGGTCCCCATGGCATAGTGAAATTCTTGCGCTAGTTCATTTTCAGTGATCGCCTCCACCCAATCCTTCAACGTCGCGTGGTCGAGTTCTTCAGCTTCGGCTATCGTGCGTACCGAGAATTTGCGCTTATGGACCTTTACCATCTCAGCATAATCTGTATCGCTCATCCAGCCGTACTTAGATCTTCTGCCAACGATATGCGGCTTCCAGTCATGGTCATACCACACAAAGCCCGTGTTGGAGTAGAAAATCGAAGCTTTGTTGAACAGTGCCAGGGCATGACTGACGCGACCGCGATTGGTGTACCATGCTCCTCTCCCACCCGCTTCGAGGATATATCCGTTGAGCATTTTCTTCTTGATCAGCGTAGGAAGATCAGGCTCCGTCCTCTCACTCACCCAGGAGTGAGCAGACGACGCGAGCGTCTTACGGAACTCGTCGGCATCGATAATCCCTTCTCCGCGGAACGATGCAGCACGTCCCCCAATCTGTGACGAAGCCTCAAGGATCAGAACCTTCTTCTGTTCCATGTTTGATAGGATGGCACCGACAACCGACCCCGCGATACCGCAGCCGACGATGATCGCATCATAGCTATTGGAGATTTTCGAGGGCATATTTCCTCCTAATTCTTTTGTGTGTCCTTCTGGCCCGACACTTTTTACCTATTACTGTTTTAGGAATTCCTCTGGAAAAATAGAAAGACTGACGCCGTGAATTGGATTAAAACCGGTAAGCCCTCTGCTGACGAATGTAGATCTCATAAAAAATCGGTTTTGGCTGGGTTGAATATACGAAAAAAGGAATTATCTGTCAAGCAACGAAGAGTTGGAACTTTGGAACAACTGGAAGAGGAAAGAAGATATAGATCGAGGACGTTAGAGAAGTGTAAATTGTTTCAAAGGTCTCCATACACGGGATCAAAAGGATCAGAGTTTAGGGCCCGAACCATACATCGCCTTAACTTTTGTACGATCAATTGAACCATCTTCCTTTTTTGGCAGTGAATCAACGAATTCGACATACCCTGGCTTTTTGTAACGCGCTATTCTGCCCGCCACAAAGTCGATCAGTTCCTGCTCCGACAATCGCACATCGGGTTTTAAGACACAAACAGCCTTAATCCCCTCTCCAAACTTTGGATTGGGCACACCGATCACCGAAACTTCCTGGATGCTAGGATGTTCAAGGACTACTTTTTCGACTTCGACGGGATAGACGTTTTCACCACCCGGCTTGATCAATTCCTTTTCAGCCTTTCTTCCTACAAACCACAAGAAGCCTTCTTCATCGAGACGACCTATATCCCCTGTATGGTGCCAACCGTCCCTAAAAGTGTACTTTGTTAACTCATCTTCACCCCAGAATCCTTGGAATACCAGGGGGCCCCGAATCAAGATTTCCCCCGGTTTACCTGTTTCGACCTCACGGTCAAATTCATCCGCGATTTTTAAATCCACCAGCGGCCCTTGTTTTCCAGCCGAGCAGGGTCTTTCCGTATTCGGGCAAATGCAAGTGAGGCCCATGGTTTCTGTCTGGCCGTAGCCCAGCCAGAATTGGCCATGGCCAAGGCTTTCAAACTTCTTTACGGTATCGGGCAATTCCACCCCGACGACATTCTTTAAAGATGAAAGGGTACATTCTCCTTTCATCTGTTCATCGAGCAGTTGGGCTAGGATAGGAGGAAAATCGCCGATGAGGGTCACTTTCTCTCGATCCATTATTTTGCCCGCTCTTTTCGGATCGTATTTTGAAATGATCAAATTTTTTCCGCCGGCGTGCATCATCGTCAGGGCAGTCACCAGACCGGCAATATGAAATAAAGGCAGGATATTCATGTAGGTGTCATGATTGTTCAGACCGAGGAGGCTTGTGGATTGAACCGAACAAGCAATCAGGTTTCGGTGACTCAGCAGAGCGCCGCGAGGTTTCCCTTGCACGGCTGCGGTGTGGATGATCACGAGAGGGTCATCATCATTGATTGCAGCCGGATTTCCGGGCGGATGATTCAACAGCGAATTGAAAGAGGTAGCATTTCCTCCGGAGGGGCCAAAAATAATAAGCTCTCTTAAGGACAAACAAGCAGACGAAAGGTCAGGGATCATCCTTTCGAAATCGGGGTCATAAAAGAGCATCAGCGGCTCTACATCGTTCAAAACGTATTTTATCTCATCGGTCGAGAGACGAAAATTGATGGGAACGATGATAGCACCTCTCGCCGCGACGGCGCCGGTCAAGGAGAAGAATTCGGGGCAGTTCTTGGTCAGCACTGCGATCCTGTCTCCCTGGCGGATTCCTTTTGAGTTCAGCCATCCAGCTACTGCATTCACCTGGTCGTATAACTTTTCAAAACTGATCTGCTGGTCTTCAGACTGAATCCCTATTTTGTTCTTAAAGAGTCTCGCATTTCTTTTGAAAATGTCGTAAACTGTGAAACTCCGGAGGTCCATCATTCACTTCCTTTCGATTTCCCGCTGTGTTTTTATGTCAGCCAGCGCTTTCGGCGTTTATAGTGTTTTACATCCCGGTAGCTCTTCTTTCCAATCTCCGTCAGGCCCAGGTAAAATTCCTTGATGTCCTCGTTATCTTGAAGAACCTGAGATTCCCCGTCCAGTACCAAGCGACCGTTCTCCATCACATAGCCGTAGCGGACGACTTGAAGGGCCATGGCCGCATTCTGCTCTGCCAGGAGGATGGCCATCTTCTCTTCCCGGTTTAGGCGGGCAACGATGTCAAAAATCTCCTGGACCAGCAAAGGAGCCAGCCCCATGGAGGGTTCGTCTAAGAGCATCAGCTTGGGCCGGGCCATCAGGGCTCTACCGATGACGACCATCTGCTGTTCTCCTCCTGAGATATACCCTGTCTTCACGTTACGGCGCTCAGCCAGCCTGGGGAAATAACTATAAACCAGGTCTAGGTCCTTTCTAACGGATGGGTCAGTTCCCCTGCTGTAAGCGCCCGTGAGGAGGTCATCCTCTACGGTCAGATGCTCGAATTTGCGCCGTCCCTCCATTACCTGTACGACGCCTCTTCGCACCACCTCCGCAGCATCCCTGCGATCGATGCGATCCCCCAGAAATTCGATGACCCCCTTTGTGACTTCACCCCGCTCTGCCCGCAAAAGATTGGAGATGGCTTTGAGGGTCGTACTTTTGCCGGCCCCGTTGGCCCCGAGGAGGGCAACCAGGCCCTCCTCAGGCACCTCTAGAGAGACCCCTTTCAGGACCAGGATGACATGTTCATAGACAACCTCAATATTGTTGACCCTGAGCAAAGGATGTTGGTTCATAACGGATGCTCACTTTAGCTTGATACCGCTGCTCACTTTAATGCTTCACTGTTTCTCGGCGTTATCCCCTTCTCCGCAGCATATTTAGCCGCTGACTTCTCGACTCTTTCCCGGACAAATTCCTTCATGGGAGGCATCCAGCCGCCGACGGGAACCCACTTATGACCATCCCACTGCTGGAAGCGGACCCAGCCACCGCCCTCATGGTCCTTCCAGGAGGTCTTGATCGGCGGCATCAATCCTTCTGCTCCTATTTCTTTAATCCTCTCCTCTGTGATGTTAAGGTGCTCCAGGGCCCACTGCATCTCTTCCCCGGTAACCGGATGTATGCCAAACTTTTTGTGGGCCGTCCGAATCGCCTCATCCATGGCTATTCCGGTAACAACGCCCCGGTTATAGAAAACCGTTCCTACACGGGTCATAGAGATATTGCCTTTCATGGCGCCGTAGACTTTGTCGATAATCTCCTGGATGACGGGGAAATCCCGGCCAACGCCGTTGAAGTTTGTGCTGTAATAACCCGTAGCGGCATCTCCGGCAGGTAAGACGTCCTCTTCAGACCCGCACCACCAGACACCAAGGATTCGGTTTCTTGGAAACCCAAGCCTGGCCGCCTCTTTGAGGGGGACGGTGCACGAGACACCCCAGTTGCGATTGATCACCCAGTCAGCCTTAAAGCGCCGGACGATATCCATCCACTGGGCTTTTTGGTCTATTCCAGGCCAGGGCACCGGGAAGTGTTGGACTTCGAAACCGTATATCTTAGCCATCTCATCCAAGAGAGGTCTGGTTTCTTGCCCATATGGAACATCGATGTAAAGGTTGGCGATTTTTAATCCCTTGAGCTTATCCATCCCTCCCATTTGCTGGCCGATGAACTTTATTTTAGCCGTGTTTTGAGACCAGTAGTTGGTAGGAAAGGTAAAGGCCCAGGGAAAAACTCGGCCATCGGAGGCGTCGGCGCGGCCATAACCCATGAAAACCAGAGGTATCTTATCCCGGGCGGTACGGTCAAGCAGGGCATAAGAGATCCCTGTGGCAAAGGGGTGCATATAGGCAGGGTTCTTGGATTTAACACGTTCATAACACTCCACTCCTCTGGCGGTGTCATAGGCAGTCTCACACTCCTCATATTTGTATTTGATCCCGTTCACCCCTCCCTTCATATTGATAAGTTCCATGTAGTCTTCCCATCCACTGCCCGTCCCGCTACCGCCGGGAGCAAATGGGCCGGTTCGATAAATCAGGCAGGGGACATATTGCTCCTGGGCCTGCGCCAGGTTCGGCACCAATACAAGCAGGAGCGCCACAAGTAGCGATAAGAGTGCCAAAAAAGTATTCATAAAACGCCCCATATTAAATTCCTCCTTTCTTTATCTTTGCGTTTCTTCTAACGGAACTTCTTATCGATCCACCTTGCCGATAAAATTCTCACCTCCTTCCCAAGACCCGTTATCGTTCTTCTATCATCAACGTACCTTACTTCTAATAAGGAAAAGGCCATAAACGAAGTTTCTCTTTCAATGTTTGCCATAATCGAGCGAGACCATAAGGCTCCACAATGAGGAAGAGGATGATCAGCCCCCCAAAAATAATCAGTTCGATGCAGGCCAGAAGGTCAGATTTGAGTACAGCCCCAAAAGATCTGGAAAACTGGTTGATAAAGATGGGTAACAGGGTAATGAAAGCTCCTCCAAAGAAGGAGCCGAGGACACTCCCCATGCCCCCAATAATAACCATTCCCAGAAGATGGAAGGAGACCATGAGGTTAAAGGCTTCGATATTCGCTGCTCCATAATAAGTAAACGTGATCAAGCCTCCGGCCACCCCGGCATAAAAGGAGCTCACCGCAAAAGCTAAAAGCTTGTTCCGAAACAACGATACGCCGATAATCTCCGCGGCCACGTCCATGTCCCTGATGGCCATCCAGGCCCTGCCCAGTTGCCCTCGTACTAAATTCTTGCCAAAGATGGTCAGTAAGACCACAAAAAAGAGGACCAGATAATACTTTTTCAGGGGTGTGTCCACAGGCCAGCCAAAGATCTGCATGGGAGGGGTATCCACCGTTCCGAAAACTCCACCGCTGATCCATTTCCAATGGGTCAATCCCCACTCAATAATAAACTGAGCTGCCAGAGTGGAAACGGCCAGATAAAACCCTTTGATTCGCAATGAAGGGATTCCAAAAACAGCCCCGACCGCAGCCGCACTCAGACCACCGCTTAAGAGGCTCAGGAGAAGCGGAACTTTATAACGTCCGTATAAGATCAAAGATATATACGCTCCTACGGCCATAAAGGCAGCGTGTCCTATGGAGAGCTGCCCGGCGTAACCCGTGAGAAAATTGAGGCCCAGTGCAGCCAGTGAAAAGACCAGGAAGGGTATCAATATGCTGCTGAGCCAGTAGTTGCTGGCCAAAAAAGGCATCACCAAAAAGGCCATAAGAAGGAGGACGATCACGCCCCATCTATCCAAAGGGATGGGAAAGATGGCCATATCTTCCCGATAAGTAGCTTTAAACACACCGCACTCTCGGTAAATCATAAAGGAAGCCTCCCAACTATGAATCCCGGAATATAGAAAATCGTATTCGGAAGTTTCTTCAAGATAAACCGTTTAGACCCTTTCGATAATCTCTCTGCCAAACATTCCATAAGGCTTGAACCAAAGAACCAGCAAAGCCAAAAGATACGGAAAGAAGGTCTGGATTCCTCCGCCGACATAGGGGCCAAGGAAGACCTCCGCTAAGTTCTCAGAAGCCCCTACGGCGAGGCCTGCGAGGATCGCTCCCGGAATGCTGTCAATACCGCCCAGGATCAGAACTGGCAGTGCTTTCAGGGCAATCAGCGAAAGGCTGAACTGCACTCCGAGGCGGCTCCCCCACATGATCCCTGCAACCAAGGCAACTACTCCGGAGATTGCCCAGGTAATGGCCCACGCTTTTCCGAGGGGTATGCCTACAGACAGAGCTGCTTCGTGGTCATCAGAAACGGCCCTGAGCGCGCGGCCTGTCCTCGACTTTTGAAAGAACCAAACCAAGGCAAAAACCAATGCACCCGATAGAGCGGCCCCGACCAGATCGAATTGACTGATCATCAATCCCTTGACCTCAAAAGGGATGTCTGAAATCCCAATATTAAGCCCCTTCGGATCTGTGCCCCAGATCCCCTGACCTATCCCCTGCAAAAAGAAACCAAGTCCTATTGTGGCCATAAAGAGAGCGAGGGGGGGGCGGGCAACGAGAGGACGAAGCACTAATGCCTCAATGGCGATAGCCAGCCCAATCATTAGGACGAGAACGGCAAGGATGGCGAGCCAGAGAGGCAAAAAAGTGAGGAAACCCACTAAGGCTAAGGCGGCAAGTAGTGTCATATCTCCCTGGGCGAAGTTAAAGACGCCCGAGGACTTATAGATAAGGACGAATCCGAGAGCGACTAAAGAATACATGACTCCAACGAGAAGTCCGCCAATGGCCACCTCTATTGCGAATATCACAACCTATCCTCCTTTTTCCCGTTATCTTCCCCTCGCTGTTCCGAGATAGGCCTTGATGACTTTTCCATTTTTCCGAATCTCCTCGGGTGTACCCTCCCCAATTTTGTCTCCGTAATCAAGAACCACCACCCGATCGGAGATGTCCATGACCACCCCCATGTCGTGCTCAACCAGGAGGATCGTTGTCCCCAGCTCCTCATTGGCATCCAGAATAAAGCGAGCAATATCTTCTTTTTCTTCCAGGTTCATCCCAGCCATGGGTTCGTCTAAGAGAAGAAGCCTGGGTTCGGCAGCTAACGCTCGGCCCAGCTCGACCCTCTTCTGAAGACCGTAAGGAAGCATTCCTGCTGCCGTCTTGCGAATGTGTTCGATCTCCAGCCAATCAATAACCCGCTCTACCACTTCCCGGTGTCGGATTTCTTCTTTTTGAGCCAAACCCCAGTAAATTCCCTGGGAAAATAAGTTGGAGCGCATACTCAAATTTCTGCCGACCATGATGTTATCCAGAACAGTCATCCCTTTGAAGAGCGCCACATTCTGAAAGGTTCGGGCAATCCCTAGGGCGGCAATATAGTGGGGATGCCTCGCCGTCACATCCTGGCCCTCGAGAAAAATGTGCCCCTGCGATGGATGATAGACCCCGTTAATAACGTTGATCAAGGTGGTCTTGCCTGCACCGTTTGGGCCGATAATGGCCGTGACCTCTCCCTCATGAATCTCCAGGCTCACTCCATTCAGGGCCTTTAAAATCCCAAAGCTGATATGAACATCTTCCACCCGGAGCATGGGAGAGTTACCCTTCTCGTTCATACTGTGTGGCCCTCGGCTTTTTCGATCGTGTGGGTCTTTCCTAAAGTGTCTCCGCCTCTTGAATCTTCAGAAAGGCGCGGATGTTTGCCGTGCGCCCATCCTCATAAGTAATCTTCGTCTCCACATCTACCCTTTCTTTGGCAGAATAAAGGGCGTGGATGATCTCCGCATATTTCTCGGCAATGAAACTTCGGCGAATCTTGCGGGTCCGGGTGATTTCGGCGTCGTCAGGGTCCAATTCTTTGTGAAGGATCAGGTACCGCCTGATCTGTGCACCCCCGAGTTGTATCTCATTAAAAAGGCTAGCATTGACTTTTCTTACTTCCTCAAGGATCAGGCCGTAGACTTCCGGTTTCTGGGAGAGATCTGCATAAGAGGTATACCCTATATTTTTTCTTTCGGCCCAGTTGCCTACGCTCTCCAAGTCGATGTTGATCATAGCTGTTACATATTCCCTACCTTGCCCTAGGACTACAGCTTCCTTGATATAGGGGCTGAACTTTAGCTTATTCTCTATGAACTGTGGGGCGAAAATGGTTCCGTCGGCCAAGGTGCTTACGTCTTTAGCCCGATCGATGATGATCAGGTGTTTGTCTTTATCGATGATGCCTGCATCTCCGGTATGTAACCACCCGTCCTTCAGGGCTTCGGAAGTCGCCTCCGGATTTTTATAATAACCCTGAAAGACCCCCGGGCTCTTGATGAGAATTTCTCCTCCCTTGCCAATCTCGATCTCTATCCCTGGGCAGGGAATCCCCACGGTCTCGAGCTTGACATCATCGTCAGGCTGGTATGTGCACATCGCGCTGGTCTCTGTCAAGCCGTAGACCTGCTTTAAATTGACCCCAAGAGACCTGTAAAACTGGAACACTTCCGGGCCCAGGGCTGCACCGGCGGTGTAAGCATACCGAATTTTTCTCATCCCCAGATTGTCTCGTAAGGGGCCGTAAACGAAGAACTCCCCGAGGGCATAAAGAAAGCGAAGTCCCAGAGGGACAGTTTGACGTTTCAGTTGATGGGTGGACATCCGCTGGGATACATCGATGAAAAAAGCAAACATCTTCCGTTTGATCCAGGCAGCGTCTTCCATCTTGACCCGGACTGTGGTCAGGATGTTCTCCCAAATCCGAGGTGGGCAGAAAATAACAGTGGGGCCGATCTCCCGCATGTCACGCAAGACCGTGGTGGCCGCCTCTGGGCAATTGATGGTAAACCCAACATCCAAAAGCATGGCTAATGAATAGATGGAATCCCCAATCCAGGCCATGGGAAGGTAGGCCATGACCTGATCTGAATCCCGATACGCCTCGGCCTCGGAAATGAGCCGGACGTTGGTGAGGAGATTGGAGTGGGTGAGGACCACTCCTTTTGGATTTCCCGTGGTGCCCGACGTGTAAGCGATAAGAGCGGTATCCTCTGGTTTTCCTTTCTGTACTTCTTTCTCGAAAAAGTCGGGATTGTCGTTCTCGAAGTTCAGGCCTAAGGCCTGAACTTCCGTAAAACTTTTTATGAAGGGTTGGTTGTAGTGGCGCATTCCTCTGGGGTCGTCGTAAATGACCATCTGTATACTGGGAACCTTCTCCTTGAGGGCTAGCATCTTATCCACCTGTTCCTGGTCTTCGGCGACCACGAACTTAGCCTCAGAGTGTTCAATGATATATTCCAGTTCTTTTTCGATGGCATCCTGATAAAGAGGAACTGGGATCCCTCCGAGGCATAAAGCAGCCATCTGGGCCCAGTAGAGTTGGGGACGGTTGTCTCCAATGACGCTTAGCCTATCCCCCCGCTTGAAGCCCAAAGAGGCCAACCCAAGAGAAAATCTCTTGACGTTCTCAAAATAGTCATACCAACTATAGGACTGCCAGATCCCATAATCCTTCTCTCGAATGGCAACCCTATTCTTGATGTTTTTTCTTCGCAACAATAATTGGGACAGTGTATAAGGCTTATTTTCCATGGCAGCCTTTTTGAACGATAGGAAATCGAAAGATCCATGGGGCCATCCTTTCGAAGCTGATGACGGCCCTTGGAAACGATGGCTTCAGCAGGATCGTGACCGGAACGTGCCCCGCAAGCCCCGCCTTGTGGGCGGGGAGCTTCACTCTTACCGCCTCAATAAGTATCCAAGCAGACCTCAAAAGTTGAGGCGCTTTCTGAAAACAACTACCCTCTTGCCGAGTTAATGGATTGAAATGAAGACAGTAGCCTGATCCCCGCCCAGGTATATTAATAGCGAGGATTTAAAAACTTGTCAATAAAATTGTACTCGTTCAATACTGTTTCAGGAATGCTTTTCATGTTTGGACAGACTCATGCAAAGAGGAAGAAGAAGGAGTCGGACGTGAGGGGGGCCTCAGCCCAAAGGAAGGAAGACAGACCCCTTTTTTGAGAAGGGATCTGCCTTTCCATTTGCGAGCTATTACTTCCGAAGTTTTTCCGGTGCGATGTAATTCTGGGGGAGCGCCTTTCCGTTTTCATCAACCAACCATGAAATCTTCCCTTCTTTCTGGAACTGAGCAATGGCCAGCATGTAGTATCCGGGGTACATATGGTAAGGATTATTGGGATCGCAAAGGACCCGGGAGTGGAAATACGGCTTGATACGCCGGGTTTCGTATTTCATTTTTCCCAGGGAGTAGACTGTTTCTATCTCCTCCATGGCCTTGATCAGCTTATCCATGTCATCCGTTCCCCCGGCTTTTTCAATGGCTGCTTTGAAATGGTAGATGTCGGCGTAGGCAATATGGATATGAATTTGGAGCGGGATTCCTAACTGCTTCCCCAGAGCGATAAAGGGTAGAGTCTTTGGTGTGTAAGCAATATCGCCTTCGTAAAAACCAGTGATCATCCCTAGTGACTTGCCGCCGGTCATCCTCCAAAAATCATGCGTCTGGGCAACCCCGCCGTATAAATAAACAGGTATATTTTGGGCTGGCGAATCAGCCCACATCTTTGCGAAAACCTCCGTGTCAGTAAACCAGGAGCTTACAAACCAGACCACATCCGCCTTTTTGTCGGCGATCTCCTGTAGAATTGGAAGGTACATGGTTCCCCGTGCCTTGACTGGTTTGCTGTAAACCACGTCTAGCCCGTATTTCTGCTTGGCCACCTCTTCCCAGGTAGGCAGCTTAAGGTAATCGATGCCTCTTCGCCACATCTGGGTCCAGGCGAGATCCTCCCACAGGAAAGCCAGCTTCTTGGCCTTAATGACCTTTTTAAAAAGCCCTCCCATGATATTTTCGAGCCAGGAGTAATGAGCGGGCTCCGGATCCCAGTCCCGGAAACAGAATTTGTATTTGTCATAGTTATCCACAATCCGTGCGGTCAACTCTGATGCCATGGGACCGTTGAAGACCAGGATATGCGGATATTCCTTGTAAAGGGTCGCAGAATTCTCCTGGGCAGCTAAACAAATCTCGGACCTCCCTTCGATCGAAATGAAGGTTGCCTTTTTTTCCATGAGCAGCCGCCGAGCTGCTTCCACGGAGAGAGAGGTGTCTCCTTTGCCGTCAAGCACGACATACTCCACCGGTCGTCCCATGATACCGCCGGCCTTGTTGATCTCGTCAACGGCATATTTCTGCATATCCATACAGGGTTTGGTGCCAGGGGAGGCGACATTTCCGACATAACCGATGACGATCGGCTTTCCGGCAGGAGCGGCAAAAGCAGGCTGGAAAAGTCCCAACCCCAGTAAAGAAAAGACTGCGAGAACTACGATTCCTAACCTTAGCCATCTTTCCATAGGTCACACCCTCCTTTCTTATTTTTTGTAGGGGTGATTACGCAAATTCCCCTACGGTAAGGAATATCCTCTCACGGGCCATCTATCGATCCTGGAGATATCTTTTCCGAATAGAATCATTGTCCTTGCCGATATCACAGGAAACCCATTTGACCCGCGGCGGAGATTCCGACATCTTGACAAAGCCGGTATTGATGACAAACTTCCCTAAGGTCCCATCCTCTACCTCTTGGAAGATTTTGCGAATGGCAAACTGTTTGCTTTCCAGGGTCATCGGCGGGGTATTCACTTTCATGACGATAGGGACGCCGCCTCCGCGCCATTTAGATCGCGCCGCTTTGGCGCTGTATCTCAACGCTTTATTGACCAGTTCGTCCGCAGTGTATAAGATGGTTTTCTCTTCAATGACCTTATACAAAACCATGGCCGTATCGACCACATCGGGAATCCGGTCCGGCGTGAATCTCCAGTCGTCTTCCAATTTCCACAAACCAAGGATCTTTAAAAGGGCTCGAAAGTCGTGGTCACGAGGCGCCGCAATGACGACGAGGCCGTCCTTACATCTCCAGCAGCCATAAGGATAGAGAATAAAGTCGAGAACCCCGATCCGCGGCCGGGCCGCCTCCCACGTATACCCGATTATCGGAGGAAATCCGACCATGCAAGAGTAAGCATCCATAGTGGCGACATCCACCATCTGGCCTTCTCCGGTATTTTGGCGATGAATAAGAGCGAAAGAACCTCCCAGGGCCGCATGGAGTCCAGAGATGTACCATCCGGCCCACATCCCGGCCTTGAGGGGCCAATTGTAAGGCTCCGGACTGTTCGCCGGATCGCCTACTTGAGCTGGAAGACCGGAGCCTGCCTGCGCCGTAATGTCGGAATCCTGAAAATGGGCAAACTGCCGGGCTTTTTCCGTGTATTGGCCGTAAGGGGTGATGGCAATATAAATGATGCCCGGATTTCTCTGACTGAGCTGCCTGTATCCGATGCCCCAGGAATCCATTTCTCCGGCTCCGAAGGTCTCGATCACCACCGCAGCCTTTTCCGCCAGTCTTGCGAAATCATTCCTGTCCTTTTCGGAATTTCTGAGGTCGAGCGTCATGTATTTCTTGTTCCGTCCCTCAATCAAGAAAGGAATTCCCACGCCTTTCACATTTTCGCCCAGAGGGGTCATCCTGCGGCACGGATCCCCGTCGGGCGGTTCAATCTTGATGACCTCTGCCCCGAACTCGGCAAAAAAACTGGCCGCAATGATCCCCGAGAAATTCGCGTAACTAGCATCCAGCACCAGAATATCGTCCAGGACCTCGGGCTTCCCTTCCGGGTTCATCACCTCGGCCAGTCTCTTTCCCCAAGAGGCCAGGTGTTGGACCGTCTTCCCTGAAGCGACATACCGTGCGTAAACTTGTTCCTTTTCCCGCTTGTTGCTCACTTTCTTTCCTCTCTCCCGTAATTAAAGATCGGATCCTCATCCAGATTACAATAAACGGGCGGTTTTAGCCCCGGCCGGTCATCGAAGGTGCCGATGATTCTTTTTTTCTCCAGCGAAGAAATCTCCTCCTCCGACAGGCCCATAAATTTCTTGAGTACCAGCCGGTTATGGTAGCCTATCGGACGGGCCAGCCATTTCGTCCTGGCAGGTGTCTTGCTGAGCTGGGCCGAAGGTCCTGCCAGGGCCAGCTCTTTATACATTTCGTCATTGAACAGGATGACGCTTCCCCTCTGACGCCTCCAGGGATCATGGCAGACCTGGTAGTCGTCCAGTACTTCCGCAGCTGGAAAACCCTTGTCATTGGCCAGTTTGGTAATTTCCTCTACATCCAAAGACTTTACCCAATCTTCAGCAATCGCGGTGAGGGCAGCCGCATTGACGGGCTTCAGTCTCTCAAAAGGATCCGTATAAACTTTGTCCTTGAGGAGATCTTCCCGGTTCATCGCGCTGCAGAGACCGGCAAATTGTTTTTCGGTAGCACAGGCCAGAGCCATGAATTTTCCATCCCGGGTCTTAAAGATGGAAGCTGGTACCATCGTAGGATCACTGTTCCCAGTGCGGCCAATCTCCTTCCCTGTAAGGTTAAAAAAGGTGAAGTGCCAAAGCAGTCGCATCAAGGCTTCTGACTGGGCCAGGTCGATGTATTGCCCCTTCCCTGTCTTGTTGCGAAAATAAAGGGCCATCAGAATGGCCATGGCCCCCATATTGCCGGGGATGTAATCTCCCAGGTAATCAGGCAGTTTGTAATACTTGTCTGTATCGGGATAACCGGTGAGACTCAATACACCGCTGGCTGCCTGAGCAAGAAGGTCCCATCCCGGATAGAAACGTAAAGGCCCGTACTGGCCGTAGGTGGAACAGCTCAGGTAAATCACCTTGGGGTTGATTTCTCTAATTCGCGTGTACCCCACCCCCCACGCTTCGGCCGTTCCGGCAGCGAAGTTCTCAGCGACCACATCTGCGGTCTCGGCTAACCGGTAGACGATCTGCTTCGCTTCCGGCTTCTTCAAGTCCACCCCGATAAAATATTTGTTTTGGGTGATAAAATGCCAAAGAGGGTTGGAATGTTTCCAGTATTTTCCCCAGTAGGTGGCGGGCCTCCAGAGATCTCCGTGATAAGGAAGTTCGAGTTTGATGACTTCTGCCCCATACTGGGCCAGAAGCCGGGTGGCCGTGGGGCCAAAGATGACGTGGGAAAAATCGAGGACACGAACCCCTTCGAGGATCTCCTTTTTTTCATTGACGGCAGCGGGGTCAAAAAGTTTGGCCGTATAGGTAAAATAATCTTCCATTCATTACCTCCCGAGGTAGGCCTTTTTCACCAGATCGCTCTGCATTAGGTTGGCGGCATTTCCTTCGAGCACGATCCTCCCATCTTGCATGACATAGCCACGATCAGCGATCTCCAGGGCCCGTAAGGCATTCTGCTCAGGAAGCAATATGGTGATCTGGGACTGCCGGAGCTTGCCAAGGGTTTTGTAAAGGTTATCCTGAATGACCGGGGCTAATCCTAAAGAGGGCTCATCCACCATGAGTAACCGGGGCTGGGCCATCAGCCCTCTGCCGATCGTAAGCATCTGCTGCTCTCCTCCGGAGAGGAGGCGAGAGGGCATGTTCGCTCTCTCCTTAAGAATCGGGAAAAGCTCCATAATCCATTTTATTCTTTTCTGTTTCACCTGCCAGGCCTTGCCGGGGTACGCACCCAGGAGAAGATTTTCCTTTACGGTCATGTAGGGGAAGAGCCGCCTGCCCTCGGGAACCTGAGCAATTCCTGCTGCAATGATTTTGTGCGTGGGAAGGTTTTCAATGGGTTTTCCCAGGAAAAGGATGCTTCCAGAAGAAGGTTTGACGATTCCCTGAATCGTATTCAGAAGGGTGCTCTTGCCAGCGCCGTTAGAACCCAGCAAGGCCACCAGTTCATTCTCCTTTACCTGCAAGGTCACGTCGTGAAGGACGGGGAGAACCCCGTAGGATACATTTAGATTTTTCACCTCAAGCATGCGCCTTCCCCTTCCACCCCGAGCCGAGGTAAGCCTCGATCACCTTCTCATTGGCGGCAATCTCATCTGGAGGCCCCTCGGCAAGCTTCTCGCCGAAATGAATGGCAATGATTCGCTCGGCAGCCTCCATCAAGACTGCCATGACGTGCTCGATCCAAAAGATGGTCAGGCCAAACTCTTCTTTGGCCCGGGCGATGAGATGAACCGCCTTGTTGGCTTCTCCTGGATTGAGCCCGGCCATCACCTCATCGACGAAAAGAAGTTTTGGCGTGGTTGCCAAGGCTCGGGCCAACTCGAGCATGCGGAGTTCAAAGAAGGTGAGATCCCGCGCCAAGATATTGCGCTTGCTGAAGAGCCCCACAAATTCCAAGTAATGGGTCGCTTCGGCGGCCGCATCATCCAAGCCACGGTTTATCCTCTTCTTGCCGCAAAGAGCGCTGGTCACCACGCTCATGAGAGCGGTCAGCTCTGGAAAGGGGCGGGGAATCTGGTAAGTTCGGCTGAGGCCCAGATGGCATCGCTCGTAGGGTTTTATTCGGGTGATCCGCTTTCCATCCATCTCGATCTCGCCGGAATCGGCATAGTAAGAACCGCAAAGGACGTTGACCAGGGTTGTCTTCCCCGCGCCATTTGGCCCAATGAGGCCCACCGTTTCTCCCGGGCTAATGCTGAAGCTCAGATTATTAACGGCCGTAAGGCCTCCAAAACTCTTCGTGATATTTTGGACTTTCAATATCTCGGGCATTTCGT
>JAPVTA010000077.1:0-28346 GCA_047519465.1 Thermodesulfobacteriota bacterium | reverse complement strand
TTTACCACTTTCCCATCCCCATGATTCTGACAAGCTGCTCGAACTCCACCATCAACCGCCTTTTCTCAAAACAAAATACTTTGATTACGGATTATGGACTTAGAAGATACCTCCACCAGTGTACCCGAAGGGTTGACGGGGTTAAGATTATATTTTAGGCTTCGATTAGCCTTTCTACCCGGAGATGCGAATGAAAAGAAAAATGCGTCTTTTATTCTTGATCGGGATAGGAACCGCTATCGTGCTCAACCCCTTCCTCCAAGCTGGAAGGGCCGCTTCCCTCTCCCCACCAGAATCTCCTTCCTGTAGCTCTTTCGGAATACAAATATTTCCGAAGAGGAAGAGCGCTCCTGTTTTTTCTCTTCAGAGTTTGAACGGAGGAAAAGTCAGCCTCAGCGACTTCAAAGGAAAGCCCGTTCTCATCACCTTCTGGGCCACTTGGTGTACTTCCTGCAAGGAGGAAATCCCTGAGTTGGAAAAATTCTCCGTCGGGAAAAAGGATCAGTTGGCCATTCTTTTGATCGCCATCGATGGAGAGCGGGAGGAAGCCGTTCAAAAGATCGTCGGGGAGAACAGGATCACCCTTCCTGTCCTCTTGCTTTTGAAGGAGAAGGTCATGGACCAATATGGGGTGAGGGGCTGGATTCCCCTCACTTTCCTCGTCGATCAAGAAGGGATGTTAGTCGGGAAAATTGTAGGACAAAGGGACTGGAGCGCACCGGAGGCCTGGTCTTGTTTGAAAAAGCTGTTTGTACTTCGTTGACAAATTCCGTAATTTTCGTATAATAACTTCTGCTTTTTCAATTTGGAGCCGGAGTTCTTTGTGAGATATCTTTATAAGTCGGAAAGCATTTCGATCCCTCAAAAACTTCTCTTCATCCCCCTAAAAGAGACGATTATTTTCCCTTACGTCGTTGCCCCACTTTTTTTCCAGTCTGATGAAGCCTTGGCCATTTTGAATAAGGTGTTGCTGGAGAATAGTCTGATTGGATGCGTCGGTCTACGTGACCCTTCTCTCAAAGATCCCCAGCCCAAAGATCTCCTTTCCGTCGGAACGGTTTGTAAGATTCTCCAACTGGTCAAGCTGCCAAATCGAGGGATGAAGATTCTTGTGGAGGGGCTTTCCAGAGTTTTTCTTCTGGACATTACCCGGGAGCCCCCTTATTTCAAGGCGGATGTCAGCGAGATCAACGAACAGCAAGAAAAGACAGTCCTCTCTGAAACCCTCGTCCAGAGCATCGGAACCCTTTTCAAGATTTCAGTCTCCATGGGAAAACCTCTCCCCGAGGAGATACTGAAGACCCTTGACAAGATTGACCAACCGGGGAGACTCGCCGACCTGATCGCCATTACCCTCCATCTGGGGTTGAGGGAACAACAAGAAATTTATGAGACCATCGATCCTCTGGACCGATTGAAAAAAGTCTTTCATTACTTCAATCGAGAGATCCAGTCCTCCCCGACCCGACCCCATTCCCACCTCAACCCCGGGAAAGAGGGGGGAAAATTTCAGAAGGATCACTTCCTTCGTGCGCCTCAGAGAGGACAAAGGGAGGCGTCTGAAGAGGATCCCTACCTGGCTGAGATTCACGAACTCCGTGAGAAAGTCCAAAATGCCGGGATGCCGCAAAAGGTCGAGGAGATCGCTTATAAAGAGATCAACCGGCTGGAACGGATGAACCCCGTTTCCGCAGAATATACCGTTTCCAGAACTTATCTCGACTATCTGATCACGATACCATGGAATAAGAAGACGCTGGACAACCTTGACCTCAACCGGGCTCGGATGATTCTGAATGAAGACCACTATGACCTTGAAAAAGTGAAAGAACGGATCTTGGAATTCTTGGCTGTTAAGAAATTGAAAGACCGCATGAAGGGTCCCATCCTCTGCTTTGTCGGTCCCCCTGGCGTGGGCAAGACATCTCTCGGGCGCTCTATCGCCCGCGCCTTGGAGAGAAAATTTATCCGCATCTCCTTAGGAGGGGTGAGGGACGAAGCGGAGATCCGGGGACATCGCCGTACCTATGTGGGAGCTCTTCCGGGCAGGATCGTTCAAGAGATTCGTAGAGCTGAAACCTCCAACCCCGTTTTTATGCTCGACGAGGTGGATAAGATCGGCCAAGATGTCCGTGGAGACCCAGCGGCGGCCCTTCTGGAAACCCTTGATCCGGAGCAGAATTTTTCGTTTACCGATCATTACTTGGACGTTCCTTTCGACCTCTCCCATGTTTTGTTTATCACGACGGCCAATACCCTGGCACCGATTCCTCCTGCCTTGTTGGATCGGATGGAAGTGATCCATCTGGCAGGATATACCGAGGAGGAGAAGGAGAAGATTGCGTTTCAATTTCTGGTCCCTCACCAGAAAGAGGAGAACGGGTTGAAGGACAGTCCTCTCTCTTTCACTCCGCAAGCGGTCTATAAGATCATTCGAGAATATACCCGAGAGGCAGGGGTTCGAAATTTAGAAAGGATGATCGCTACCCTCTGTCGAAAAGTAGCCAAAGAAATGGCCATGGGAGATGCCCCAAAAAAGACGATCGATGGGGCGGCCGTTGAGGAACTCCTGGGGCCGCGGGAATTCTTCCGCGAGGTCGCTCAGGAAAAGGATCGCATCGGCGTTGCGACGGGACTGGCCTGGACAGAAAATGGAGGAGACATCATCTTTATCGAAACTTCTAGGATGAAAGGGGACAAGGGGCTTATCTTGACGGGATCACTGGGCGAGGTGATGAAGGAATCTGCTCAGGCAGCCCTTTCCTATATTCGAACGAACGCTTCCTCGCTCCATATCCCTGAGAATTTTTACAGGGAGTGCGACCTTCATATCCACATCCCGGCCGGGGCGACTCCCAAGGACGGGCCTTCTGCCGGGATCACCATTGCCACGGCTGTTCTCTCTCTCTTAAAGGAGAAGCCGGTTCCCCATGAGATCGCGATGACGGGGGAACTCACCTTAAGCGGAAGAGTGCTTCCGGTGGGGGGGATTAAAGAGAAGATTCTCGCTGCCCGACGGGCTGGCGTGAAGACCGTGGTCTTGCCTAAACAGAACGAGAAAAATCTTGATGATATTCCGGACTACATTAAAAAGGAAATGCACTTCGTCTTGGTCGAGCACTTCCAGGAGGTAGTGGATCTCACGTTGCCTTCATAGAAATGGAGTTCGGAGTAGGGAGTTAACAAACCTAAGGATCGATTGCTCCGAACTCTGAACTCGGAACTAATAAGTTTATGATTTTAGATAAAGGATGGCGCCCTTCAAATCCGGTTTTATATCCATCCTGGGAAGGCCGAACGTTGGGAAATCGTCCCTCTTCAATCGTTTTCTGGGTGATAAAGTCGCCATCGTTGCCGAAAGGCCCCAGACCACCCGGCACCGAATTCTTGGCATCAAGAATGTTGGAGGAGGTCAGCTTATCTTTCTCGATACCCCGGGAGTTCACCCGGGAGGACCTGAACTGAACCGGCGGATGGTCCGGACAGCGATTGCTTCCGGGCGTGACGCAGATGTCCTTCTCTTTCTCATCGATGCCACGGCTCCTCGCGCCGAAGAAGACCGGGAGATGATTGAATCTGTCGGGGAAGGCAGGGGTGTTCGCTTTTTGGTCATCAATAAAATTGATTTGGTGAAAAGAAAAGTCCTCCTCCCCATCATGGATCAATACCGAAGACTTCATCCCTTCAAAGGGATCCTTCCCATCTCGGCCGTTACAGGGGAAGGGATAGACGTTTTATTGGACGAAATCCTAAAAGTCCTTCCCGAATCGCCACCTTATTATCCGGAGGACATGGCCACGGACCAGACGGAACGCTTCTGGGTCTCCGAAATCATTCGGGAGAAAGTCATACACCAATCCTATCAGGAGATTCCCTATTCGACGGCTGTCACCATCGAAGCCTTTGAAGAGCATCCTGAAAAAAACCTTGTGGTCATAAAAGGAACCATCCATGTCGAGAGAGACTCCCAGAAAAAGATTCTGATCGGAAAAGACGGGCAGAAATTGAGAAAGATTGGAGAGGCTGCCCGAAAAGAAGTGGAGACCTTCACGGGGGCAAGGGTCTTCCTGGAGTTGTGGGTGAATGTGGAAAAAAACTGGACCCGAGACCGCCGCGCCCTGGATCGGCTGGGTTATCCGTTGGCCTTAGACCATTCACCCCGAGGGGGATGATTCGTGGATGAGAAGGAAACTTTAGGGAAGTATCTTAAGAATCAGCGGGAATCCAAAAAGATTTCCTTGAGAGAGGTGTCGAAGAATACAAGGGTGAGAGAACAAATCCTCAGGGCCATCGAAGAGGATCAAAGTGACCTCCTGCCTCCTGCCACCTACGTGAAAGGATTTCTATTAGCGTATGCCAGGTATCTGAGGCTCGATCCCAATGACGTCCTTCTTCGTTACGAAAAAGGTTTGAGAAGGGAACCAGCCGCTCCTCCCTCCCTTCAACCTCCGACACGGAGACAGAAGGTTCCGCCCGCTCAACCTTCGAAACCCAAACAGAAGGCCTTGTGGAATACAAGCCACATGTGGGTAGTGGTGGGGGTCATTGTGGCAAGCTTTGCCCTTTTCTATTTCTTTTCCCCATTTTCTTCCAAACCGCCGATCGAACCGCGGCCTGAAAATTCTGTCGTAGAAAAACCTCCCGTCGCCCCTTTTTCTCCGGCCCCAGCGACCACCCGTGCTCCGGAGGGAAAACCCGTCGTTGAAGAGAGGAAACCTGCCACTTCTTCTCCTCCCGTTACAGCCACCCTTCCTGTTCAAGAAAAAAAGGCTCTCTCTCTCCAGATGAAAGCGGCCGAAGAGACGTGGGCGAGCCTTCAGGTAGATGAGCAACCTGAAAAGGAAATGACCTTCAAGCCAGGGGATGGCGTTTCCGCTCAGGCATCGAACCGGATTCGCATGAAAATCGGGAATGCGGGCGGCCTCGACTTGACGCTGAATGGAAAACCGTTGGGGAAGTTTGGAAAGTCGGGGGAAGTCGTCACGCTCGTCATTACTTCTCAAGGGGTTGAAGTAAACCCGGTTAGAAAGACCGGGGCTTTGCCTCCGCCTTAAAATAAAGAGCTGATGCTTTCTGTCTCTGCCATCCCCAGCATGAATGCTGGGGCGTCTGACGGGGTAAAAATCTCAGAAAAAACGAAATCCCCCTAGCTTTGTCCCCCTCACCCTCCCCTCTCCCCCTGCCTACCGGCGGGCAGGCGTTGGGGAGAGGGCGGGGCGAGGGGAAACCAAGAACGGGGTTGGTCGGAAAGATAGAGAA
The DNA here is from genome assembly GCA_047519465.1 of Thermodesulfobacteriota bacterium. Taxonomy (GTDB): domain Bacteria; phylum Desulfobacterota; class BSN033; order BSN033; family UBA1163; genus UBA1163. The sequence continues at coordinate 23,087 of JAPVTA010000077.1, read as the reverse complement.
GAAGATGGTTCGGTATCGCGACGAAGAGGAGAGGGAAAAGATTTCCTGGAGAGAGATTGACCGGAGAAGAGATCGCAGCCCTCACGCTCCCAAAGAAACTCCCGGGGATCGAGTGAGATCTCGTCGTTCCGAATGGGTGATGAAAAAGTATCGGAAGGAGGCTGACAAACTTTTCATGGGAAAAAAGGGAACCAAGAAACATCAAAAGGTCCGTGATGACATCGATCGTTACCAGGGCACAGATCAGTTCGAAACGGCGGTGAAAGCCTATTTGGACCAGTACGGTCTGCCGGATGACTGGAGCACTCTGTCGCTTTTATTGGATTATTCCGATCCCGAGAAAGTCTTACAGGCCCTTGCTGCGATGAAGGAGATGTATGAAACCAGGAGTCCGATAGAGAAGCAGGGGTTCAAGGCCAAGGTGGACATTCTCGCCATGACGGCCAGCGACAGCGATCTCAGGGATTTTGCAGAAGAGATACTCAAAACCCTATAGACACGCAGCCTCACGATTCAAAAAAACCGTTCCCCCCTATCCGTTGTTCGTGTCCGCAAACCAGTATCCCCTGAACCATGTGAGGTTCAGGGCGTTGTGCTGCACGCTACGCGTTGCAGGGTTTACCCTCTCCCTCTTGGAGACCTTGTCGTGATATGATTTGTCGAATAGGCACAGACAATCTGTCTGTGGTAGGGGCTCAATTCATTGAGCCATATTGGTGGGCTTGAATGGGCTTGACCGGCGAGTGCCCCGCAAACCTCGCGTCGTAGGCGGGGGCAAGGGGCACAATATGAACGAAATTTCCTTTGCTCACATTCTGTTCGCCACTGGCGTGCCCGGGAAGCCCCGCCCTTGGGCGGTGAGATTCATAAATCAAGCCCCTACAATTGTGACGCAGCCTTTTGGAAGGAAGGGATGAGCGGGGGCAAAAGATTTACCGCGTTATATCATTTCTTCATTAAACGGGTTTTCTTTGAACCTGAGAAGTCTTTTTTCGGTGAGTTTTCATGAGAGGTTTTAAGAGAAGAAGGGCGCGCTGTTTTTGACGCAGTCGTTCCAATCGTTTGACCTCTCCGTATTTTCCGAATCGACCACCTCTTGCCATTTTTCACCCATCCTACCCATCCTCCACTATGAGAGGGAAGTCCGGAGATTCCGCGGTCTTGACAGGAGGGAGTCGCCGACATATTTATCCAGAAGACGCTCGAGTTGGCCTTTATCCCACCCTGCATAGGTTTCTTTCCCCTCGACGATGAAGGTTGGATAAGTCCGGATCCGGTAACGCAGGGATTTATAGATTCCAAGGGGCGATTGGACATCAATCAGCTTAATCAGGAGCCGATGTTTATACAGCCGCCTTAATTCTCTGACCCAGTCTGAGAGCATCGCGTTCTCCTCTTTTAAATCAGGAGGATACCCTTGCATCTCCTCGTCACGGAACTTCTGATCGAGTCCTACTTGATCGAAAAGGGGCCTGCAACGGCGGCATTCGCCCCAGGAGGTGAGCACTTTCGTGACGATTTCCAACAGAATAGGTTTCACGGCAATTATAAATTTATTTTAACCTAATGATCGATGAAATATCAAATGGGCCGTTTCAAACGGATCCAATTTCTGATTTAAAGAATCAAACGCCTCCCGTATCCAGTCATTGCGAGCACCGGAGGGAGCGTGGCAATCTCATTGGAAAAGACGAGATTGCTTCGTTTCACTCGCAATGACCATTTCCTAAATCGGGATTTGGGACGGAAAGGAAAATTGACAGGGTACCTCAGAGGGTGTACATTTTGTTTTGATAATAACTTTCCAGGCTCCGGTTTTGCGTCTCCGGACGAAGGACGAGGTCCGGGGCGGAGCCGCCCTTCCAAGTGGAAGCCATGGCCGATGCCGTCCTTGAAAAAGATTTATCCATTCCATTCCCGCATGTTGCCGTCTTGAAGGCTTCTGCGGGCTCCGGAAAGACTTATTCCCTTGCGGAAAGATACGTCCAGTTTCTGCTGTCGGACAAAATTCAGCAAAACCATCTCAGAAATATTCTCGCCATTACCTTTTCCAACAATGCTGCGAAGGAGATGAAAGAGCGGATCCTCTCATGGCTCAAAGACCTTTATTTTGAGGATCCGAAAAAGACCGAGGAGCTCGCTGAGATCGTCTCTCTAAAAAAAGAGCACCTCCCCGAGAAGGCCGGAGCGACGATCGATAGAATTCTAAAAAACTACACGGAATTCCAGGTGAAAACGATTGACAGCTTCATGACCTCCATCTACAAGGCCTCGGCGGTCGATCTCGGCTATAGCCCTGATTTTGACGTTCTCATGGCCCCCAGAAATATTATGGCATATGCCTTCGATCGGTTCCTGCGGGGGGTCCGGGAAAAAACTCCGGAGGCTGAATTCCTCGAGAAGCTCCTGGAGATCATCGTTGAGAGCAGGGGAGGGGGGTCTGCTTACCTCTGGGACCCCTCTCAGAATTTTCTTGAGGAAATCCTGGAGCTCTACAATAAGCTCTCCGGTATCCTCAAAGAGGCGAAGACCGTCGATGTGGAAAGGAGAATCGAATCCGTCAAAAAGGAGATTCGAGAGACCGCAGAAAGCTTGAATGGTTTCATCGAAACATCGGGTCTCACAAGGAGCAAAGGGAGCTCTTTTTACAAGATTCTTGAGAGGGTGAGAGGCAATGCCTTCCCCGATCTTGTCGATAAAGGCCTCTTCAGCGTCCCTGTCCTCAAACCCAAGGAAAAGACGGAGATGCCCTGGTACGAAAAAATATCCGAGCAGTGGGGCCTTCTCCGCCAACAGATTAAGAAGTACATCGAGCTCTATGCCGCGGCGTTTTATGGTCCGTACCTGAGGACGTACGAAGCCTTCAAAGATATTCTCGAGGAGGTGAAGAAAAGAGAAGGGGCCATCTTTATCCATGACGTCAACAAGAAGCTTTCCGATTATCTCAACCAGGAGATCGTGCCGGATGTCTACTTTAGGATCGGAGAGACCATCTACCACTTTCTGATCGACGAATTCCAGGATACCTCTCCTATCCAGTGGGTCAATCTCTTTCCCCTTATCGAGAACTCCCTTTCCCAGGGCGGAAGCCTTCTGGCCGTGGGTGATACCAAACAGGCGATCTATGGTTTCAGGAATGCTGATTACGGGATCATGAAGGGACTCGAATCAAGCAACCCTTTTTCTTCCGCTCTCCATCACGTCAAAGAGCTGGAGGTCAATTACCGCAGCCTGGAGAGCGTGATCGATTTCAGCAAGACCTTCTTCAGGAAGGTGACCTCTCTTTATGACCAATACCGGGAGCCTGCCAGCAGGAGCGGGCTCATCGATTATGAACAGCGGGTCGAGGAGGGCCACAGAGGGTCAGGGTACGCGGAAGTCATTCGGTGCGAAAAGAAGGAGGGCGAACTCCCGGAGAAAAAGAGGATTCAGGGTTTGATCCAGGCGTTGAGAGAAAGGGGATATTCCTGGTCGGATATCGCCATCCTCGCCTACCGCAATGAGGACGTGGTCTCCGTCACGACGTGGCTGAACGAGGCCGACGTGCCCTTCATCTCATACAGCAGCCTTGATATCCGAACGAGGAAGCTCACGGCTGAGATTGTGGCGCTACTCACCTTCCTGGATTCTCCGCCCGATGATCTTTCCTTCGCAGGCTTTATTCTCGGAGACCTCTTCAGAAAAGCTTTGGAAAGAAGTGGAAGGATATTGGAATTAGAAACCGTCCATGAGTTTCTCTTCAGAAACCGGAAGAAAACCCCTCTGTATAAAGCCTTCGGCCAAGCATTTCCTGACCTTTGGGAGACATACTTCGAAGCTCTCTTCAGGTCGACGGGGTACTTACCCCTCTATGACCTGGTGAGCGAGGTGTACCGCATTTACAGGGTCTTCGATGATTTCGGGGAAGAAGAGGCGACCCTTGTTAAGATCCTGGAGGTGATAAAAAATTTCGAAGGGGAAGGCAGAAACAATCCCGGCGAATTCCTCAAATATGCGTCGGACGAAGAGGCTGGGGAGTCGGATTGGACCGTTGATGTCCCTGCCGGAATCGATGCGGTAAAAGCGATGACCCTCCACAAGGCGAAGGGACTGGGATTCCCGGTGGTCATTGTTCTCTTGTACGAGGACGCGCCGAGGGGTTTCAAATATATTCTTGACGAGGAGGCGGACGGAGTCCGTTTGCTCAAGATCAACCAGCAGATCATGAAAGCGAGCAGCTTTCTCCAAAAAAAGTACGAAGAAGAAAGACTGAAGGATCTGGTGAACAAGCTGAACACCCTCTATGTGGGTTTCACGCGGGCGGAGGACGAGCTTTATGTCGTCGGGGTTCAGGGGAAGAGAGATCAATTTCCAATAGATCTCCTGAAAGAGATGGATTCCCAAACCGGACGGAAAGGTATTCCACGACCGCGTTCTCCTGAAACGACTCAAGACAGGATGGTGCTCTATCATCCTCTTGACTCAGTGGAATTCCCTTCCGAGGCCGTCGAGGAGTTAAACGTAGAGGAGAAAAGGAGAGGTGAGTTTGTTCACAGGGTTCTCTTTTATGTGGACGACCTGGAAGACATCGGGCCGGAGCTTGAGCGCATCATCAAACGGGTGAATGATGAATTGATGACCGACTATTCCACAGAACCCACGAAGAGAGATCTTATTGAATTTCTTAACCACGAAGAGATAAGCCCCTATTTTCGCGGGATGCCGTCCAGGACCATCAAGAAAGAGCAGGACTTTTCGGATCCCGAGGGAAATCTGTTTAGAATGGACCGGGTGATCCTCGAAGAAGATCGGATATGCGTGATCGATTATAAGACGGGCCCCGACAAAAAGGCTGAAAAGGAGTATATTCACCAGCTCAGAAATTATATGCGAATCCTGAAAGGGATCTATCCCGATAAGCATGTCGAAGGGATCATCGCTTACGTGGACTTGAAAGAGATAAGCAGAGTCAGGTGATTGTGGTTCAAGGATTTTTTCACGCCTTCTCTTAAATAAAGGGGGAATAGAGGGGGGGAAGCGGAAAATGAAATGAATGTCCTTTTGATTTCGCCATCGGAAAATCTGATTGAGAAGGTAGCGGAGCATCTGATTCCGACTGGAAAGGACTATTCTTCGAGCCTCGTGATCTTTCCTGGCAAAAGGCCTTCCCACTTTCTCCGGAAAGTCCTGGCAGATAAAGAAAAGTCGAGCTTCGTACCCCCCGTCAGCCTGTCCATGGATGAATTTATCGACCATGTCCATGACGAATCGCTGAGGCTCGGAGGAAGAAAGATCGAGGCTATCGATGCGATATCCCTTCTGTACAGCATCCATGCCGCCTCGCCTGAGCACCTGGGGAGGGAGAGCTTTCTCACTCCTGACACTTTTTTTTCTGTTGGGATGAAGCTCTATAACGACCTTGAAGAGCTTTATATCGAAAGGGTGCCTTCGAAAAAGGTAAAAGAGATCGACAGCATCGCCGGCGAGAATATCCCCGAACCCACGGCGAGAAGGCTCCAATCTCTCTCCTATTTTTACGAGACGTTTTACAAGAGGATAGAGGAAGATCGTTTATCCACGAGGTCGTCGAGATACCGGGCTGTTTCGGAAAATATCGACCGTTTAAACCTCGGTCGTTTTAAAAGAGTGATCCTCGCCGGTTTTTTTGCCCTCACGGAATCGGAGAAAGACATCTTCAGGTCCCTGATGGACAGGGGAAATGCCTCCTTCATTTTTCAAGAAGGAGAGGGGATGACGAAGAAACTATCCCATTTGGGAATACCAGCTCAGAGGGGATTCACCACTACCGACCCTGAAATCCGTTGCTACACCAGCCCAGATTCGCATGGCCAGGTGTTTGGCGCGAGTGCCGTATTGAAACACATGATCGACAAGAAGGAACGGATTGACCAAAACACGGTCATCGTCCTTCCCTGTTCCGAAACATTGTTTCCTCTTTTCCACCATGCCCTGTGCCTCTTCGATCCCGGCCAATATAACATCTCCCTCGGATACCCTCTCCAGAGGACCGCCCTCTTCGGTTTTTTCAACAACCTCATGAACGTGGTGACCAGCATGGATGGGGATCGTCTTTATATCCCCTTTTATCTGGAGTTCATTCTCCACCCGTACACGAAGAACATCTATTTCGAGGGAAGGGCAGATGTTACCAGGATTCTCTTCCATGCCATTGAAGAGGCCCTGAGGGAGAAGCGAACCAGGAAGTTCTTATCCTTGTCAGAGCTGGAGAATGACGAGGCGATCCTCCTTTCCATCAGGCAGAAGGTGTTGAGCGTCGAGCCGGGTCTGACGCTGGGGATGATGAGAGAGCACCTGGGGGCGATCCATGCCCATACCGTAGGGAAAGTGCTTTCCTTTAGGGACGTTGGGGATTTTGCTGGGAGGCTGAAAGAGGTGGTCGAATACATCTATCAGAATAGCACGGCCCGTCTCCACTCCTTTTTCTATCCTTACTCGGAATCCTTCATTGCCCATCTCGACGTCCTTTCCAAGTCCCTGCTGAAAGAAGTCCGGTTTCAGGAGGTCGGAAGCTACTTCACCCTTCTTAAGAAATATATCGCAGCCTCTTATACGCCTTTTGCAGGGACGCCTCTGAAGGGGGTGCAGGTACTTGGATTTCTGGAGACCCGGAATCTGAAATTTGAGAACGTCCTGTTTCTCGACGCGAACGAGGGCGTCCTCCCCGATACAAGGAAGGAGGATTCCTTTCTACCCTTCAAAGCCAGGAGGATCCTGGGGCTTCCCACTTACCTGGATCGGGAAGAGATCATGTTCTACGCCTTCGAGACCCTTATCCGGGGAGCCAAACAATGCCATCTCTTTTACGTCGAAAATGACGAGAAGGAGAAGAGCAGGTTTGTCGAGAAGTTCCTTTGGGAGAGGCAAAAGAGAGAAAGAGAAAGGGAGGGTCAAAAGTATGTGAAGACCGTCCAGTACGCCGTCAGCCTGAGGGAGAAAAAACCCCGTCCCATCGACAAGACCGCGGAGGTGGTCCGATTCTTAAAAGAGTATCCGTTCAGCGCCACTTCTTTAAACTCCTACCTCCACTGCCCCCTCCAGTTCTATTATGAGCGTGTCCTCGGCCTGACGGAGAGAGAGGCCCTTTCAGAAGAATTCGAGAAGGAGGAAATTGGGTCCTTTGTCCACTCGGTCCTTTGCGATTACTTCAAGGGAAAGACAGGATCTGTCCTGACGAAGAAGGAGATGAATCTCAAGGAACTCGAGAAGGTCATTCGTACGCGTTTTGAGGAGCAATACGGGAAAGATCCTGCGGGCGAAGTCTATCTGTTTCGGAACCAGGTGGAGAAGCATCTGAAGAGTTTCATAAAGAATTACCAGGTTCCGAAGCTCAGGGAATGTGAGACCAAAATCATAGCCCTTGAACAAAGAATCGACGTGAAGAAGGATTCCTTCAAACTTGGAGCGCGACTCGATCGGGTCGAGAAGCGAGGAGAGAGAACAACGATTATCGATTACAAGACCTCGGCCAACAAGAATTACCTCACCGTCCACACCGATAAGCTCGACATCAAAAACAGAGATTCCTGGAGCGGAGCCATCCCCACTCTCCAGCTTCCATTTTATCTTATGGTGTATTCTCATCTCACGGGAGAGAAACCGGAAGCCATCGACTGCCTGTTCTTATTGCTCGGTAGGACAAGGATCGACTCTGACATCGAGGTCCCGCTTTTCAAGGAGGAGGCGGAGTTCAAGGAGCATTTCGGGAATCTGACCCAGGTCATTTTCAGTCTTCTGGGGGAACTCATGAATCCGGACCGACCTTTTCTGCCCACGGTCGATCCTAAGAACCAATGCAGCAGATGCGCCTACGGGTATATTTGTACGAACGCATAGGGGCAAGGAAAATGCCGTTTGGCCGGACCGTGCCCCGGAAGCCCCGCCTTGTAGGCGGGGTCAAGGGGCACAATATGAACGAAATTTCCTTTCCGGGAAGCCCCGCCCTTATATGGGCGGAGAGCTTCACTGAGGAGTGGCCCTCCGATTTAACCTACCTTAGCAGGATCGCGTTGGACAAGGCGTATGTATCTCACGCCCGGGAAGCCGAGGGTCATCGCTGAGTAACATTTGTGATCCTTCGGAATCCCCAGCCAACGTTTAATCGAGGAGGAATGATTCACCGCGTTTACCAGAAATCCGTTGAAGCAACACCCGAGCCCCAAGGTGTGGGCCATTAAGGAGCAGTTGTAGAGGGCTACCGAGCAGTTGAACGACGAGCTCCTGTCCCAGGATTCGGCGTGGGCCAGGATCAGGGCCGGCGCATGATAAAAGAGAGGATCTTTCCCTTGTCTGATCAGTTCATTTGCGTACCCCATTTTGGGAAGTGATTCACGCAGGTATTCTGCAATCTTTCGGCCTGCCGCGAGCGTGACGATGAACATGCCGAATCGTCCCCGGATTCGTGAAAACATCTTTTCGTAAAAGCTTATCGTCCTCTTTCGCAACTCGGCAATCTGATCGGGCGATGTGAACGTCGTATAATGGACATTCTGACTGTTGGACCCGGTGGGCGCATATCTTCCCGCATTGAGGATCTTAGTCAAGACCTCCCCCGGCACGGAGTCGCTGGTATAGAGCCGAACCGAGCGCCTCTCCCGTAGAAGGAGCTCCAAGATTTCAGGTGACGTTGCTGGAACCTCCCCCTTGCTCGGGTGATTATCCAAAACGCTTCCATGACGAAGAATGGCTGCTGTCGGGCATACCGCTCCGCAGTGCTGGCAGCCGATGCACCAGTCACCCCTAACCACCGCGGCCTTGGTCTCAACCATTTCCAGGACAAAACTCGGGCAGGTCGCGACGCATCGTTGACAGGCAATACAGTCCTCTGTGATCACTATCGGTGGGTTCGCCTTCTGTTTCATGATATAGGTATCCTCTCTTCGAAAATTTATTAGCCAGGATGGCGAAGACGATATCGGACTATTTGAATCTTGCAACGTTAGACCCCTTTCGTCAAATGCGTAAAGTCCCGTCACCCTATCCCTCTCCCCCGGGAGGAGAGGGGAGGGTGGCATATCATAGTTGTCACGGAAAAAGAGATGCTTACCCAATGCTATTATAGACTTGCCAGCGAATTCTTTTTCTGATAGAGTAGTCGGTCATAGAGTGCTGTAAGGAAGAGGGTTTCATCGTTTCCGTTGCCGCAGGCAGCGTCCTGACTGCGGAATTCAACTCTGTCGTGCCTGGCGGCATCCCCAATCTTAGGGGCTGTATTCTGGAAAATAGAGTAGAGAAAGGGGGGATGACAAATTATTGGGGGTTGAAGATCAGTATTTCCACAGCGGGATACTGTAAAGAAGAGAAAGGAGGAACGACAAATGAACAGGTTAGGCAGAGGGATGTTCGTCTCGGTAATTGTTTTTCTATTTGCAGCGTCGCCCTGGTCAGTTGCTTTTGGCCAGGAGATTAAGATCGGCGTGATTGGCCCGATGAAATTTGTGCAGGGCATAGGCCATTGGAACGGGGCCACCATGGCCGCCGACGAGATTAACGCCAAGGGAGGCATACAGGTCGGCAGCAAAAAGATGAAAATCACCCTTGTTCAGGCAGATTCCAACGAATTCCTTAACGTCACGGACGCCACAAACGCTATGGAGCGTTTGATGACCCAGGACAAAGTGGATTTCGTTGTAGGCGGTTTCCGGAGTGAGGCTGTCCTGGCCATGCAGGACATTGCCATGGATCACAAAAAGGTCTTTATCGGCTGTGGGGCTGCTCATCCTGAGCTCTGCGAGCGGGTGGCAAAGAACTATAACACTTACAAATATTTTTTCCGGGGCACCCCTTTCAATTCCACATTCCTTGTCAGAACGGCCTTCGTCCATTTGGGCACTGTGGCAGCCGTATTGAAGCAATCCTTAAACCTACCCAAAATAAAGGTCGCTATCGTTGTAGAAAAAGCCATGTGGGCGGATCCGATGGTTCCGGCGGCTGAGGGTGCCCTCCCTAAGATGGGTATGGAGATCGCAGGTATTTGGAGACCCTCTGCGATCGCCACGGATGTCACAGCCGAACTATCTGCCATCCAGCGTTCAGAGGCCAACATCCTTTGGACGATCTTTTCCTCCTCGGTGGGGATTCCGTTTGCCAGACAGGCAGGCGAGCTCAAGATCCCGGCCTTCCAGGTCGGCATCAATGTGGAGGCTCAGAAAGAGGGCTTCTGGCAGGCCACCCAAGGGATGGGCAACTATGTGATTACTTCGGATACGTATGCCCGCGGGGTTGAGTACAACGAACTCACAAAACCATTTGTTGATAGCTATGTAAAAAGATTCGGTGAGGTGCCGACTTACACGGCGGATACCTACGGCGCTATTGTCTACGGGCTTAAACCAACCATTGAAGAGGCCGGGACTCTCGATTCCGACAAAATAGTATCTATTCTTGAGAACCGTGTGTACAAGACCACTGGCGGCATAGTAAAATATATGAAAACTGCCGAAGGAAAGCCTCTCCATGACTTAACATGGGGGCCGGGGTTCCTGACTGGCATTGCTACTCAATGGCAGGATGGGAAGATAATGGGTGTCTGGCCCTACAAGTGGAAGGCCACCCCAGAGGCACCCGAGGTCACGTACAAAGGTATCGTCCCCATTAAGATACCGCCCTGGATGGTCGAGAAGTATAAGAAATAATGAGAATCGGTAACCCCCTATCCTCCCTTTGGTAAAGGGGGGATAGGGGACTTTATGAAGTAGGTTGATAAGTGATAGAGAGACGTGAAAGAGAAAGACATGTTGTGCCGGAAATATACCGGAAGTATATCCTCTTGAAAGTCAGGAACGCTTCCGGTGAATTTATACCCGTGAAACTTCTTGATTTTAGTCCAAAGGGTATCCGGATGAAGAGTTCGTATGGATTATCGATTGATTCCGCCATCGAATGCCTCATCTCCGCACCTAAGTCCATTACAAAGGAGATTCCGTTTGTCGGGAAGATTAAGTACTGCATCCAGGATGAGTCAGAGGGAGACTATGTGATGGGGGCGGAGATTGTTGAGACCAGCGATCGACCGGGTTTCGAGATTTTTTCAGAAGTCCACAATTTTATAAAAGAAAGAATGGGAGACATTTTTTAACAGGGCCTCGCGGTCTAAGTGCAGATCTTTCTTCTTGCAAAATATTTTTCTTCCTTCTATCCTAAGAAAGAGAACTTTTTTTGTTTCATCTCTCCGTTTCGAGAGTGTGTCACAAATACAAAGGCTGGTTCAAGACTGTCCCTTCCATCAACACTGCGATTACGGCACAGTCTCTTCATGAAAAGGAGGAACATCTATGGCGAAAGCGGATGAATTCGCCTCCCTCGATGCGACTGCCCTCGCTGGGTTAGTGCGAAAAAAGCAGGTCAAGGCGGTTGAGCTTGTAGAGGCTGCGATTGAGCGGATTGAGCGCCTTAACCCTACTCTCAACGCGGTGGTGACGCCCATGTTCGAACAGGCTCGCGAGGTGGCCGCCGGCAAATTGCTCGACGGTCCTTTCGCGGGTGTGCCTTTTCTGCTGAAAGACCTGGGCGCCCCTTATCCCGGAGTGCGATTGACGATGGGCACAGCCTTTCTTCGTAATTTTGTTCCTGATCATGAAAATGAATTGGTCACCCGGCTGAGACGGGCTGGTTTGATCATCCTGGGGAAGACAAACACACCAGAGTTGGGTATCCTGCCGACGACCGAGCCCGGTTTGTTTGGCCCCACTCATAACCCCTGGGACGTCCATCGGACTCCTGGCGGGTCAAGCGGGGGGTCGGCAGCGGCGGTAGCTGCCCGCTTCGTTCCGATGGCCCATGCCAATGATGCCGGCGGATCGATCCGGATCCCCGCCTCGTGCTGCGGTCTCTTCGGTCTCAAGCCTACGCGGGCGCGCAATCCCCTTGGGCCTGATTTGGGCGACATTTTTACTGGATTAGTAGCCGATCACGCAGTCACCCGCTCCGTCCGGGATAGCGCCGCCCTTCTCGATGCTACGGCAGGCCCTGATGTGGGAGATCCTTACTGGGCGCCGCCTCTGGCACGCCCGTTCCTTCAAGAAGTGGGAGCTGACCCGGGTAAGCTACGTATTGCTTTTACTGTGACGACACCCACCAGCGTTAAGGTGCACGCCGATTGCGTCAGCGCGGTGCACGATGCAGCCGCACTCTGTGCTGACTTGGGGCATGAAGTGGTGGAGGCCACTCCGGAGATCAACGGGGAGTTGGTGGCCCGGACCTTTATGGTGCTCTTTTCGGCAGGGTGTGCCTGGACAATAGATGGTCTGGCACTTGCAACGGGACAGACTCCCATCCCGGATAAGTTTGAGCCGCTTACCTGGGCTCTGTATGAAATGGGACGCCAGCAGAGCGCATCCTCCTATTTGCTTTCCCTGACTTTTCTTCAGAGGGTGGCCCGAGAAATCGCCCGTTTTTTCCTCAAGTATGATGTCGTGCTTACTCCCACACTTAGTGAGCCTCCCGTGCCTTTGGGAACTTTCGATTCTCCTCCTGAGAGCCCTCTACAAGGTCTCCGCCAGGCGGAAGCCTTCGTTCCCTTCACACCGATCTGCAATGCCACCGGCCAACCGGCCATGTCCGTTCCCCTCTACTGGAACGCTCAAGGACTTCCTGTGGGCGTCCACTTTGTGGGCCGGTTCGGGGACGAAGCAACCCTTTTTCGCCTGGCAGCACAGCTTGAGACTGCTCGGCCATGGGCGAGCCGCCGTCCTCCTGTATCCGCTTGAGACGGCCCTCAGGCTCGCCTGGGCATAAAGGATAAATTGTGCATTTGAGATTTTAGAATGCGAAGTTTATACTTCGTTTATCGTAAAGGTTTTGAGGATGGCTTCATCTTGTGAGGAATATCGTCACCAACAGCAACTACTTGCCTTGAAGAAACGTCTATCCGAGGATAAGCTGACGCCAGAAGAGCGGAAGGAGCTCGAACGACTGGTTCAGGAGTTGGAAAACAAACTCAAAATGTAGTTTGGCCCTGTTAGAAATTCTGGATGGTGTAAAGGGCAGATGAGCGGGGGTTATTTCTAACGGGGTGAAGGGTAAAGGCAGGATTCTCGATGACGAGCAAAGGTGTTGGAAACTTTTTTCTTGCCGCCGTTGTTCTTCTGACTGCGGCGATGGCTACAGGCTGCTATCCTATACTGAAAAGGGAAGCGCAGCGGGCAGAGGAAGCGCTCAGACGGGTCCGTCTCTTTGCTCCGGAGTTTCGCGACGACATGGATCGTGATTCTCTGGCCGTGGCCGTTAGAAGAAGCGTGGAGTACCTGGATCGCCTTAGCCCTGAGACAGTATTTCACTATGGGCCAAACGATTTTACAAGTAAGCAGGTGCGTGAGAGTCAGGAGGCCTTTCTGAATCTCCTGTCCAAAGGGCTCGATCCAGATGATCTGAGCAGAGAGGTCAGAAGGAAGTTTTGGATTTACCGGGCTACGGGTCGGGCCGGAGACAGGCGGATTCTTTTCACGGGGTACTATGAGCCCATTTATGAGGGGAGTCTGACTCCCGACGAGGTGTTCAGGTATCCTCTGTACCGGATGCCCGGCGATCTGGTCAGAATCGATCTGTCGGTCTTCAATGAAAAGTTCAAAGGGGAGAGCATCATTGCAAGAATCGAGGGCAACAAGGTCGTGCCTTATTACTCCCGGCGTCGGATCGAGGCGGAAAGAGTCCTGGCGGGGAAAGGGCTTGAGGTGGCGTGGCTGAAAGACCCTCTGGATGTGGCTTTTCTTCACATTCAGGGATCGGGCAGGCTGAGGCTTCCCGACGGAAAGGAATTCCTGGTTCACTATCAGGCCTCCAATGGCCAACCTTATCGGAGCATCGGAAGGTATATGATCGAAAAAGGGTTTGTGAAGCGCGAGGAAATGTCCATGCAAGCGATGAGGAAGTACCTGACCGAGAACCCGGGGGCCCTCGAAGAAGTTCTGAATTACAACCCTTCGTACGTATTCTTTGAGCAGGTTGAGAACGGCCCCTTAGGCAATATCGGCGTGCTCCTGACCCCGGGAAGGTCCATTGCCTTAGATTCCAAGATCTTTCCGAAGGGCGCACTCGGCTTTATCGTATGCCAGAAACCTTCTATCAACGATCGGGGAGAGATCATCGGCTGGAACAAATTCTCCCGTTTTGTCGTAAACCAGGACACAGGTGGGGCGATCAAGGGCGCAGGAAGGGCGGATATCTTTTGGGGAAGTGGCCCCTACGCCGAGTTGACCGCAGGGCATCTGCGACAGGAGGGGGATCTTTACATCTTGATCAAGAAGCCCTAAATAGGGAGGTATCCCATCTTTTCTGATAATGAAAGACTGAGGTTTATATAACGTACTTGCTTTGAGTGCAGATAATGTAGTGCATCAAAACCCGTTCACTTTGTCCCGTCTCTTCCGTCTTGTTTGGGAGCCGGTTCTTATAATTGCGGCACAGTCTAGATGGGAAGAGGGGGGATTAGGGGGTTGATTTCGGGGAAGGTTGAAATGAAAGACATCTATGAAGAGATGATCGCTGCTTCTGAGGACATTGCCGCATCTTTTCCTCAACCCAGCTTTTATGTTTGCTGCAAGGAGCCTCTTAACCTATCTCGCTCGCTTTTTGACGAAGACCCGCGCGTCATGAAATGTCGTACCATCGTCCTCGACGAACTGAACGACGACTTCGGCCACGGAAGAGATCACTCTGAAAAGGTGGCCTTGGAAGCCGGGGCCCTGGCTTACATCGAAGGGGAAAGGCTTTCTTTGGAGGAATCTTTGAGGCGGGAGGCTTGCCTCCTGGCCCAGATCGCCGGTCTCCTGCATGACCTGAGGCGTAATGAAAAAGACCACGCGAAGGCAAGCGCCTCTGCCGCTTTGAGAATCTTAGAGGAATTCTCCGTCTTCCCTGAAAAAGGAGCAGATATCGTACAAGCGATTGCCAATCACGAAGCCTTCGTCGAGCCAGAAAAAGTTTACTCGCCCGTTGGCCAGATGATCAGCGATGCACTCTACGACGCCGATAAATTCCGGTGGGGCCCGGACAATTTTACCCACACCCTTTGGCAAATGCTCCGGTCCTCGAGGGCTCGCATGGCTCCCCTGATTCGCAGATTTCCGAAAGGGATGGAAGGAATCTCTAAGATCAAGGGAACCTTCCGCACGGAGACGGGGAAGATCTACGGACCCGAGTTCATCGAGTTGGGGCTTAAGATCGGGGGAAAAATCTACCAGTTTCTCGAAAAACGGTTCTCCGAAGAGCTGGAACAAGAAAAGAAGGGCCGGGGAGAAAAGGAGATGGGGAGAAAAGAGTGAAGAAGATTGGAAGGTTCCACGTGCTGACGGATGCTTGTCTCCAGACCCAATTCTCCCATCTGGAGCTTGCCAAGCTTGCCATTGCCGGTGGGGCGGATACGATCCAGTTTCGTGAGAAGGGTGGGGAGACAAGGCAGATGATCCGCATTGCCGAGGAGTTGCAGGCCTTATGCGAAGGGGCCGGCGCAACCTTTATTGTGAATGATCGTGTAGATGTGGCCATCGCTTCCCATGCTGACGGGGTTCATCTGGGGCAAAATGATTTCCCCATCCCCCTTGCAAGAAAACTCCTGGGCGAGGAAGCGATCATTGGTGGGTCCGCGGGTAATATGGAAGAAGCTCGAAAGTGTCTTTTGGAGGGTGCGGACTATATCGGTTTTGGCCCTGTTTACTTCACAACCTCTAAGGAGGATGCCGGCCCGGCAGGCGGGCTTGGCCTCCTGAAACAGGTCGCGGAGCAAATCCCTTTGCCCATCATTGCGATCGGTGGCCTCACGAAAGACAATACACCACAGGTTATCCAGACAGGGGTACATGGTATTGCTGTGATCTCTGCTGTCTGTTGTCAGAAGGACCCCTTGGAGGCGGCCAAATGCCTTCGACGTTTGCTGGAGGAAGCTGGAAAAGTAATTTAGGCTAGAGGGTGAGCGGTATGCCTGACAGAGTAAGCGATATCGGCGAGTTCGGCCTTATCCGGAGAATCCACAGCCTCCTTGATAAGGAGGGTATTCGCTCCGAACGGGTGACCGTTGGCATTGGCGACGATACGGCTTCCTTTCTCCCACGGTCTGGCTACGAAGTTTTGGTCACCTGCGATTGCATGGTCGAGGGCCGACACTATTTGCCGGGAAAGATTCGGCCCTATGATTTAGGCCGCCGTGCGATGACGCTGAACATCAGCGACATCGGGGCTATGGGAGGAAGCCCCTTGTATGCGCTTGTCTCACTGGGACTGAAGCCAGAGATGTTTGTCCAAGATGTGGAAGAGATGTACCGCGGGTTTCTTGTGGAGCTGAACCCCCTGGGTGCATCCATCATCGGCGGCAACCTCACCACATCGGGGGACGGGATGTTCATCGATATCACTCTGGTCGGGGAGGTGGAGGAGGGAAGGAAGGTGCGCCGTTCCGGGGCAAGGCCAGGAGATGCCATCCTTGTTACTGGATGTCCGGGCCAGGCGGCCGCCGGGCTGCAACTTTTGCTCCACGCACCGGATGACCCAAGAATATCGGAACATCCGTTAGTGAAGATCTATAACAACCCTTCCCACAGGGCTCAGCTTGGGGAAGCGATCGCCAAAGCCGGCTGCGCGACTGCCATGATCGACACGAGCGACGGGTTCCTGGGGGATCTGGGACATATCTGCGAGGAGAGTGGGGTGGGGGCTGAATTGTTTAAAGAGAAGCTGCCCGTGAGCGAAGCTCTCCGCGAGGCTGCCCTCTTGCTTCACCGAGACCCGTATGACTTCTTTCTGGGTGAAAGCGATGATTACGAGCTGGTGATCACCTGTCGGCCGCAGGATGTGGCCCTACTCCGGACCACCGCGGACCGGTGCTGTCCTGTCCCTTTGACGGAGGTAGGGAGGATCACGGAAAATGCTCGGGAGATCAACCTGCTCCTCCCCAAAGGTGAAAGACATCCGGTCAAACTCTCGGGCTGGGATCATTTCCGACTTGCAAAGGACTCTGAAACTTGAGGATGGCAGGACCTCTCCTCCTCCATCCTGGGTTTGAATAAGAATCAGAAGGGGAAGAAGACGATGTTCGACAAGGAAATGGCTCAGAAGGCCGCGGAGAACTTGAGACGGGTCCGTGAAAAAAGACCTCTCGTTCACAACATTACGAATTACGTCGTCATGAACTTTACCGCCAATGCCCTTCTCGCGTGCGGGGCCTCTCCGGTCATGGCCCATGCAGCAGAGGAGGTAGAGGAAATGGTCTCTCTGGCGGGGGCATTGGTCCTCAATATCGGCACTTTGAGTCCTCCCTGGGTCGAGGCGATGCGAAAGGCGGGGAAACGGGCAAATGCGCTGCATGTGCCGGTGATTCTCGATCCGGTCGGCGCAGGGGCCACCCGGCTTCGGACCGATTCCGCCACCCGGCTCATTGAAGAGTTTCCGATCCAGGTGATTCGAGGAAATGCTTCGGAAATCCTTTCTCTGGCTGGTGAGAAATCAAGCGCTCGTACAAAGGGGGTGGATTCCGTCCACACCGTGGATCAAGCGAGAGAGGGGGTGATGGGGCTTGCCAAAGAGCTCGGAACTACGCTCGCCGTCACCGGTCCGGTGGATTTGATCACCGACGGTGAGCGGGTCTGCCGTGTGATGAACGGACACGAGATGATGAGTCATGTGACGGGAACAGGATGTGCCGCCACGGTGATGATAGGCGCCTTCCTCGCAGTCTGCCCAGATCCTTTGGAGGCAGCCACCACGGGCCTGTCCTATTTTGGCTTAGCAGGCGAAAAGGCTGCTGCGAAAGCCGTTGGTCCTGGCAGCTTCCAGATGGCCCTGCTCGACGCCCTCTATGGGATGAAGGAAGAAGAACTGAGGACAGGGGCTAAAATACAGGTTTGAGGAGGCGAAGATGAGAGTCGTCAAGATAAGTGAAGTCAAA
Source organism: Thermodesulfobacteriota bacterium (assembly GCA_047519465.1). Taxonomy (GTDB): domain Bacteria; phylum Desulfobacterota; class BSN033; order BSN033; family UBA1163; genus UBA1163. The sequence goes on along the minus strand of JAPVTA010000077.1, from coordinate 5,194 downwards.
AAGGACCCGTTCAAGAACCCCATCTTTACAGGCCCGGCTGTAACGAGACAGGTTCTTTTGCCCGACAGTAAGGAGTTCGACGTCACTGTGGTGAATTTCGGGAAGGGGGTTCGGAACAAATTTCACGCCCACGACGGCGAACAGATCCTGGTAGTCACTTCTGGAAAAGGGATTATTGCCACAGAAACGGAGGAAAAGGTGATCGCCGTAGGGGATATCGTCCTTATTCCTGCGGGGGAGAAACACTGGCACGGTGCGACCAAAGAGTCCGAGTTCTCGCACATTTATGTGACCCGGTCCGGGGACAAATTGACTCAATTGGAGAAATAGGATCTGGGATCATCCGTTAAAGTAGGGATGGGAAATGCAGAGATAGGGTGACATCGCAGGTTGATCCAATCGGCTCCGCCATTGAGTGCTCGATCTCAGCGCCCAAATCGCTTACAAAAGAAGTCCTGTTCACTAGAAAGATTAAATATTGTATTGAAGATGAGCCGGGAGGAGATTACTCATCGGTGCAGAGATTATTGGAACGAGTGATCTCGGGTATGGTTTGATCTCTTTTTGAAGGTCCATGATGTGATCAAGAGAAAAATCGGGGATATCTTTTAGACACCTTTTAGGCCCGGCTGTAACGACCTGCCGTTTTGTCTGTTTCCAGCCCATTCGTTGAACATCCAAGCTCCCGTTCCCATGGGCCGGAGTTTTAGATGGACGGACAGAAACCAGAAGGAAGGAGATACGCATGATTGATTTCAGCGTGGTAGGTAAGATATACGGCCCTCGCTCCTTCGAATACACGTGGAAGGAGACGGTTCTCTATGCCTTGGGGATCGGTGCGCAGGCAGAAGAACTTCCGTTTATCTATGAGAACGTCAAAGGCGGACTGAAGGTTTTCCCCAGCTTCAGCATTATAATGGGAAGTCGTCTGTGGAAGGAGCTCTTCAAAGATATGAAGGGCGTAGATTTTTCCAGATTCATTCACGGGGAGCAGGGGATAAAGCTCTATCGTCCGATTCCACCAGAAGGGAAAACCGTCGTCGAAGGAGGGATTACCAATATTTATGACAAGGGCAAAGGGGCGCTGTTCGTCTGGCGGATGAAGGTCGTGACAGAGAGGGGTGAGCTCCTGGCCGAGGCTGATGCTGGCATTTTCTACGTGGGCGAGGGAGGCTTCGGCGGAGACCCCGGCCCAAGAGCCGAAGCGCTTGAACCCCCAAAGAGGGCCCAGCCGGATTTCACGGTCTCCTATTTCATTCCTGGAAACCAGGCCGCCCTCTATCGCCTCTGCGGCGACATCAACCCTCTGCACCTGGACCCCGATTTCGCCAAGAGAGGTGGTTTTCCTCGGCCCATCCTCCACGGCCTTTGTACCTACGGCCACGCTGTGAGAGCTATTTTGTACAACACCTGTAGCGGACACGTGGAGCGATTCAAGGAGTTCAAGGCCCGTCTGTCCGGAGTGGTTTATCCGGGCGACACCCTCGTGACAGAGGGATGGAAGGATAAGGGAGGGCGTTACGTAATCCAGTGCCGCACGGACCGCGGGGTCGTCCTCAGCCATGCTTATGCCAGGGTCGAATAAGAAGAAACCACAAATTTCAGATTGCGAATTTCAAATTGCACATTGAAAGAAATTTTCACAGGAAGAAGAATAGGACATTTTAGCCGCCGAAGGTGAGGGCAGCCGAGGTAGCCATTCGGATTTAAGACGATGAAAGTCCTTCTTATTTCTGCCAACACGGAAAAGATAAATATGCCCTGCTTGCCCGTTGGTCTGGCGTGCGTGGCTGCTGCGGCCCAAGAAGCGGGGCATGAGGTGGCCATGGTGGATTTAATGACCGAAGAGGACACGCCATCCGTACTCAAAGAGGCCATCGAAGGATTTCGTCCTGATCTGATCGGAATATCCGTGAGGAACATTGATGATCAGAATATGGAGCATCCCAAGTTCTTATTGGATCCGATCAAAGAAATCGTAGCACGTTGTCGAAGTCTTTCGGCGGCCACGATTGTTTTAGGGGGAGCAGGATTCAGCCTGTTTCCAGAAGGCACCCTATCCTTTTTAGGCGCGGACATGGGGATACAAGGCGAGGGGGAGGTGATTTTTCCAGAGGTGATTAAGCGGATAGGGCAAGGTGCCAGCCCCGTGGAATTGCCGGGTCTTTATCTGCCCGGTCATGGCCCATCGCGTGAAAGAATGTTTGCGAAACGCCTGGATCGGTTGCCCCTTCCCAGTCCAGACCTCTGGTCAACGCCCTCTCGAAAGGAAGAGCTCTGGATGCCAGTTCAGACAAGACGTGGGTGTCCTTTGAACTGCAGCTATTGTAGCACAGCGATGATCGAAGGTCGGGTCTTGCGAAGACATTCTTCCGAGAAGATTGTCGAATGGACCGCCCGCTGGCGAAACGTTGGGGTCCGTCGTTTCTACTTCGTTGACAACACGTTCAACCTCCCGGCCTCGTACGCCAAGGAGATTTGCAGCAAGCTCATCGATCAAGACCTGGACATCAAATGGTGGAGCATCCTTTACCCGATGGACGTGGATCGAGAACTGGTCGTGCGTATGGCCAGAGCCGGCTGCGAGCAAGTGAGTATGGGGTTTGAAAGCGGTTCTGAACGAATTCTGAAGAATATGAACAAAAGATTTACTCCCGGAAAGGTCCGGGAAATTTCGGAGATGCTTTCCGAGCACGGAATAAGGCAAATGGGGTTTTTATTACTGGGAAGTCCGGGTGAAACAAGGGAGTCGGTAGAAGAGAGCCTTGCTTTTGCTGACTCCCTTAAATTGGAAAGCTTGAAGATTACAGCGGGCGTCCGGATTTATCCGCACACCCCTCTGGCAAAGAAGGCCGTGGAGGAAGGTGTGATCGCCCCCGGCGATGAGCTGCTCTTCCCCCGGTTCTACATGGCGAGAGATCTCGGGGATTGGCTGCCTCAAACCTTGAAGAATTGGGCGGCACGGCGACCCCATTGGGCGATCCCGGAATATTGTTAAAGTGTCAAGCCTGAGGTTCTTAAAGATACGCGGAGACGCCCTCCATACCAAAAACGGCCTCGCTATGCTTGTTCCGCCCGTTGGTTCCTCAGGGTAGAAAGTGTTCTGCAAGACGGCGGCTCGTCTCGGCCACCATGCACCATATGATATCTAATGGGAGGTGGGATTCGATCGTGGAGTCGAACAGGACGTTGATCTTTGGGGGGAATTCCGCGTCTCCTTTCCATAGGACATAGGCAAGAGGGACTTTTGGAAATACCTCTAAGGCGAATCCCTTATCGCCATACAGGATTTCGCTCCCCCCCAGCCTTTTACCCGTTGTAAGGAATGCCTCTGGATCCTTACCGGAAAGGTTTGTCAGCTCCTCAACCTCAAGGCGATGAGGACCCCGAAAAAAGGTGGAGCCTCCCTTAAGGTCTTTTTCACTGATCCAGTGGTGTGCGGGTTTGATGTCTTTGGCTCCCGTCAGATAAACAAGGACCATCAGATAGAAGTAAGGACGGAGCGCCTCCTCAACAGGTTTATCATTCCATCCCATCCGCAGAATTTTTTTTTCTCTTGGTAGAATAAGGTACCGGAGATTATAGACGGGCAACAAAAAGCCTTCACGGCTGGGGTGATAGATGGCCTCGGTTCGATTGCAGACATCCGTAGGATGAAGTGCGGAGAGTCTGTCCCAATGAAAAGGGTCGATCACCGCGGTCTGGCTCATGTCCTCTTGCACGATGCGCCTCTTTTCTCAATCCAAATAATCATACTTGAACTTGATTTCGTTTTCAATGAATAAGTGCTCCGCGTATCCTTTCCCGCCAGCCATCGCAACTCGAGATCGAGGGAAGGGGATCTTTTTGCTTTGTGAAGCTTTCCGCCGCAAGGGCGCGGCTTCCCGAACACAGAGTGGCGAGTGGTAAGGCACTTGCGGGCCAAAAATGGTTCCATCCCGACAATATGTCAGTTCCCGCCAGGCTGTGATTCACCCCAGGCTTCCATTTGTCTTCAAGGTTAAGCCTAAAAACTCCACTGAGTTACGTGGCTGAAACAGCTAACACCTTTCTGGCATAATTCTTGCTCTCAACTGCCGTAAAGGCAGATCAAATCGGAGCAATGGCCGTGTCGTTGATGGAAAAGAAGCCTTCGCAGGAGAAAAGAAAGTCGACCAGATTTAATGTCGCTTTGCCCATTAGGTATAGCAGGACCAACTCCCTCTTCAAGTATGCACGGGCTGCCAATGCGAGCGAAGGAGGGTTGCTGATCTGCCTTCCGGAGAAGATGGGAATCGGCCAACATCTTGCGTTGAAATTATTCCTTCCTGTTCGGTCGGGGTCAAATATGATTGAAGCGGTTGTCCAGGTAGTTTGGATGGACATTCATCTCAGGAAAGATTGGACTTGGGATTACCGAACCGGGGTGAGATTTGAAGACATCTCTCCCAGGGATAGGGCTTATTTGAAAAATTTCCTGATAAACCTCGAACAAGAGCCGGTGTACCCTTCGTAGAAAGGAGAGCAAACAACCCGATCCTGACCATCACCGGAACTTCGTGACTTAATGTCTCAAGCGGTTTTCTCTTTAGTTTTCCGATCCTTAATATCATTCTTCGCAATTCCTCCGCAAAATTTATAATATTCTTTTATTTAGTAATTAAGTTCACATCCCACCTGCTGAAAAAATTCAGCAATTTCAATCGATTGAACAGCTTGTGTCTTGGCATGGAATGTGCTTCGTAGTCTATCAAAATCAAATATTGTCAGGACCCTATGATGAATGAAGCACCCACCGAACTGGCGCTCATCAATTTTTTGATAATTGTTTTGATCGTTGTGGACGCGTATATTCGAATCAGAGCCGCTAAACCAAATGGCTCTGATCCAAACTAAGCTAACAGTTTCTCTCCTCCTTCACATTCAACCCCTAACCCCTGAGAGTCCGCCGCTACCAAGGAATCCGGCGGACTCTCTCTATAGAACGCGGTCAATCGTCTCGCTGTTCAGTGGCCCTGTCCATAACGGATTATTCTTTCAGGGAAGTGCTTTTAATAGGAAAATGTCCTGTGAAGTCTTCGTGAAGCGATCTCAGACGATGTTCAGAGTAAGAAGAGCAAATGGTGGAGCTGAACGGGATCGAACCGTCGGCCTCTTGAATGCCATTCAAGCGCTCTCCCAGCTGAGCTACAGCCCCACTCGAACAGTTGAAAAT
>JAPVTA010000076.1:0-4807 GCA_047519465.1 Thermodesulfobacteriota bacterium | reverse complement strand
AGCTTCGGGGGCATACAAATTGAATCGAACCTTCTTACTCTTAGGTTTAGCTTCCTTGAATAGTCTCTTTTTCATCTTTTTTCTCCTTATCTCTTTATTGGTTGCCTGTTTAAACATCTCATTTTGTTTGTGTTATTTACGAATCAAATTGGTTTGGAATTATGGCTCGGCAAGAGGCAACATGATACAAAAGGTGGTCTGACCTTCCTTGGACTCCACGGACATTGTCCCCCTCATATTTTTGACCAATCGAGTGCAAGTGTGAAGCCCCCTGCCTATGCCTTCCCCAAGAGTAAATCGATCCTTTTCCCCTTCCGAGATCTGGCCTGTATTGTTAATCTCGACCACGGCCCAAGGGTCCTTACGATAGGATCGAATAGAAAGTTCTCCTCCTTCTTCGGGAATGGCGTTGGAAGCGTTGTTTAGGAGGTTATCTATCACTCTTTCAATATGAAGGGGAAAGCATCGAACCCATAAAGGAGATTCCAACTTTCGCTCAATTAATTGAATATTCTTTCTGTTCAATTCCCTTAAGGTTTCTTCGTTGATTAAAAATCTCCTCTTCGATATCTCCGTTAGGTCAATGATCGATTCCTTCCCTTTCTCATGAAGGGTCAGGGCCAATTCTTGAATACGGTGAGTCTCTTTCAAAAGAATATCCAGCGCCTGGTCCACTTTCTCATTCTTAGGATAGGCGCCTTCCTTAAGGACCTTCTGGACCCGCTTGGCAAACCCTGCCACGGCAATGGCAGGGTTCTTAAAATCATGAAGGATGTCGTCCATCTTCTCGAGTTTCAGCCCCTTGGTCAATTCCTTGCCAAAGAAGGTTAAGATGTCGATCTGCTCTTCTGTAAATCGCCGATGATGAGCTTGGGCATCAAAGACGAGGAAGTATCTGACGGTTTCATCCATTCCTAAAGGAATATACAGAACCGAATTGATTTGCTGAGTTTCAAGGAAATATTTGACGTCTGGGGGAAGGAGAAGGGTTTCCTTGATGTTGGTAATGAGGATATAATGGGCGAAGATCTTCTCATAATCAAAACTACCGAAAGGCCCTGTCTGGTCCACAATCACCTTTGCATAGAGTTCTTCTTTCACAGAACGGACCTTTCCGATTCCATGTACCTTTTCTGGATATCCAGCCTCCAGGATAATGTGCTCTCGGTCCTCCGTGACGGAAAAGAGGGCACACCTCTGGATCTTCATGATGTCCACCAATTCCGGAATGACTGAGTTGAAGAGATCCTTCATCTTGATTCCTTCACCCCTGGCCAATTTCTGGTAGATATGCTCTAAAATCTTGTCCTTGGTCACATTCAATTTATGAAGATAATTGATTTTCTTCAAAGCAATGACATAACCCACCCGTTTTGAGAACATCTCCGCAGTCTCGACCTCCAGCGGCGTAAACACCTTATCCTTCTCTTTGTAATAGATCTGGAGAACTCCCTCTGTATCGACATCCTTAGAAAAACGCTGAAGGTAAATCGGTACGGCCAGCATCGAACGGATTCCAAGTTTTTCAACCTTCTCCTTATTCTTGTACTTTTCTTCTTTTAAGATATTACGGACCGAGTAACTTCGACGTGTTCTGACCACCTCACCGGCGATCGTATCTTCAAAAGGGATGATCTCCTCATGATTTTCATGAAGGCTGGGGTAGGACCCATAAGAGATCATCTCCTTTTTTTCGGGGTCGTATATCCGTATGCTTGAGGCCTCCGCACCAAGGTTTTCGACGACGGTTCTCGCGACAAGCTGGAGAATCTCCCTCTCCGTAAGAGAAGGATCTATGTCAATGATCTTTTCGACCTGAGTGATCAATCGGTTTACATACCCGTAGAGCATTTCATTCTTGATCAGGTCGGCTACCCCATTCACCTCTTCAAGGGTTAGGTGAATACCTTTCTCCAACAAACGAGAACTAATCGATTCAAGGTGTTTCTGGTCAATCTTCAGAGGATCCATAAATTTTGTTCTCAGAACTTTTTCCAATCGTCCGGTTTAGGAATTGGGAAGCCACTGGATCAATAAGGCCTTCTATCACCGTATCCCAATCGTCCGTTCTGACCATCTTGCCGACCGAACCTTCCCTGGTCGGTGCGAGGGCGTGCCTCCTTCACAGTCATCTGTCGACCCAGGAGTTCTTTGCCATTGAGGTTCTCAATCGCCGCTTGGGCCTGACTCTGTTCAAGCATTTCGACAAAACCAAACCCTCGGGACTGCCCAGTATTCTTGTCTTTGATAATTCTTGCTGAGATTACCTGGCCGAAGGATTCAAAAGCCCGCCGAACAGTTTCCTCTGTTGCATTATAGGATAAGTTTCCCACATAAATATTCATAGTCCGTCTCCTTATTTAGAAACTCTTTTAGTAATCGATAAAACTTTTTAGTTTATCGGCCCGGCTGGAATGTTTCAACTTCCTTAAGGCCTTGTCCTCAATCTGTCGGATCCTTTCCCGGGTAAGTTCAAAGTACTGTCCCACCTCATCAAGGGTATGGTCGTGCTTCTCTCCGATCCCGAACCGCATCCTCAAAATCTTCTCCTCCCTTCCGTTCAGTGTGGAGAGGACTTTTTGAATCCGCTTTGCCATATTGGAGCTTATCGCTGCCTCCTGAGGGGAAATCACTTCTTTATCTTCAATAAAATCCTCTAACCGGCCATCCTCTTCCTCACCAATAGGCGTTTCGAGCGAAATGGGCCTTTTGGCGATCTTAAAAACCTTCTGCACCTTGTCCAGAGACATCCCCATTTTTTGAGCGATTTCCTCCAGGGTGGGCTCTCTTCCCATCTGCTGAACCAGGGTTCGGGAGGTTCGGTTCAGTTTATTGATGATCTCGATCATATGAACAGGGATGCGAATGGTCCGAGCTTGGTCGGCAATGGCTCGGGTGATGGCCTGCCGGACCCACCACGTCGCGTATGTACCGAACTTGTAGCCCCTCCGGTATTCGAACTTGTCCACCGCCCTCATTAACCCGATATTCCCCTCCTGGATCAAATCCAGAAAGTGAAGCCCCCGATTAATGTATCTCTTGGCAATGGAGATGACCAACCTCAGGTTGGCCTTCACCAATTCACTCTTCGCTTCTTTGGCCTTGGCCTCCCCTTTCTCAATCGCCTTCACTGCCTCTTTGATCTGATCCGAAGAAAACCCGCACTCCACCTCCATTCTACCCACCTTCCTTTTGACATTCCGAGCGATCCTGTCCATCTCCTCTAAATCCTTTAGCCCAGGGCCCACTTTAACAGGAGAAAGAGAACTTTTTTTAATTGTTTTTTTTCTCATTCCCCTCAAAGAATTTCTGGCCTCCTGGATTGAAATCCCTATGTCCTTCTCGTATTGTTTCAGCTCTTCTTGAGCCTTTTCCATCCGAATATTCCACAGTCTCAGTTTCTGGACAATTCGGCTAATCTGTTTTTCCTTCAAGTTGAGCTGTTTAAATGCATCAAATATCTTAGCCTTTCTCTTCCAGATCTGGCCTCGAATCTTCTTTTTAGAAGGTCCCTTCTCCCTGCACCACAGCTTCTTCTGGAGAAGTCGAATGCTGGCTTCCTTCTCCCAAATCTTGCTGATTAAGTTGAGAACCCTCTTCTTCTGGATCTGCTCTTCCTCAACACTCGCCTCTTCATCGTCGATCTCATTGGTTACCTCTCTGATCTCTACCATTCCAGCGCGGAGAGCAACTCCGAGGTTAATGACCTCGCTGACAGCAATGGGACAATTAAGCACCACGCTCAACACATCCCGTTGCCCATTTTCGATCCTCTTGGCAATTTCCACTTCCCCTTCCCGGGTCAGTAAGGGAAATGATCCCAATTCCTTCAAATAAATGCGGACCGGATCCGCTGCCTTGCCAAGGGGCCTCAGCTTGTATTCAACGACCTCCTCCTCTTCCCTCAGCAGAACATTCTCATTCTCCACTTTCAATCCGGGAAACTCGCTGGCCACATCGACGTCCAACTCATCGCACAGAATCAAAGCATCTTCGTCCCGCCCTTGGCGGGACGAAGATCTATAGGATCTTTTTGGAACCCGTTCTTTCAAACTTCTTGCCTTGTTTCTATTTCTTCGATTTCTTTCCACTTAAGTTTTCCATGAAATATATTATAAAGGTAATGCTTCGAAGTAAGGGCATCTGCACCTTTGCCGGGCAGGGTGTAGCAGGCCTGTCCAGGTCAAGGGAGGATATAACTCAAACCATTCAACCACAACTCCACTGAGCTCCCCGAAGTCGATAGAAGCCGGCCCCTCTGCTTCTTAAATAACCACCGTTACATTGGCGGCTTGAGGACCCTTTGGACCCTGAGAGATTTCGAATTCAACCTCATCACCCTCTCTCAGGGTAAATCCTTAACCCTGAATTGCAGTACGATGAACGAATACATCCTTTCCATCTTTCACTTCAATAAACCCAAAGCCCTTTTGATCGCTGAACCACTTGACTCGACCCTTCGCCATTACAGCCTCCCTTGAAAATCTTATTGTAAGTTGTCATACTCTTCCGGCTCTTGCAAACAACCGCAAAGCGTAGAGTCCCTTTTCGGTTGATCTACCAATTCATACAAACCGCCCCACAACTAACTTTATTACTATGCTCCATTGCCCTTCAAAAAAGATGAAATCCTTCGGGTCATCTATGGTATTTTATTCTCCTTATTAAGATGCAGTTCATCGTTTTCATACGGGCTGCCCTCTTTTAAAGCCTGAAACGGAAGAGGGGATTCAGGTAAGGAGAAGACGGTGCTCCCTTTTAAGACCTTGTCATCGGGCCGAATCTTCTGGAAATTCCACTTTTCGTT